>CAJNDF010000105.1 GCA_905221455.1 bacterium | reverse complement strand
TTTTTTTTTTTTTTTTTTTTTTTTTTTTTTTTTTTTTTTTTTTTTTTTTTTTTTTTTTTTTTTTTTTTTTTTTTTTTT
>CAJNDF010000104.1 GCA_905221455.1 bacterium | reverse complement strand
GGGGGGTGGGGGGGGGGGGGGGGGGGGGGGGGGGGAGGGGGGGGGGGGGGGGGGGGGGGGGGGGGGGGGGGGGGGGGG
>CAJNDF010000103.1 GCA_905221455.1 bacterium | reverse complement strand
TTTGGTAGTTTCTTACTTTCTACGAATCTGTATTCTGGGATGTCTTTCTTATCTACTGTGCCTGGCTCACTTGGATAGTT
>CAJNDF010000102.1 GCA_905221455.1 bacterium | reverse complement strand
GGTTTAGGCTCTGGTTTAGGCTCTGGTTTAGGCTCTGGTTTAGGCTCTGGTTTAGGCTCTGGTTTAGGCTCTGGTTTAGG
>CAJNDF010000101.1 GCA_905221455.1 bacterium | reverse complement strand
CCATTTGGTAGTTTCTTACTTTCTACGAATCTGTATTCTGGGATGTCTTTCTTATCTACTGTGCCTGGCTCACTTGGATA
>CAJNDF010000100.1 GCA_905221455.1 bacterium | reverse complement strand
CAGCTATCACAGCTATCACAGCTATCACAGCTATCACAGCTATCACAGCTATCACAGCTATCACAGCTATCACAGCTATCAC
>CAJNDF010000099.1 GCA_905221455.1 bacterium | reverse complement strand
AGCGCTGTAGCATCAACATCAGCAAGTACTAGTGCCGTAGCGTCTACATCGGCAAGTACTAGCGCTGTAGCATCTACTTCAGC
>CAJNDF010000098.1 GCA_905221455.1 bacterium | reverse complement strand
AGTGCCGTAGCGTCTACGTCAGCAAGTACTAGTGCCGTAGCGTCTACTTCAGCATCAACAAGTGCCGTAGCATCTACTTCAGC
>CAJNDF010000097.1 GCA_905221455.1 bacterium | reverse complement strand
GTTTTCAGTAACCGTACCAGTATTTGGGTCTACCTCATAAGTAGTTGTTGTCACTGTTTTACCAGCAACACCCGGTGTCACTTC
>CAJNDF010000096.1 GCA_905221455.1 bacterium | reverse complement strand
ACAAGTGCCGTAGCGTCAACGTCAGCGTCAACAAGTGCCGTAGCGTCTACCTCAGCGTCAACAAGCGCCGTAGCGTCAACGTCAGC
>CAJNDF010000095.1 GCA_905221455.1 bacterium | reverse complement strand
GTAGATGCTACGGCACTTGTTGATGCTGAAGTAGACGCTACGGCACTAGTACTTGCTGACGTAGACGCTACGGCACTAGTACTTGCTGA
>CAJNDF010000094.1 GCA_905221455.1 bacterium | reverse complement strand
TTTGAGGTTGTGGATAGAACTGACGAAGTCAGCTCAAAACACTGTTTTGAGGTTGTGGATAGAACTGACGAAGTCAGCTCAAAACACTG
>CAJNDF010000093.1 GCA_905221455.1 bacterium | reverse complement strand
TACCTCATAAGTAGTTGTTGTCACTGTTTTACCAGCAACACCCGGTGTCACTTCAGTTTCTTTACCTTTAGGTGCGTTATCATCTTTTTC
>CAJNDF010000092.1 GCA_905221455.1 bacterium | reverse complement strand
CTGACTTCGTCAGTTCTATCTGCAACCTCAAAACAGTGTTTTGAGCTGACCTCGTCAGTCTTATCTGCAACCTCAAAACAGTGTTTTGAGCTGAC
>CAJNDF010000091.1 GCA_905221455.1 bacterium | reverse complement strand
TTTGAGGTTGCAGATAGAACTGACGAAGTCAGCTCAAAACACTGTTTTGAGGTTGCAGATAGAACTGACGACGTCAGCTCAAAACACTGTTTTGAGGTTGCAGA
>CAJNDF010000090.1 GCA_905221455.1 bacterium | reverse complement strand
TCAGCATCAACAAGTGCCGTAGCATCTACTTCAGCAAGCACAAGCGCTGTAGCGTCAACGTCAGCAAGCACAAGTGCCGTAGCGTCTACCTCAGCGTCAACAAGCGC
>CAJNDF010000089.1 GCA_905221455.1 bacterium | reverse complement strand
GTAGACGCTACAGCGCTAGTGCTTGCTGACGTAGACGCTACGGCACTTGTGCTGGCTGAGGTAGACGCTACAGCGCTAGTACTTGCTGACGTTGACGCTACGGCGCT
>CAJNDF010000088.1 GCA_905221455.1 bacterium | reverse complement strand
AGCGCTGTAGCGTCTACGTCAGCAAGTACTAGCGCTGTAGCATCAACATCAGCAAGTACTAGTGCCGTAGCGTCTACATCGGCAAGTACTAGCGCTGTAGCATCTAC
>CAJNDF010000087.1 GCA_905221455.1 bacterium | reverse complement strand
GATGTTGATGCTACAGCGCTTGTTGATGCTGACGTTGACGCTACAGCGCTTGTTGACGCTGAGGTAGACGCTACAGCGCTTGTGCTTGCTGATGTTGATGCTACAGCGCTTGT
>CAJNDF010000086.1 GCA_905221455.1 bacterium | reverse complement strand
CCAACCTGTTGCCATTGCACCATTTGCATTTAGATAATACCATGTGCCATTATCTTTAATCCAACCTGTTGCCATTGCACCATTTGCATTTAGATAATACCATGTGCCATTATC
>CAJNDF010000085.1 GCA_905221455.1 bacterium | reverse complement strand
AAATCAAACAACTAAAAATGAATTTATGGTATACTAGTGATAATAAATAGTTATCGGTAGGAGAGATATATTTTGGAAGATAGGGTATTTTTTTGTTTTTCAGGTAAAGATAGAT
>CAJNDF010000084.1 GCA_905221455.1 bacterium | reverse complement strand
TCATGCTATTATAAACCTATTTGGGTGCTTTGTATAGCGATAATAAATAGTTATCGGTAGGAGAGATATATTTTGGAAGATAGGGTATTTTTTTGTTTTTCAGGTAAAGATAGAT
>CAJNDF010000083.1 GCA_905221455.1 bacterium | reverse complement strand
AGCACAAGCGCTGTAGCGTCAACGTCAGCAAGCACAAGTGCCGTAGCGTCTACCTCAGCGTCAACAAGCGCTGTAGCGTCAACGTCAGCATCAACAAGCGCTGTAGCATCAACATCAGC
>CAJNDF010000082.1 GCA_905221455.1 bacterium | reverse complement strand
TTGAAGAATGTATTTACTTTTTCGTAGACATGTTCTGTGTCTCCGTTTGGTAGTTTCTTACTTTCTACGAATCTGTATTCTGGGATGTCTTTCTTATCTACTGTGCCTGGCTCACTTGGATA
>CAJNDF010000081.1 GCA_905221455.1 bacterium | reverse complement strand
GCACTTGTTGATGCTGAAGTAGACGCTACGGCACTAGTACTTGCTGACGTAGACGCTACGGCACTAGTACTTGCTGACGTAGACGCTACGGCACTTGTTGATGCTGACGTAGACGCTACAGCGCT
>CAJNDF010000080.1 GCA_905221455.1 bacterium | reverse complement strand
TTGAAGAATGTATTTACTTTTTCGTAGACATGTTCTGTGTCTCCGTTTGGTAGTTTCTTACTTTCTACGAATCTGTACTCTGGGATGTCTTTCTTATCTACTGTGCCTGGCTCACTTGGATAGTT
>CAJNDF010000079.1 GCA_905221455.1 bacterium | reverse complement strand
AGCGCTGTAGCGTCTACGTCAGCAAGTACTAGCGCTGTAGCATCAACATCAGCAAGTACTAGTGCCGTAGCGTCTACGTCAGCAAGTACTAGTGCCGTAGCGTCTACTTCAGCATCAACAAGTGC
>CAJNDF010000078.1 GCA_905221455.1 bacterium | reverse complement strand
GACGCTACAGCGCTTGTTGACGCTGAGGTAGACGCTACAGCGCTTGTGCTTGCTGATGTTGATGCTACAGCGCTTGTTGATGCTGACGTTGACGCTACAGCGCTTGTTGACGCTGAGGTAGACGCTAC
>CAJNDF010000077.1 GCA_905221455.1 bacterium | reverse complement strand
GGAATCTCATTGCCTTCTTTGTCTTTGAAGAATGTATTTACTTTTTCGTAGACATGTTCTGTGTCTCCATTTGGTAGTTTCTTACTTTCTACGAATCTGTATTCTGGGATGTCTTTCTTATCTACTGT
>CAJNDF010000076.1 GCA_905221455.1 bacterium | reverse complement strand
TCTACGAAAAAGTAAATACATTCTTCAAAGACAAAGAAGGCAATGAGATTCCGAACTATCCAAGTGAGCCAGGCACAGTAGATAAGAAAGACATCCCAGAATACAGATTCGTAGAAAGTAAGAAACTACC
>CAJNDF010000075.1 GCA_905221455.1 bacterium | reverse complement strand
GTAGACGCTACGGCACTAGTACTTGCTGATGTTGATGCTACAGCGCTAGTACTTGCTGACGTAGACGCTACAGCGCTAGTACTTGCTGATGTTGATGCTACAGCGCTTGTTGACGCTGAGGTAGACGCTAC
>CAJNDF010000074.1 GCA_905221455.1 bacterium | reverse complement strand
ACTAGTGCCGTAGCGTCTACATCGGCAAGTACTAGCGCTGTAGCATCTACTTCAGCTTCAACAAGCGCTGTAGCGTCAACGTCAGCATCAACAAGTGCCGTAGCGTCTACGTCAGCAAGTACTAGTGCCGTAGC
>CAJNDF010000073.1 GCA_905221455.1 bacterium | reverse complement strand
CGTGTGACAGGGTCTGTTGTGACTGAGGTTGAAGGGTTTTCAGTAACCGTACCAGTATTTGGGTCTACCTCATAAGTGGTTGTTGTCACTGTTTTACCAGCAACACCCGGTGTCACTTCAGTTTCTTTACCTTTAGGTGCGT
>CAJNDF010000072.1 GCA_905221455.1 bacterium | reverse complement strand
GTACTTGCTGATGTTGATGCTACAGCGCTTGTGCTTGCTGAAGTAGACGCTACTGCACTTGTTGATGCTGAGGTAGACGCTACAGCGCTTGTGCTTGCTGATGTTGATGCTACAGCGCTTGTTGATGCTGACGTTGACGCTAC
>CAJNDF010000071.1 GCA_905221455.1 bacterium | reverse complement strand
GTACTTGCTGATGTTGATGCTACAGCGCTTGTGCTTGCTGAAGTAGACGCTACGGCACTTGTTGATGCTGAGGTAGAGGCTACAGCACTTGTGCTTGCTGACGTAGAGGCTACAGCACTTGTTGATGCTGACGTTGACGCTAC
>CAJNDF010000070.1 GCA_905221455.1 bacterium | reverse complement strand
GCTGAGGTTGATGCTACCGCGCTTGTGGACGCTGAGGTTGATGCTACCGCGCTTGTGCTTGCTGACGTAGAGGCTACGGCACTTGTTGAAGCTGAGGTAGACGCTACTGCACTTGTGCTTGCTGAGGTTGAGGCTACAGCGCT
>CAJNDF010000069.1 GCA_905221455.1 bacterium | reverse complement strand
GTGCTTGCTGAAGTAGAGGCTACCGCACTTGTTGACGCTGAGGTAGAGGCTACCGCACTTGTTGATGCTGAGGTAGACGCTACTGCGCTTGTGCTGGCTGAGGTAGACGCTACGGCACTTGTTGAAGCTGAGGTAGAGGCTAC
>CAJNDF010000068.1 GCA_905221455.1 bacterium | reverse complement strand
GGAATCTCATTGCCTTCTTTGTCTTTGAAGAATGTATTTACTTTTTCGTAGATGTGTTCTGTGTCTCCATTTGGTAGTTTCTTACTTTCTACGAATCTGTATTCTGGGATGTCTTTCTTATCTACTGTGCCTGGCTCACTTGG
>CAJNDF010000067.1 GCA_905221455.1 bacterium | reverse complement strand
AAAGAAAAATAAGGTAAAAAATGAGCTAACGACAAGCAACGGAAAGCAGTTGTAAACAACAAAGCCTTATGCTATAAAAGGTACATAGCTTGCTAACCCCTTGAAATCAGTGGGTTTCTAGCGTGTTAATCAAAAGTGAATAC
>CAJNDF010000066.1 GCA_905221455.1 bacterium | reverse complement strand
GCAGCGAAAGCAGAGTTAGCGACAGCAGCGGCAGAAGAAAAAGCAGAAATCGCAGGCGATAAGAGCTTAACATCAGCCCAACGTGCAGAGAAAGAAAAAGCCGTTGATGATACGAAAGCAGCAGAAGAAGCTAAGATTACAGCAGC
>CAJNDF010000065.1 GCA_905221455.1 bacterium | reverse complement strand
GCGCTAGTACTTGCTGAAGTAGATGCTACGGCGCTTGTTGAAGCTGAAGTAGACGCTACAGCGCTAGTACTTGCTGAGGTAGACGCTACAGCGCTAGTACTTGCTGAAGTAGATGCTACGGCGCTTGTTGAAGCTGAAGTAGACGCTA
>CAJNDF010000064.1 GCA_905221455.1 bacterium | reverse complement strand
GCTGATGTTAAGCTCTTATCGCCTGCGATTTCTGCTTTTTCTTCTGCCGCTGCTGTCGCTAACTCTGCTTTCGCTGCGTTTTTAACTGCATTTAAATCGCCTGCTGTATGCACTGCTTTAATAGCTGCCACTCCAGCTGTTTTGGCTG
>CAJNDF010000063.1 GCA_905221455.1 bacterium | reverse complement strand
TACAGATTCGTAGAAAGTAAGAAACTACCAAACGGAGACACAGAACATGTCTACGAAAAAGTAAATACATTCTTCAAAGACAAAGAAGGCAATGAGATTCCAAACTATCCAAGTGAGCCAGGCACAGTAGATAAGAAAGACATCCCAGA
>CAJNDF010000062.1 GCA_905221455.1 bacterium | reverse complement strand
GGTAGTTTCTTACTTTCTACGAATCTGTATTCTGGGATGTCTTTCTTATCTACTGTGCCTGGCTCACTTGGATAGTTCGGAATCTCATTGCCTTCTTTGTCTTTGAAGAATGTATTTACTTTTTCGTAGACATGTTCTGTGTCTCCATTTGGTAG
>CAJNDF010000061.1 GCA_905221455.1 bacterium | reverse complement strand
GAAGCAGTAATTAACGACGAAAACGTAACAGCCAAAGCAGTAGCCGAAGCATTAGCGAACGTTAACGCTAAGAAAGCGGCATTAGAAGCAGCTAAAACAGCGTTAGTAGACAAAGTAACGCCAGAACAAAAAACAGCGTTAGGACAAGCAGATGC
>CAJNDF010000060.1 GCA_905221455.1 bacterium | reverse complement strand
TCTAGGGAGTTTAGCTCAGCTGGGAGAGCATCTGCCTTACAAGCAGAGGGTCAGCGGTTCGATCCCGTTAACTCCCATTTAAGCGGGTGTAGTTTAGTGGTAAAACTACAGCCTTCCAAGCTGTTGTCGCGAGTTCGATTCTCGTCACCCGCTTTGAAC
>CAJNDF010000059.1 GCA_905221455.1 bacterium | reverse complement strand
ACAAGCGCTGTAGCATCAACATCAGCAAGCACAAGCGCTGTAGCGTCTACCTCAGCATCAACAAGTGCCGTAGCGTCTACTTCAGCAAGCACAAGCGCTGTAGCATCAACATCAGCAAGTACTAGTGCCGTAGCGTCTACATCGGCAAGTACTAGCGCTGTAGCATCTAC
>CAJNDF010000058.1 GCA_905221455.1 bacterium | reverse complement strand
ACATCAGCCCAACGTGCAGAGAAAGAAAAAGCCGTTGATGATACGAAAGCAGCAGAAGAAGCTAAGATTACAGCAGCGGATGATGCGAACAAAGTATCAACAGCCAAAACAGCTGGAGTGGCAGCTATTAAAGCAGTGCATACAGCAGGCGATTTAAATGCAGTTAAAAACGCAGCG
>CAJNDF010000057.1 GCA_905221455.1 bacterium | reverse complement strand
ACATCAGCCCAACGTGCAGAGAAAGAAAAAGCCGTTGATGATACGAAAGCAGCAGAAGAAGCTAAGATTACAGCAGCAGATGATGCAGATAAAGTAGAAGCAGCCAAAACAGCTGGAGTGGCAGCTATTAAAGCAGTGCATACAGCAGGCGATTTAAATGCAGTTAAAAACGCAGCG
>CAJNDF010000056.1 GCA_905221455.1 bacterium | reverse complement strand
TCTGGGATGTCTTTCTTATCTACTGTGCCTGGCTCACTTGGATAGTTCGGAATCTCATTGCCTTCTTTGTCTTTGAAGAATGTATTCACTTTTTCGTAGATGTGTTCTGTGTCTCCATTTGGTAGTTTCTTACTTTCTACGAATCTGTATTCTGGGATGTCTTTCTTATCTACTGTGCCTGGCTCACTTGG
>CAJNDF010000055.1 GCA_905221455.1 bacterium | reverse complement strand
ACGTCAGCGTCAACAAGTGCTGTAGCCTCTACTTCAGCAAGTACTAGCGCCGTAGCGTCTACGTCAGCGTCAACAAGCGCAGTAGCGTCTACCTCAGCGTCAACAAGTGCCGTAGCGTCTACGTCAGCCTCAACAAGTGCCGTAGCGTCTACCTCAGCAAGTACTAGCGCCGTAGCATCTACGTCAGCGTCAAC
>CAJNDF010000054.1 GCA_905221455.1 bacterium | reverse complement strand
ACAAGCGCTGTAGCATCAACATCAGCAAGCACAAGCGCTGTAGCGTCTACCTCAGCGTCAACAAGCGCTGTAGCGTCTACCTCAGCGTCAACAAGCGCTGTAGCGTCAACGTCAGCATCAACAAGTGCCGTAGCGTCTACGTCAGCAAGTACTAGTGCCGTAGCGTCTACTTCAGCATCAACAAGTGCCGTAGCATC
>CAJNDF010000053.1 GCA_905221455.1 bacterium | reverse complement strand
GTAGCGTCTACGTCAGCAAGTACTAGTGCCGTAGCGTCTACTTCAGCATCAACAAGTGCCGTAGCATCTACTTCAGCAAGCACAAGCGCTGTAGCGTCAACGTCAGCAAGCACAAGTGCAGTAGCGTCTACCTCAGCGTCAACAAGCGCTGTAGCATCAACATCAGCAAGTACTAGCGCTGTAGCGTCTACGTCAGC
>CAJNDF010000052.1 GCA_905221455.1 bacterium | reverse complement strand
GCTACCGCGCTAGTACTTGCTGAAGTAGAGGCTACTGCGCTTGTTGAAGCTGAAGTAGACGCTACCGCACTTGTGCTGGCTGAGGTTGAGGCTACCGCACTTGTGCTTGCTGACGTAGACGCTACGGCGCTTGTGGACGCTGAGGTTGATGCTACCGCGCTTGTGGACGCTGAGGTTGATGCTACCGCGCTTGTGCTTGCTGACGTAGAGGCTAC
>CAJNDF010000051.1 GCA_905221455.1 bacterium | reverse complement strand
GTAGCATCAACATCAGCAAGTACTAGTGCCGTAGCGTCTACATCGGCAAGTACTAGCGCTGTAGCATCTACTTCAGCAAGCACAAGCGCTGTAGCGTCAACGTCAGCAAGCACAAGTGCTGTAGCGTCTACCTCAGCGTCAACAAGCGCTGTAGCATCAACATCAGCAAGCACAAGCGCTGTAGCGTCTACCTCAGCATCAACCAGCAAGCACAGGCG
>CAJNDF010000050.1 GCA_905221455.1 bacterium | reverse complement strand
TTGGGCGCGTAGCTCAGGTGGTTAGAGCGCACGCCTGATAAGCGTGAGGTCGGTGGTTCGAGTCCACTCGTGCCCATAGTGTTTAGTCCATTACTAGAGAATTGAAATATTATCTTTTCACTAAGAGGACACGGGTTTGTTCCCGGATAAACAATTTTGGAGGATTACCCAAGTCCGGCTGAAGGGAACGGTCTTGAAAACCGTCAGGCGTGTAAAAGCGTGCGTGGGTTCGAA
>CAJNDF010000049.1 GCA_905221455.1 bacterium | reverse complement strand
GGCAAAGATGGTACAGTAACTGTCACAATTCCAGAAGGAGCGAAACCAGGCGATAAGATTACAGGAACAATCACCGTAACTTACCCAGATGGCTCAAAAGACATCGTTCCAGTGGAAGTAACAGTTAGAGAGAAAGACAAAGACATCTATACGCCAGAGTACGACAAAGGAAATGGCAAACCAGGTGGCACTGTTGAATTACCATTGAAAGAGAAAACTGGAAAAGAAATTCCAGAAGGAACTAAGTT
>CAJNDF010000048.1 GCA_905221455.1 bacterium | reverse complement strand
GTTGTTGTCACTGTTTTACCAGCAACACCCGGTGTCACTTCAGTTTCTTTACCTTTAGGTGCGTCATCATCTTTTTCATAACGTGTCACAAAAGGAATTGGAGTCTCATCAACTTTCGGTTGAGTACCCACTTTGACAACTCGTGTGACAGGGTCTGTTGTGACTGGAGTTGAAGTGTTTTCAGTAACCGTACCAGTATTTGGGTCTACCTCATAAGTAGTTGTTGTCACTGTTTTACCAGCAACACCCGGTG
>CAJNDF010000047.1 GCA_905221455.1 bacterium | reverse complement strand
ACTTATGAGGTAGACCCAAATACTGGTACGGTTACTGAAAACCCTTCAACCTCAGTCACAACAGACCCTGTCACACGAGTTGTCAAAGTTGGTACTCAACCGAAAGTTGAAGAAACACCAATTCCGTTTGTCACACGTTACGAAAAAGACGATGACGCACCTAAAGGTAAAGAAACTGAAGTGACACCGGGTGTTGCTGGTAAAACAGTGACAACAACTACTTATGAGGTAGACCCAAATACTGGTACGGTTAC
>CAJNDF010000046.1 GCA_905221455.1 bacterium | reverse complement strand
GTCTGCAATCTTAGTATTTAGGTCTGTTGTTGGAATTACTGCATCGGTTGTTCCATTATCAATACTTACTTTCTCAGCTGGTAATTCTACCTCTGTTCCTGTTGTTGTATTGAATACTTTCACTACAGCTTTTTGTGGATCTGCCACATACGTAATCGGTGTATCCTTACCTGGTGTTGTTGGTACTGGTGGTACTTTGTATCCATTTTCTGGATGGTTTGGATCTACCGGTACTAATGGATTTCCATCTGGTGTTTTAGGTGTATAACCTGGCACATATGGAAT
>CAJNDF010000045.1 GCA_905221455.1 bacterium | reverse complement strand
TGTATCTGCTTTAGCGACTAATTTTGCTTTGGCTGCTTCTAGTTTCGCTTTTAAGGCTTCAATTTTCGCTTGTACTAGCGCTGCTTCTGCTTGCGTTTTGTTTTCTGGATCCGCTAAGATTGCGGCTGCTTCTCTTTTTGCTGCTTCGATGTCTGCAGTAAGTTTTCCAGTTTCTGCTTTGTAGGCATCTGCTGTTTCTTTTGTTTTGCCTGCTAAGTCCGCATCACCTAATACTGCTAAGTCTGCATCTGCTTGTCCTAACGCTGTTTTTTGTTCTGGCGTTACTTTGTCTACTAACGCTGTTTTAGCTGCTTCTAATGC
>CAJNDF010000044.1 GCA_905221455.1 bacterium | reverse complement strand
CTACCAAATGGAGACACAGAACACATCTACGAAAAAGTAAATACATTCTTCAAAGACAAAGAAGGCAATGAGATTCCGAACTATCCAAGTGAGCCAGGCACAGTAGATAAGAAAGACATCCCAGAGTACAGATTCGTAGAAAGTAAGAAACTACCAAACGGAGACACAGAACATGTCTACGAAAAAGTAAATACATTCTTCAAAGACAAAGAAGGCAATGAGATTCCAAACTATCCAAGTGAGCCAGGCACAGTAGATAAGAAAGACATCCCAGAATACAGATTCGTAGAAAGTAAGAAACTACCAAATGGAGACACAGAACATGT
>CAJNDF010000043.1 GCA_905221455.1 bacterium | reverse complement strand
TAATTGTTCTGGTTACTTCTTTTTCTAAGTCAGATTTTGCTAAGCCTTCTGTTGGCCATTTTGGTCCGTCCGGAACATTAGGGTCAACCGGTGTATTTGGAGTTGGTGGAGTTGTTACTGTTACTGTACGTTCCTTAACTAGTAATTTGAATACTTGTGTTGGATCTCCATCTGCTGGATCTTTTTCTTTATCGAATTTTTGATCTTTCAACAAGTCTTTATTCTCAACTACATATCCACGTTTTTCTAGGTCTGCAATCTTAGTATTTAGGTCTGTTGTTGGAATTACTGCATCGGTTGTTCCATTATCAATACTTACTTTCTCAG
>CAJNDF010000042.1 GCA_905221455.1 bacterium | reverse complement strand
GCTGATGTTAAGCTCTTATCGCCTGCGATTTCTGCTTTTTCTTCTGCCGCTGCTGTCGCTAACTCTGCTTTCGCTGCTGCCTTGACATCATCTAGACTTCCAACTGTATGCACTGCTTTAATAGCTGCCACTCCAGCTGTTTTGGCTGTTGATACTTTGTCCGCATCATCCGCTGCTGTAATCTTAGCTTCTTCTGCTGCTTTCGTATCATCAACGGCTTTTTCTTTCTCTGCACGTTGGGCTGATGTTAAGCTCTTATCGCCTGCGATTTCTGCTTTTTCTTCTGCCGCTGCTGTCGCTAACTCTGCTTTCGCTGCTGCCTTGACATCATCTAGACTTCCAACTGTATGCACTGCTTTAATAGCTGCCACTCCAGCTGTTTTGGCTG
>CAJNDF010000041.1 GCA_905221455.1 bacterium | reverse complement strand
GCTGACGTTGACGCTACAGCGCTAGTACTTGCTGATGTTGATGCTACGGCACTTGTGCTGGCTGAGGTTGAGGCTACTGCACTTGTGCTTGCTGAGGTAGATGCTACGGCACTTGTTGACGCTGACGTAGACGCTACAGCGCTAGTACTTGCTGATGTTGATGCTACTGCACTTGTGCTTGCTGAGGTTGATGCTACCGCGCTTGTTGAAGCTGAGGTAGACGCTACTGCACTTGTGCTTGCTGAGATTGAGGCTACTGCGCTAGTACTTGCTGATGTTGATGCTACCGCACTTGTTGACGCTGACGTTGACGCTACCGCGCTAGTACTTGCTGAAGTAGAGGCTACTGCGCTTGTTGAAGCTGAAGTAGACGCTACCGCACTTGTGCT
>CAJNDF010000040.1 GCA_905221455.1 bacterium | reverse complement strand
TGCTGAGGTAGACGCTACAGCGCTAGTACTTGCTGAAGTAGATGCTACGGCGCTTGTTGAAGCTGAAGTAGACGCTACAGCGCTAGTACTTGCTGACGTAGACGCTACAGCGCTAGTACTTGCTGATGTTGATGCTACAGCGCTTGTTGACGCTGAGGTAGACGCTACGGCACTTGTGCTTGCTGACGTTGACGCTACAGCGCTTGTGCTTGCTGATGTTGATGCTACGGCACTTGTTGATGCTGAAGTAGACGCTACGGCACTAGTACTTGCTGACGTAGACGCTACGGCACTTGTTGATGCTGACGTAGACGCTACAGCGCTTGTTGAAGCTGAAGTAGATGCTACAGCGCTAGTACTTGCCGATGTAGACGCTACGGCACTAGTACTTGCTGATGTTGATGCTAC
>CAJNDF010000039.1 GCA_905221455.1 bacterium | reverse complement strand
TCATCATTCCCACGAAAACAGAAAACCAAAAACAGAAACCTAAAATCCCGTCATTCCCACGAAAGTGGGAATCTAGAATCTCGGACTTTCAGATAATCTTTGAATATTGCTGTTGTTCTAAGGTCTAGATTCCCGCCTGCGCGGGAATGACGGCTGCAGATGCCCGACGGTCTTTATAGCGGATTAACAAAAATCAGGACAAGGCGACGAAGCCGCAGACAGTACAGATAGTACGGAACCGATTCACTTGGTGCTTCAGCACCTTAGAGAATCGTTCTCTTTGAGCTAAGGCGAGGCAACGCCGTACCGGTTTTTGTTAATCCACTATAAATTTGAAAATACTGCCTCACACCTGCACGCCATACCCTGCCAACCTGCCGGTCAGGATTTCCCTGTTTTTGCACCAATCTTCC
>CAJNDF010000038.1 GCA_905221455.1 bacterium | reverse complement strand
GTAGCGTCTACGTCAGCGTCAACAAGCGCCGTAGCGTCTACGTCAGCAAGTACAAGCGCTGTAGCGTCTACCTCAGCGTCAACAAGCGCAGTAGCGTCTACGTCAGCAAGCACTAGCGCTGTAGCGTCTACGTCAGCCTCAACAAGTGCGGTAGCGTCTACCTCAGCAAGTACTAGCGCTGTAGCCTCTACCTCAGCAAGCACAAGCGCCGTAGCGTCTACGTCAGCAAGCACAAGCGCCGTAGCGTCTACGTCAGCAAGCACAAGTGCGGTAGCATCAACATCAGCAAGTACTAGCGCCGTAGCGTCTACGTCAGCATCAACAAGTGCGGTAGCATCAACATCAGCAAGTACAAGCGCAGTAGCGTCTACCTCAGCTTCAACAAGTGCCGTAGCGTCTACCTCAGCCTCAACAAGCGC
>CAJNDF010000037.1 GCA_905221455.1 bacterium | reverse complement strand
CTTGTTGACGCTGACGTAGACGCTACGGCGCTAGTACTTGCTGAAGTAGAGGCTACAGCACTTGTTGACGCTGACGTAGACGCTACGGCGCTTGTTGACGCTGAGGTTGACGCTACGGCGCTAGTACTTGCTGATGTTGATGCTACCGCGCTTGTTGACGCTGAGGTAGACGCTACAGCACTTGTGCTGGCTGATGTAGAGGCTACAGCACTTGTGCTGGCTGAAGTAGAGGCTACGGCGCTTGTTGAAGCTGAAGTAGACGCTACCGCACTTGTGCTGGCTGAGGTAGATGCTACCGCACTTGTTGACGCTGAGGTAGACGCTACCGCACTTGTTGATGCTGAGGTAGACGCTACTGCGCTTGTGCTTGCCGATGTAGATGCTACCGCACTTGTGCTGGCTGACGTAGACGCTACGGCGCTTGTGCTTGCTGAAGTAGAGGCTACCGCACTTGTTGACGCTGAGGTAGAGGCTACCGCACTTGTTGATGCTGAGGTAGA
>CAJNDF010000036.1 GCA_905221455.1 bacterium | reverse complement strand
TACAAGAGCTGGTCCGAGGAGGATAGGAAAATGTTTAGTGAACAGCGCAGACGCGAAGAACAAGCCTTGTTAGCACAGGACTATGCCTTGGAACAAGCTGAGGAAAAAGGTTTAGAGCGTGGACTAGAGCGTGGTCGAGCTGAAGGTGGTTTCGCGATGTTAGCAAATCTAGTCCGTCAAGGTCTGCTGCCATCTGAGGTTGCAAGTCAGCAGTTGGGTATGTCAGTATCTGAGTTTAAAGCCTTGCTGGAAGAACATAAGTGAGAAATCTGTAAATACCACATGAGACAAAAACAACTAAAAAGGATAGCTAAATTTCTTGATGTAAAGAGTTTGGCTATCCTTTTTATCTAAGGTATTGTTATTTTCAGGAAAGTTTGAACTTTTCACTTTCTTTTCCGAATAAATAGATAGAGCCAGAGAATCTAGTAAACCTAGATTTAAAACTATGGTATAATGAAAGGAGAGAAAGAATGATTCTCAGACATCCGGGCATCAGCCC
>CAJNDF010000035.1 GCA_905221455.1 bacterium | reverse complement strand
TCTGGGATGTCTTTCTTATCTACTGTGCCTGGCTCACTTGGATAGTTTGGAATCTCATTGCCTTCTTTGTCTTTGAAGAATGTATTTACTTTTTCGTAGACATGTTCTGTGTCTCCGTTTGGTAGTTTCTTACTTTCTACGAATCTGTACTCTGGGATGTCTTTCTTATCTACTGTGCCTGGCTCACTTGGATAGTTCGGAATCTCATTGCCTTCTTTGTCTTTGAAGAATGTATTTACTTTTTCGTAGACATGTTCTGTGTCTCCGTTTGGTAGTTTCTTACTTTCTACGAATCTGTATTCTGGGATGTCTTTCTTATCTACTGTGCCTGGCTCACTTGGATAGTTTGGAATCTCATTGCCTTCTTTGTCTTTGAAGAATGTATTTACTTTTTCGTAGACATGTTCTGTGTCTCCGTTTGGTAGTTTCTTACTTTCTACGAATCTGTACTCTGGGATGTCTTTCTTATCTACTGTGCCTGGCTCACTTGGATAGTTTGGAATCTCATTGCCTTCTTTGTCTTTGAA
>CAJNDF010000034.1 GCA_905221455.1 bacterium | reverse complement strand
GTAGACGCTACGGCACTAGTACTTGCTGACGTAGACGCTACGGCACTTGTTGATGCTGACGTAGACGCTACAGCGCTAGTACTTGCTGATGTTGATGCTACAGCGCTAGTACTTGCCGATGTAGACGCTACGGCACTAGTACTTGCTGAAGTAGATGCTACGGCACTTGTTGATGCTGACGTAGACGCTACGGCGCTAGTACTTGCTGAGGTAGACGCTACAGCGCTAGTACTTGCTGATGTTGATGCTACAGCGCTTGTGCTGGCTGAAGTAGAGGCTACAGCGCTTGTGCTTGCTGAAGTAGACGCTACTGCACTTGTTGACGCTGAGGTAGAGGCTACAGCACTTGTGCTTGCTGACGTAGACGCTACGGCGCTTGTGCTTGCTGAGGTAGACGCTACAGCGCTTGTTGAAGCTGAAGTAGACGCTACTGCACTTGTTGACGCTGAGGTAGAGGCTACAGCACTTGTGCTTGCTGACGTAGAGGCTACAGCACTTGTTGATGCTGACGTTGACGCTACGGCGCTTGTTGACGCTGAGGTAGACGCTACGGCACTTGTTGACGCTGACGTTGACGCTAC
>CAJNDF010000033.1 GCA_905221455.1 bacterium | reverse complement strand
TGCTGAGGTAGACGCTACAGCGCTAGTACTTGCTGAAGGAGATGCTACGGCGCTTGTTGAAGCTGAAGTAGACGCTACAGCGCTAGTACTTGCTGACGTAGACGCTACAGCGCTAGTACTTGCTGATGTTGATGCTACAGCGCTTGTTGACGCTGAGGTAGACGCTACGGCACTTGTGCTTGCTGACGTAGACGCTACAGCGCTTGTGCTTGCTGATGTTGATGCTACGGCACTTGTTGATGCTGAAGTAGACGCTACGGCACTAGTACTTGCTGACGTAGACGCTACGGCACTTGTTGATGCTGACGTAGACGCTACAGCGCTTGTTGAAGCTGAAGTAGATGCTACAGCGCTAGTACTTGCCGATGTTGACGCTACGGCACTAGTACTTGCTGATGTTGATGCTACAGCGCTTGTGCTTGCTGAAGTAGACGCTACGGCACTTGTTGATGCTGAGGTAGACGCTACAGCGCTTGTGCTTGCTGATGTTGATGCTACAGCGCTTGTGCTTGCTGATGTTGATGCTACAGCGCTTGTTGATGCTGACGTTGACGCTACAGCGCTTGTTGACGCTGAGGTAGACGCTAC
>CAJNDF010000032.1 GCA_905221455.1 bacterium | reverse complement strand
GCATCTACTTGTTCCTTTGTGACACTCTTATCAGCTAAAAGCACTTTTGATTCGTTAAGTACAGCTTGGTTCTTGGCTACTGCTGCTTCAATTGCTGCTCGAGCTTCTTCCGTTACTTCCTTCTTACGAAGTTCTGTAGCAGCAAGGGTATTGGTTACATCTGCTTCTGATGAAACTTTGTCGAGTTCCGAGTTAGCTTCTAAAAGAGTTTTTTCTGTTGGTGTAGCATTTCTTTCTGCTTCTTCTTTTGCTTCCTTATCTTTATCAGCCTGTTCTTTCTCTAATCCAAGCTTATTTGATTCAGTTACGACTGTTCTCAATGCAGAAAGAATCTCTTTTTGAACATTTACCTCTTCTTGCTTGGCAGTTTCATTTGCTAAAACAGCTTTCGCAGTAGCTAAGGCTTCACGAACATTAGCCACAACTGAAGCATCCGCATGCTTAGCAGTTGAAAGTTTAGATTCTAAAGTGGCAATACTTGCTTCAAGGGGAGCCTTATTTACTTTTTTAGTCTCTTCTGCTTTAACTTCAGGTTTTGCTTCTGCATTTTTTTCAGTTTCTGACTTTACTTCTGTAATATTCTGATCATTTTTTTCAGCTGAAGCTACTGCTACTATAGTTTCAGAACCTTGTACCTCTGTCGCTGAAACTGCGCCATTTCCAAGGAACATTAAACCAGCCGCAATCGCTAC
>CAJNDF010000031.1 GCA_905221455.1 bacterium | reverse complement strand
TATCTTAAAGAAGGAAGAAGTGTTTATCTAACTCGTTATAATGAAGTTCAAACTGAAACAGCAACTTTAATCCTAGGAGCTATTGTTGGAATAGCTAGTTCCTTGTTACTCTTTTATTCTGTCAATCTTCTATATTTCGAGCAATTCCGCCGAGATATCTTGATTAAACGAATTTCAGGTTTACGATTTTTTGAAACACATGCTCAGTATATGGTTAGTCAATTTGCTAGTTTTGTATTTGGTGCTAGTCTCTTTATTTTAAGCAGTAGAGACTTGGTGATTGGCTTGCTCACTTTATTAGTCTTTCTAGCTAGTGCAGTTTTGACGCTTTACCGTCAAGCTCATAAAGAATCTCGTGTTTCTATGACAATTATGAAAGGAAAATAGGATGATTGAACTAAAGAATATATCTAAAAAGTTTGGAAACCGTCAGCTATTTTCAGATACGAATCTTCATTTTGAAGGTGGGAAAATTTATGCCTTAATCGGTACAAGTGGCTGTGGTAAGACAACACTCTTGAATATGATTGGACGATTAGAGCCATATGACAAAGGGCAAATTATCTATGATGGCACCTCTCTTAAGGACATCAAGCCTTCTGTTTTCTTTAGAGATTACTTAGGATATCTATTTCAAGATTTTGGCTTAATTGAAAGTCAAACCGTCAAAGAGAATCTCAATCTGGGTTTAGTTGGTAAAAAGTTGAAAGAAAAAGAGAAAATCTCTTTGATGAAACAAGCTCTAAA
>CAJNDF010000030.1 GCA_905221455.1 bacterium | reverse complement strand
ACGTCAGCGTCAACAAGTGCTGTAGCCTCTACTTCAGCAAGTACTAGCGCCGTAGCGTCTACGTCAGCGTCAACAAGTGCTGTAGCCTCTACATCGGCAAGCACAAGCGCCGTAGCGTCTACGTCAGCCAGCACAAGTGCTGTAGCATCAACATCAGCAAGTACTAGCGCTGTAGCCTCAACCTCAGCAAGCACAAGTGCTGTAGCCTCTACATCGGCAAGCACTAGCGCCGTAGCGTCTACCTCAGCAAGTACTAGCGCCGTAGCATCTACGTCAGCGTCAACAAGTGCCGTAGCGTCTACCTCAGCAAGCACAAGTGCCGTAGCGTCTACGTCAGCAAGCACAAGTGCTGTAGCGTCTACCTCAGCGTCAACAAGTGCCGTAGCGTCTACCTCAGCAAGCACAAGCGCCGTAGCGTCTACCTCAGCATCAACAAGTGCGGTAGCGTCTACGTCAGCGTCAACAAGTGCCGTAGCGTCTACGTCAGCGTCAACAAGCGCCGTAGCGTCAACGTCAGCAAGTACTAGCGCTGTAGCGTCTACCTCAGCCAGCACAAGTGCCGTAGCGTCTACGTCAGCAAGCACTAGCGCCGTAGCGTCTACGTCAGCCTCAACAAGTGCCGTAGCGTCTACCTCAGCCAGCACAAGCGCAGTAGCGTCTACCTCAGCAAGTACTAGCGCCGTAGCGTCTACGTCAGCGTCAACAAGTGCCGTAGCGTCTACGTCAGCGTCAACAAGCGCCGTAGCGTCTACGTCAGCAAGTACAAGCGCTGTAGCGTCTACCTCAGCGTCAACAAGCGCAGTAGCGTCTACGTCAGCAAGCACTAGCGCCGTAGCGTCTACGTCAGCCTCAACAAGCGCGGTAGCCTCTACCTCAGCATCAACAAGTGCGGTAGCCTCTACCTCAGCGTCAACAAGTGCGGTAGCCTCTACTTCAGCAAGCAC
>CAJNDF010000029.1 GCA_905221455.1 bacterium | reverse complement strand
GCATTAACCTTAGCAACGGCTTCGGTTGTGTTTGGCAAACCGATGGACTTAGCTAGGTATTCACCCATAGTCGCTGAGATTTTAGATAGACGTTTGCGGTCTTCTTCAGCTTTCTTGTTGCTCTCAGCAGATACGGTAGCCGCTACGGCAACTGTTGTTGTCGTATCAACCAAACTTGAAGTCGTTGATGTGATTTGGCTCAAACGAGTTTCAACTGCTTGTAGAGATGCGAGGCTATCAGTGATAACTTTTGAAAGAGCCGCATCAGCTGTCGCGTTAGCTGTGTCTTCCTTACGAACAGATGTCTCTTTGTTTGAAGCGGTCTCTGATGTTGCTGGTTTTGCAAGTTCAGAAGTTTCTCCAGCTTGCGATTGAGAAGTGCTTGTGCTTGCTGAATCAGATGCGCTTGTACTTGCACTTTCAGAAGTAGATGTACTTACTGATACAGAAGTACTTGTTGAAGTACTTACTGATTGGCTTTCACTTTCTGAAAGATGCTTACTTGCATTCTTGGAAGCCTCCTCAGACATGGATTGGCTTTGGCTAACAGAAACTGATAAGCTGTCTGCTTGAGCCCCCTCCTGATCTTTTACTGTTCCCAAAGTTACTGTGTCTGTATTCGCAAGTGTTTGATTTGACTCTACTGTCTTTTCAAGAGCGTCATTGGCATAAACAGTTGTTTGTGTTGCAACTGCTCCTCCAAGTACCGTCCCTGCTGCGGCTATCCCTCTCAGGATATCCAAGCCAGTCAGTGTATTTGATGATTGCTCTTCGATCATTTCAGTTGTTACCTGAGCAGCATCTACACCACCACGCAAGACTTTAAAGAGTCCAAATTGAGAGGTCGAGGCACGCAACCAATGTTTACCCGACTTGATCAACTTGAAACGGGTCACACGATCCGTCTCTCTATATTCACCTTCTTGGCGTCTAAAAAACATATTT
>CAJNDF010000028.1 GCA_905221455.1 bacterium | reverse complement strand
CTAGTAAACCTAGATTTAAAACTATGGTATAATGAAAGGAGAGAAAGAATGATTCTCAGACATCCGGGCATCAGCCCAACTAATGACTTGGTTGCTAAGAAAATCTTTAGCAATCCAGAAATCACTTGTCAATTTATTCGCGATATGCTGGACTTACCAGCAAAAAATGTGACCATTTTGGAGGGAAGTAACATTCATGTATTACCTTCCCTGCCTTACTCGGCTCAGGATTTCTATACCAGTATAGACGTTTTGGCGGAGCTAGATAATGGAACGCAAGTAATTATTGAAATCCAAGTTCATCATCAGAATTTTTTCATCAATCGCCTGTGGGCTTACTTATGCAGCCAGGTCAATCAAAACCTAGAGAAAATTCGCCAACGTGAAGGTGATACTCATCAGAGCTATAAACACATCGCACCAGTATACGCTATTGCTATCGTGGATAGTAACTACTTCTCAGATGATTTGGCTTTTCATAGCTTTAGCATGCGCGAGGACACGACAGGTGAGGTTTTAACAATTACAAACAATGGACAAGAAAACCATCTGGTCAAGATGGCATTCTTGGAATTAAAAAAATATAGAGAAACCAGCAAAGATGAGGTTCGCAAGCCATGGTTGGAGTTTTTCGGGAATAAACCCTTTACCCAGCAACCCGAGCGAGCCATCAGCCAAGCAGACCAACTGCTGGACTACAAGAGCTGGTCCGAGGAGGACAGGAAAATGTTTAGTGAACAGCGCAGACGTGAAGAACAAGCCTTGTTAGCACAGGACTATGCCTTGGAACAAGCTGAGGAAAAAGGTTTAGAGCGTGGACTTGCACAGGGATTAGAGCGAGGTCTTGAACGAGGTCGTGCAGAGGGGATTGAACAAGGGCGAGAAGAAGGAATTGAACAAGGACGAGCAGAAGGCATTGAAGAGGGATTAAAAGTAGGTTTAGTAAATTTAGTACGTCAAGGTCTTCTAACACCTGAGGTTGCAAGTCAGCAATTAGGCATGACCGTCGCTGAGTTTGAGGCGTTGTTGTAAGGCTAGCACTAACGGTCAGAAAAACCATCTAGTCAAGATGGCATTCTTGGAATTAAAAAAATACAGAGAAACCAGCAAAGACGAGGTTCGCAAACCCTGGTTGGAGTTTTTCGGGAACAAACCTTTTACTCAAGAACCCGAGCGAGTCATCAGCCAAGCAGACCAACTGCTAGACTACAAGAGCTGGTCCGAGGAGGATAGGAAAATGTTTAGTGAACAGCGCAGACGCGAAGAACAAGCCTTGTTAGCACA
>CAJNDF010000027.1 GCA_905221455.1 bacterium | reverse complement strand
TCCAAACCATCCAGAAAATGGATACAAAGTACCACCAGTACCAACAACACCAGGTAAGGATACACCGATTACGTATGTGGCAGATCCACAAAAAGCTGTAGTGAAAGTATTCAATACAACAACAGGAACAGAGGTAGAATTACCAGCTGAGAAAGTAAGTATTGATAACGGAACAACAGATTCAGCAATCCCAACCGACTCAGTAACGACTAAGATTGCAGACTTAGAAAAACGTGGATATGTAGTTGAGAATAAAGATTTATTAAATAATCAAAAATTCGATAATCAGAAAGATTCAGAAACTGGCGATCCAACACAAGTCTTCAACTTGAAAGTACATGAAAAAGTGGTAGAAGTAACAGAACCACCAACACCAAATACACCGGTGGATCCAAATGTACCAGTAGAGCCAAATAAACCTGTTGACCCAACAGTACCAAAATGGCCAGCAGAAGGACTAAAAGAATCTGATCTTAAAAAAGAAGTAACAAGAACAATTACTTACGTTAAGAAAGAAACTCCAAACGGAGAAGAAGTAGCAAGTGGAAAAGACCCAGTAACACAAACAGCCCACTTCACTAGAAAAGCAAGCTATAACGTAGTTACAGGAGCAATCACATACGGAAATTGGGAAAGTACGGATAAAGAATTAGCAAAAGTAGACACACCTACATTAACAGGCTATGTAGCAGACAAAGCTTCAGTAGATAAAGTGGAAACAAATGCAGATTCAACAGGATTAGATCAAAAAGTAGTTTATACTAAGTTAGGATCATGGGTACCAAGATTACCAGAAGGTGTAAAACCACCGACAGGAACAGATATGACACCAAAACCATATCCAAACCATCCAACAGATCCAACAACACCTGGAACACCAGTATATCCTGAACCAGGACAACCAATCACTCCTGGAACACCGGTAATTCCATATGTGCCAGGTTATACACCTAAGACACCAGATGGAAATCCATTAGTACCAGTAGATCCAGAACATCCAGAAAATGGATACAAGGTACCACCAGTACCAACAGAACCTGGAACAAACACAGATATTACGTATGTGGCAGATCCGCAAAAAGCAGTGGTGAAAGTATTCAATACAACAACAGGAAAAGAGGTAGAATTACCAGCTGAGAAAGTAAGTATTGATAATGGAACAACAGATTCAGCAATTCCAACAGATTCAGTAACAGCTAAGATTGCAGACCTAGAAAAACGTGGATATGTAGTTGAAAATAAAGACTTGTTGAAAGATCAAAAATTCGATAAAGAAAAAGATCCAACAGATGGAGATCCAACACAAGTCTTCAAATTACTAGTTAAGGAACGTACAGTAACAGTAACAGAGCCACCGACACCAAATGATCCAGTAGATCCAGATAAACCAGAAGGACCAAAATGGCCAACAGAAGGCTTAGCAAAATCTGACTTAGAAAAAGAAGTAACCAGAACAATTACTTATGTTAA
>CAJNDF010000026.1 GCA_905221455.1 bacterium | reverse complement strand
AATGGCAAACCAGGTGGCACTGTTGAATTACCATTGAAAGAGAAAACTGGAAAAGAAATTCCAGAAGGAACTAAGTTCGAAAGTGATACCCCAGGCATCACAGTAGGCAAAGATGGTACAGTAACCGTTACAATCCCAGAAGGAGCGAAACCAGGCGATAAGATTACAGGAACAATCACCGTAACTTACCCAGATGGTTCAAAAGATATCATTCCAGTGGAAGTAACAGTTAGAGAGAAAGACAAAGACATCTACACCCCAGAGTACGATAAAGGAAATGGCAAACCAGGTGGCACTGTTGAATTACCATTGAAAGAGAAAACTGGAAAAGAAATTCCAGAAGGAACTAAGTTTGAAAGTGATACCCCAGGCATCACAGTAGGCAAAGATGGTACAGTAACCGTTACAATTCCAGAAGGAGCGAAACCAGGCGATAAGATTACAGGAACAATCACCGTAACTTACCCAGATGGCTCAAAAGATATCGTTCCAGTGGAAGTAACGGTTAGAGAGAAAGACAAAGACATCTATACACCAGAGTACGACAAAGGAAATGGTAAACCAGGTGGCACTGTCGAATTACCATTGAAAGAGAAAGCTGGAAAAGAAATTCCAGAAGGAACTAAGTTCGAAAGTGATACTCCAGGCATCACAGTAGGCAAAGATGGTACAGTAACTGTCACAATTCCAGAAGGAGCGAAACCAGGCGATAAGATTACAGGAACAATCACCGTAACTTACCCAGATGGCTCAAAAGATATCGTTCCAGTGGAAGTAACGGTTAGAGAGAAAGACAAAGACATCTATACACCAGAGTACGACAAAGGAAATGGTAAACCAGGTGGCACTGTCGAATTACCATTGAAAGAGAAAGCTGGAAAAGAAATTCCAGAAGGAACTAAGTTCGAAAGTGATACCCCAGGCATCACAGTCGGCAAAGATGGTACAGTAACCGTTACAATCCCAGAAGGAGCGAAACCAGGCGATAAGATTACAGGAACAATCACCGTAACTTACCCAGATGGTTCAAAAGATATCATTCCAGTGGAAGTAACGGTTAGAGAGAAAGACAAAGACATCTATACACCAGAGTACGACAAAGGAAATGGTAAACCAGGTGGCACTGTTGAATTACCATTGAAAGAGAAAGCTGGAAAAGAAATTCCAGAAGGAACTAAGTTCGAAAGTGATACCCCAGGCATCACAGTCGGCAAAGATGGTACAGTAACTGTCACAATTCCAGAAGGAGCGAAACCAGGCGATAAGATTACAGGAACAATCACCGTAACTTACCCAGATGGCTCAAAAGACATCGTTCCAGTGGAAGTAACAGTTAGAGAGAAAGACAAAGACATCTACACCCCAGAGTACGACAAAGGAAATGGCAAACCAGGTGGCACTGTTGAATTACCATTGAAAGAGAAATCTGGAAAAGAAATTCCAGAAGGAACTAAGTTCGAAAGTGATACCCCAGGCATCACAGTCGGCAAAGATGGTACAGTAACCGTTACAATCCCAGAAGGAGCGAAACCAGGCGATAAGATTACAGGAACAATCACCGT
>CAJNDF010000025.1 GCA_905221455.1 bacterium | reverse complement strand
GTAGCGTCTACGTCAGCAAGTACTAGTGCCGTAGCGTCTACTTCAGCATCAACAAGTGCCGTAGCATCTACTTCAGCCAGCACAAGCGCTGTAGCGTCTACTTCAGCAAGCACAAGCGCTGTAGCCTCTACGTCAGCAAGCACAAGCGCTGTAGCATCAACCTCAGCAAGTACTAGCGCCGTAGCGTCTACGTCAGCAAGTACTAGCGCTGTAGCGTCTACGTCAGCAAGTACTAGCGCTGTAGCATCTACGTCAGCCAGCACAAGTGCTGTAGCGTCTACCTCAGCATCAACAAGTGCTGTAGCGTCTACTTCAGCGTCAACAAGTGCTGTAGCGTCTACGTCAGCAAGCACAAGCGCTGTAGCGTCTACCTCAGCAAGCACAAGCGCCGTAGCATCAACCTCAGCGTCAACAAGTGCGGTAGCGTCTACCTCAGCAAGCACAAGCGCTGTAGCGTCAACGTCAGCTTCAACAAGTGCAGTAGCATCTACTTCAGCAAGTACTAGCGCTGTAGCGTCTACTTCAGCTTCAACAAGCGCCGTAGCATCTACTTCAGCAAGTACTAGCGCTGTAGCGTCTACCTCAGCATCAACAAGTGCAGTAGCGTCTACTTCAGCAAGTACTAGCGCTGTAGCGTCAACGTCAGCGTCAACAAGTGCCGTAGCCTCTACGTCAGCAAGCACAAGTGCCGTAGCGTCAACGTCAGCGTCAACAAGTGCCGTAGCGTCTACCTCAGCGTCAACAAGCGCCGTAGCGTCTACTTCAGCGTCAACAAGTGCAGTAGCGTCTACTTCAGCAAGCACAAGCGCTGTAGCATCTACCTCAGCATCAACAAGTGCAGTAGCGTCTACTTCAGCAAGCACAAGCGCTGTAGCATCAACATCAGCAAGTACTAGTGCCGTAGCGTCTACATCGGCAAGTACTAGCGCTGTAGCATCTACTTCAGCTTCAACAAGCGCTGTAGCGTCTACGTCATCATCAACAAGTGCCGTAGCGTCTACGTCAGCAAGTACTAGTGCAGTAGCGTCTACTTCAGCATCAACAAGTGCCGTAGCATCTACTTCAGCAAGCACAAGCGCTGTAGCGTCAACGTCAGCAAGCACAAGTGCTGTAGCGTCTACCTCAGCGTCAACAAGCGCTGTAGCATCAACATCAGCAAGCACAAGCGCTGTAGCGTCTACCTCAGCATCAACAAGTGCCGTAGCGTCTACTTCAGCAAGCACAAGCGCTGTAGCATCAACATCAGCAAGTACTAGTGCCGTAGCGTCAACATCGGCAAGTACTAGCGCTGTAGCATCTACTTCAGCTTCAACAAGCGCTGTAGCGTCTACGTCAGCATCAACAAGTGCCGTAGCGTCTACGTCAGCAAGTACTAGTGCCGTAGCGTCTACTTCAGCATCAACAAGTGCCGTAGCATCAACATCAGCAAGCACAAGCGCTGTAGCGTCAACGTCAGCAAGCACAAGTGCCGTAGCGTCTACCTCAGCGTCAACAAGCGCTGTAGCATCAACATCAGCAAGTACTAGCGCTGTAGCGTCTACGTCAGCAAGTACTAGCGCTGTAGCGTCTACTTCAGCTTCAACAAGCGCCGTAGCATCTACTTCAGCAAGTACTAGCGCTGTAGCGTCTACCTCAGCA
>CAJNDF010000024.1 GCA_905221455.1 bacterium | reverse complement strand
CCGACTTGATCAACTTGAAACGGGTCACACGATCCGTCTCTCTATATTCACCTTCTTGGCGTCTAAAAAACATATTTCAGATTCCTTTCCTTCTATATTCATGTGCATTTATCAATAAAACACCAGTTTATATTGTACACTTTATATTCAAGTAATTCAATACATTTCAAAACATTTTTACCTAAAAAAAAAAAAGTATTTTATATAGATATTATAGGCAAATATGCCGTTTTTCATAAATATTAGAGAAATAATTATTTTAAACGTTTTCACAGAGATGAAGTCCAATTTTTAAGCGTTTTTATGTTTTCAAATTTTGAAATATTAAATTTCTGTTACAAGATATTGGATGCGATTTCCTAACGATTATTATAAAATAGTTTACTTTATAAGTATTTTGTTTGAGGTTAATTCCAATACAATGTTAACTATGTTGTATTTTATAAAAAAGCTTTCCCAAAAATACATATTCTAGAAAATTAATTTTATTGTCATATCATTATCGCTAAGATATTTGTATATTCTTATTGAATAGATGGCCCATACATAGCTGAAAAATAGCAACCTTAGGTTACCTTAAAAGCAAGGATGAGATATTCGATTTTCATTATTGGGATTGTAGGATTTCTTATTTGCTTAGACACACTCTGACAGCGCATAAACCTAATTCAAAGTCTAAATACAACTTAATATCTAGAATTTTTCTTTTGATTTATACTTCTCCAAAATCCAAAGATCATAAATCTTATTTATATAACAATAGAATAAAACAATAACTATAAAAGTCGCGAAGTTTAACTGGAATACTTCATGAGTAGACTGGCAGCAACAAAACAAGCCGCTATTTTACATTAGTATAAGAGAAATTTTGAAAATCGAATAGATAAAACAAAAAAGTGAACTAAACTTAATTCTGATTTCCAGAAAACTAGTTTTGTTCACTTTTTCTCATGGTCGAAACTTTTGTTCTAGCCACTTTTTCAAACATCTATCTGCAGATAGGTCTGCTACAGAAAGATTGTTTACATTTCTTCTTCATCATCACGCTTGCGGCGTTTCGCAATCAGACCTAGACCAGTTACAGCAGCCAAAGCACCTAGGAGTACAGATAATTTGGAAGCTTCTGTACCTGTATTTGGCAATTGCTGTCTTGACTTAGCTGTCGATCCGGCACCATTTCCAACGTGTGAAGTCGAATGACCAACATTTGATTCTACAAGCGAGCTTGACGTTGAAGCACTTTCAGAAGTTACACCTGAAAGTGACGTACTTGTTGAAGCTGAGGTAGACGCTACTGCGCTTGTTGATGCTGATGTTGAGGCTACAGCACTTGTGCTTGCTGAGGTTGATGCTACCGCGCTTGTTGATGCTGAGATAGACGCTACAGCGCTTGTTGAGGCTGACGTAGACGCTACCGCACTTGTTGAGGCTGAGGTAGAGGCTACCGCACTTGTTGAGGCTGAGGTAGACGCTACTGCACTTGTGCTGGCTGAGGTTGAGGCTACCGCACTTGTTGAGGCTGAGGTTGATGCTACAGCGCTTGTACTTGCTGAGGTTGATGCTACAGCACTTGTGCTTGCTGAGGTTGATGCTACCGCACTTGTTGAGGCTGAAGTAGACGCTACGGCGCTTGTACTTGCTGATGTAGATGCTACCGCGCTAGTACTTGCTGAAGTAGAGGCTACTGCGCTTGTTGAAGCTGAAGTAGACGCTACCGCACTTGTGCT
>CAJNDF010000023.1 GCA_905221455.1 bacterium | reverse complement strand
GCCAAGAACCAAGCTGTACTTAACGAATCAAAAGTGCTTTTAGCTGATAAGAGTGTCACAAAGGAACAAGTAGATGCCCAATTAGAACGTTTAAATGAATCAATTCTTGCAGTTTACAGTGAATTGAAAAAGGCGGGGATTGGTCGTGATGGTAAGTATGAGGTACTCTTAGCCGATGCAGAAAAAGTTGGGGAAGCAATTACAAATACAATTACAGGAGTTATTAATGCGCAAGGGAAACCTAATGGAATTAGTTATAACGAAATTAAAGTAATAACTAAAACAACACAGGCAGCAACAGCTGGTGACTACATCGATTACATATTAGAAAACGTTTCTACAGGTTCGTTGGATAATTTATCAGTTAAGGGTAGTGATGGTCAGGAAATTGGAAAATTAAAAGTAATTCAAGCAGCCGTACCAGAAGTGAATAAACAAAGTAGTGGTGATTTATCTAAGCAAACAGATACAACTTTAAAGGCTTATGAGGGAAAAGTGAGAATAACGTTTAATAAACATATAGAAGATTTTCCTGAGGGTACTGAATTTACATTTGGAGTAAAATCAACAACTTCTCCCGTTGTGTATGCAAATCGAGATTACACATTAAATGCAAGAATTTCCACTACAACAGGAACAACGGCTATAGAACAAACAATTAATATCCCTAAAACACAGGTGGTTGTAGTGAAACCTGTAGTAGGGATTTCAGGAATATTTGACTTTGATGCGGATCAAAATATGACTTCACAAACGACAATATCTGTTCGTCCTCAAAAAGATGTTGGTCCGGGGACATTAATCGAGCTAAACTTATCTGAGGCTTCTGGAATTGAATTCTTACCAGATAAAATTTCAAAAACGCAGCAAGTAGTTCGCTTAGGTCGTGAAGTTACTGAAGCGACTCCTGTTAACGAAAATGGTGCTTACATGATTGCTGGTGGGAATGTTATACTTGAACCAGTGGAAGTAACTAAAGATAAATTTGTACTTAGAGTTGTTTCGGGAACAATTCCAGCATTTCGATTGATAAATTATACTGTTGGAGTTGATAAAATTGCCGTTACTGGGGACAATTATCGTCCAGATAATAAGTTTTTTGATGTACCTTCAACAACGCAAACAATTGATGGAGAAGCCGTAGACAAGTCTAACCTATATCGTATACAAGGTGCATTTTCGTCTTCAAATGCAAATGGAAAAACGACGTTTTTAAATGAAAATAGAAAAACTATTAAAACACCTATATTTTCTTCGAATCCACAAGTTGGAGAAGTCAAAATTCCAGGGTATCGTCAAGTTTCGAGTGAATTGGTTGGAAATAATAGAGTTGAAAATACTTATCATAAATTAGAAGAGAAAACAGATAGTAAAACAATAGTTCGAACAGTTAAATTTGTTGATGAAGTAACAGGTGAAGAAATTCCTGGACAGACTCCTATTGTACAGTCAGTAACTTTAACTCGTACATATACTGTCGATTCAGTTACCGGTGAACCGTATAACGAAACAACGGGAAAACTTTACACTACTGATGAATTAGATAAACTTTGGAATTCTGGAGAATGGCCATCAGTAAATGCACCTAAGATTCCAAATTATGTTCAAAATCTTTCGAACTCTCCGGATACTAGCGCTGTAATTGTTGATAAGTCAACAGAAAATGTAAATTTAGTTATTCCTTATAATCATAAGAAAGTAAATACATTCTTCAAAGACAAAGAAGGCAATGAGATTCCGAACTATCCAAGTGAGCCAGGAACAGTAGATAAGAAAGACATCCCAGAATACAGATTCGTAGAAAGTAAGAAACTACCAAATGGAGACACAGAACATGTCTACGAAAAAGTAAATACATTCTTCAAAGACAAAGAAGGCAATGAGATTCCAAACTATCCAAGTGAGCCAGGCACAGTAGATAAGAAAGACATCCCAGAATACAGATTCGTAGAAAGTAAGAAACTACC
>CAJNDF010000022.1 GCA_905221455.1 bacterium | reverse complement strand
GATAATAAATAGTTATCGGTAGGAGAGATATATTTTGGAAGATAGGGTATTTTTTTGTTTTTCAGGTAAAGATAGATTAGTTTATGCTCAGTCTCTAAATTTTCATTTAAAAAATTTAGGAATTGAAGTGTGGTACGATTATGAAAAACTGTATCTAGGAGATGACGGTGACTATGTCAATATTGAAGAGGGAGTAGAACAATCTAAGATATTTTTACTTTTTATTTCAACACAATTATTTCAAAGTACAGGAGCAATGTTAGAATTAGATGCAATTAAAACCAAAATTGATAAATATCAAGAAATAGTAATCATTCCCATTCTTTGCGAGATAACCAGTAGCCAAATTCCTAAGAAATACAATTGGATTTCTAAGTATATATATGGAGAAATGAAACTTGATATTTCTAGCGGAACCTATGATTTATCAATTGATATACTAAAACGTTTACTATACGAACAATTAAAGTCAGTAGAAATAAAAAATCTACTGACTTTAGAAAATATAACAACAGATAAATTTATCAATGCTATTATTGATAAATATAATTATATTGATAAAAATTGTTTTAGCATTAGAATCACAATGCTGTATACATTGATTTTATATTGTTTAGAAAAATACAATATTAATGATAATATTTCATATTATAGTAGTAGCTTCATTTTTAATAAAGTTAAATTTAATATTCAGCCAACTTTAAAAGAAATAGCTTGTATGGAATCAATTATACTGGTATTAATCAATAAAATTGAAGGATATTTCTTCAATAATATGTAATACTAATTCCGCTAGTTTGTCTGGACTATTTTCCGAACATAATTTCTCAATATAATTTTCTAAATAAGGGTATTCAGTTATACTTGATTTTATTTTCTCCCCTAACTCTGCTGCAGCAAATCCAGTGCTAGCAATTGGAATGATATAATTTCCTTGTTCTTTCGAAATTTTAATTTCTTCCCAAACACCCCTAGAAGTGACAATGTCACCTTTACTATTGATTGCCTGACCATACATAACAATGGTAAACTTTGTATCCGATATCAGATTTCGTCTATAAGACGTATCCTCATCTAAACTCATATCGTGAGCGAATGGTCGCATAATTAAACGTTTTTCAATATTAGCCTCATTAATTGAGTAAAGTTTTTGTATGCTGGAACCGGAAATGTAATAGCCAATGTTCTTTCCAAATCCAGTAACTATATTGTATCCTCCGTCAATTAGTTTTTCAACTAAAGATTTCGAAAGGTTATAGGCTCTAGTCTCCTCTAGTGCATCATCTAAACTACCTGAGATATAAATATTTTTACTAATTGTTTTTTCTTTTATTTCCCTCAAAATTTCTTTAATGTCTTCGGGAGTTTGGACCAACAAAACTTTTATGTTGTACCTTTTTCCTAAATCATCTATAAAAAGTTGAAAATTTTTATCCCCAGGCTTATCTATCATAATTGTATAGAATGCTTTATTATTCTTACCTATGTAACTGTGTAGCTTTTGAATAGATTTTAGAACGATATCATCAGTAAAACTATAACCAATAAATAAAAAAGTATTAGTGACTAACTCTCTTTGAAAAAAACTTAAAAATAACTCATGATTAAGGTAATAGTTTTCAATATCAGATTTTGAAATAACAATTTTTGAAATACTACCTATATCTCCGTTAAGCTTGAATATATTTACTCTATTTTTCAAACTAACAGAACCTAAGTCTTGTTCATCATGAATACTATTAATATTTATTTTTTGATACTCAAAATTCTTCTCTATTACTTTATCAAAATTAGTTGTCCAAATTGATTTGAAACCAATTTGGACAATTATTTTCATTAGTTCGCTTTCATAATCAAATTTGTTAATTTTATAATTTATTAGTGAATATAATTCTCGCTCACTATACTCATTAATAAAATATTGAGCAAGTTGAAAATAGTCTGTGATACTACTAATATCGAGTCCTAATTTTTCGGCACATGGGGTTAGAAGTTCTTTCCAAGTTGGAAAATGAGCATCTAAACTACTTCCTGCACCTAAAAATAATGATAATTCTCCATCATTAAAAGAGTCACTTATTTTTGTAATAAAACTTTTTCTATCCAAAATATATCTCTCCTACCGATAACTATTTATTATC
>CAJNDF010000021.1 GCA_905221455.1 bacterium | reverse complement strand
CGTGTGACAGGGTCTGTTGTGACTGAGGTTGAAGGGTTTTCAGTAACCGTACCAGTATTTGGGTCTACCTCATAAGTAGTTGTTGTCACTGTTTTACCAGCAACACCCGGTGTCACTTCAGTTTCTTTACCTTTAGGTGCATCATCGTCTTTTTCGTAACGTGTGACAAACGGAATTGGTGTTTCTTCAACTTTCGGTTGAGTACCAACTTTGACAACTCGTGTGACAGGGTCTGTTGTGACTGAGGTTGAAGGGTTTTCAGTAACCGTACCAGTATTTGGGTCTACCTCATAAGTAGTTGTTGTCACTGTTTTACCAGCAACACCCGGTGTCACTTCAGTTTCTTTACCTTTAGGTGCGTTATCATCTTTTTCATAACGTGTTACAAAAGGAATTGGAGTCTCATCAACTTTCGGTTGAGTACCTACTTTGACAACACGTGTGACAGGGTCTGTTGTGACTGAGGTTGATGGATTTTCAGTAACCGTACCAGTATTTGGGTCTACCTCATAAGTAGTTGTTGTCACTGTTTTACCAGCAACACCCGGTGTCACTTCAGTTTCTTTACCTTTAGGTGCGTCATCATCTTTTTCATAACGTGTCACAAAAGGAATTGGAGTCTCATCAACTTTCGGTTGAGTACCCACTTTGACAACTCGTGTGACAGGGTCTGTTGTGACTGAGGTTGAAGGATTTTCAGTAACCGTACCAGTATTTGGGTCTACCTCATAAGTAGTTGTTGTCACTGTTTTACCAGCAACACCCGGTGTCACTTCCGTTTCTTTACCTTTAGGTGCGTCATCATCTTTTTCATAACGTGTTACAAAAGGAATTGGAACCTCATCAACCTTTGGTTTTGTCCCAACTTCATAGATGTCATCGACTTTGTCGGCTGTATCTCCTTCGTTAACATGGATACGATAATACTTAGATAAGACAACTGTCCCATCTTCTTTCACAACATTTTCTTCTGCATTTGGATCTACTTCTATTGGTTTATTAGCCTCTACAATAGTATCCTGATCATCAATCTCACCATCAGCGTTATCGGGTTTTCCATCGTTATTTTTGTCATATTTATCATTAATATTCGTTACCCCTGCATCAACACGATGAGGATATTTAGGGTCAACCTCACTGACTTTCGGTTCAACAAATTCTGTACCATCAATTGGGTTACCTTTATGCTCATTTATAGTATCAGCATCAACTCTTTTATATTTGTCGTCAACCACTCCATCATCATCTTTATCATATAATTTTTCAAATAATGATCCCATTGGATTATCGCCAAAATGGTCATCAATATTCTCTTTGCTTAAATTTTCACTCTCATCAGCTTTTTGAATAAAACTCCTACCATCATGACCTTTATGTATCAATTCTGGCGTAAGATTTTCCTTTTTATCGTTTCTTACATATTTTTTACCTTTAGGCACTCGAACTTCATACCCCTCACTTGTAGCAGGAAGATCTGTAATGTTTTCATGCCCCCCACCTGACTCATTACCTGAAGCATGAACCGTAACAGTTGGCGCCATGATTGCAGCACCACCTAGGGTAATAACAGTCGCCACTACACAGGAACCGAAAATTTTTCCGATTTTGCGTAGAGCATATTTTTTATTTTTAGTTGATTGTCTTGACATATTTTCCTCAATTCTATATTTATTTTAATTTATAGATTATTGACTCCGAGCCAAAAGCCGGATCATTCATCCAACTTTTGGCAGGAAGCAACATTTTCTATATTATTCGGATTCATCTTCTTTTTTCTTGAAGAATCCTAGTCCTAAACCAGCTAACAAGGTCATGATACCAGCGCTAGCTAAGCCAGCATTGGCTTTGGTACCTGTATTTGGCAACTCCTCTCTCTTACCTGTCTCATCAGTCGGAACTTCTGGGTCTGGATTCACTGGAGTTTCAGGACTTGGAGTATCTGGTTCTGGTATTGGAGTCTCTTGGTTCGGTAGTTCTGGACTTGGTGTCGGAACATTTGGATGCTCTGGATTTGGTTGTGGTCTTGGCTCTTCAGGTCTATCTGGAATTGGCTCATCAGGAAGAACTGGCGGTATCTTTTCAAATCTATGAATCGTAATACCATCCTTCGTCTCAGTTGTGATATATCTGTATCCAGGAATATTTCCTGCTTCATGAGTTCCAGGTTGTTCCGGTCTTAATGGTTTACCATTTTCATCCACCCAGATTGTAATATGATTACTTTCTGGAGTTGGTTTTACCGGTTCTTCCGGACTAGGTGTATTTGGAACTTTTACGTACTCAATCGGTGTATCCTTACCAGGTTCTGTTGGTACTGGTGGAATGTATCCTTGTGTTGGATCATTTGGTACTTTTGGTACTAACGGATTTCCATCTGGTGTCTTAGGTGTATATCCTGGTACATATGGAATTACTGGTGCATTTGGATCCGTTGGTTCTCCAGGCTTAGTTGGATCTGTTGGGTGGTTTGGATATGGTAGTGGCGTTGGTGTTTCTACACCTGGTACTTTTGGTATCCATGAACCAAGCTTCTTGTAAACCACTTCAATCGTTTGATTTGCAACAGTTGGTGTTATTCCTTTTCTTTCAGCAACTTCTTTTTGAGCTGGATCTTTAAGGATGTAACCTTTAACTACTGGTGATGATACTTTATCGAATGTACTATCTCTACCAACTGCTTTCCAGTCTCCATAAGTAATCTTACCTGTTACTACGTTAATCTTAGCTTCACGTGTAAATGTAACTTTGTCTGTTGATGGTTCAGAAATTTTATTTCCAGCCTCGTCAACATAGTTTATTGTACGTGTTACTTGTTTTGTAGTTTCTAGTTTCTTGATTAAGTCCTCTGTCCATCTTGGAATTGTTGGATCATTTGGATTATTTGGATCTACTGGTGTATCTGGATCGATTGGTTGTCCTGGTACTGGTTTATTTGGATCTTTCGGATTTGTTGGATCAAATGGTTTCACAGGTTTAACACGTGGTGTTAATGTCACCTTGAAGTATTGATCAACCTTAGGATCGTTATCGAATGTTCCTTTTGGTGGATAAGTGTTAGTTTCAACATCATATCCTTTTAGTTTTAATTTCGCAATTGTTGCTTTGATTTCACCGTCTTTTGTTAATGGTGTATTTGAATCACCTGTTTCTGTGATTGGTGTTTCTAATACATTTCCTTTTGGATCTACGAAGCTTGTGATTGCTTTTTGTTGTCCGTCTTTTACATACGTAATTGGTGTATCTTGACCAGGTGTTGTTGGTACTGGTGGTACCTTGTATCCTTTTTCTGGATGATTTGGATCCACCGGTGTCAACGGTACTAGTGGGTTTTCTGGACTCACTGGTTTTGTTGGGTCTTTTGGTACTACCGGAGTATGTCCTGGTACTTGTGGAATCACTGGTACTTTCGGACTATTCGGATCATTTGGATCTTGTGGTTTTTCCGGATTTGGTGTTACCACTTTACTTGGATCCTGTGGATCGTTGTCATACGGTGTTGGACTTGGTGGAGTTACTCCTTCTGGTACTTTTGGTACATATGAACCTACTTTAGTGTAAACCACAGTAATTGTTTCATCTTTTGCATCTGATTTAACTGTTTCTTTCTCAACTACTTTTTGAGCTGAATCTTTTAAGATGTAACCTTTAACTATTGGTGATGATACTTTATCGAATGTACTATCTCCACCAACTGCATTCCAATCACTACCATTGCGCATGAATGTAACTTTATCCGTAGATGGTTTAGCTAATTCATTACCTTTTTCATCCACGTATTTGATTGTACGTGTCACTTCTTTTGTACCAGTTGTTTCTGGTTTTGGTTTATCTGGCACTTTTTCATACGTAATCGGTGTATCCTTACCTGGTGTTGTTGGTACTGGTGGTACTTTGTATCCATTTTCTGGATGGTTTGGATCTACCGGTACTAATGGATTTCCATCTGGTGTTTTAGGTGTATAACCTGGCACATATGGAATCACTGGTGTATTTGGTTCAACTGGTGTTCCTGGCTGTGGATATTCTGGATCTGTTGGTTTAGTTGGATCGTTTGGATGGTTTGGATATGGTTTTGGATCGAAATTCGTTCCTGTCGGTGGTGTTACACCTGTTGGTGGTGTTAATACCCATGATCCTAATTTCGTATAGACAACATTCACATTTTGATTTTCAGATGTTGCTGTTAAGTTTGTACTTTCTACTACACTTGTTCCATCTGTTGATACCAATCCATTTTGCGTATCTTGATTAGCTTTTAAGATATATCCTTTAACCACTGGTGATGTTACAGCCTCAAACGTTGTGTCGTTATCTTTAGCTGTCCAGTTTCCATAAACGATATTTCCTGTTACTACGTTAATCTTAGCTTCACGTGTAAAGGTTACTTTATCCGTTTTCGATTCAGTAGTTTCCTTACCATTAGCTATGTATGTTACCTTAGCACCTGCTTCATCAACATAGTTGATTGTACGTGTTACTTCTTTAGTAGTTTCCGCATTCTTAACTTTGTTAATTAACACCTCTGTCCATGTTGGAATTAGTGGATCATTTGGATTTTTTGGATCTACTGGTGCGTCTGGATCAATTGGTGTTCCAGGTGTAATTGGTTTGTCTTCAGTTGGTGGTGTCACCGGTACAAGTTTCTCATGTACTTTCAAGTTGAAGACTTGCGTTGGATCTCCATCTGTTGGATCTTTCTGATTATCAAATTTTTGATTATTTAATAAATCTTTATTCTCAACTACATATCCACGTTTTTCTAAGTCTGCAATCTTAGTATTTAGGTCTGTTGTTGGAATTACTGCATCGGTTGTTCCATTATCAATACTTACTTTCTCAG
>CAJNDF010000020.1 GCA_905221455.1 bacterium | reverse complement strand
TGTGCTAACAAGGCTTGTTCTTCGCGTCTGCGCTGTTCACTAAACATTTTCCTGTCCTCCTCGGACCAGCTCTTGTAATCCAGCAGTTGGTCTGCTTGGCTGATAGCTCGTTCTGGTTGCTGGGTAAAGGGTTTGTTACCGAAAAACTCCAACCACGGTTTACGAACCTCGTCTTTGCTGGTTTCTCTGTATTTTTTGAGTTCCAAGAACGCCATCTTGACTAGATGGTTTTCTTGTCCATTATTTGTGATAGTTAAGACCTCACCTGTCGTGTCCTCTCGCATGCTAAAGCTATGAAAGGCTAAATCATCTTGGAAATAATTGCTGTCCACAATTGCAATAGCGTATACAGGTGCGATATGCTTGTAACTCTGATGAGTATCACCTTCACGTTGGCGAATTTTTTCAAGATTCTGATTGACCTGACTGCATAGGTAAGCCCACAGGCGATTGATGAAAAAATTCTGATGATGGACTTGGATTTCGATAATAACCTGTGTACCATTGTCCAACTCCGCCAAGACATCTATGCTAGTATAGAAATCCTGAGCCAAGTAAGGCGTAGAAGGCAAGACGTGAATATTGCTTCCCTCCAAAATGGTCACATTTTTGGCTGGCAAGTCCAGCATATCGCGAATAAATTGACAAGTAATTTCCGGATTGCTAAAGATTTTCTTAGCAACCAAGTCATTAGTTGGGCTAATGCCCGGATGTCTTAGAATCATCCTTTTCCTCCTTCTATTATAGCACATTTTTTAATCTAGGTTTGCTAGATTTGATGCTACTATCTATTTATTCGGAAAAAGTAGAAAAAGAGTAGAAAAAATGCCAAATTGTCTCATTTTTAAAGAAATAAGTGTAAAAGTTAATGGAAATCTAAAAGCAAGCTGGGAATGAAAAACAAAGAGCAAACTAGGGAGCTAGCCGCAGGTTGCTCAAAGCACCGCTTTGAGGTTGTGGATGAAGCGACGCTGACGTGGTTTGAAGAGATTTTCGAAGACTCTCAAAGCACAGGGCTGAGCTTGCTGATAGGAGGAAGCAAGTCCATCAGAGTCACACGACAGGGCAAGGCTGATGGGGCTTCATCTGTGCTGTTGGTCTACTGATGAGGGACTCCTAACCTATCTTTGGTTTTAGTAAAAAGAGTCGTCTATCTGCTCATCTTCCATTTCAATCAAAAAAATTGAAATTTACAGTTGTTTGATGTATAATATTTAGATGAGATTGTATGCTATCATGCAGGAAATAGCATAACAATATATATATATATATATACGATTGGAGTCTGAAATGGGAAAATTTGATAAACAATTAAAATACAGTATTCGGAAAGTGAGCGTCGGTGCAGCTAGTGTCGTCATTGGGGCTTTTTACCTTGCTATGGGGGCAGGTGTGGTACACGCAGCGAATACTGCTACTGATGGGGGTGCAAGTCACTCTAGTCCGTCTCCAGAATCGGAGACAAGCCGACCTAACAGTCTGCCTGGGTCTAGCTATGCGGCGGAGCCTGCTCAAAATCCAGGTGTTTCTGGAAAATCAACAGAGTCAACAACACCTAAAGAGAAAGAAAATAAAGAAACTCTTGATGCAGCACAGCCAACAGAAGCGTCTACGTCTGCTAATACTAGAGGTCGCCGTGTAAGAAGAGAAACAGGTGATGCTCCTACTGGAGAAAATTCTGGTAATTCTGCTGGAACTGAGACGCCTGCCGGGTCTTCAACTGGAAATAACGAAGCATTAGATTCTGCTCTAACCGAACGTAAGGGAGCTACAGTACAACCAAATCAACCGGGGATATCTATACCAACAGGAGATGAGCATGGAGCACATGATCCGAATGCTCACTTGAAGTTTGACGATCCTAAGGAAGATGCTACAGTTGAAGAAATGTGGAAAATTATCCAACATATGCCGGATGACTTCCAAAATAACGAGCGTTCATACTTGAGAAATATGGATACTCTAGGAAGGGAGCTTCGTTTTGATAAGACTGCTGAGAATCCAGAGGGTGTACCTCTTCAACCGGGTGAAATTAGAGAACTTCATGAGTTTGGTGGTTGGCATGCCATTGACAAAGATGGAACCAAAGGTAAATTCGTTATTGGAAGAAAAAATGAACAAGGTTACTTCACAGGTTGGCGTAAAGTAGGAGAAACATCAGAGGGTATTCCTATAATAGAACAAGGTGGTATGCTTGGGGCAGATGCCTTAGATAACATCTATGTGCATGAGCAAGCCTTAGACCGTCGTTTCAATTATATGCTCATGCTTGTTAAAGGTCGTACACGTGCCAATCGTGATGAGACAGTTTCAGATAAAACGCAATATGACCCAAAGGCTCCAAATGAACGTGCGGGTTTGACTGATACTGAATTTCAGAAACTTCCGTTTTTGGAAAAGGATAAATATCGTAAATATTCTCCAGGTGTCGTTGACTACAATGGGATAGAGAAGAACTTCACAGCCTTTTCTACTACATACGGAAGTCGTGTCCGTGTTGACTTTGTAACGGGCTATATCTCAGATGTTAACGGTGATAAAGGGAGTTATCGTGTAGTAGTTAAAACTCAAAATAGTAAGGGCGAAGAAACAAAAGTTTATGATGAAACTATTTCTCGTGTAGCTGAAATCGTTCAGAATGAAGACTTGTATAAGAAAGGTTTGAATGTTGAAGAGGCAAATACAAGCATTTTGAATTTTTTAAAAGCAGAGTTTAATTACCGTTTTAATAAAATTAAAAATGAGAAAGTAAAAGCTACTCCATCATTAGGAAGAACAAGAGAAAAAGATTATACGCCAGCACAACGAAAAGTATACGATCAAATTGTAGAAGAAGCTACGGAAGAAGCTAAAAAACAAGGCGATATTGTGATGAATGTTACTGAAGACTTCCTAAGTATAGAAAAATCAGGGAAAAAAGATTCAGAGTGGAAGAAAGTTTTCACAAATACTTATTCAACTACAAGGCTATCAAATGACTTGAATACTTTATTGAAAAATGCTGATAAAGATAATCCTAATACCCCAACTTGGCTAAGTACAGCTAAGCCTCAAGCTAAAGCTGATGACAGAGCATATAAACTACTGAAGACTCTTATACCAGGTGCTAAGAAAATTACCTATCATGTTAACGACGATCAGCTAGAAGTTGAAACAGATAAATACACATATACTGCCGCTAGAAATGGTAGTCAGGAAGTTGGTATTCAAGGGTCAGATATAGAGGCAACAGATACTCCAGCTAATTATAATACTGATCCTGATAAATTTAATCTTATAAATACTAATACAAAAGTAAATAATCGTAATAATGGTTGGGCTAAAGCTAACGATGAAGATTTCCAAAATTTCTCAAAATTCATAGGAGCAGATCATGGTATTGAGCGTACTAACGTACTGACTGATAAAGAGCTGTCTGATAAGATTATAGAAAAACTTGGACCAGGAAACGAAAAACTTGGAAAAGCTGGATACTTCTCTACTGCGGATATTCCTTTGGAAAAGGATGTTGTATCTTATACTGTACAGGTATTTTCTGCGGATAACGAGAGAGTTGGGGTAAACACTCAAAGTCACCGTGTTCAGTATAATATGCCGATTTTAGCGGATTTCTCAGTTATCCAAGATACGACAGAACCATCAAAAGAAGTAGCAAAAAGAATTATTACTAAGTTAAAAGAGCAAGGTAAGATTACTGAAGAGCAAGAGAAAAAAATAAAAGAAGAAATCGACAAGAGTAAAAAGACATCTGAAGTAAGATCAGCTATGTCAGGAGATGTAAAAGTTAAGTATCAAACTGTCGATGGAACTCTATTGACGCTTGATAATACTAAAGAACATCAAAAAGAGACTGATTTAGGTAAAAAAGATACAGACGGAACATATATTGCTCAAAAAGATCAATTATTAGGTACAGATTATGATGTAACAGGCAAAAAACTTGCTACTTTAACAACAGCTGATGGTAAACGCTATAGATTGAAGAGGTCATTAGCTGACAATTCGGTTGAAGATGGAAGATTAAGATCTTCTGCAAGTGACACAGGAACGATAACTTCAGGAGCAAGAACAGTAACTTATGTATATGAGGAATACACTACAGGTAAAGGCCTAGTACACTTCAAAAAACAAGTATCTGAAACTACAACTGAAGCATTAAACGGATATCCAGATATTAGTCTTGAAGGTGGTGTAGGGGAGACATTCTCTTCAACAGATGTAGATACAAAAATCACAGAACTTAAAAATGCAGGATATGAGATTGTAAGTGATACATTTACTAATGGAGATAAAACAATCGATTCTGTGACTGATACTGACGGACAAGACCCAAGTCAGGTGTATAGTGTGACTGTGAGAGAAAAAGTAGTAACAGTAACAGAACCACCAACTCCAAATACACCGGTTGACCCTAATGTTCCGGACGGACCAAAATGGCCAACAGAAGGCTTAGCAAAATCTGACTTAGAAAAAGAAGTAACCAGAACAATTACTTATGTTAAGAAAGAAACTGCAGATGGGCCAGAAATAGCGGATGCGAAACCAACTAAGAAACAAACAGCTCACTTCAAACGTAGTGCAACATACAACTTAGTAACAAAAGTAGTAACGCCAGGAGACTGGACAAGTACGGATAAAGTTCTAGAAGCTGTCACAACAGAAAAACTAGATGGTTATGTAGCGGACAAGGCTTCAGTAGAAGAAGTAGAAACAAACGTAAATTCAACAGACTTAGATAAGAAAGTTGTGTATACTAAGTTAGGATCATGGGTACCAAAAGTGCCAGGTGAAGAAACACCAACACCAATTCCATATCCAAACCATCCAACAGATCCAACTAAGCCTGGAGATCCAACGGATCCAAATGCACCAGTAATTCCATATGTGCCAGGATATACACCTAAAACACCAGATGGAAATCCATTAGTACCGGTAGATCCAAACCATCCAGA
>CAJNDF010000019.1 GCA_905221455.1 bacterium | reverse complement strand
AGCTAAGCGACTTCCATATCTCACAGGGGGCAACCCCCAACTACTTCCGGCGTTCTAGGGCTTAACTTCTGTGTTCGGCATGGGTACAGGTGTATCTCCTAGGCTATCGTCACTTAACTCTGAGTAATACCTACTCAAAATTGAATATCTATTCAAATCAAGAAAACCTTGCGCTTTCATATTCTCAGTTACTTTGGATAAGTCCTCGAGCTATTAGTATTAGTCCGCTACATGTGTCGCCACACTTCCACTTCTAACCTATCTACCTGATCATCTCTCAGGGCTCTTACTGATATATAATCATGGGAAATCTCATCTTGAGGTGGGTTTCACACTTAGATGCTTTCAGCGTTTATCCCTTCCCTACATAGCTACCCAGCGATGCCTTTGGCAAGACAACTGGTACACCAGCGGTAAGTCCACTCTGGTCCTCTCGTACTAGGAGCAGATCCTCTCAAATTTCCTACGCCCGCGACGGATAGGGACCGAACTGTCTCACGACGTTCTGAACCCAGCTCGCGTGCCGCTTTAATGGGCGAACAGCCCAACCCTTGGGACCGACTACAGCCCCAGGATGCGACGAGCCGACATCGAGGTGCCAAACCTCCCCGTCGATGTGAACTCTTGGGGGAGATAAGCCTGTTATCCCCAGGGTAGCTTTTATCCGTTGAGCGATGGCCCTTCCATACGGAACCACCGGATCACTAAGCCCGACTTTCGTCCCTGCTCGAGTTGTAGCTCTCGCAGTCAAGCTCCCTTATACCTTTACACTCTGCGAATGATTTCCAACCATTCTGAGGGAACCTTTGGGCGCCTCCGTTACCTTTTAGGAGGCGACCGCCCCAGTCAAACTGCCCGTCAGACACTGTCTCCGATAGGGATCACCTATCTGGGTTAGAGTGGCCATAACACAAGGGTAGTATCCCAACAACGTCTCCTTCGAAACTGGCGTCCCGATCTCTTAGACTCCTACCTATCCTGTACATGTGGTACAGACACTCAATATCAAACTGCAGTAAAGCTCCATGGGGTCTTTCCGTCCTGTCGCGGGTAACCTGCATCTTCACAGGTACTAAAATTTCACCGAGTCTCTCGTTGAGACAGTGCCCAAATCATTACGCCTTTCGTGCGGGTCGGAACTTACCCGACAAGGAATTTCGCTACCTTAGGACCGTTATAGTTACGGCCGCCGTTTACTGGGGCTTCAATTCATACCTTCGCTTGCGCTAAGCACTCCTCTTAACCTTCCAGCACCGGGCAGGCGTCACCCCCTATACATCATCTTACGATTTAGCAGAGAGCTGTGTTTTTGATAAACAGTTGCTTGGGCCTATTCACTGCGGCTGACTTAAAGTCAGCACCCCTTCTCCCGAAGTTACGGGGTCATTTTGCCGAGTTCCTTAACGAGAGTTCTCTCGCTCACCTGAGGCTACTCGCCTCGACTACCTGTGTCGGTTTGCGGTACGGGTAGAGTATGTTTAAACGCTAGAAGCTTTTCTTGGCAGTGTGACGTCACTAACTTCGCTACTAAACTTCGCTCCCCATCACAGCTCAATGTTATAGAACTAAGCATTTGACTCAATTCACACCTCACTGCTTAGACAGACACTTCCAATCGTCTGCTTTAGTTAGCCTACTGCGTCCCTCCATCACTACATACTCTAGTACAGGAATATCAACCTGTTGTCCATCGGATACACCTTTCGGTCTCTCCTTAGGTCCCGACTAACCCAGGGCGGACGAGCCTTCCCCTGGAAACCTTAGTCTTACGGTGGACAGGATTCTCACCTGTCTTTCGCTACTCATACCGGCATTCTCACTTCTATGCGTTCCAGCACTCCTCACGGTACACCTTCTTCACACATAGAACGCTCTCCTACCATACCTATAAAGGTATCCACAGCTTCGGTAAATTGTTTTAGCCCCGGTACATTTTCGGCGCAGGGTCACTCGACTAGTGAGCTATTACGCACTCTTTGAATGAATAGCTGCTTCTAAGCTAACATCCTAGTTGTCTGTGCAACCCCACATCCTTTTCCACTTAACAATTATTTTGGGACCTTAGCTGGTGGTCTGGGCTGTTTCCCTTTCGACTACGGATCTTAGCACTCGCAGTCTGACTGCCGACCATAATTCGTTGGCATTCGGAGTTTATCTGAGATTGGTAATCCGGGATGGACCCCTCACCCAAACAGTGCTCTACCTCCAAGAATCTCTAATGTCGACGCTAGCCCTAAAGCTATTTCGGAGAGAACCAGCTATCTCCAAGTTCGTTTGGAATTTCTCCGCTACCCACAAGTCATCCAAGCACTTTTCAACGTGCCCTGGTTCGGTCCTCCAGTGCGTCTTACCGCACCTTCAACCTGCTCATGGGTAGGTCACATGGTTTCGGGTCTACGTCATGATACTAATTCGCCCTATTCAGACTCGGTTTCCCTACGGCTCCGTCTCTTCAACTTAACCTCGCATCATAACGTAACTCGCCGGTTCATTCTACAAAAGGCACGCTCTCACCCATTAACGGGCTCGAACTTGTTGTAGGCACACGGTTTCAGGTTCTATTTCACTCCCCTCCCGGGGTGCTTTTCACCTTTCCCTCACGGTACTGGTTCACTATCGGTCACTAGGGAGTATTTAGGGTTGGGAGATGGTCCTCCCAGATTCCGACGGGATTTCGCGTGTCCCGCCGTACTCAGGATACTGCTAGGTACAAAGACTATTTTAAATACGAGGCTATTACTCTCTTTGGCTGATCTTCCCAAATCATTCTTCTATAATCTTTGAGTCCACATTGCAGTCCTACAACCCCGAAGAGTAAACTCTTCGGTTTGCCCTTCTGCCGTTTCGCTCGCCGCTACTAAGGCAATCGCTTTTGCTTTCTCTTCCTGCAGCTACTTAGATGTTTCAGTTCACTGCGTCTTCCTCCTCACATCCTTAACAGATGCGGGTAACAGGTAGTACCTGTTGGGTTCCCCCATTCGGAAATCCCTGGATCATCGCTTACTTACAGCTACCCAAGGCATATCGTCGTTTGTCACGTCCTTCTTCGGCTCCTAGTGCCAAGGCATCCACCGTGCGCCCTTATTAACTTAACCTTATTTTCTGACCTTTCAGTCATAAACTCTTTTAATACTACAGCGTTTCGGTTTATTTTCTTGTTACTATTTGATATAGATATTCAATTTTCAATGTGCATTACTTGGTGATCTCTCACCAATGGAGCCTAGCGGGATCGAACCGCTGACCTCCTGCGTGCAAAGCAGGCGCTCTCCCAGCTGAGCTAAGGCCCCACAAGACCTCTCAAGACTAAACAAGACCAATGCGCAGTTCCTTATCCTTAGAAAGGAGGTGATCCAGCCGCACCTTCCGATACGGCTACCTTGTTACGACTTCACCCCAATCATCTATCCCACCTTAGGCGGCTGGCTCCTTACGGTTACCTCACCGACTTCGGGTGTTACAAACTCTCGTGGTGTGACGGGCGGTGTGTACAAGGCCCGGGAACGTATTCACCGCGGCGTGCTGATCCGCGATTACTAGCGATTCCGACTTCATGTAGGCGAGTTGCAGCCTACAATCCGAACTGAGACTGGCTTTAAGAGATTAGCTTGCCGTCACCGGCTTGCGACTCGTTGTACCAGCCATTGTAGCACGTGTGTAGCCCAGGTCATAAGGGGCATGATGATTTGACGTCATCCCCACCTTCCTCCGGTTTATTACCGGCAGTCTCGCTAGAGTGCCCAACTGAATGATGGCAACTAACAATAGGGGTTGCGCTCGTTGCGGGACTTAACCCAACATCTCACGACACGAGCTGACGACAACCATGCACCACCTGTCACCTCTGTCCCGAAGGAAAGCTCTATCTCTAGAGCGGTCAGAGGGATGTCAAGACCTGGTAAGGTTCTTCGCGTTGCTTCGAATTAAACCACATGCTCCACCGCTTGTGCGGGCCCCCGTCAATTCCTTTGAGTTTCAACCTTGCGGTCGTACTCCCCAGGCGGAGTGCTTAATGCGTTAGCTGCGGCACTAAACCCCGGAAAGGGTCTAACACCTAGCACTCATCGTTTACGGCGTGGACTACCAGGGTATCTAATCCTGTTTGCTCCCCACGCTTTCGAGCCTCAGCGTCAGTTACAAGCCAGAGAGCCGCTTTCGCCACCGGTGTTCCTCCATATATCTACGCATTTCACCGCTACACATGGAATTCCACTCTCCCCTCTTGCACTCAAGTTAAACAGTTTCCAAAGCGTACTATGGTTAAGCCACAGCCTTTAACTTCAGACTTATCTAACCGCCTGCGCTCGCTTTACGCCCAATAAATCCGGACAACGCTCGGGACCTACGTATTACCGCGGCTGCTGGCACGTAGTTAGCCGTCCCTTTCTGGTAAGATACCGTCACAGTGTGAACTTTCCACTCTCACACTCGTTCTTCTCTTACAACAGAGCTTTACGATCCGAAAACCTTCTTCACTCACGCGGCGTTGCTCGGTCAGACTTCCGTCCATTGCCGAAGATTCCCTACTGCTGCCTCCCGTAGGAGTCTGGGCCGTGTCTCAGTCCCAGTGTGGCCGATCACCCTCTCAGGTCGGCTATGTATCGTCGCCTTGGTGAGCCGTTACCCCACCAACTAGCTAATACAACGCAGGTCCATCTGGTAGTGATGCAATTGCACCTTTTAAGCAAATGTCATGCAACATCTACTATTATGCGGTATTAGCTATCGTTTCCAATAGTTATCCCCCGCTACCAGGCAGGTTACCTACGCGTTACTCACCCGTTCGCAACTCATCCGCTCGGTGCAAGCACCAAGCTTCAGCGTTCTACTTGCATGTATTAGGCACGCCGCCAGCGTTCGTCCTGAGCCAGGATCAAACTCTCATTAAAAGTTTGAGTTCTCACTCATTTCTGTCACTGACAGATTTATTGTTTTTTCATTGTTCAGTACTATAACATTAGTTATAGTGCCCTGCACATTGGTTCGTCTTGTTCAGTTTTCAAAGGTCTTTGTCACTTGTTTCTCTTAAGCGACAACTATATTAGTATATCACAACCGCTTTCGCTTGTCAACACTTTTTTGAAACTTTTTTAACTTTTTTCATCAAGTGTGCCATCCGCAACATACCATAGTCCGTACGGGATTCGAACCCGTGTTACCGCCGTGAAAAGGCGGTGTCTTAACCCCTTGACCAACGGACC
>CAJNDF010000018.1 GCA_905221455.1 bacterium | reverse complement strand
GCTGATGTTGATGCTACAGCGCTTGTTGATGCTGACGTTGACGCTACAGCGCTTGTTGACGCTGAGGTAGACGCTACAGCACTTGTTGAAGCTGAGGTTGAGGCTACCGCACTAGTACTTGCTGAGGTAGAGGCTACCGCACTTGTGCTTGCTGATGTTGATGCTACAGCGCTTGTGCTTGCTGAGGTTGATGCTACCGCGCTTGTACTTGCTGAGGTAGACGCTACGGCACTTGTGCTTGCTGACGTAGAGGCTACTGCACTTGTACTTGCTGATGTAGACGCTACAGCGCTTGTTGAAGCTGAAGTAGACGCTACCGCGCTAGTACTTGCTGAGGTAGACGCTACAGCACTTGTGCTTGCTGACGTAGACGCTACCGCGCTTGTTGAAGCTGAGGTAGATGCTACAGCGCTTGTTGATGCTGACGTTGACGCTACAGCGCTTGTTGACGCTGAGGTAGACGCTACAGCACTTGTTGAAGCTGAGGTTGAGGCTACCGCACTAGTACTTGCTGAGGTAGAGGCTACCGCACTTGTGCTTGCTGATGTTGATGCTACAGCGCTTGTGCTTGCTGAGGTTGATGCTACCGCGCTTGTACTTGCTGAGGTAGACGCTACGGCACTTGTGCTTGCTGACGTAGAGGCTACTGCACTTGTACTTGCTGATGTAGACGCTACAGCGCTTGTTGAAGCTGAAGTAGACGCTACCGCGCTAGTACTTGCTGAGGTAGACGCTACAGCACTTGTGCTTGCTGACGTAGACGCTACCGCGCTTGTTGAAGCTGAGGTAGATGCTACAGCGCTTGTGCTTGCTGATGTAGACGCTACGGCACTTGTGCTTGCTGATGTTGATGCTACCGCACTTGTGCTGGCTGATGTAGAGGCTACGGTGCTTGTCGATGCTGACGTAGAGGCTACGGTGCTTGTTGAGGCTGACGTTGACGCTACCGCACTGGTTGACGCTGAGGTAGACGCTACTGCACTTGTTGACGCTGATTTCGATCTATAGTCAGAGTCAGATAAGTCTGGTGTCACTGTATTCTCCGTACCATCTTTATAAGTAATGATTACAGATCTTCCATCTGGAGACATTCTATATCCAGCATCTCCCGCTTTAATACGATTTGCAACTTCAGGATTTGATGCTTTTACCGCTTCAAGAATCTTTTGTTTATCCTCTTCAGACAAAGTAGTCGTATTACTTACTTGAACCGCAACTTTTGGCTTCACACCTCGGAATTTTTCACTTAATTTTCCTTGAGCAAGTATAAGATTATTTCCTTCAGACCAATTTCCTGAAATATCTCTAACAATAACCGAACGTTTCACCGTACTTCCAGTATATGGCAAATCTGATTTAATGTTACCTTGATTCTCACCAGTGTCAATGGTATGAGGCTTAGTCTCCGTGGCTGTAGTAGAAACATTATTGATATTGTTTAGAATTGCAGTTCCCCAATTATCATCAAGTATATTCCCACTGGTAATAGTAGTGTGACCATTGCTGTCACCTATTTTCACTTCAGTTTTGTCAATCTTTCCACTGTTATCACTAAATTCAGTAATAAAGCGCAGTTGATCACCTGAATAGAAAGTATATTTCTTAAAATTAGCTTCACTCGTGGATGGAACTGTTTCCCATTTACCAGTTGTAGGATTTTTTACTTGCACAGTTGTCCTAGCAACAGGTTTAACTGCTTCGCGAGTAATTGTTTTATTAGTAGTATCTGACTCTAACGTTTCAGACGTGTTCGTTACAGGATTAGTAAATTCCTTACTTTGTTTAACAGTCACTGTACCTGTTTGAAGAAGACCATTACTATCTGCTAAGTCTTTTGCAGCAAACGTCACTCTTCCGGTATTATCTGCTACTTTAGATGGAAGTTGTCTGCCATTGATTGTTAAGGTAACTGTTGCACCTGGCAACGCTTCTGTAACGGTAATTCCTTTATTTGGAAGACCACCTGTATTCGTTACTTGATCTTCTGAGATTTGTGGTGGTTTTGGTCTAACTTTGATGGTTACAGGAACGATTTCATGGCTGTTTTCCTTAGTTTGAGCTCCTTTTGGTAATGTAACAGTAACCTCTCCCTTTTTGATACCTGGAGTACTTACTGTGCTAGCACCTGGTGCAGATACCCAGCTGTAAGTGGTCTTAGTTGCAGTTGTCGGACCATCTGGAATCGGTACACTAGGATTCGAGTTCTTAATAGCCTTGCCTGGGTCATTAATAATCTCATTCAAAGGTCCTGTATTCCCAACTGTTGTAACATACTCTTGCTTAGCTACTGGATCAACTACCGTATACTCAAAAGTTGTCTCGCTCTTCAAAGCACGAGTAGGATCCGACTCAGCTCCAAAGCGACCTGTTGGATAGACAGCTGTCACAGTATAGGTCGTCTTGTGACTTACAGGATCCGGCCAACTTGAATTCTCCTTGGTTGTATACCATACTTCACCAAACGTTTCTTTGCCAACAGCAGTTACCTTTTCTTCACCTGTACCATTTAAACGATACTTATAGAACCATTTGACATCACTTTGAGCCTTCAAATCATTGAGATTTGTATATCCCTCTATATTTCTACCATAGTTGTTAGCCCATCCTCCTTCGACTTTACTTAGGTCCGTTCCCTTCGTTCCTTTAAATGCAAAGAACTTACCTGTGACTCCGTTCTCTGTTCTCGCTTTAATTTTTGGATAAACCGTATAGTTATACTCAACTTCCTTAGTCTCATTTCCTTTAGTAACGAGCAAGGTTGCTTTTTTCTCACCAGGAGTTGATAAATCTAGAGTTCCGTTTTTCCAAGTAACGTTGGTTGTTGAAGGTAAAGTTCCACCATTACCGTCTACAACAAAATCACGAGGGTTGAGTTGAGTGGAATTTTCTCCTTCAACGGCATAAAAACGATCTGTTTTGGCTTGATATGGTGCCTTTGCAGTAGCAGTGGTTGTTGCTCCATCTGAGTTAAAGTTATAAGATGTAGCTGTGACATCCGTTTTATCTTTGACTGCCTCTTCAGAGATAGTCAGGTGACCATTTGATTTATCTAAAGTCACCCCAGTTGGAAGAGGATCAGTATTTTCCCATGTGGTTCCCGATTTTTTAATCGTAATTTGAGTAGGAGTGTTAGCAGTAGTCGATGTAGTCGGTGTATAGGATATATTTACCTTATCATTATCGCCCGCAGGACTAACAACGACACTACCATCATTTTTAGGATCAACATTTGGTTTTGTAGCAGTAGACTTAGCAACATTTTCAAAGAATACTTCTGAAACATCGACTGAGTCGCCACCAACATTATCTTTATATATCGTTCTAAGTTGCTTACTTAGACCTATCTTGATTCCAGTAATTTGTGCTTTTCCATCTAAATCATGGTACTTAAGGATCTTCTGCTTATCAGCATTAGTCAGTTCATCTCCCAGTCGTGAGATATCCATATTATCAGGTACAGATAAGTAAACTTCTTTACCATCCACTCTGGCTTTTACAGCCATATTCTCCCCTACTCCTGAACCAATCTTATCGCTACCACCAACCCATTCAACTCTCTGAACGTGTAGTTTTTCTTCAGTAGCTGCACCAGAAGTAATCGGTGTGGTTGTCGGAATAACTTCTGGTCCTCCGGGCCTGTTATTTACAGAGTTTTTATAATCATTTAAATCAGGTCTTACAAAACCTGGGATAGTTGCAGATTTATCATCAAATTTTTGAATAACAGATGCAGCAGTAACCACCTGCCCCTGTGAAACCTGACCATTAGTCTTCGATTGATTAATTACAGGTTCATATACATCAGACAGTGTTACAATCCTAAATGGAAGTTTGTAAGAAGTACCATTTGAATTTCGAGCACTTAACTTGTACTCGCCTTTAGCTAGTTCAATTCCCCCGATATCTCTTCTTTTATTTGCTGAATCCCATTGAATTGCATTACTATCCTTAGTAACACCTACAATTTCATAGGTAGTATTACCTCTAGCAAGAGAAGTTTTTTGACCCGTCAACTTATCATAAACATTCGCGATTGTAGAGATATCATCTGGTGCCAATGAAGCTACTCCAGCACCCCATTTCAAGAATGCAGATGGTATTCCTGGTTTCAACTCCAACCAATACCTTTCTGGAGAACCATTCATTTGTAGGTAGTTTCTATGACGAGAGTTTTCTAAGGAACGGAAACCAGCCATGTAAAAATCATCAGTATTTTCTGGGCTAGTCGTTGTATATTTGAATTTATACATTTCCCGACGAGCAGAGCCTTTAGGATTAATGGCAAATACATTAGCTGTAGCATCTTCGATAGTATTAAAGGCGAAGTCCCCAGCCTTTTTTATCTTATCCGATATTTTATCTGTCTGATAGTATGCATCTGGATTATTAAAGGCAAAGTCTCGCAAGCTTGTAAGCGAACCTCGACCAACCCCACTTGGACCTACACCGGCTACATTTTCATAGTAAGCACCACCACCATTATTTTTAGCATTCCCAATAGCTGCTCTGAGGAATTCACTTTTAGAATTACTTAGAAAAGCCCTGGCAGCCTCGTTGGTATTGTTTCCTTCACTTTTCCCTAACAAATTCCATGTTGAATTTGAATTAGCATTATCTTTTTGCCAAACTTCCATGCGAGTAACAGTATGACCTTTTGGTACAGTAAAGTAGAAATAGGGATTATCATGCGGTTCGCCAGTATTATTAAAAGTAACTTCCCAATCTGTTGTATTACCATGTCTCGTTGAAGTCATATAAACTTGGTTACGAATATTTTTGACTGGAACACGTGTAGCAACATTGGCACTTCCAGGTTGTCTGCCATTTCCCTGTCTTCCTTCTGTTGCATAGATATAGGTACCAGGTTTGTATCCGTTAGCCAAAGGTTGATTTTGTGATTCTGCCTCTGATATCACATAGGCAACTGTAGCATTTTCCAAATTAGTATTTCCTGGAGTATTCTCAGGTGCTACTTCCCTAAAACTAACTCCTCGCTCCATCTGTCTACCATTTAGCACACTACGTTTACCATTATTAGCACGGAGAACAGCGTTGATGATTGAGTTTTGCGCAGATGTAGCTTGCTTGATAACATCTGTCAAGTCAGCATTTGGAATTTTCAATGCTTCTTCGATAGCTGTCACAGCAGCATTAACCTTAGCAACGGCTTCGGTTGTGTTTGGCAAACCGATGGACTTAGCTAGGTATTCACCCATAGTCGCTGA
>CAJNDF010000017.1 GCA_905221455.1 bacterium | reverse complement strand
GTGCTTGCTGAAGTAGAGGCTACCGCACTTGTTGACGCTGAGGTAGAGGCTACCGCACTTGTTGATGCTGAGGTAGAGGCTACCGCGCTTGTTGAGGCTGACGTAGACGCTACGGCGCTAGTGCTTGCTGACGTAGACGCTACGGCACTTGTGCTGGCTGAGGTAGACGCTACAGCGCTTGTACTTGCTGACGTAGACGCTACGGCGCTTGTTGACGCTGACGTAGACGCTACGGCACTTGTTGACGCTGACGTAGACGCTACCGCACTTGTTGATGCTGAGGTAGACGCTACGGCGCTTGTGCTTGCTGAGGTAGACGCTACGGCACTTGTTGACGCTGAGGTAGACGCTACCGCGCTTGTACTTGCTGACGTTGACGCTACGGCACTAGTACTTGCTGACGTTGACGCTACCGCACTTGTTGACGCTGATGTAGAGGCTACCGCACTTGTTGATGCTGATGTAGAGGCTACCGCACTTGTTGATGCTGAGGTAGACGCTACGGCGCTAGTGCTTGCCGATGTAGATGCTACCGCACTTGTGCTTGCTGACGTAGACGCTACAGCGCTTGTACTTGCTGACGTAGAGGCTACCGCACTTGTTGATGCTGATGTAGAGGCTACCGCACTTGTTGACGCTGACGTAGACGCTACAGCGCTTGTGCTTGCTGAGGTTGATGCTACTGCACTTGTTGACGCTGAGGTAGACGCTACCGCGCTTGTACTTGCTGACGTAGAGGCTACCGCGCTAGTACTTGCTGAGGTAGACGCTACGGCACTTGTTGACGCTGAGGTAGACGCTACGGCACTTGTGGATGCTGAGGTAGACGCTACAGCGCTTGTTGAGGCTGAGGTAGACGCTACTGCGCTTGTGCTGGCTGAGGTAGACGCTACGGCACTTGTTGAAGCTGAGGTAGAGGCTACTGCGCTTGTACTTGCTGAGGTAGACGCTACTGCGCTTGTGCTGGCTGACGTAGACGCTACGGCACTTGTTGACGCTGAGGTAGACGCTACTGCGCTTGTACTTGCTGACGTAGACGCTACGGCACTTGTGCTTGCTGAGGTAGACGCTACGGCACTTGTTGACGCTGACGTAGATGCTACGGCGCTAGTACTTGCTGAGGTAGACGCTACGGCACTTGTTGAGGCTGACGTAGATGCTACTGCGCTTGTACTTGCTGACGTAGACGCTACGGCGCTAGTACTTGCTGACGTAGACGCTACTGCACTTGTTGAAGCTGAGGTAGACGCTACGGCGCTTGTTGACGCTGACGTAGATGCTACAGCGCTTGTTGAGGCTGAGGTAGACGCTACGGCACTTGTTGAAGCTGAGGTAGACGCTACTGCGCTTGTACTTGCTGACGTAGACGCTACGGCACTTGTTGAGGCTGACGTAGATGCTACGGCGCTAGTACTTGCTGAGGTAGACGCTACGGCGCTAGTACTTGCTGACGTAGACGCTACGGCGCTAGTACTTGCTGAGGTAGACGCTACAGCGCTTGTGCTGGCTGAGGTAGAGGCTACGGCGCTTGTTGAAGCTGAGGTAGATGCTACAGCGCTTGTGCTTGCTGAGGTTGATGCTACGGCACTTGTTGACGCTGACGTAGACGCTACCGCGCTTGTTGATGCTGAGGTAGACGCTACCGCGCTTGTACTTGCTGACGTAGAGGCTACGGCGCTTGTACTTGCTGAGGTAGACGCTACTGCACTTGTGCTTGCTGATGTTGATGCTACAGCGCTTGTTGAAGCTGAGGTAGACGCTACCGCACTTGTCGACGCTGACGTAGATGCTACAGCGCTTGTGCTGGCTGACGTAGAGGCTACGGCGCTTGTTGAAGCTGAGGTAGACGCTACCGCACTTGTGGATGCTGAGGTAGACGCTACCGCGCTTGTGCTGGCTGACGTAGACGCTACTGCGCTAGTACTTGCTGAGGTTGACGCTACGGCACTTGTTGAAGCTGAGGTAGAGGCTACCGCACTTATGCTTGCTGACGTAGAGGCTACGGCGCTTGTACTTGCTGAGGTAGACGCTACTGCACTTGTGCTTGCTGATGTTGATGCTACAGCGCTTGTTGAAGCTGAGGTAGACGCTACCGCACTTGTCGACGCTGACGTAGAGGCTACTGCACTTGTTGACGCTGAGGTAGACGCTACAGCGCTTGTGCTGGCTGAGGTAGACGCTACGGCACTTGTTGAAGCTGAGGTAGACGCTACGGCACTTGTTGAAGCTGAGGTAGACGCTACAGCGCTTGTTGAGGCTGAGGTAGACGCTACAGCGCTTGTGCTGGCTGAGGTAGACGCTACGGCACTTGTTGACGCTGAGGTAGAGGCTACTGCGCTTGTACTTGCTGAGGTAGACGCTACAGCGCTTGTGCTGGCTGACGTAGACGCTACGGCACTTGTTGATGCTGAGGTAGAGGCTACCGCGCTTGTGCTGGCTGAAGTAGATGCTACCGCGCTAGTACTTGCTGACGTAGACGCTACCGCACTTGTTGACGCTGAGGTAGACGCTACGGCGCTAGTACTTGCTGAAGTAGACGCTACGGCGCTAGTACTTGCTGAAGTAGAGGCTACCGCGCTAGTACTTGCTGATGTTGATGCTACGGCACTTGTTGACGCTGAGGTAGAGGCTACCGCGCTTGTTGACGCTGACGTAGACGCTACTGCACTTGTTGACGCTGACGTAGACGCTACAGCACTTGTTGATGCTGAGGTAGACGCTACTGCACTTGTCGATGCTGAGGTAGAGGCTACTGCACTTGTTGATGCTGAGGTTGATGCTACTGCACTAGTGCTTGCTGAGGTAGACGCTACTGCACTTGTTGATGCTGAGGTTGACGCTACAGCGCTTGTGCTTGCTGAGGTAGACGCTACAGCACTTGTTGAAGCCGAGGTAGATGCTACAGCACTTGTTGATGCTGAGGTAGACGCTACAGCACTTGTTGACGCTGATGTAGACGCTACTGCGCTTGTGCTTGCTGAGGTAGACGCTACGGCGCTTGTGGACGCTGAGGTAGACGCTACCGCGCTTGTGCTTGCTGAAGTAGACGCTACTGCGCTTGTTGACGCTGAAGTAGAGGCTACTGCGCTTGTGCTTGCTGAAGTAGACGCTACTGCGCTTGTTGACGCTGAAGTAGAGGCTACTGCGCTTGTTGACGCTGAGGTAGAGGCTACAGCGCTTGTGCTTGCTGACGTAGAGGCTACCGCACTTGTTGAAGCTGAGGTAGACGCTACCGCACTTGTTGAGGCTGATGTAGACGCTACCGCACTTGTTGAAGCTGAGGTAGACGCTACCGCACTTGTTGAAGCTGAGGTAGACGCTACCGCACTTGTTGATGCTGAGGTAGACGCTACCGCACTTGTTGATGCTGAGGTAGACGCTACCGCGCTAGTACTTGCTGAGGTAGACGCTACCGCACTTGTTGATGCTGAGGTAGAGGCTACAGCGCTAGTACTTGCTGATGTAGATGCTACAGCGCTTGTTGACGCTGAGGTAGACGCTACGGCACTTGTTGAGGCTGAGGTAGACGCTACCGCGCTTGTGCTTGCTGACGTTGACGCTACCGCACTTGTGCTTGCTGACGTAGACGCTACGGTGCTTGTCGATGCTGACGTAGACGCTACGATGCTTGTTGAGGCTGACGTTGACGCTACCGCACTTGTTGAGGCTGAGGTAGATGCTACCGCACTTGTTGATGCTGATTTCGATCTATAGTCAGAGTCAGATAAGTCTGGTTTTACTGTATTCTCTGTACCATCTTTATAAGTAATGGTCACAGTACCATCATTTGATATTCTATAGCCTTGTATACGGTTTGCATCTTGCGGATTTGATGCTTTTACCGCTTCAAGAATCTTTTGCTTATCCTCTTCAGACAAAGTAGTCGTATTACTTACTTGAACCGCAACTTTTGGCTTCTCACCTCGGAATTTTTCACTTAATTTTCCTTGAGCAAGTCTAAGATTATTTCCTTCAGACCAATTTTCTGAAAGATCTCTAACTATAACCGAACGTTTTATCCTATTGTTAGGATTACCTTGTCTGTCAATAGTATATTTCAAATCTGGCTTGATTTGACCGTTACTCTCACCAGTGTCAATGATGTAAGGACTAGCCTCTGTAGCTCCCGTAGGAGTATTATTGAGATTGGTTAGAGCTGCAGTTCCCCAATTATCATCAAGTATATTCCCGCTGATAATAGTAGTGTGACCACTGCTGTCACCTATTTTCACTTCAGTTTTGTAAATCTTTCCACTGTTATCACTAAATTTAGTAATAAAGCGCAGTTGATCACCTGCATAGAAAATATATTTCTTAGCATTATCTTCAGTTACGAATGGAACGTCTTCCCATTGACCAGTTGTAGGATTTTTTACTTGCACAGTTGTCGTAGCAACAGGTTTAACTGTTTCTCTAGTAATATTCCCAGTACCTTGCTCTGAAGTCAACACTTCATTTGTATTTGGACCTGCTGGTACACTTTGGATTGCAGTCACATTACCTGAAGGAAGCAAACCATTGTTTGCGGTGTAAGCTTTTCCCAAATCATCAGCGGTAAAGGTTACACTTGTAGCATTTGTTGGAACTTGCTTTTTAAAGGTTTGGTTCCCTACTGTCAAGGTTACAGTTGCACCTGGAAGAACATTAGTTACCGTGATGGTTTGATTTGGCAAGCCTCCACGTCCAGTTAGATTTTCAACAACTGGTTGGTTAACTTCCATTGCCAATTCTGAGATTGGTTTGGTACGAGACTGACCGTCTTTATAGGTAATCTTAGCATTAGTTCCTTCGAAGGTAACTTCCTTGATACGATCTTTTTCTTTTTGTGTAGCTGTATCATGGGCATTCTTGATGGATTCTACAATGCTTGCTTTTTCCGGATCTGTCAAAGTAGACAGACTTGTAACTTTAATCTTCTTATCAGGATTCAAGTTAGCATTTCTTACTGCCAAATCACCCTGCACAAGTTTAAATGTATTTCCTACTGACTCTCTTCCTGCAACATCTGTAGCTGTAATCGAACGAGTCGCAAAATTTGTAGTTTTGTATTGAAGTTCTTCTTTAACCGTTCCCTCTGCAACTAGGATAGCTGGATTTGTAGCTGAGGCATCTGTAATAGAAGCAATATTGTCTACACGTGCTGTTCCAAAAGTATCATCCAAAACATTTCCATTTTGAACCTCGCTACCTCCATCACCCCCTTTTCTAACCATCGTTTTGTTTATATAGTTACTATTGTCAGTGGCTGATGTTGTGAATCTAATTTGGTCACCAGCATAAAAAGTATATACTGGATTTCCACCTGAAATCGTCTTAGGAGCAGCTACCCATTCTTTAGTCGCTCTATTGTAAATTTCTACAACTGTATTCGCTACCGGCTTAACCGTCTCAGGGGTAATATTGACACCTGTACTTTCAGCAGATGGGGTTGTAACGCCATTAGAGTCCGTAATGTTTGCTGTAGCTTTTACACTTCCGTTGGCTGGCAATACATTCAAACCAAGTTCTGCAGGAGTTACTGTCAGATTAGTTGCACCTGCTGGCTTATCGACTGTATAAGTGTCATTTCCGATTTTAATCGTAACAGACGTTGCTTTTGGTTCAATATTTGTAATTGTAATGTTCTTCGCAAGACCACCTTGATTTGACAAATCATCTGTAACCGTTGGAGCTTTTGGTTTAGCAATATCTGCCACCTTGAGTGTACGAGTCGTATCATCCTTATATTGGATAGTTGCAGTATCACCATTTATCGTAACATTCTTGATACGACCATCCGCACCATGAGCCTGTTCGATATTAGTCTTCAAGGTTGCTTTTTCAGGATCTGTTGGATTGCTCAAGTCATTGACTGTTGGTTTTTCAGTTGGATTGAGATTTGCATTTCTATCTGCTAAACGACCTTGCACAAGTCTAAATATATTTCCTACTGACTCATTTTCTGCAACATCTGTAGCTGTAATCGAACGAGTCACAAAATTTCCGGTGCTGTATTGAAGTCCTTCTTTAACCGTTCCCTCTGCAACTAGGCTAGCTGGATTGGTAGCTGAGGCACCTGTAACAGAAGCAATATTAGGTGCAATTGCTTCTCCAAAAGTATCATGCAAAACATTGCCATTTTGAACCTCTTTACCTACATCACTCCCTGTTTTAACCGTCGTTCTTTTGATATAGTTACTATTGTCTGTGATGGTTGTGGTGAAGCGAAGTTTATCTCCTGCATAGAAGGTATAATCCGTTCGATTTTGTGAATTTACTGGTGGAACCACTTTCCATTTATTAGTCGCGGGATCCAATACTTCTACAAGAGTACTTGCTACTGGTTTTTCTGTTTCCTTCGTGATAGTTACAGGGTCACTTACTGTTGACTCAAGGAAAGTACCTGCTGGACGACGAGAATCTTGCGCAGCAACCTTAGCTGTTACCGTTCCATTGACAGGCAATACACCATTGTCCAAACCAAGTTCAGTTGGTGTAACAGTTACACTAGTTGTCCCTGCTGGAATCTCCTTAGTAACAGATTTATTCCCCACTGTCACTGTTACCTTAGTTGCCTGTGGGTCAATATCTGTTACCGTAACAGATGTTGGCATACCACCTTCTTCAGTCAAATTCTTAGTAACTGTAGGGGTGCTTGGACGAGCAACAATCGTTACCGCATCATTTTGAGTGTTCCCACGTCCATCTGTTGCCGCGAAGATATAATTATCATAAGTTCCGACTTTAGTAATCGTTCCACGTAAATTAGCAGACATTGTCTTATCAGCATTCACATGTTTATTTTCCAACGATAGCGAACCATTTTCTGGTGGAATTGGAACAAATGCCAAACCGTTTAATGATTTAATACCTGAATTACCTGTTTCATTATCTGAAGCTGTAATTGCTAAATCGACAGAATCTCCTGCAACTATGTCAATTCGTTTATTGGCTGGAACTCCTGTAATAACTGGTTTAATTGCATCAGGTGTAGAAGTTGCAGGGGCACTGCTTTCAGAAGATAATGTTCCCTTGTTATTTGGTAAGGTCACATTTGTCTTAGCTACATATGAACCAGCCTGAACATTTGGAACAGTAATCGTTGCTTTCCCGTTTGAAACTGTACCTGTGTAGCTTGTATTGTTTGGCCCCTGAAGGGTAACTGTTGAACCGTTCGGAATGTTTGATCCGACATTAACTACGACATTCGCTCTCTGTCCAACTGTATTGTCAAGATTTGTTTCAATTGTTGGAGGAGCTGGATTAACAGCAACAGTAACAGTTTTCTCAGTTGTATTACCAACCGTGTCTGTAGCCGTCACCTTAACGTTTTCATAAAGCCCTATTTTTGAAGGAGTACCTGTCAAAGTAGTTGACATAGAACCGTCATTGTTTTTAACAGCTTTGCTTGCTGTCAAAACATTGTTAAAGTTTGTAGTCGATTTATCAAGGTTGGTTCCTGTAGACCTACTTGCATCGTAAGTAATGGTCTTCATACCTGAATTACCAGTCGTTACATCAGAGGCTGACAAGCGAACATTAGCTGGTTGTCCAACAGTTAAATTGATTCGTCCGTTGTCCCCTGCTGTAATAACTGGTCCAGTTGAGTCAATATTGACAGCTCGAATCACATTACTAAAATCAGATTCAACAGACGTCTTAGAGGCTCCTCTTCTATCTGTATATTGTGGCTGTCCATCAACTACCGTTTGAGTCTTGTAGTCTGCATTGTTTTGTAGATTAACATTTCTAAAGGTTACACGTCCATTATTATCTGCTGTTTCCTCTAGTATTTTCACTCCATTTTGGTAAAGAGCTACTTTCTTACCTGGGGCTGCTTTTTCAACCTGAATATCTTGATGATCTTTACCTTCTACAAATTTACTCGTAATTTTTGGCGCGTAAGGCTTAACGATAAACTGAGTATCTACATCTTTTGTTGTATTATCTGGGAAGGTTACATGTATCTTATTGTTAAAGACCCCTGGAGTGCGTCCAACATTCTTCTTCTCGATTGTTTGACCGTTAGAATCTCTCCACTCTATTCGTGAGTTACTAGGTAACTTATCACCACCATAATCATTAGTACCTTTTCTTACTAAATATTGGTTCGGATCCGTAAAGGCATTTGACGCGGAGCCCTCATACCACCATTTCAAGCCTGCATCATTATAGTTATTGGTAATATACGGCTCTTCCACTTGTTTAACAAAATATTTTCCACCATCTGCTGCGGCTAGTGGATAAGCTTGTTCGTAGCTCATCCCGAGAGGATTGGTGTGGAGCCCCACCGTTGCAAAGGTCGTACCTGGTGAACCTAAACCAAATAACAGTTTCATATTTTTTATTTGCTCACCAGTGACACCTGGTTTTACTCTTGTTTCAAAGCGTGTTACGTTTACTTCACTTTGCGTTCCACCGATATTAACCGTTTGCCAAATAGTACGTGGGTCTGAAATACGCGGAACGATTGCTGGAGAAATTTCGTTCCATATAGGGCGTTTATACTGGTCATTATTATCAGATAAAGCTTTTAGCAAGTTTTTAGATTCATCTGGATGGTAAAGAGAAACAATGCCTTTACTACCTGTAAACTGATCTCTATCGTATGTTTCTGACCCCTGTTTAGCAAATCCATCACTACCACCTGCAACAGTCTCACCAAATTTATCTGGCAAGTTAAGCGGATTGCTCGTATCAACAGGAAGGTTAGCGAAATTCACATTTGGTTTTACTGTTGTACTTGTTATTTGATTTTTATAACCTGACGTGGTAATAGTATCAGGCATCTCTAGCTGGTCTGGAACCTGCATCCACTTAATCACATTAGTATAACCACGATTAGCAAGCGGATTGGCAATCACTGTCCAAATGATAGAGGTTACTTTACCATTTGCATCATATACAGGCTTCGATGAAACAGCCACGTGATCTCTCAAATAATTCTCTGCAGAATCATTATAACCAGATACGTAAGATTTTAAGTTTTCGCCATTTGGACGGTCCTCGTTAGCTAGTCCTACCGCACGTGAACCAACCTGTGTATTAATGGCACGAGGTTGTGATCCTCTCTCCATCTGTCTACCATTTAACACACTACGTTTGCCGTTTGTAGCACGTTGAACCGCATTGGCAATAGAAGCTTCTGCAGCCTTGGCTTGCTTGATAACTGCTGTAAGATCAGCATTTGGAGTTTTCAATGCTTCTTCGATAGCTGTTACAGCTGCATTAACCTTAGCAACGGCTTCGGTTGTGTTTGGCAAACCGATGGACTTAGCTAGGTATTCACCCATAGTCGCTGA
>CAJNDF010000016.1 GCA_905221455.1 bacterium | reverse complement strand
GAGAATCTCAATCTGGGTTTAGTTGGTAAAAAGTTGAAAGAAAAAGAGAAAATCTCTTTGATGAAACAAGCTCTAAACCGTGTAAACCTCTCTTATTTGGATTTGAAGCAACCTATATTTGAGTTATCAGGAGGAGAAGCACAACGTGTTGCATTAGCGAAGATAATTTTAAAGGATCCACCTTTGATTCTCGCAGATGAACCAACCGCTTCACTAGACCCAAAAAACTCTGAGGAATTACTTTCTATCCTAGAATCTTTAAAAAATCCGAATCGAACTATTATTATTGCAACACACAATCCTCTGATTTGGGAGCAAGTGGACCAAGTTATTCGAGTTACCGATTTATCACATAGATGATATGGCGAGATTCAGTTAGAAGATAGTTTTTGATTATATATATCATAAATTCCGAATATCCGAATTACTTGTTTATAATCACAATATTATTTGAGAACGTAGTTTTGGCTCGTTCTCTTTTTTGTTGTGATACTTCTTTCAAGGAATATTTGGTAGGATTGGAGTGAAAAAAAGATTAACTAGGAAAGAAGGAAGTATATGGAAGCCATTTATCAACGTGATTCAGATCAAGATGGACTGACTGATGCTCAAGAATTGGCGCTAGGAACCAATCCTCTTAGCGTAGATTCTGATGGTGATGGTCGTTCAGATTTAGTGGAAGTAGAGGAAGGAACCAACCCCTTAGAAAAGGATTTACAAGACATAGACCAAACAAGTATAACTGAACCGTCTTCAGTATTTATGGAAATGAAACAAAAGATTTCAGATATGATGGAGAATCACTACAAGGAATTTATACAGGCTCTTATTAGTATTGAAACAGGGATTGAAAACGAACAAGACCTAGAAGACTTATATACTTACTACATGAGAACAGATGCCGTTTCTCTTTTGTCTAGTGATTTAGAAACCAGTCCTCAAGAGGTTGAAATGGAGATAGAGTTGTAGGGGAATCATGTGATTCTCCTATTTTCGTATAGATGAAAGGAGCAAGTATGGAAGTAATGCAATTATTGGCTATGTTTCGTGGAACAATTCCAAAAGATAGGGAGAAAATGGACCTATTTCTTCGTTATCAAGCGCAACATTTTGATGAGAAATGGCAGGACTTGGTAGAGAGTTTTTTAGCTGAAGAGGGCAAGATAGAAGAGATACCTCATGTGTATTCGTTTCATCAAGATATTATTTCTTTCCTAGAGGCTAGTTCTGAAAATAATGACCAAGATTTAGAAAGTTACACAAGAAATTTTGGACAAGCAGGTTTAAGTAAATTATCTCAATTAAGTAATTTTGAGAAAAACTTGGTGCTAGAAGTCGCAACCTATAACCTTTCCACTCGATTTTATATCCAATCTGAAAAAGAGAAGTTAGAACCATTAAGTGAGCTTGTATTTCATCAAAATCAGGATGTCAATTTAGTCAATGTCTATCGGGTTGCGAATAATCTATCTGACCGTGTTAGTAGAGATATAGAGGAATTTCTTCTAATGGTTGACTCAAAAGAGCTTAAAAAAGAAGTTCTTGAGATTCATTTTGAAGAAAAAGAAGGAGATGTTCTAGCCTATTTGGGTTCAGAATTGATGGCTACTTTAGATACTGTTACGGATCTTGTCCATCATGAAGAAAACTACCAACAACTTCCACTGACACAAAAGCTGAAGATTATTACTCATTTTGACGAAGTAAAGGCTATAAGAGAAAAGTCTAAGCAAGTAGCGGAAGCGGTCTTACCTTTAGATAATATTGAGCAGGTAGAAGAAAATGTGGAAGTTCATTCCCTATCTAAAGTAGATAAAATTGTAGAAGAAGCTTTGAGGGAATATCCAATCGGTTCACAAGTAAGTTATAAAGGACAAGTATTTCAGTTGGTTTCGATTGAAAATGCACAGTTAAATGACTTAGTTCGCCTAGAGCTATTCAATGATTCCAACCAGTTATTTGAAGAAAATCCTATTTTATATTTGAACAGTTTGGAAGAGATTGAACAAGTATTGTCTCTGGTAGAACTTGAAAAAGAAGATTCAGAGATTGAGATTGAATCACCAAGTGAAAGCCAGGAAATAGATTTGTTTTCCTATCTGGAAGAAGAAAATGAAAAAGATAAGGATAAGGAAACAGAAACGCTTATTGTAGGCATAGAAGAGACGGATGTCCCTGTTCTAGATTTTGTTTTTCCAGATGATTTAGAGGACTTTTATCCTAAGACAAATCGAGAAAAGATTGAAACGAATATCGCCGCAATTGAACTTGTTAAAAGATTAGAAAAAGAGGGACGACAAGCGAATCCAAAAGAACAAGAGCTACTAGCTAAGTATGTCGGCTGGGGCGGTCTTGCCAATGAATTTTTCGATGAACTCAATCCAAAGTATGAAACAGAACGTTTAACTCTTAAGAGTTTAGTAAGTAAATCAGAATACTCCACTATGAAACAAAGTTCTCTCACAGCCTATTATACAGACCCAATGATTATTCGCCAGATTTGGCAAAAGTTACTGGATGATGGTTTTGAAGGAGGAAGGATTTTAGATCCTTCTATGGGGACTGGGAACTTCTTTGCGGCTATGCCTAGAAGTATACGAGATAAATCAGAACTCTATGGGGTCGAATTAGACAGTGTGACTGGCGCAATCGCAAAACAACTCCATCCAAATGTCCATATTGAAGTGCGAGGATTTGAAGAAGTTCCATATCAAAATAATAGTTTTGATTTAGTCTTAACGAATGTTCCTTTTGGAAATTTTCGCATTGCCGATAAAAACTATGATAAACCTTATATGATTCATGATTACTTTGTCAAACACTCACTTGATTTAGTAAGAGATGGAGGACAAGTTTCGATTATCTCTTCTATTGGCACAATGGATAAGAGGACAGATAATGTCTTACAAGAGATTAAATCCAACACTCATTTTTTAGGGGGAGTTCGTTTGCCGGATACGGCTTTTAAAAAGATTGCAGGTACTCGAGTGACCACAGATCTCCTCTTCTTTCAAAAGGATCAAGCAAAGAATCTTAATGAAGAGGAACTTGTCTTTAGTGGCTCTATTCCCTTTGAGGAGGATAAGCGTGTCTGGATTAATCCTTATTTTGATGGGAAATACAATACACAAGTTTTGGGTGAATATGAGGTACGTAATTTTAATGGAGGAACTCTCAATGTTAAGGGGGGATTAGAAACATTATCTACTGACATAATGAAAGCATTCGAGAATGTGGAAGTACCTAAACAAATTGACAATTCTTTGAAAGCACCTGTTTTTATCAAAGAAGAAGTGGATAATTCTATCCCAAGTCGTATACGTGAGGACTTAGCGCTCTATTCTTTTGGATATGAGGGAAATCAAATTTATTACCGAGATACGCATGGCATTCGGAAAAGTTCAAAAGTAGACGAAATTAGTTATTATGTAGATGAGAAGGGAGATTTTAAAGCTTGGGACAGTTCTTTGTCTGAACATAAAATAGACCGATTCGTGCAACTTCATTTGACAGATGAGGAAGCACTAGATGTTTACAAGTCAGAAGAAGCGAGTAAAAGAGGGAAATATAAGGGACTGTTCAAAAAAACTGTCTTTTATGAAAGTCCCTTATCGGATAAGGATATTGGTCGCATTAAGGGCATGGTTGATTTGAGAGAGACCTATCAATCCTTAATTGAAATTCAACGTCATCAAGATTATAGTCGGACAGATTTTCAGGTATTACTTAGTAAACTCAATCGTGACTATGACCGCTTTGTAAGTCAATTTGGATACTTGAATGCCTCAGTCAATCGGAACTTATTTGATAGTGATGATAAGTATTCTTTACTAGCTAGTTTAGAAGATGAATACATTGATTCTAAAGATCAGAAAGTAAAATATAAAAAATCTTTAGCTTTTGAGAAAGCATTGGTTAGGCCGGAGAGAGTGATTACAAGAGTCTCAACGGCTTTAGATGCCTTAAACTCTAGTTTATCGGATGGTAGAGGGGTTGATTTAGACTATATGGTATCAATTTATCCCGAACATAGCCAAGCTGCTATTTTGGATGAGTTAGGTGACCAGATTTTAATGGATCCAGAAAGCTATTTAAGAGGAGAAAGAAAATATCTTTCTAAGAACCAGTTTTTATCAGGAGATATTCTCAACAAGATAGAAGTAGTTCAACTATTAGTGGAGGAAAACAATCAAGAATGTGACTGGTCCCATGCTTTAGATTTGTTAGAATCAGTTCGCCCTCCACGGATTCATCTGGCAGATATTGAGTTTAAAATCGGTTCACGTTGGATTCCTCAATCCGTTTATGGTAAATTTGCCTTTGAATCTTTTACCAATCGTGAATTTGAATTGTCTTCGCCTGATGTTGAACAAGTCATTGAAGTGAATCCTGTCGATGGCCAGGTTCATTTAAGGACATCATTTGCTTATCGCTATCCAAGTGCCAAAGATAGTAGTCTTGGAGTTAGTGGGTCACGTTATGATACAGGAAGAAAGATATTTGAGAATTTACTAAATTCAAACCAACCGACGATTACTATGACTGTTACGGAAGGAGAAAAGAAAAAGACCATCACAGATTTGGAAAAAACCTCTGTTCTAAGAGCAAAAGAGCAGCATTTACAAGAGCTCTTTCAAGAATTTGTCTCACGATATCCAGAAGTCCAACAAGTCATTGAGGAAAGCTATAATCGTCTTTATAATCGAACGGTTAGTCGAGAGTATGACGGTAGCCATCTAGTCATTGATGGCTTGGCACAAAACATCAGTCTTCGTCCTCACCAAGAGAATGCCATTCAAAGAATCGTAGAAGAAAAAAGAGCCTTATTAGCTCATGAGGTAGGTTCAGGAAAGACCTTGACCATGCTTGGTGCTGGGTTTAAATTAAAGGAGTTGGGGATGGTTCATAAGCCCTTGTACGTAGTGCCCTCTAGTTTGTCTGCTCAATTTGGCCAAGAAATCATGAAATTTTTCCCTACTAAAAAGGTTTTTGTGACCACTAAGAAAGATTTTGTGAAGGCGAGAAGAAAACAATTTGTGTCACGCATTATTACAGGAGATTACGATGCCATTGTCATTGGGGATTCTCAATTTGAAAAAATCCCTGTTAGTAAGGAAAGACAGATGAATTATATCGAGGATAAACTCAATGAACTACGAGAGATTAAAACACATTCTGAAAATAAGTATACCGTTAAAGAAGCAGAACAATCAATTAGTGGTTTAGAGAAACAATTGGAAGAACTGCAACGCTTTAATCGTGATAGCTTTATTGATTTTGAGAACTTAGGAATTGATTTTCTCTTTGTGGATGAAGCACATCACTTTAAAAATATTCGTCCCATTACTGGACTTGGAAATGTAGCAGGGATTACCAATACAACTTCTAAGAAGAACGTGGATATGGAAATGAAAGTTCGACAGATTCAAGAAGAACATGATTTTAAAAATATTGTCTTTGCGACAGGAACACCCGTTTCCAATTCTATTAGTGAGTTGTATACTATGATGAACTACATTCAACCGGATATCTTAAAACGCTATCAGGTTGATTATTTTGACTCTTGGGTGGGTGCTTTTGGAGAAATTCAAAACTCTATGGAATTAGCTCCTACAGGGGATAAGTACCAACCTAAGAAACGATTTAAAAAGTTTGTCAATCTACCTGAGTTGATGAAAATTTATAAAGAAACAGCCGACATTCAAACACAAGATATGTTGGATTTACCTGTTCCAGAAGCTCATATTATCCCTATTGAGAGTGAGTTAACTGAAAACCAGAAACTCTATTTAGAAGAATTAGTTATGAGGTCAGATATGGTCAAATGTGGAACAGTTGATCCGAGTCAGGATAACATGTTAAAGATAACAGGTGAGGCACGGAAACTAGCTATTGATATGCGTTTATTGGACTCTAGCTATAGTCTAGCAGACAATCACAAACTGCTTCAGGTAGTGGATAATGTTGAAAGAATTTATCGTGAAGGAATGGAAAATAAGGCTACTCAGATGATTTTTTCAGATATTGGCACACCTAAGAAAAAAGATAATGGCTTTGATGTTTATTCTGAGATTAAGGCTTTATTAGTTGATAGAGGAATCCCTAGTAAGGAAATTGCCTTTGTACATGATGCCAATAGTGATGAAAAAAAGAATAGTTTGTCTCGAAAGGTCAATGCAGGAGAGGTGCGGATTCTCCTTGCCTCAACTGAAAAAGGAGGAACAGGTTTAAATGTTCAGAGCAAGATGAAAGCAGTTCATCACCTGGATGTACCGTGGAGACCAAGTGACATTCAGCAACGCAATGGACGGATTATCCGACAAGGAAATGAAAACAAGGAAGTGGATATTTACCACTACATTACTAAAGGTTCGTTTGATAATTATCTATGGGCAACTCAGGAGAACAAACTTCGTTATATTAAGCAGATTATGACTTCTAAGGAGCCTATTCGTGCTGCAGAAGACATTGATGAGCAGACCATGACAGCTTCTGATTTTAAGGCACTAGCAACAGGTAATCCTTATCTCAAATATAAGATGGAATTGGAGAATGATCTAACTCTATTAGAAAATCAAAGACGCGCCTTTCAACGCAGCAAGGATCACTATCGTCATACAATCTCTTACTGTGAAGAAAATATGCCCATTCTTGAGAAACGATTAAGCAAGTATGAAGGCGATATTCAACAGTCTGAAATATCGAAAGACCAGGCATTTTCTATGAGGGTAGGTAAGCAAGCTTTTGATCAACGAGCTGAAGCAGGGGAATCCCTACACCGTCTTATTCGTCATAATCAAGCTGACAGCAAAGAATTTCGTACCCTAGCAAGCTATCGAGGATTTGACATTAAAATGCTTAGTCTTTCAACCAATCAACCTCTTCCTGAAACCTTCTCTGTTAAGATTGTAGGAGAAAATCAGTATTCTGTCAGTTTAGATTTGTATTCTCCTTTGGGGACGATTCAAAGGCTTCAGCATACGATTGATCACATTAAAGAGGACCAAGTGAAAACTCAGAACTTATTGGATGAATTAAAGGATAAATGGACTACTGCTAAGGTAGAAATTGAGAAAAATTTTCCAAAGGAAGAGGAGTATCAAACTAAAAAGGCCGAATACGATGTACTCGCGCCATTGATTGAAACAGAAACGGATTTAGATATTATTGATCAGGCCTTAAGACAATTCCACGAAAAAGGAAAAGAAAAGCAAGAACAACTTTCTTTTGAATTAGATTAAAAAATAGATACAAATAGCGGACAAGAAAAGAAAAGCGCGGTAAAATAAAGATAGAAAGAAACGAGGTAACGATTATGATGGAAGATACCTATTATCAATTAGAAGAGGCTTTGGTACAGGGATTTCAAACACCTGAAGAATACCAAGCCTACAAGGAGTTAAAGGAACATTATGAGGAAGTGACAGGGGATTACAGCTTTTCCAAACGAGAACTTACTAGCCAATTGGAAATCGCTCTTCAGAATCATCGAGGTGTGGACTTTGAAGAATATGAAAAAGAGGACTATTTGGAATTGGTTCAAAAATTAGAAGAGTTTGATTCCTCTCTTGCCACCCATTATCGTCAGTTGATTGACTAGAAAGGAGAAAGTTATGAATGATTTACTCCTTATCCCAGTAATTTTTTTAGCAGTAGGAGGAATTCTCATTCTTTTATGGAGACTCTTTCTTATTGCCAGTGGACTTTTCCTGATTGGTTTTATCAGTTTTCTTATTTTCGTGGAGGTCTATGGAATTTATTTGTTCTTTACTGAACCTAGTTTATATTTTGATGATATCAGACAACATGGTTTAACTAGTTTTACGGCTGTGTACCTTTTCATCAATCTGATGTTGGTTCTAGGATTCAGTTGGCGTTTCATTAACTCCATAAATAAGAAAAAAATGTAAACTTGTTAGATGGTTAAAAAACTTTATCTGAATCTAAATTCGGATAAGGTTTTTTATTAGCCTTGATTCTTTCATATACATCATAGCTAAATTGGAGTAATAATTTATGAAAATCATTATCCTCACTATTATTACTTGTATTTATGGCTTGTTTATGTCGTTCAATATGAGAAAGAGCTCTTCTCAAATTCTCTTCTTTTAATTTGTTCATGTTTATATTATAAGCTGAAGACAGCTAATTTTGATATTTTTCTCTGAATTGTACGATTTTGCGCCTGAAATGTAGGAATTACCTTTCGTTGTGATGTGATAAAACTTACAAGTTCTTTTTGTTATTCTTGACCTAGTTTTTATAGAAAGAAGGTCTAAGATGTTAAATAAAGTCAAAACTAAAGCCTTAATTAGTGTTGGAGCAGTGGCTGCAACTAGCTTTATTCTCATGATGGGATATACTGCTGGTCAACATTCTACTGCTAAACAAAGTCGGAAAGAAATCGAATTGGCTGCAGCTAAACTTGTAGAGGATAAACAAGCAGAAGATAAAGCCAGCATTTTGTCATCGGATACTGTAAAAGAATTTTTGACGCAGTACTATACGAAAGAAAAGCTCGGAGAAAATAATACACGTATTCAACCTTATATGACTGAATCGGCTTATTCTCAAGAATTGTCAAGTCAAAATGATGCCATGAACCAAGTGTATAAGGATTATATTTTGGATTATCATTTTGAAAAAGCAGATATCTTTGTCAATCAGACTACGAATCAAGCCATTGCCATGGTCTCTTATAATGTAACCTATGTATCCGATTTAAAGAATGCCAACCAATCAAAGACCAATCAGACAGAAACCAGAACGGTTAAGTTGTCTTATTCGAAACTACCAGGTAAGTTATTGGTCAATCAAGTACAGGTTTGGAAATCTGGGTTAGATGATTTGGATAAGGCCACTCCCAAAACTTTAGAAGAATCATCATCAATACCATCACTGCCAAATACTACGACAAAATGATGATATTGCATGGAAATAGAAGAATGTAAGCAAATTTCAATTCTTGATGTAGCCAATCGTTTAGGTATCTCCTTTAAACAAGTTTCGAGCAGTGTCTATGAACATCCTGAACACGATTCATTTCGGATTTTTTCAACTACCAATACTTTTAAATGGTTTTCAAGAGATATTCAAGGTGATGTCATTGATTTTGTTCGACTTGTTAAGGGAATTTCCTTTAAAGAAGCTCTAGCCTTTCTTTCTGAAGAACCTTTTCAAAAAGAAGCCGTTCAAGAAAATAGATTGAGACCATTTTATTATCCTTTAAAGAGAGTAGAAGATTCTAACTGTAGTCTGGCCAGATATTATTTAACAGAATGTAGAGGAATCGCAGAAGAAATCGTACAAAAGATGATTCAACAAGGATTGATGGCACAAGCCACTTGGAAAACAAATGAAACAGTTGAACCTGTTATTGTTTTTAAAAGCTTTGATCATCGTCACAAACTGCAGGCAGCAAGCCTACAAGGGATTTATAAGAATCATTCTATCCCAAGAGAGAGGTTAAAAACGATTCTAAAAGGAAGCCATGGACATGTTGGAATATCCTTTGACATTGGTAAACCAAATAGATTGGTCTTTTGTGAATCGTTCATTGACTTGATGAGCTATTACGAACTTCATCAACAAAATCTATCAGATGTTCGTTTGGTATCTATGGAGGGATTAAAAAGGTCTGTTGTGGCTTATCAAACTTTACGACTGATAGCTGAAGAAAATCAGAAGTTGGAATTTTTAGATACAGTAATACCTTCAAAGTTATTGCCTTTGATTAATACAATTCGTGATACCACTACTTATTTTGATAATCATCCTGATTTATTGACACTGGCAGTAGATTGTGATGATGCTGGAAAAGATTTTTCTGATAAGTTATCTCAATCAGGATTTCCTGTTTTCCTGGATTTTCCTGATAATGAATCTGGGAAAGAAAAAGTAGACTGGAACGATATTCTTCGAGAAAAGAAAGCAGATTTACAATTGATGATCGAGACTGCAAAAGAGACATTGAAGAATCAACCAGTAAGACAAATCTCTCAATGTTTAGAATTGTGATAACAAAATCAAGATGTTTTAGCTAATATTAAAATGAAGGAGGATCGTATATGACCATTATTGAACGACTAGAAGAAAAGGTCACTAGGCAAGAAAACAAGGTAGCAAGAGAGACAGAAAAACTAGCTGCTTACAAAGAGCAACTTGAGACAGCGATGTTTGCGACGTTCAAAAGGCGTCAAAGCATTAGTCACATGAGTTTTGAAGAAGCTCTTGACCATGCATTTGGCAAAGAAAGACAATTCGATGATTCTGAATTTAGAAAGGATGAAATGAGTGAATGACAAAAGATTGGAATTTTAATCAACCATTAGAAAGTAAATCAGAAAATCAAGAAGATCCAGATAAAATTGCGGCTTTATTTGGAAATCATCAAGGAGGTAATGATGTAAATTACGAAGCAGCTTTTCAAAAGCGTAAACAAGCACCTGTGACGGAATCAAATCCTAGTTCTAAACCCAAAATTACAGAGGTTAGAACAGGAAAAGAGACAGATATCACAACAAGTTATCAGCAACATCTTAAAAGACTGATTGCAGATAACAATAGCGATATTCAAAGTAGTCAAAAGAAAATTGAAGAGCTACATACGTTGATCGACACAAAGAATAAAGACAATAAGAAATTGCAGTCCATTTATGATGCGATTTCCGAATTACACTAAGCAGTCCTGATAGGCTGCTTTTTTTGAGAGGTTATAGATGTTTACAACATTTTTTAAGAAAAATCACGACAATAGTGATGTATTTAAAAAGCTGATTCATAGACTATCTGATATGTCTGTCCAAGATCTTGAAAAAATAGACCGACTGCTAGATATCATTTTCACTCCAGATCAAGGATCAGAACAACTAAAAACAGAAGCAACTTATAGAGAAGAAACTTTGGACGACACATTAAAGGAAGCTAAGAACCAACTTCATAAAGAACAATTGGAGAAGAATTTAGAGAGATTTAGGAAAAATGGAATGAAATAAATGGTTTTATAAAATTTTCTTTTACTTGCATAAAGTCTTGTGTTATACTTTTAGTATAGACTAGAGAAGGAAGTAAATATTTTGGAGTTGACTACCAAGCAGGAAAAGCAACTAGGTCAGACGCAGTGGTTTCATGCTACATTATTGAGACATTTAGAATCCTTAAAAAAAGGAATCGATGTTAAATTTAATTTAGGAAGTGAGCTAGACTTTGGACCTGGTTTCTATATCACACCTGACTTTGAACAAGCTAGAAAATTTATTAACAAGCAAGTTGAAGTATTAAATCGAAGCACTTCTAATAATAATATTTTTGACTCAGAAGAAGAAGTAGGAATTATAGTAGAATTTCGTATTTCAAATTTTATAGAAATTTTTAAGAACCCTGACTATCATTGTCACTATTTTGCAAAACATAAAAAGTCAGAGTCAGATTTAGATTTTGCGGAATTTGTCGTTCAAAATCGGGAAAATCCAGATGAATTACAACACCATTTTGATTTTATCTATGGTGTTCAGACTGATGACAATCCAACCCAAGCTTTAGCTCGTTTTCGTCAGAATGAAATTACAAAAGAAGAAATGCTTGCTGAGTTTAGAAAACCCTATTCTTTTAAACAATTATCCATTCACAACCAATCTTTTTGTGATATAATGAAAATAGAGAAAGTTTATCAATCAAAGACAGGAGAGGAGTTACAAAAATGGCAGTAGTATCGTTGGAAAATAATATTAAACTATATAGTTCAGAATTATTTCAAGCACTATTAAAAGCCTCTAATTATAAATTGGATGAGCGTATTGCTCAGACTGTTGCAGAAGGCTATGCTCGTAATCTAGATTATTCTGATCCTGAACTGATGCATGTTGGTGTAACTTCGGTTGCTAACAACCTGCTTACAAAAATTAAACAAGAGTATTTTATTGTATAGTATTTTGAAAAGCCACCGAAAAAGGAATTACTCTTTAAGGTGGCTTTTTTAGAAGTAAAGTTTAGGCTAGAAAAACAACAAAAAATGCACCAATTTTGGTGCATTATGCTTTTTTATGATATAATTGAATTATAAAAATAAAGGAGTTTGCCATGATTGGAAAGAACATAAAATCCTTACGTAAAACACATGACTTAACACAAGACGACTTTGCCCGAATTGTAGGAATTTCACGAAATAGTCTTAGTCGTTATGAAAATGGAACGAGTTCAGTATCTACGGAGCTAATAGACATCATTTGTCAGAAGTTTAATGTATCTTATGTCGATATTGTAGGAGAAGATAAAATGCTGAATCCTGTTGAAGATTATGAATTGACTTTAAAAATTGAAATTGTGAAAGAAAGAGGTGCTAATCTACTATCTCGACTCTATCGTTATCAAGATAGTCAGGGAATTAGCATTGATGATGAATCTAACCCTTGGATTTTAATGAGTGATGATCTATCTGACTTGATTCATACGAATATCTATTTAGTAGAAACTTTTGATGAAATAGAGAGATATAGTGGCTATTTGGATGGAATTGAACGTATGTTAGAGATATCTGAAAAACGGATGGTAGCCTAGTGGAAATCCAAGATTATACTGATAGTCAATTTAAACAGGCTTTAGCAAGAAACCTTCGCTCACTGACAAGAGGAAAAAAGTCCAGTAAGCAACCTATAGCGATTTTACTTGGAGGACAAAGTGGTGCTGGTAAGACTACAATTCATCGTATTAAACAGAAGGAATTTCAAGGAAATATTGTTATCATAGATGGCGATAGTTTTCGTTCTCAGCATCCACACTATTTAGAGCTTCAGCAAGAATATGGCAAAGATAGTGTTGAATACACCAAAGATTTTGCAGGGAAAATGGTAGAGTCTTTAGTAACCGAATTGAGTCATTTGGGATACAATCTTTTGATAGAGGGAACCTTACGAACAATTGATGTTCCAAAGAAAACAGCACAACTCTTGAAAAATAAGGGATATGAAGTACAATTAGCCTTAATTGCAACAAAGCCTAAGCTATCCTATCTAAGCACTCTTATTCGATACGAAGAACTGTACGCTATCAATCCAAATCAAGCACGCGCAACTCCAAAAGAACATCATGATTTCATTGTAAATCATCTAGTTGATAATACCCGACAGTTGGAAGAACTAGCTATCTTTGAAAGAATTCAAATTTATCAACGAGATAGAAGTTGTGTACATGATTCAAGAGAAGATAAAATTTCAGCAGCAGATATTCTTCAAGAGTTACTGTTTGGGGAGTGGAGTCAGGTAGAGAAAGAGATGCTTAAATCTGGAGAAGAAAGATTTAAAGATTTAACTAATTGAAATAGTTGTTAGAACACAAATTTTAAAATATAGTCTACTTATAACTTTTGTTAGTTGTTTAATTAAGGTGGGCGAAAATTTTTTAGAACCAAAAAACGCATAATCTCAGGTGTTGAAAAACTTGAAATTATGCGTTTTCTTGTGGGAAGATTTACTCCATTTTCTTCAGGAATTGAGATTTTGCCCATCTCTTTTTATTATATTTAAGGATATTTGAAAGATATATTTTAGAAAAACAATTATGGAGTTCTTAAATACAGAATATATTATAAATGCTGATTCAAAGTGAAGTTTTATATGTTTTTTGATTTTGTTGAGCATAAAATCTATTAACTAAATTCGAACTACAAAAATTAATTTTAGATGAATTAAACTGTAGGCTTTGGAAAGTTCTCTTATTCGATTTCAGAATGAATCGCTGATACAGGATTAAAAGAACTAAGTATTTCTTTTTGTTTTGAATGAGATACGTGAGTATAGATTTGTGTGATTGATATAGAACTGTGTCCAAGAATTTGTTGAATGTATCGAATATCTACATCATTATCTAGAAGCATTGTCGCAAAGCTATGTCTAAACATATGTGGTGTAATAGTTTTAGATAAGCTATTTTGTTCAACGATTCTCTTTATAACTAAACGTACACTTTGCTCTGACAATGGTTTAAGAGAATGTTTCCCTGGAAACAAGAAATCATTTGATTCATTTCTTGTTTTATTTATATATGTTTCTAATAAATTGAATGTTTTTTGATCTCCTAAAAATAGGATACGTTCTTTCTTACCCTTTCCTATAATATGGAGTGTCTTATTGGAAAGATTAATATCTTTGAGATGAATGTGGCAAAGTTCAGAAATTCTGATGCCTGTTGAAAGTAAAAGTGAAATAATTAGTAGATTTCTTTCAGCGTGTTGTTTTTGATAATCAGTTTTAGATAGAGCTACTCTCTGCTCTAAATATAAAAAAATACTTTTCAGAATGTCATACGGAATCGTTTTAGGCAATATTTTTTCAGTTCTAAATTGAAAACGCAATTGATTGAAGGGGTTCTCTTCAATTATGTTCTGGTATTTTAGATAGTTATAAAACACCTTCATACAAGCAATTTTTCTTCTTAATGTATTCGTTTTTATGTTAGATTGTGTCAAGTGTTCTATATAGGATTCGACATTATCATAGTCTGAGTTATAAAATTGCATAAGATCATTCTTATAAGCGCGAATTGTGTGTGAACTCAAACGCTTATGAGTTTTGCAATAATCTAAGTAAGTAGAAATAAGTTTATAATCCATAAAAATCTCCTTTATCAATAATCATGCTATTATAAACCTATTTGGGTGCTTTGTATAGCGATAATAAATAGTTATCGGTAGGAGAGATATATTTTGGATAGAAAAAGTTTTATTACAAAAATAAGTGACTCTTTTA
>CAJNDF010000015.1 GCA_905221455.1 bacterium | reverse complement strand
GCCAAGAACCAAGCTGTACTTAACGAATCAAAAGTGCTTTTAGCTGATAAGAGTGTCACAAAGGAACAAGTAGATGCTCAATTAGCTCGCTTAAATGAATCAATTCTTGCAGTTTATAGTGAACTGAAAAAAGCAGGAATCGGTCGTGATGGTAACTATAGTGTAGCGTTATCAGCTGATGAAGGATATACTAGCAACTCAACAGAGTTAAGAAAAGAAAACGGTGAGTTTATTACAGCTACTGGTAAATCATACAAAGTATTAGACGGTAATAGTGCATATAGAGTATACGTTCATGGATACCAATCTGAAAATACAGAGGTAAGTTCATCTAATAATGGTAGACCAGATGTAGGTGGTCGTACAGATATTCCTTTATCAAAAAGGGAAGCTAAAAAAATAGCAGACGAAGCTCTATTATGGAGAGGGAAAGTCCGTGCTAGTGGGCGAAACAATAACAACAATACTTGGGGAGCAGGTGGACCATATGAGTATCTAACAACTGAGATTTATGGGTATACTTACGAACAAGGAACTCACTATGTATACCTTACAGATGTGAAAAAACGTTTCAGTTTATCACAAGAAGCAGAGGCAGCAGGCTATTCGATTAAAAAAATTGATCTTAGTAACTTAGTTCCAGGTACTGCATATAATGAAAACACAGACACAGTAGAAGGATATGTAGCATCTAACCTTCAAAATGGTGTTTATGATATGCGTTATATCATAACAGTTGAAAAAGATGGACAATCTCAACAGGTTGCATTCCGTGACTTAACAGCTGGTTGGATCGGATGGCAAGACTCATCAGCTCCATCTATTTTAGGAACTTCTAAAATGGTTACAATCGGAGATGAAGTAGACCACGATATAAAATATGTAGATAATGAGGGAATGAATAAAGATGAACGTGCGGGATATGCTTATGCAAATGATGGTTCTAAAGTATTAGCAGGTTCTAAAACAGCCCCATCTACATCAAAAGCAGCAACATTTACAGCTATTGATGGAACAAAAGTAAGAACAATGAGTTCACCTCAAACTATTAATGCACACACTGCATTAAATGGTGTTTATACAGGTAAGGACACGTCAATTGCAGATGTTATTCCGGGATTAAATTATAATCCAACAACAGGGAAAATTCATGGAACAGCTTCAGAAGCTGGTATTTACACTGTAGCTGCATTAGGGAAGGACTACAATAACTCTACAAACGCTAAGAATATTGACTGGAATATGGACGGGCAAGAAGCTCACGAAAATATTACAATTGCAGTAGCGCCAAAAATTACAGTATCTAACGTAGAAGCTTATGCAACAAAAGTTCCTGTAACAGTATCAAACGGAGCAAATAAAGCAAAAATTACGATGCCTGATGGAACTGTAACAAACTTAGTTATCAAAGATGGAAAATGGACTGTAGGCGAAGGAACTACGAATAAAGCAGTAAAAGAAGGCGATCAATTAGCAGATGCTTCAGAAACAGCACCAACTAAATTCGAATTACCTGTAACTTCAGATTCAACACAATATGTTGGAATTAATAGTATTGAAGCGAAAGCCTCTACAGATAAAGTTCGTGCAGATATTCAACGTGAAATTGCAACAGTAAAGGATGCAGCTGGAAAATCTTATACCGCGACATTTAACCGTGCAACAGGTAAGTATACTCTTGCTAATGAAGATGCGTATGTCTTAAAAGATAATGGAAATGGAACATCAACTTTAACAGAACGTCGTGTATATACAGATGCAAAAGAAAATGGAGATGTTGATTTTATCGTTTATGAATTCACACGTACATGGAATGCAACTTCTTCAGCAGCTGATCTAGTTGATAAAGTAGCAGAAATTCGTAAAAATGGTGAAGTAACAGCAGTAGGAGACGTAACTCGTACAGTTACAGCTGTACCAAGAGAACAAACAGCAGACAAACAAGGCCTTATTGTTACAGTGAAGTATGATTCAGCAACAAAACAATGGACAGCTTCAGATGGATCAACAGTAACAGCAAAAGAATCTAATGCAGGATGGTCAATCGAAACATCTTCAGGATTCAAAGGATATGTATCTTATCGTGAAGCAGTTGGAAATGATGTAGCATCTATCCAAAATGATAAACCGACAGCTTCATCTACAAGCTATGCTGATACACAAGGAAACTCTGTAGATTTACTAAAATCTCCTAAAGCAAATGTAGAATTTGAAGATGTGATTGATGATAAATCAGATGATGCAGAGTCAGAAACTATCAAAACTAAATTAACAGTAACAGCTCCAGATGGAACGAAGAAAGAATTTAACTTAGCAGATGCGGAAGAAAAAGTTTATATTCAAGCACAACGTACAGCTGCAGAAAAAACACAAGCAGCAGCAACGGCGATTGAAGATGTTCAAGCAGCACAAAATGAACTAGCTCGTATTCAAGAACAAGTAGACCGTCAAGTACAGATGATCGCAGACGCAGAAGCAGCATTAGCGAACTTAAAACTTCGTACAATTTCTGTAACAGCAAAAAACTTAGCTGAAAAGAAACTGAAAGATGCAAAAGATTTCAAAGCTATCTTAGATGAAAAATTAAAAGAAGCTCAAGAGAACCTTCCTGAATTAATGGCGAAAGTTACTACAAGTCGTCAAGAAGCGTTGGAAGCAGAAAAAGCGGTTGAAACGGCACGTACGGCATTAAAAACAAAAGCTGCTGAAAACTTATCCAATCCAGAAGTTGCAGCTTATACATTAGGTCAATACGGATCTTATAAAGTAACTGTAAGAGCGGTTGATTCAAATGGTGTTGTAACGACTCCAACAGTAGGAAAAACAGATGATGGAGAAGTAACAGAAGATGCAGTTGCAGAAACAACATACTACATTGTAGTATCTAAACCAGAAAAATCAGCAGGTGCAGAAGGACAAGAACAAACTGATTCAATGGAAACAGGATTCAAGACTGGATTACCAAATAATGCAGAAGTATCTGACTACAAACTAGTTGATCCAGTATCAGGTAAGAAAACAGATTCTGTAACAACTGAAGAAGGTACGTATGTGATTGATGGAACTACAGGAGCAGTATCATTTACACCTGCACCAGGATTTATCGGTAATGCTAAACCATTAACAGTAGCAGCTAACGTAACAATCACAGGAGATGACGGACAACCAGTAGTAGTAGAATCTACAACGACTTATACACCAACAGTATATGGTGTTAAACCAAAAGATGATGAAACAACTGGAAAACAAGGTCAAGTTCAAACTTCAATTCCAGGAAGCGAAAGATTCTCAGCATTAAACACAGAAACTAATACTCCAGATAATACAAACGTAGACTGGACAACAGCTAAGTTCTCATTAGAAGGTGCTAATGAAGAAGGTAAGGTTGTAGTTGAAGGAGAAGGAACATACGCTATTGACCCAGCAAAAGGTACAGTAACATTCACACCAGAACCAAGCTTCAAAGGACAAGCTAAAGGCGTAGAAGTAAAAGTATCTGTAACAGCAACTGATTCAGAAGGAAACAAAGTTGAAGTTACATCTAGTGGAGATTACACACCAGAAGTTGAAGCAGTAGAACCAACTGCAGAACCTAAGAAAACAAGTGGAAAACAAGGACAATCTCAAACACAAGACACGACTACAATGTTTAAAGAAGGAGATACTACAGCTCCTATCGAAAAATCTTCCGTTAAACTAGTCAATGCAAGTGGTGCAGAAGTGACTACAATGCCAGCTCTTAAAGATGGAAAAACAGTTGGTACTTACACAATCGATCCAACTACAGGAGTGATTACATTCCAACCAAATAAAGACTTCACTGGAACACCAGAACCAGCGAAAGTAGTAGCGGCAGATAAAAATGGAACAAAAGTTGAAACAACTTATACACCAACGGTTACTCCAGTAGAACCAGAAGGGCAAGATAAAACAACTACAGGTCTTCAAGGTGACCCTCAACAAAGTAAAGTAACATTTACTGAAGGAGATCCTGAATTCCCAATCGATGATAAAGTACCTGCAACATTCGAAGATGGAACAACTACGAAAGTAGTACCAGGAGAAGGAACTTACAAAGTAAAACCAGATGGTACGGTAACATTTGAACCTGAAAAACAATTCACAGGTGTAGCTAAAGGTGTAACTGTAAAACGTGTAGATACAAATGGAACTCCAGCTACAGCGAAATATACTCCAATTGTTAAACCGGTAGTGCCAGAAGGATTTGATAATGTGACTACAGGAGTACAAGGTCAAGAACAACAAGGTAAACCTTACTTCAAACCAGGTGATCCTACAAAACCAATTGACGAAAGTGTACCACCGAAATTCATCGATCCTGAAAATGGACAACCAACAGATAAAACAACAATTCCTGCAAAAACTCCTGAAGGAAAAGAAATTGGAACATATACAATCGATCCACAAACAGGAGTAATTACATTCACACCAACGGATAAAAGTTATGTAGGACCAGTTAAACCAGTTTCTGTACACCGTCAAGATATAAATGGGTCACCAGTTGATGCTGAATACACTCCAGTAATAGTAGGGGTTAAACCAACGGCTAAACCAGCTACATCAGAAGATGTACAAGGTGCAACTCAAAAACAACCGATTACATTCAAAGGTGGAACTGCTGACTTAGAAGATCCAGCAGGGAAAAAAGTTGAGTCAGCTCCAGTACCGATTAATTCAGATTCAGTAACATTATTAGGTGAAGATGGACAACCAGCTGGTGAAGTAGAAGTGAAAGATCCAAAAGATCCAACTAAAGTCATCGGTAAATATACTCTTGTAAAAGAACCAGGTAAAGATCCAGTAGCTGTTTATACACCGACAGATAAAACATATGTGGGATTAGTTCCACCAGTTACTATTCAAGCGGCAGATGAGAATGGAACAACAGTAAAAACTACGTATACTCCAAATATCACACCGGTTAAACCAAAGGCAACACCAGCTAAGACAAAAAATATCCAAGGTAAAGAGCAAACTCAAGATGCAACTACTTTATTCAAAGAAGGAAATCCAGTAGCACCGATTAAAAATGATACTATTAAATTAGTAGATCCAACAGGTGCAGAAGTAACAGAAATGCCAGCACTTAAAGATGGTGTCGAAGTAGGTAAATATGTAGTAGACCCAACAACAAGAATTATTACATTCAAACCAAATAAAGACTTTGTAGGTACACCAGATCCAGCTAAAGTAGTAGCTGCAGATGGAAATGGAACAACAGTAGAAACTACTTACACACCAACAGTAACTCCAGTTAAACCAACAGGAGAAGACGTTACATCAGAAGATGTACAAGGTGCTGAACAAAATGGGACACCAAAATTCACACCAGGAAATCCTGATGTTGCAATTACAATTACTGATGAGCAACCAGCGAAATTAATCGATCCAGAAACAGGGAAGCCAACTGATAAAAACAAAGTAGTGATTCCTGGTGAAGGAACATATACGATCGATCCTAAATCTGGGGAGGTAAAATTCCAACCAGAACCACAATTTTCAGGTCAAGCAACAGGGGTAATTGTTCAAGTGAAAGATGCGAACGGAACACCTGTAGAAGCAAGCTACACACCTAAAGTTAAAGGTGTAACACCAATAGCAACACCAGCTAAATCTAAAGGCATTCAAGGGAAACCACAAACAGGATTACCAGAATTCAAAGGTGGAACAGTAACGGTTAATGGTGTACCAAAAACTGTTGAGATTGACGAAACAAAAGCACCTAAATTGATTGATCCAGAAACAGGAGAACCAACTGACGAACCAGTAGTAATTCCTGGAGAAGGAACATACACAATCGAAGATGGTAAAGTGAAATTCCAACCAGAACCACAATTTACTGGAAAAGGAGAAGGTGTAGAAGTTCAACGTGTAGATAAGAATGGAACGCCAGTAACAGCTAAGTATACTCCAAAAGTAGTGCCAGTAACGCCAACTGGAGAAGATAAGACATCTGCTGGACCTAAAGGTAAAACACAAACAGGAACACCAGTATTTGAAGGTGGATCAGTGAAAATCAATGGAAAAGAAGAAACTGTTGAAATTAATACTGACGAACCAGCGAAATTAATCGATCCTAAGACAGGTGATCCAGTTGATTCTGTAACAGTTGAAGGCGAAGGAACATACACAATCGATCCTAAGACAGGGGAAGTAACATTCACTCCAAAACCAGAATTCCTAGGAACAGCTACAGGAGTAACAGTACAACGTGTAGATAGGAACGGAACAGAAGTAACTGCTAAGTATACACCAACAGTTACTCCAGTAACGAAGACTGTAGACAAAACATCAGAAGGTGCTAAAAATACTCCACAATCTAACACTCCAGAATTCACAGGAGATGTTGACTTAGATGTACCACCAACATTTGATGATGGAACAACTACAAGAACTGTAGAAGGAGAAGGAACGTATACAATCGATGCAACTGGTAAAGTAACATTCACACCAGAACCAGAATTTACAGGTACTGCAGATGGTATAACTGTTGTTAGAAAAGATAAATTAGGTAAAACTATTTCTGCTACTTACACACCAACAGTTCGTCCAGATACTGAGTTTGTAGATGAAAATGGAAATCCAATTAAAGGATATCCAAGCGAAGATGGAACAACACCGAAGAAAGATATTCCTGAGTATCGTTATGTAGAAACAGTAACAGACGAGCACGGGAACACAAGACACATCTATAAACAAGTTGTAACCTTCTTCAAAGACAAAGACGGTAAAGAAATCCAACCAAAAGAAAGTGGCTCTGTAGATAAGAAAGATATCCCAGAATACCGCTTCGTAGAGACTAAGAAATTACCAAATGGAGATGTTGAACACGTATACGAAAAAGTAACAACATTCTTCAAAGACAAAGATGGTAATGAAATCAAGCCAAAAGAAAGTGGCTCTGTAGATAAGAAAGATATCCCAGGATACCGCTACGTTGAGACTAAGAAATTACCAAATGGTGACGTGGAACACATCTACGAAAAAGTAGAAAAACCAACGCCAGCTCCAAGCCCAACCCCAACTCCATTCGAATACAAGGTCATCACAACTTATGTAGATGAAAACGGAGAATTAATCATTCCTAAAGAAGATGGAGAACAACCAAGCAAGGAGTTGTCAGGTTATGAATTAGTGAAGACAGAAAAAGATGCCAATGGTAATGTCCGTCATGTTTATCGCAAGATTCAAAAACCAACTCCAGTTGAACCAAGTCAACCAGTTTCTCCACAAGAGCCAACAAGCCCTGAGAAACCAGCAGTACCTGAGCAACCAAAACAACCAGCAACACCTAAATATGTTGATGGTCAAAAAGAATTGCCTAACACAGGTACAGAAGCTAACGCTAGCCTCGCAGTGCTTGGACTTCTTGGAGCCCTAAGTGGATTTGGACTTCTTTCTCGCAAGAAAAAAGAAGACTAAAAATTCATAGTTTTTGAGAAGATGATTCGTCATCTTCTTTTTTTGAGATGAAAGTAAGAGGTCCTATCGGCCTTTTACTTTTTTTAAAAATGAAATTACTTAAAAATAACGTTAATATATATATATATATATATATATATATAGAAAATGTACATTTTGCATATAAAACATAGACATTTTGATTGAAATAATGTTATAATGTAAGTCGGGAATAAAGTACCTAAGTGTAGCTATTTTACTTTCTGAATCAGGATGGGAATGGGGCATTTTTGAAATACTTGGGTCTGATTCCGCAATTAACATTTATTAAGAATAGGAGAAAAAATGTATTCAAGAATGGACAAGTACCACGGACAAAAAGTCCAGCGCTTTTCAATCCGTAAGTATAGTTTTGGAGCAGCATCAGTAGCTGTAGCAGCCTACATGATGTTCGGTGGGGCAGCAACTGTTCACGCAGATGTTACACCTTCAACAACTCCAGCAACAAACGAACAAGTAAACCCTAACGCTGGAAATCAAGCAGATTCAAGCAAGCCTGTAGCTTCAACTGAAACTTCTACATCAACTGTGGCGACACCAGCAACTGAGCAACCAACAGCACCAGCTGTAGAACAACCAGCGTCTGATGTAGAGCAACCAGTAGCGTCAGTAACGGTCACAAAGGCTGATGCAAGCAAATTGGAAGTAGCAATTGCTCGTTTAGAAGCAGCTTTAGAAAAAGCTGTATCAACTGAAAAAACAGCTTCAGCAATTGAGTCTGCAAAAGCAGAATTAGCAAATGCAAAAGCTGTAGCTGCAAATGAAGCTGCAACACAAGCAGAAGTAGATAAAGCTACATCAGCAGTAAACGGTAAAGCTTTCGTTCTTGAAAGTATGCCAAAAGCAGAAAAGAAGGAAGAAAAACAAAATCAAGACTCACGTAATGGAAAAGTCATTCCTGGACAAGGTGAGAGTGGGTTTAGAGAGGCATCGGCAAACACTACAGTTACCAATGATGTCATCACACCAACAACCCCAGCAAAACCAACAGCAAAAGATATTATTGGAAGTACAAGTACAGTATCACGAGAAAACTTTACTGGTTGGGATACCTATACAATGCCATTTGGTAGTCACCATGATGGAGAAGGTGATATAGGTGTTAATACGCCAGAGAAAAAAGCGGATGCTGCTGACTTAGAGTTTAGAGTGTTCTCTGATCAAAGAGCTGGTACAAGACCTAGTCCTGGACCATCTAACTATACTTATGATGGTAAAGAGAGTGATGTAAAGGCTCGTATTGACTATGGATTAAAGTTATCAGCTGAAGAAGTTCAAAAAATTATAGAAGAAGCTCCACTATGGCGTGGAAAGATAAGATATGATGGAACAAGAATTTCAAGTCAAGTTCCAGCAACTTACTATGGAAATGGACCTTATGAATATCTACTTTCTAGTATTTATAAACTTGGATATGAACAAGGAATTGATAAAGTTTACGTCAAAGATGCAAGTAAACGTATTGAAGTAACAGAAAAAGCAAAAGCGGCAGGTTGGACTGTTTCTGATTTTATAGTATCAAATATGCCTGGTGGATTAGTCTATGATAAACAATCGGATAGTATACAAGGGGTTGTAACGCATAGTAGTCCATTTAACTATCAACAATTAAAAGCTAGTGTAACGTTTAAAAATACTATTACTGGTAAAAGTGTAACAGTTCTATTAGATAATCATAGATACGGTGGTACAGCATGGAAAGATACTACACCACCTGAATTAAAAATTGATGATACAGTTAAGGAAGGAAAAGTAGGAGAAAATCTTGTAGCACCAGTAGAATACAAAGATGCTGGGGCATCACATGCAGGTGCACCTAATGGTAGAAATATTTCTTATAATTTAACAGATGAAAATGGAACTCCTCTTAACCGTACAGCGACTATTAGAGATACAGTTGGTCGTGCTATTGTTGGAGTTTCTGGAACGAATATTACAGGAACTACAGGAGCAGGAGCAGGGAATCCTACAGAATTAACAGGAAATGACACTAAAATTCCTGGTGTAGGTTTCACAATTGCTTCCAATGATATGTCGGATAACAATCCAAATGGATTTAAAGGAACTCCTACTGAAGCAGGGATTTACCGCGTATCTATTTATGCAAGAGACTATAACGTAACTAATGCAAATGAAGCCTATGCTCAGGCAACCTTTAAAATTGCACCTACAGTTTCTGTAAAAAATGTTCATGCATACGATAAAGAAGTACCAATTACAATTTCAAAAGGTGCTTCAGAAGCAACGATTACATTACCAGATGGCACAAATACAAAAGTTGTTGCCAAAAATGGTAAATGGGTTGTATCAGAAACAACTAATACAGCTGTAAATGTCAATGATGAAATCGGTACAGTTGGAGAAAGTTTTAATCTAAAAGTACTTCCAACTGCAACAGCAAACGCAGCTACAGATACGATTAACGTAACAGCAAGTAGTGAGAATGTAACAGCTACTTTCACACGAGCGGAAGTAACTATAAAAACGAAAGTTGGAGATAATGTAACTGCAACATTCAATAAGACAACAGGTCGTTGGGAGTTACCTAGTGATATTGCTGAAAAGAAAACTGTCAATAGTGATGGAACAACTACATGGTTAAAACGTGACTTATATGTTGATGTAAACAAAGATGGAGAAACAACATTCAATGTTTATGAATATACTCGTACGTTAGATGCAACAGGAAAAGTTACAGCAGTTAATGATGTATCTCGTACATTAACAAGTTACAATAAAGAAAATGCGGCGGATAGTTCAGCAAATTCAGCAACTGATACGAATAAAGGTATGGTTGTTACGGTTAAATACGATAAAGGAACAAACACGTGGTCAGCAAATGACAACTCAACTGTAACAGCAACAAAAACTGGAGATAAATGGACGATTTCAACTACATCAGGGTTTAATGGAACAATTGATGCAGTAGAAACAGCAAGTTCTTCAGATAAAGCGTCTGTATTAAATGATGCTCCAACTATTACTTCAACTTCTTATACAATTGTAAAAGGTGCAACAGTTGACTTAGTAAAACAAGCATCTGCTGCAGTAACAATTACTGATAGAGAAGATGATGCAACTACAGATCCAAATAAAAAAGAAACAACTGTTACTAAAGTAACGTTAACTTCGCCTTCAGGAAAAGTAACGGAATATCATAGTGCCGCAGAAGTTGCAGCTGTGAAGTTAACAGAAGCAGGAAATTATACTGTTAAAGTAGATGTGAAAGATAGTAATGGAAATAAAGTTACTGCTGATTCAGATACAGCAACAGGAACAAATGAAGGTGATAATACTGCAATTGCTTCAACGACTTATGTTATTACTACTAAAGATCAAGCAACTAATAAACTTTATACAGTTGAAGACGACACTGTAACAAGTGATCAATTAAAAGACAAAGTAAATCCTACAGCTGTAGATGGTTTCACTCCAACTAAAAATGACATTACGAATATTCCTGCAACTTCAGGTCAAGCAGGTCAAACATTACCAACTCCTGCAACGGTAACTTATACAAAAGGAACAGAAACAATTTCTGTAGAAACAACAGTAGATGTTGTAGTTTTACCAAAAGTAACTCCTACAGGAGTAACGGTACTTAAAGATAGCTCTGATTTAGAAACTGTAGTGAAAGAAAAAGCTAAAGAAGCAGCTAAAGCAATTGCTACAGATAAGATTCCAACAGGTATAAAAGTATCGATTAAACAAGTAAAAGAAGGTACTCTTCCAGCAACAACGACAACAGGTGTACAAACTCCTGCAAAAGTAGTAGTAGAGTACAAAGATGCTAATGATAATGTTGTTGAAACGAGAGAAGTCGAAGTTCCAGTAACAGTAGTAGGATCAACAGTAAATAAAATTGTAAAATTCGAAGATGATGAATTAACAGATGATGAAGTGAAAGCATCTGTAACAGCAGGTACAGATGGAAAAATAGGTGAACCTCTATTATCTGACGATGTTACAGCAGAACCAGGGAATAAGGAAGTGCCAATTCCTGTAACCTATAATAATGATAGTTTATCGGAAAGAGTTTTAGTTCCAGTTGTTGTTTTACCAAAAGCAACAGGGGATGTAGACGTACCAAAAGGCTCAACTGTTGAAAAAGTAAAAGAAGCTGCGAAAGCCAAAGCAACGGAATTAGTAACATCAGCTGATTTCAAAGATAAATTACCAGAAGGTTCTAAAGATGTAGTTGTTGGAGATGTTACGGAAGAAGTATTAGCAACCATGACTGCAGAAAAAGGAACGGATAAAGGAATCGTTAAAGTTCCAGTAACTTATACAGTTGATGGCAAAACTTATACAAAAGATGCTGAAATTACGGTAAATGTATTAGGTTCAGTACCAAAAACAGTTTACACTGTGGAAGGAAACAAACCAGATGCGAATAAGGTGAAAGAAGCAGTAACACCAGATACTGGCGGAACAGTAGGAACGCCAACAGAAGCTGATTTACCAGAAACAACAGGAAAAGTTGGAGCAACAGATGTATCGGTTCCGACTACAGTAACTTATCCAAGCGGAACTGAAACTGTAAATGTTCCAGTGACAGTCTTACCAAAAGCTACACCAGAAAAAGTAATCACATTAAAAGATACAACTGGTGATACCTTAACAACAGCAGTGAAAGAAAAAGCACAAGCTGCAGTAGGTAAACTAACATTACCATCAGGAGTTACAGCAGAATTAGATCCAAATCAAACATATGCTGTTCCAACAACAGATTCTAATGGTGATAAAACTGCAGTACCAGTTAAGGTACAATATAAAGACGCAACAGGTACAGTAGTAGCAGAAGATACGATTAATGTACCAGTAACAGTAGTAAGCTCAACACCAAGTAAAATTGTTGTATTCGAAGGGGAAAAACCAACCGCTGAACAAGCGAAAGATGCTGTAACAGCAGGAACAGACGGTACAAAAGGTGAACCAACAACATTGCCAGAAACAACTGGAAAAGCTGGAGCAACAGATGTAAAAGTTGACGTACCAGTAACCTATGACAATGGTAACTTAACAGAAACAGTAAGTGTCCCTGTAACAGTCTTACCAAAACCAGAAGCTGATGAAATTCTTGTTCCTAAAAATGGTGACAAAGATAAAGCAAAAGAAAAAGTACTTGCTCAAGCTAAAAAAGCTATTGCTGATGGAACATTTACAGGGAAATTACCTCAAGGAGCTACAGTTGCTATTGATGACACAGCTACAGTAACAGTTCCTGACTTAACAGATGATACTGAAGTGGATGTAACTGTTAAATACACTGTAGATGGTCAAGAAAAAACAACAACTGTTAAAGTACCAGTTACAATTGTAGAAGGTGTACCTCAAATCGTACCGGTTAAAGAAACAAACGATGTTCTTCCAGATCCAGAGAAAAGCATTGATAAAACAGAATACCCAGCAGGGTCTACATTCCGATATAAAACTCCTGATGGACAAACATCTCCAATCGATGTAACAACACCAGGAGATAAGAATGTGGTTGTAGAAGTACTTGACCCACAAGGGAATACAATTGTTGAAGTACCAGCAACAGTACGTGTAGTAGATAGTACACCACAATTTGTAGTAGCAAATCCAGCTAAAAAACAACCAGAAGCGAAAGATAGTGTTACACCAGGAGAATATCCAGATGGCACAACATTTGAATATAAAGCACCAGTAGATACAACTACTGCAGGTGAAAAAGATGTAGTTGTTGTAGCTAAGTTAAATGGTCAACCAATTGTAGAAGTTCCTGCAAAAGTAGTGGTAGTAGATCCTAAGACACAATATGTGGCAGCAGATCCAAGCAAACCACAACCAGATGCATCTAAGAGCATTGATCCAGAACAATACCCAGATGGCACAACATTTGAGTATAAGACACCAGTAGATACGACAACACCAGGTGAAAAAGATGTGGTCGTTGTTGCCAAAGATGGAAATGATACACTTGTTGAAGTTCCAACAAAAGTGAAGGTTGTACAAGGTTACCCACAAATTGTTCCAGTGGATGAAGGTAAGAAACAACCGTCTCCAGAAGATAGCATTGATACGGATGATTATCCAGAAGATGCAACATTTGAGTATAAAGAAGAAGTAGATACGTCTACATCAGGGGACAAGAAAGTCACTGTTGTTGTGAAACAAGGGGACAAAGTATTAGTTGAAGTACCAGCAACAGTACGTGTTGTAGAAAGCTATCCTAAATACGTACCAGTAGATCCAACTAAGAAACAGCCGGATCCAAAAGAGAATATTAATCCGAATGACTTCCCAACTGGAACTGTATTTGAATACAAAGACAATACACCAGTAGATACAACAACTCCGGGAGAAAAAGATGTAACAGTTGTAGCGAAATTAAACGGGCAACCAATTACAGAAATTCCAGCTAAGATTGTTGTTGTAGAACCTAAGACTCAATATGTGCCGGTTGATAAAACAAATAAACAACCAGATGCTTCTAAGAGCATTAATCCAGAAGAGTATCCAGATGGAATTACATTTGGATATAAGACTCCAGTGGACACAACAACACCAGGCGAAAAAGATGTAGTCGTTGTTGCCAAAGATGGAGATGACACACTTGTTGAAGTACCAGCTAAGGTTAAAGTAGTGGAAGGAAAAGAACAGTTAATTCCTGTTAACGCTACAGGTGAAAATCAACCAAAACCAAAAGATAGTATTACTCCAAGTGATTATCCAGAAGGTTCAACATTTGAATACAAAGTTCCAGAAGGACAAACAACTCCATATGATGGAACAACACCAGGTGATAAACCAGTTACAGTAGTTGTAAAAGATAAAAATGGAAATGTGTTAGTAGAAGTACCGGCAACGATTAAAGTGGTGGAAGCTAAACCGAAACCAATCGAAACACCAGTGACGAAAACACCATTAACACCAGAGGATTACACGAAAGAAATTATCATTCCAGAAGGTGGTAAAGTAACAAATGTAGAAAACATTCCAGACTTAACAACACCAGGTGAAAAAACGCCTGTAAAAGTAACGATTACATTACCAAATAAAAAAGTAATTACAGTGGAAGTCCCAGTGAATGTAACGCCGGTTAAGGAAATTGAGACACCAGTAACAACAACACCATTAACACCAGAGGATTACACTAAAGGAATTACAATTCCAAAAGGTGGAAAAGTAACGAATGTAGAAAACATTCCAGACTTAACAACGCCAGGTAAGAAAGACCCAGTTAAAGTAACGGTAGAATTACCAAATGGAAAAGTAATTACAGTAGAAGTTCCAGTGAATGTAACTCCAATCACTCCAATTGAAACACCAGTAACGAAAAATAAATTGACTCCAGAAGATGTCTTAAAACAAATCAAAGTACCAGAAGGAGCAACTACTAAAGTTGAAAACATTCCGGACTTAACAACACCAGGTAAGAAAGATCCAGTGAAAGTAACTGTGACATTACCAAGTGGAAAAGTAGTTACAGTGGAAGTACCAGTAAATGTAACACCTATTGAAGATATTGTTAAAAAACAAGGTGATCCGATTACTGCGGAAGATGTTGAAAAACACATTCCAAAAGGAGTAAAAGTTATTTCTATTGGAGATAAACCTTCAACGGATGTTCCAGGTGAAAGACCAAGTATTCCAGTAGTGGTTGAATTACCTAATGGAATTCAAGTAACGATGGATATTCCAGTCATCGTAACACCAAAAGTAACACCTGTAGTAGTTTCAGTAGGAACACCTGTTACTCCAGAAGATGTTCAGAAACATTTTGAATTACCAAAAGGCTGGAAAGTAACAAAAGTAGGAGAAATTCCAACAACAGAAACACCAGGAACAAAACCAGTTGTTCCAGTAGAAATCGAATTACCAGGTGGACGTAAGATTACAGTAGATGTACCTGTAATCGTAACACCAACTGTAAGACAAATTGTAGTGCCACAAGGAACTCCAATCACACCAGACGATGTGAAAGGACATATCGATCTTCCAAAAGAACCAGGATGGGAAATTATTGAAGTAGGAGAAATCCCAACAACAATTCCAGCTGGAGTGAAACCAAGTGTTAAAGTGAAGATTAAAGTTCCAACTGGAGAAATTGTTGAAGTAGAAGTACCAATCATCGTAACACCGAAAGTAACACCAATTGTAGTAGAAGTGGGAACACCAATTACTGAAGAAGATGTTAAGAAGAAAGTAGATCTACCAGAAGGATGGGAAATTGTTGAGGTCGGAGAAATTCCAACAACAGAAACATCAGGAGTTAAAAAAGCTGTTAAAGTTAAGGTGAAATTACCAAATGGCGATGTTATCGAATTAGAAGTACCAGTAACGGTAACACCTAAATCACAAAATGGTGGAGGAGTCATTTCTCAAAATGGCGATTCAACTGTTCAGATTGTAACGGAATATCTTGATGAAAATGGTAACCGAATTACTTCAGATAAAGAAGGAAAACACAATCCAATAGAGTTGGAAGGATATGAATTTAGTCATTCAACAACGGATGCTAAAGGAAATACCTTACATCACTATAAGAAAGTGGGAACAGCACCATCTGAAGTTGAAACTCCTAGACATCAAGAACAACCAACAACTCCAAACCAACCTGCTGTTACAACACCAGCTGAAGTATCAGTACCTACTGATTCAGCTACTCAACCAGCAACACCTAAATATGTTGATGGTCAAAAAGAATTGCCTAACACAGGTACAGAAGCTAACGCTAGCTTCGCAGCGCTTGGACTTCTTGGAGCCCTAAGTGGATTTGGACTTCTTGCTCGCAAGAAAAAAGAAGACTAAAAACTCATAGTTTTTGAGAAGATGATTCGTCATCTTCTTTTTTATTTTTAAATATATATAGGTATTAAACTTGAATTAATAATAGTGGCATGATACAATATTAAGTAATATTGATAATTATTGGGCAACTCTTTTTAAAATGATAACCTCTTAATATTACTAAAAAATTTAAGGGGGGGGGGGTCTTTTTATTTGTCTGGATATTTCAATTCAATATTAAAAAACATGCATAAAGGAGATTGTGAGTCTAAATGAAGGGCAAACAACAAGATTTTCGAACGGAAAAGTATATTCGTTATGGTATTCGTAAGTATAGCTTTGGGGCGGCATCGGTAGCGATTGCGGCTGGTTTAATGTTCCTTGGAAATGGCGCAGTTTCAGCGACAGAGGTACAAGGTTCTGAAACTAC
>CAJNDF010000014.1 GCA_905221455.1 bacterium | reverse complement strand
CCGACTTGATCAACTTGAAACGGGTCACACGATCCGTCTCTCTATATTCACCTTCTTGGCGTCTAAAAAACATATTTAACTCCTTCCGTCAGAAAGATACTCTTCCCTAATTATATTGTACTCCTTTAAATATATTAAGTCAATTCCATATATGTCCATAACAAAAAAATTATTATTTAATTTTATGTATAACATTAGAGACATTGATGTTACTGTAAATCTATTCATACCAAAAATTATTAATAAAATCAGCAAATCGCTTCTTTTGATATATATATATATATATATATATCAAAAAGGGTGTATATTTTTTAGTATCAAACTAGAAAACTAGACAAAAAAACGTCAAAACTGTATACAATTTGCCCTGCTATTTCTGTTTGTATATCCACGATTTCGCTATCCCTTACTCCACTAGCTCACGATAATCAGACTTGAGAATAACTATTTGATTCACCGATAGCAGGTGCCCGCAGAGGACTTACACCTCATATACACGACATGCCCGTCGTACCAAAAAAATCACTCCCTGACTAGGCGAGTGATTTTTGGGCTACTGTTAAAAAGAGTTCTGAGTAATTTCCTTGAAACAAGTCTTCGGCGCTATAGAGGGTCTGACTATGCACAGATGAAAAACCATGCTCCATTAGCTTGTTTTCCAGTTCACCTAAATCAAATCCATGATGGTTAGCTTCCGTCTTGGTAAAATCGGCAATAAGGAGTTGTCCATCTTCCCTCAAATGCTGATGAAACAGCGAGAGAGCTGCATCCAAATCAGGCATATGATGAAGAACCCGACTAACAACAATGAGATCAAACTCTTTCTCCAAGGAATTTTCCAGTAAATCCTGCTCCAAAAACTGGATATTCTTGATTTCTTGCTGTTCCACTTTCAAACGAGCCTGCTCCAGCATTCTCTCAGAAATGTCTACAAGAGTGACAGATTTAGCCTGCTTGGCTAGGGGCAAGGCTAATAGACCCGTCCCACCACCAAAATCCAGAATTTCTTTGTCTGATAGAAGATCAATCTCTTTCTCGACTGCTTGATAAACCAAGTCTGCTAGGAAGATATTTTTAGGTGAATCGAAAGTTTCTGCTTTGTGATTAAAATCATGTTTCATGCTTTTAGTTTAGCACAAAGTAGTTGAATTGACTAGGAATTCTCTTTCTTTTCAGGCTCCTCTTCTGATTTTTGCTTCTCCGCTTTTTCTCTTGGATCAGCCACTACCTCTTCCTTTTTCTCTGTTTTCTCTTCTTTGATTTTGACTGAAGGAAACAGAAACTCATATTGGCTCTTATCCGTACGAACCGTCGTCACCAAGCTTGTTTTCTTGTTTTGATAGCTTACCTGACCTAGATTAAAGACCTGTTCCCCACTTTCTTGCTCGGCTTTATCCTTGGTTCGTTTAGCCATAGCAAACGCAACTAACTTTTCTTTATTCAAAGCATAGTCTTGATAGTGGGCGACTTGTCGGTTCAAGTAAAATTGTAACAAAAGGCTAAAGATGGCTGCCATGGTGACTGCATAGAGGAGAACACCCGCCTTAACTTTTTTCTTTTTCCACACGATAGATGAACTCCCTTTCTAAGCCTTTTTGAAACTGGAAACGAAAGCGAACCACTTGATTTTCCTCTGTAATCTGTGCAGATTTGAGTCCATAAATCATAGGCTGATATCCTCGTCCACTAGCATCAGTTTTTCGAAAATCGTCCGATTTAGACTTACCAATAGAGATATCCTTACCATCCTGCTTCATATAGATACGATTGCCTTCTACTTTTTCGAACTGTGAACGGTCTAATTCTGCCTCCAACTGGTCTACAAATAAGAGCCACTCTTTTTGCTCGCTTTGCTGCTGATAACGAACTTCTGAAATGAGGAGCTGACTCATGGCTTGAAAGAGAAGTAAGCTTCCACTGATGACAATGAGGGCAATCAGGGATTCTAACAGGGTAAAAGCCTTGATTTTATGGCTCTTTGATAGCCAATAACTGTTCTGAACCATGATAAACCTCCAATCCCTTTTCACTAGAAAACACCTGAATCTCAACTCCGTTGATGTTTACCTGATTGTGTCCTGTCTGCAGGGCCATCTTAGCTACACGCAAGACTTCTTCCTTTTGCAAAACTTTTGCTTCTTCTTGCCTATTTTTCTGAATTTGTCCCAAAAGAAGGGTAGCAATACTGGCAAAGATAGCTAGAGCGACTACTGCTTCCAGTAAAATCACTGCCCTAATTTTTTGTTTCCTTAATGCGTTTAATTTTTCCATTTCCTAGATATAATTGATAACGAATCGCTCCTTTACTGGTCTGAAATTCAACCTTAGCCAGGGACGAATTGCCCCCAGCTCGGTCAAATGTAATACTTTGGCCTGATGGTGCTTGAATGCCTTTAGGAACTGTCAACTTTTGACTGCCGTTACTGATCGTCTGCCCATCTAAGTTTAGACTAGTCTTTTGCTGACTGGCTACACTGCGTTTTTGGGTTTCCCGATAGAGTTCTTCAAACTCCATAAAGAAAATCTGCTCCTCTACCGCTGCAAAAGTGGACTGGACAGAACCGGACAAGCTCAAGGCAAGGATACTCACAAGTCCCAAAACCAAGAGACTTTCCAGCATGGTAAAAGCCTTAATCTGCAACGGTTTGACTGGTATTTTGTTTAGCATGGTATTCTTTATAAGCTTTAGCCTGTTCTTCTGTGATTCGCCCATCTGCTTGTAACTTACTTAGGCTAGCATCTTCATTTTTATCTAAGCTATAAAGCTCTGCCTGGCTTTCCACCACCTTAACAACAGCAGCTTTTCCTTTGTCATTGACCGCCTCTTTTTGCTTGGTCAAATTAGGTACAAAGAGCAAGAGAAGCACACTGATGATTAAAAGGACCACCAACATTTCCACAAGTGTGAAAGCCTTCACTTTCGCTTTTTTCAAGAATGTCATCATTTTTTTCATTTTAAAAATTTACCTCCATATTTTGATACATGGGCATTAGCATTGCCGCATAAAGTAAAACGATAATCAGAGCCACAAAGATAAAGACCAGTGGCTGCACCAAATTCATGGTGCGGTTGACTTGGGTAAAAAAGGCTTCCCAAGTTTTTTCAGCATAGATTTCCAACTCACTACCCAGCTTGGACTTAACTTCTCCATACTCGATAATAAGACTCAACTCTTTCTTAAAGAAAGGATAGGTTCCTATCGTCTGAGAAAATTCCTGACCATTTTGTAGGGCTTGCGCCAAATCTTGACCTATTTCTTTAAAGAGCTGGGAACCTTGTTCCTGCATCATTTGAAAAATCTGCGTCAACTCCATCCCTTGAGAAATCATATTCCCCCATTCACGCGCGTAATAGGCTGTCAGATACGTCTGCACAAAGATTCCAAGAAAGGGAAGGCGTGCTAAGATAGAAAAGACGCGCATCTTAGAGCTTCTTTTATAAAAAGTTAGTGCTAAAAGGACACCTACTGAAACAAACCCTACCATTCCTAGAAAAATTTGTGGCAGATTGCCAATGATTTGGGTGGCAATATTGCTACTATCCAGTTGTGGTAGTAGGTAGTTACGTAGTCCCAGCATGATTAAGAGAAGAAAACCTAGCAAAATCAAAGGATAAGTCGCTACTTCAATTAGTTTTTTCTTAACCTTGGCCAGATTGTCCAGATACTCTTCTATCTTTCCCAAACTCAGGTGGAGATTTCCATGGACTTCCGCTAGGGATAACTGAGTGACAATGGCGCTTGAAAATCCCAAACTTTCCATCATTTCTGAAAATGATTTTCCCTGAGACAAACCTGTGCGCATCTGAGTCACGCACTGCTTGTCCAACAAGGCACTCCTATCTAAAAAGGAGATAGTCTCCACCAGATGAAAACCGCTAGAAAAGAGATTGTTAAATAGGGTGATGATATTTTTTTGCTTAGCTGTAGCTAATTTTTTCCGTTTCAGCCTGAAGACTTGTGATATGTCCATCTTTAAGAAGCTGGTCAATCTGTTCATTCCAGCTAGTTGGCTGGTGTTCTTGATAGTCTTTGTTTGCAAAATCAACAATTCCTCCTCCCCCGATCAATCTCTGGTAGCAGACACCTTGCAGAATGACTGCTAATTCCTCCTCACTCACACCCAACTCCAGCAAGCGCTCATAAACACCTCGAATACTCTTGGCATGAATGGTTGAAAAGACTGTCGCCCCTGTCAAACTAGCTCTGACCACTGCACGCGCCGTCTCGCTGTCTCGAATTTCTCCGATAATCAGGAGGTCTGGTCGATGACGTAAGGAAAGCTTGATCAAATTTTCATAGGTTAGTCCGATTGCCTCATTCAACTGTAACTGGAGCATGTCGTCCTGCTTGATTTCGACAGGATCTTCTATGGACATGACTTGTTGTCCTTTAAAGAGAGACTTGGCTAATTCGTGCATCAAGGTCGTCTTGCCACTGCCGACTGGTCCAGCAAAGAGATAGAGACCCCGTTGCCTGTACTGATTGCCCAATTCGTCAATATCCTGAAACCAAAAATGCAAATCCTGCTCCTCATCATGCAACAAGCGAATAACTAAACTCTCATGACCTCGATAATCGCCAACGGTGGACAAACGTAGTGACGCCATCTTATCGTCATAGGCATAATCGCAGGAACCAAGTTGACTACGTCGCTTTTCTCCAACATTCATACCAGCTACAAACTTAAAGTGACTGATGACGGCCGCAAACTTTTCAAAATCATAACAACCGATTTTACAGCGCTCGTCTCCTACCCTCATATGAAGCTCATAGGCGTCTAACTTGGGGACAAAATAAATGTCTTGCGCCCCTTTTTTCCGGGCCGAACGAATGATTTCTTGTGCAATTTCTTGAACCATACTTACCTCCTCACCTATACTATTCGCAAAGATTTAGAAAAATAAAAAAAGCAACTCCAAAAAAAGTTACTTTTTCTCTATTTTAATTTCATACGGCAAGAACGGTGCCTTTCCTTACCTGTTTGTTTTTCATAGCCTGGACGTAATTTTTCATCTGGAATAACCTGCTCATCCTGTAAAAGAGCCAAAGAATGGTATTGTTGTAAATACTCATCACATTCATCGCACCAACGTTGGTCTTCTGGATCCCAAAAAATGGTCATCAAGTCACTTCTACTTTTATAAAGAGGGGATTCTTGTTCCAATCTAAACCAGCAAGTTTTATAGTATTTGAGAGCATCATAATACTGGTCAAATTTCTTACTTGCTACAATATCTTCTTCCCAACCTTCTAAGAACCACCAAGGTTCAAAATCTCCGTACATTTCTATAACACGATACATATTCATTCATTCATTCCTTTGTACCGTATATTATAACCAATTCCGCCAGACAAGGAAAGAAATATGCTCATTTCTTAATTTCTTGATAAAAAATCCAGCCATCTGATGGATGACTGAATTTCTATTTGCTTATGTTCCAAAATGTTTTTACTACTTAAGCTTCTGAAATATCGTTTTCGATAATGACCTTAATGGCATGGTGGTCTGCTGCCTTACTGAAAACTTCATAGGCTTTTTCAATTTCACTTAGTTTGAAATAGTGAGTTACCAATTTTTCTGGTTCAATCTTATGACTTTCAAGAGCTTTCAACAATTGTGGAGTTGTATTTGTAGATACCAAACCAGTTGTTACATTGATGTTGCGAATCCAAAGTTTATCTAAATCGAATTCAACTGGTTTACCATGTACACCACAGTTAGCAACTGTTCCGTCTACACCGATAATCTTTTGACAGAAATCAAATGTTGCAGGAATACCAACAGCTTCGATAGCGACATCCACACCACGACCATCTGTCAAATCATAAATTTCTTTAATGGCTTTTTCAGGGGCTGAAGAATTAATCTTGTGAGTCGCACCAAATGATAGGGCAGTTTCCAAGCGGTTATCGTCTAAGTCCACCATAATCAATTTAGCTGGTGAATAGAATTGAGCTGTCAAAAGAGCAGCCAATCCAACTGGTCCTGAACCAATAATGGCTACGCTACAACCAGGTTCTACTTTCCCTTTTAAGACACCAATTTCATATCCAGTAGGTAGAATATCTGATAGCATAACCAAAGCTTCATCTGACAAATCTTCTGGAGTATGGTAAAGAGTGTTATCTGCATGAGGGACACGTAGATATTCAGCCTGCATACCATCAATCAGGTGACCGAAAATCCAGCCCCCTTCGTCTTCACAGTGGGCATAAATTCCTTTTTTACAGTAGTAGCATTTACCACAGGCACAGACACAAGAAATCAAGACCTTGTCGCCTTTTTTGAAGTTAGAAACTCCTTCTCCAACTTCTTCAACAATCCCAATCCCTTCGTGACCAAGAATGGTACCACTTTGGCAAGCGGGAACATCCCCTTTGATAATATGGAGGTCTGTTCCACAAATAGTAGTTTTTACGATACGCACAATAGCGTCTGTTGGCTTGCGAATAACTGGTTTGTCTACATCAACAAAAGAAGCAAGTCCTGGTTTAACATAAGTATAGGCTTTCATAAAGCATTCCTCCGTTTTTTTATTTGTACTATTTATAATATAATTGTAAGCCTTTTCATTTATTTGTTCAAGCTTTTTTGTGATATTTTTAACTTTTTTATTTACCAGTAAATTAATATAGATAAAAAAGCAGAAGCTAATCTCTAACTTCTGCCTTCTCTCTTATGCTTGATAACGTTTCACACCATCTAGGTAGGTTGCTACCAATTCCAAATCTTTATCTAGTACGATAAAGTCAGCGTCATAGCCTTCACGGATTTGGCCACAGACATCATCGATGTGAACAGATTTTGCTGGATTGAGACTGGCCATCATGACTGCTTCATGCGGATTCGCAATTCCCCATTCGACCACATTCTTCAAACCGTCCTTGAGTTTGAGGATAGAACCCGCCAAATTTCCTGTAGATTTGAGGCGAGCAGTTCCATTGGCAACCACTACTGGGAATTCTCCCAACATGTAGTCACCGTCTTCCAAGCCACCAGCTGTCATACAGTCTGTGATAAGGGCAATATTTTCAGTTCCCTTTTGTTTAAGCAAGATATCACAGGCCTTTGGATCTACGTGGTGACCATCACAAATTAATTCTGCGTAAGTATGTGGCAATTCATACATGGCTCCTACCATACCCAGTTCTCGGTGAGTCAACCCACGCATTCCGTTGTAGGCATGCACCCAAACGCTTGCTCCAGCATCGACTGCTTTTTTGGCTTCATCAAAAGTCGCATTTGAATGTCCAAGAGCAACGGTCACACCTTCTCCAGTGATAGTCCGTACAAAGTCTTCTACACCTTCACGCTCTGGCGCAAGAGCGATTTTATTAAGCAAGCCATTAGCCGCTTTTTGCCAAGCACGAAACTCATCCATACGAGGGTCTTTCATATAGGCAGGATTTTGAGCCCCCTTGTATTTCTCTGTGAAATAAGGACCTTCAAAATAAATCCCACGAATCTTGGCTCCACTTGCTTCCTGATAACGAGCACCGATATTTTCTGTTACCGCAAGCAATTGCTCATAAGAGGAAGTCAAAGTTGTTGGTAAGAAGCTGGTAACACCAGTGCTAAGCAATCCTTCACTCATGGTATGAAGGGTTCCTTCGATGTTATTGTCCATAACATCCACACCGCCAAATCCATGAATGTGAGTATCTACAAGTCCTGGGGCAATGCTATAACCTGTATAGTCAATCACCTCAGCGCCTTCAGGAATTTGCTCTACATGTTTTCCAAACTTGCCGTCCACAAGTTCCAAATAACCACCACGACGAACTCCGTGTGGGTAGAAAAATTGATCCGCTTTAATATAGTTAGGCATAATGATAACCTCCTTAAAAGATTGATTCTACAATTTATTATGTCAATTACATTATAAACCTTTCTTTTTTATTTGTAAATGGTATAGACCTATTTTCTAGAGATATTTTAATACTCAATGAAAATCAAAGAGCAAACTAGGAAACTAGCCGCAGGCTGTACTTGAGTACGGCAAGGCGACGTTGACGTGGTTTGAATTTGATTTTCGAAGAGTATAAAAGAGCTGGATTTCTCCAACTCTTGTCTTTTAAATACACGTTATTTTGATTTGACTGGTTTGTCTTGAGCTGTTTGCAAGGCTGTAGCAATGGTATCTGCATACAATTTTGCTCCGGCTTCAATTTTGCTAGTGTCACTTCCGAAGTGAACTTGGTCTGTTCCTGTCCAGATCTCTGGATGTTCCTTAGCAACTTGATTCCAATCAGCAATGGTAATATAAGGTGTCTTCTCTGCCAATTCTCTCATGTAGGCAGCAGCCTTCTCAACGATGGCATAGGTCTCTTTTGTCTTATCTCCCTCATAAGGAGTCACCAAAACCATATGGTGCCCCTTAGGAAGATTTTTCACGATACTATCCCAGTCTTCCTTGTAATTTTCAGGATTATTTACCCCTGTTGCAATAACCACCATCTTAGGTAAAAATTTATTCTGGCTATTGTTTAGCATGATTTCATTGGCAGTCTTGGTTGTTCTGCTGACCTGCGCATTAATCTGTGCTCCAGGAAGGGCTGTTTGCAAGGCTGTATTGGCCCTTAGAGCCACTGAGTCACCAATTAACATCGTTCCATCAGCAATTCCCAGACTATTTGCATCTGCCCGTTCTGCCATCAACTTGGTCTGGCCAATATTTGTCGCGGCTTGCTTCAAACCATTTACAGTTAAATCTGTCTCAAATGCCCCCACTTGTGGAGCCAACAAGATCACCGTGCAGACAATGATGGTCAAGATTCCTGCGCTTGCTGCAAGGATTGTATGGATATAAGGCAGGGGACGAAGGGTTTGTATAATAGGTGTGTTCTTTCCTGCAATCCAAGGTTCCAACACATAAAATGACAGACTGGCAAATCCATAAGAAAAAATCAAAGTCAGTAAGACAGCAAGAAGATTTGATGTCAACTGCGAGAAAATGATATAGAAAGGCCAATGGAAGAGATAAACTGCATAGCTAGTATCCGCTAAAAAGCTGATAATCTTTGGTTCCTGCACGTTGGGAGTCTTTTCATGCAAGATACGCGCCGCCAGAATCATAGCAAGGGCTGCAAGACTGGCAAGTACGAAGCCCATAAGATAGGCAAAGAGATAGGTAAATTTGACAAAGAAGGTCAAAATGAGTAAAAAGCCAAAACCTCCCCCAAAAACTAAAAGGGTCTTGCGTAAATCCCAGATTTTATCCAATTGCTTAACTAGGGAAGTCGTCTGACGAACACCTACAATCGTTGCTAAGATACTTCCCAGAAAGAATGGATAGACATGAGTTAAACTGGAGAAATAAACAGATGAATAAGAGGTTACTAGAAAACTACCAATAAACATGGAGAAGAAACTAATCAAGAAGGCAGCAGCAGATAAGAGAAAGACCATCCCTCTCAACTGACCATTTGATTTCGACTGCTTAGATAAGAACCAAACTGCCAAGCCCCAAAGAATATAGTAGTGCACCTCAACAGCCAAACTCCAATTATGAACAAATAAATGAGGAATGAACTGAGATTCATAACTCCCACCTGTTAGCAGTTCATAGAAGTTGGTCATAAAGCCTAAGACACCAGCAATCTGGCCACCAATTCCAGCTACATAATCTTGGCGAACCAAAAAAGTAAAAGGCATGGTTACCAAGACCATCAAAACTACAGGTGGCACAATCCGATAAAAACGTCTCCTAAAAAATCCAATCAAATCAATCTCATGATTTTTAGAAAATTCTTCGATAAGTAGAGCCGTAATCAGGAAGCCTGAAAACGTGAAAAAGACATCTACCCCGAAAAATCCTCCAGGAAAGATAGTCTGAAAGAAATGATACAAGAGTACCAGGAGTAGACCTGTAATCCTAATCAAGGAAAACCATTTAATGCGCATACGAGTTTATTCTTCCTTTCGTTATACACTTTATTCTATCAAAAAAAGAAGAAAAATCCCAAGAGAAAACTTAGGATTTTTAGCTTATATCTATTCCATTTTAGAAATTACGGCCTGACTTATTATAGCCATATTTTTCCACAAAATACTCACGGAATTCCAAAAGATTGTCATCCATGATGGCTTGTCGCACTTGCTTCATCAGGTTGAGCAAGAAGTAAAGGTTATGGTAGCTAGTCAAGCGGATACCAAAGGTTTCATCAGCCTTGAGCAGGTGACGAAGATAAGCGCGTGTATAGTTCTTACATGTATAGCAATCACACTCTGGATCTAGTGGCGTAAAGTCCTCAGCAAACTGAGCATTTTTGACAACCAAACGTCCCTGACTGGTCATACAAGTCCCGTTACGAGCGATACGAGTCGGTAAGACACAGTCAAACATATCTACACCACGAATCACCCCATCAATCAAGCTATCTGGCGCTCCCACACCCATCAAATAGCGAGGTTTATTTTCAGGAAGCAGTTGGGTTGTAAAGTCCAAGACCGCATTCATCTCTTCATGGGTTTCTCCCACTGCCAAGCCACCGATAGAGTAGCCTGGGAAGTCCATACTGACAAGGTCGTGAGCTGACTGACGGCGAAGATCTTCAAATCCTGCCCCCTGCACAATTCCAAATAACCCTTGGTCATGCGGACGATGATGAGCCTTCAAACCACGCTCAGCCCAACGGCTAGTACGCTCGATTGATTTCTTAACGTAGTCGTAAGGTTGATAAAACTGAGGACATTCGTCAAAGGACATCATGATGTCTGAACCCAGATTATTCTGAATAGAGATGGCCTTCTCTGGGGATAGGAACATCTTAGAACCATTAAGATGGTTTTTAAAGGTTACTCCTTCTTCTGTGATATTACGGCTATCTGCTAGAGAATAAACCTGGAAACCACCACTATCCGTCAAAATTGGCTGGTCCCAATTCATGAACTTGTGGAGACCACCTGCGCGTGCAATGAGTTCGTCTCCAGGACGAAGCCAGAGATGATAGGTGTTTGATAGGATAATCCCTGAACCCATTTCCTTCAATTCTTCAGGTGACTGAGTTTTAACAGTGGCTTGTGTTCCAACTGGCATAAACATAGGTGTCGGGAAGGTACCGTGGGGAGTGATAATTTCTCCCAAACGAGCTCCCGTGTGTTTTTCTTTCTTAATCAAACGGTATTTGATTGGTGAATCTGACATTTTTTACCTCCGAAGCTGGGAAAAACAGTCCCAGTTCATACTTTTTGCCCAAGGGCATACTGTATGATTTTATCAAAAAAAGCTGGAACTGTCACGAACTATGGTATAATGAGAGAATGAAATACCCAAAAATTGATTTAAAAACCATTCGTCAGGAGTCAAAACATTTTCAGGCTGACACTCCCCGTCTCTTTCTCCTCTATATCCTTCCCAGTATGCTGGTCATCTTATCTGGTTTTCTTAATCCCTTATCTCGGATCCACGAGACTGTTTTAGAACAACCATTTTTCAGCATGCTTGGCCAAGTACTTCCAGCCTACCTCTTTCCTCTACTAGTCTCCTTTATCGGGACTATTCTTTTGACCAGTTCCGTCTATGCAACACTGACACTCATGAAAGATTCTAAAACGGAGCCATCTGTGAAAAACAGCCTAGCTCTCTTTGATGAGGAGCGCTTTTCTCAAACCTTTTTGACCCTACTTCTCAAACGTTTCTATCTCTTTTTATGGAGTATACCTAATTTACTTGGGATTTATCTCCTCTTTTATAGCAGCTTTTTAGCCAAAAAATTCGTCACCATACATCCTGAGTTTCCAAATCTAGATTTCTCATCAGTTGAAAACGAGCGTTTCCTCATGGTCTTTGGACTCTACTTTCTTGCAAGTCTCATCTTGATCATTGTAGGAAGTATCCTCTATATTCCACAGTATTATGCCTATTCACAAGTGGAATTTCTTCTCTGTTATAGTCTAGACCTAGGACAGGCCCAACCAAGACGAATCTTAAAAACTAGCCGTTCCTTTATGAAGGGCTACAAGTTCCAGCACTTTGTCCTAGATTTACAGCTTCTTCCTTGGTACTTCCTCATTTGGATTACCTTTGGCATTGCTAGTTTCTCACTCCTACCTTATATCCAATGTACTAAAATCAGCTTTTATAGAGCAGTACTTAGAGCAGCACTTAGTAAAAAATACCAACTAAACTACCCCTGGTAGGACTAGTTTCTCACTTCTTCCCTATATTCAAATCAATAAAATAATTTTCTACCGAGCAGTACTGGCTCGAAAACGTCCAAAAGCTTGAAGGTTTTCCCTCAAGCTTTTTTCTATCAATGAGTTTCTCCGCCTACCAACTTGAGGTCCTCATCTCCATGTTCGATAATGGCGCCGATTGCCGCTTCTATCCCTCGCCGAATATCCACTAAACTCATAGCTGGAGTAGTCGGTCTATTCACCACCTGTTCCATCATATAAGGAATATGCATAAAACCTGCTTTAACATGTGGAAATTTCTTTTCTACCAAATATAGGGCCTGATACATCAAATGGTTGCAGACAAAAGTCCCTGCCGTATTGGAAACAGAGGCCGGCAAGCCTTCTTTTTTTATAGCTTGAACCATCGCTTTAATCGGCAAACTACTAAAGTAGGCAGGAGCACCATCTGGACGAATAGGAAAATCAATCGGTTGATTACCTTCATTATCAGGAATCCGTGCATCATCTTGGTTGATGGCCACTCGCTCAGGTGTCAAGCTGGTTCTTCCACCTGCTTGGCCAATACAAAGGACAAAGTCAGGTTGATAGCGGTTCATCTCTTCTTCCAATACTTGAGCCGATTTGTGAAAGACTGTTGGCACTTCTAACCAACGGACCTCAGCACCATGGATTTCAGCTGGTAAACCTTTAACAGCCTCCAAGGCTGGATTGACCTTTTCCCCTCCAAAGGGCTCAAAACCTGTCACTAATACTTTCATTTCTAACTCCTTACAACCAATTACATGAGACTCTTTTTCCGACAATAAAACAAGTATAACATATTTCCCTTATTCTCGAGTTGAAAAGAACTAGAGAGGATAAGAATGGTCTTCGAGTTTATTTAAAGAGTAAAATACTAATCAAGGTCAAAATAGCTGGTCCACCTTGCTTCAAAATAATTTTCTTATCTGCTGTGAGAGAGCCATAAGCCGCAACCCCAATCACAAATAAGACAAAAATAGTCACAATTTCTAAATTCTGTGAGAAATAAATCCCATACAAGAGAAAGACTCCTAGCAAAGCGTTATAGATCCCTTGATTTTTAAACAATGAACTTACCGACGGACGAGCCAGTTCTTCCTTTTCCATGTTAAAGACGCGACTAGTCGCATCTGATTGCGTTGCAATACTTTCCAAATAAAAAATATAAAAATGCTCCAAAGCAACGATTGTTGCTAAAATGATTGTCATAATTGACATATTTTTCTCCTTAAATCTCTATATTCTCAATTCCCAAAACCAATTTATTTAATAAACGGCTGAGTTCTGTTCTCTCAGAATCTGTTAAGATACTTTCCATCGCCTCCTTAACCTTGATATGCTTCAGAGGGGGATTCACCACTAACTGCTCCTTGGCATACTTCGTAGCCTCTACCAAGACTTCTCGCTGATTTTCAGGATTGCGATGACGCTCAACCAAACCTTCCTTTTCTAAAATTTTAAAATGCCTTGTCAAAGCAGCCTGATCAATTTTCAAACGCTCCTGAACCGCCATCTGATTACAGGAAGAATTCTCCAGCAAAAAAAGTAAAATCTGATACCTTGTCAAACTAATCCCAAGTCTTTTTTCAAACAATTGCGTGCTCACTTGCTCAGACAAGCGGAGTTGATACAGTAAATCTTGAATCTCTATCATTTCTTTCTCTTTTTCTTGATTTATCAATAATTGACTAATCAATCATAATACAAAGTAAAATAGAATGCAAGAATGTTGCTTAACTCATTACAAAATTCTAACTTCCCATTCTCCATTCATATTGATACTCACTGAAAATCAAAGAGCAAACTAGGAAGCTAGCCGCAGGTTTTGCTCAAAGCACTGCTTTGAGGTTGTAGATAAGAATGACGTAGTTTGAAGAGATTTTCGAAGAGTATGACAAAGAAAAAACGAACGAGACTCGCTTCCTATCACGAAAGCTAGATCTCATTCGTCAAAATGATATTACAAAGTCTGGTTTATCCATTCATTGAAACGTGAACGTGATCATAGTGATTTTCTGTCACACTACCACGGTCTGGCATTGGGTTCCAAGTATTAGCTGGTCCATATTTGCTATCGAATGGAGCATAAAAACGTTGTTTCCAGATGATGTAACTAATGCCACGGCTGGCCATGTTTTGAATAGCATATTCCGCAATCTTATCCCCTAGTTCTGAAGCTTCTGGTACCATAAAGTCGATAGCCAAACCTTTTCCGTGATCGCCACTGTCCCCTGGGCGGTAACCACTAAAGGATGTAATTCCAAACAAGTTGGCAATTTCTTCTTTAAAGGCAGCTGTTTGTGGTTGAAGGCCTGCATTTTCAGATTTTGCTACTGCAAGTCCAGCATAATCAGGCGCAGCAGGAGCTGCATAAGTTGTTGAAGCTGTTTTTGTCTCTTCCGGTTGATAAGTAGAAACTGCTGGTGTAGCTTCACTTGATGATGATTCTTTTGCTTCTTCTGAACTTGTTGCAGTTGTCTCGGTTGCTTTTTCTTCTACTGGAGTTGTAGTTGTTTCCACTGTTGACACAGCTTGATAGCTAGCTTGTATTTCCTGCTTCTCAGCTGGAGTCGTTGCCTGAGGAGCTACTTCTTCAACTGAACTAGTTGTTCCAATTGTTTGCTCATATGTCGTAGAAGTGTTTGTAGATGATGCCACTTCTTCTGCAGCAGTCACTGTCTCTGCAACTTCAGAATTTGATGCTACTTCTTTTGTTCTTGTAGTTTCTACCGCTTTTGGAGCTTCTGCAATCGGTTGAGAAAGATCTGCAACCTGAACAGTTTGATCATCAACGGTCACTTGATTAGTTGTCAAATCTGCTGTCGCAGTTGTCACTTCTTCACTAGAGCCTGCTTGAGGAGTTTGGATTTCAACTTCTGTTACTTCTTCTGCTTCATTAACAGTCGTTGTCAAAACAGTTTCTGGGAAAATCAAGTCCATATTAGTGATTTTATTCAAATTCGCAAGAGCTGTGACATCTATACCCAAGGCTTCTGCAATGGTGCTCAAGGTATCGCCATACTGAACTGTATAACTTGTTTTGTTGTCCGTTTTAGTCAAATCATTTTGGATTTGCTCAACACTACGGGCAGTCCAAAGAACTTCTTCTGCTTGAGTTGCCAATACTGGGGCAAATGACAAGGCTACTGTTGACGCTAATATTATTCTTTTCTTCATTCTTTCAAATTCCTTTCAAATGAGTACCTGTCTATGATAACACAAAAAATGCCGAAAAAAAGCCCTCTCGGGCCTATTTAACAGAACTGTCTATTCCTTGTAACAAACTCGGTTACTTGAAATAGTTTGTTAGGTCTCTGTCATAAAACTGACACAATCTTATCGTTCTCAATCCCCAAAAATGTAAGGAATATCTGCTAGTTCTTGAATCCTATGATTGCCTTCATAAGTCGACTCTAAAAAGTTGATACTTTGAATTCCACTATTCTGAGCAAATTCCACATCCAGAGTCCGATCCCCTATATAATAGGTGTTATCAGAATTCAGCTGATACTTGTCTAACAGATAGGTAGCCGCTTCTGGACTTGGCTTCCGCGCAAAGCCACTCTGACTGGTTAAAATCTCTGTAAAATAGGATTCCAACCCCAAGTCTCTTAGAATGGCAAAAGCATTATCCCCCTTATGAGTATAAACAAAGTTCCGAATCCCTACTTGGTCTGCCCAAGCCAACACCTCACGCGCACCTGGCATCAAGACTACCTGGGTATTCTTTTCAGCCAAACTCTGGGCACGCACCTGATTGAGTACTTCCGCATCTAGCTTTCGCTCTTCTGCCACCTGCACAAGTAAATCCTGCACAGAATACTTGAGGATAAACTCTCTCACTGTCTCCTTATCATAGGGAATAGAAAACTGAGCAAAAGTCTCCTCAATCCCTGATAAAATCGCTTCGTAAGAGTCCAATAAAGTCCCGTCTAAATCCCAAATAAAAGCTGTTTTTTGCATTTCCTATCCTTTCAAGCTCATATAACGCTGGTAACGGTAACGTAGAAATAACCAACGAAAACCATTATCCAAAAGGGTTCCAGCCCAAATACCAGGCAAGCCCCAACCAAGCACAATCCCCATCAGATATCCTGTTCCAATGCGTATACACCACATTCCTATACTTGTCGCATAAAAGGGAAGCCGAGCATTGCCCAAACCCTGCCAGACTGCTGTATAGATGACTGTTCCTGCCGTCATAGGAGTACCAAGTAGTGAAAAAAGTGTCACTAGAACACTGGCCTCAACCGCTAAAGGATCAGTCGTATAGAGATGAGTTAGTGGTATTCCTAAGGCATAGATACTGAAGGTCAAGGGCAACATGAGAAACAGAGAAAGCCAAAAGGTTTGCTTGCTCAAACTAGCTACTCTTTCCCAATTAGCCTCTCCAACTGCTCGGGCCACCAACATGACCGTTGCCGTAGCCACACCAAAGGCAGGCATGTAGTTAAACTGGGTCAAGACTTCTCCGACCGCATTTCCAGCCACTGCCTCCGTCCCAAAAGAAACGACCAAGGCAATGATCACTACATCTCCAGCCCTCATCATAAGCCGCTCTCCAGCTGCTGGTATTGCCAAAGTCAGTAAATCTTTATCCAGTCCAAAAGTTGGTTTCATATAAGGAAGTTTTAATTGTGACCATAAAATCACAAGACCAACCAAACGAGACAGAATAGTCCCCCAAGCAACACCCGCTATTCCCATATCCAGTACAAAAATAGCTAGACTGGAAAAGAGAATATTCAATGCATTGGATAAGAGACTCACATAGAGGGGCAGACGTGGATTATGCGTTGCACGAATCAAGGCACCAAGACTGGTCATTAATCCCAAAAGAACAACCGAGCCGCCTACCAAAGATAGATAGAGTCCTCCACTTTCTGCCACAGCTTGCTCAGTCCCCAAAAGTCCAATCATCTCTTGCCCAGCGAAGATGGACAAAGTTCCTAAAAGAAAACTTACTAGTAAAGTAATTTTCAAGGCCTCAGTCACATGATAAGCCAACTTCGACTGATCCTTCTGCCCCAAACTTTTTGAAATAACACTAGAAATAGCTGCCCCTAGAGCAATGAAAATCGCCTGATAGATGGTGATAATATTACCAGCTACTGAAACACCTGAAATGGCTATCAATCCTAAATGAGCAACCAAATAACTGTCCACCATTCCCATGAGCATCTGCAAAAAGTTTTCACCCATAGCTGGTAAGGCAATATTAAGAATGTCTTTATTTTTCTTAAACAATCTCTCCTCCTGATGAAAAGAAACCCAGTTGGTTTCCCAACCGAGTTTACTCCCTCTATCTTAAATTCCTAGATAATCCTCAACCGCTGCTTGCATATCAGCAGCTGCCACGGTTGTCTTGTGACGAACTGGAGCTGTTTCAAGGCCATCAACTGCTGGTGGCACTGCCACTCCTGAGATTTCATGTAATTGAGTCAAGGCTTCAAAGTCAGTCAAACCAGATTTCCCTGTCACAGCCTCTACTGCAACCACTGGGAACTTGTATGGACTAGCTGTTGAAGCAATCACTGTCTTGGTAACATCGCCAGTAGACGCTTGGTATTTTCTATACACTGCTGAGGCAACTGCCGTATGTGGATCCTCAATGTAGGCATCTGTTTGATAAACACGTTTGATTTCTGCCGAAGTTTCTTCCTCAGTCGCATATTCAGCTGCAAAGAGTTCCAGAATCTCAGCATCAAAATCAGTCAATTCATATTGTCCTTGTGTATTCAAGGCATTCATGAGTTCTGCTGTCTTAACCGCATCATTTCCTAAAAGGTGGAAAATGAGACGCTCCAAGTTTGAAGATACTAAGATATCCATAGATGGACTAGTTGTGACTTTAAACTCACGTTTCTTGTCATAAACACGTGTCTTGAAGAAGTCTGTCAAAACATTGTTGTCATTTGAAGCACAAATTAATTTACCAACTGGAAGACCAATTTGTTTAGCATAAAAGGCAGCCAAGATATTTCCAAAGTTTCCTGTTGGTACTGTGAAGTTGACCTTATCACCAGCCACAATTTCACCAGCCTTAACCAACTGAGCGTAGGCATAAACATAATAAACAATTTGTGGTACCAAACGACCAATGTTCATAGAGTTAGCTGACGAAAATTGCAACTTGTTGGCAGCCAATTTTTCACGAAGGGCTACATCGTTAAACATATGTTTCACGTTGGTTTGCGCATCGTCAAAGTTACCGTCAATGGCAATAACATGAGTATTGTCGCCAGTCTGAGTAGTCATTTGCAGCTCTTGTACCTTGCTGACACCGTCCTTTGGATAAAAGACGATAATCTCAGTTCCAGGTACGTTCGCAAATCCCGCCATAGCAGCTTTCCCAGTATCACCAGATGTCGCTGTCAAAATGACAATCTTGTTCTCCAAACCATGCTTTTTAGCGGCTGTCGTCATAAAGTATGGCAAGATAGACAAAGCCATATCCTTAAAGGCAATCGTTGAACCATGGAACAATTCCAAATTGTATTGCCCATCCAGTTTCACCAATGGCGCAATCGCTGGAGTATCAAACTTGCTATCGTAGGCATTGTTGATACAGTAGTCCAACTCCTCAGCCGTAAAGTCATCTAAAAATGCTGACAAAACAAGCTTAGCAACTTCCTGATAAGAAGCATCTTTCAATTTGTCAAAGTCCAAATCTACCTTTGGATAAGTAAGCGGTGTAAACAAACCACCGTCCGTCGCCAAACCTTGCAAAATGGCTTGGCTGGCAGTTACTGTATTGTTGGCATCACGCGTTGATTGATAAACTAATGTCATTACTCTCTATCCTTTATCTATAGTCTCTTCCATTATATCATGATTTTTCAGAAAATTCTCCCTTTATAAGAAAAATTATAATCCCAATTCTTCTTTCAAAGGCTCTAAATAAATCGTTTCTTGTTTATTTCTCATCTTCAGTCCTTCATCAGCTAACAAGAGTAATTCTTTTGAAAAATCTATAATCGAAGTTTTCTCCTCATCTGTTAGCTTCTTCTTAGAAAATTGTCGCCTTAAAGACTTATAATTTCTCCCAAATGCTTTAAAGAAAGGTGCTGTTTCTAAGTAAGCTTCTAACTTGTCTAAATTAACCAACAATCCCAAGTGAAAGGCTGCTGAAGTAAAAGTCCTATCAAGAGGCTGAGTACACACACTACGAAACTCAACCGTTCCTCGAGTCGTTAAGTCTTGATACTGATAACTACGATGAGTTTCAAAATCTTTCTCTTGAGGATAAATAGTAACCTTATCCCCATTAAGAGCAAATGCCTGGATTTCAGGTCTAGCCAAATAATCCCTTGCCTGAATCGGATAAAAATAATAGGTCTGCCCATCTCGTTCTGCAGTAAAAATTGCAGAATGATCTAGATAGTCAAAAAAATCATCTTCATCATCAAAGAGTCTAGCATTAACCCCAACATTCTCTGTATAGATACCATGCATAGATTCTTCCCAGAAAATATCCCTTGAAATTTTCGTATCCCAATCCTCACCTGAAAACTCAGAGTTTGCAAATAAATAAGCCTTCGGCGCTTCAATTTGAGTAAAAGCATTAATCACCCGTAAGTAATTGGAATTTGAAACATCCAACTGAACCTGACTCCCGCAGATAAAAGCACCATATTCAGGGAAATGATGTAAGTCTGATTTAGTAATATTTCTACTCAAATTCAAATAATCCATCAACATCTGATAGCGTGGATAAGCCACTGGATAATTCACATTTTTATCCCAGTCAGGATGAATACCGCAGCCAACGATAGCATGATTGGATTCGCCTAATTTTCTCTGAATTACATCCATATAATTATTAAAACGATTTTCGACCTCTTGAATTGTTTCAGCCTTACCAAATGCAAACTCAATCGTTGTATAGGAAACTTCAAACAAAATAGTATCCTGACTTATCGGATCTACTAACTGGATAGGATTCCCAAAATCATCTACCTTCTCTACAGTGAAATCCAGAGCGAAAACTAAATATCTGAATACGTGCTTGATAACTTCAACATCTGTAGCATTCCCTTCTAGATTTGCAACAGGATACTCCAACTCAATTCCGACAAACAATTCAGGATTTTCTTTAATATTTTTCAAATACCGATGTTTTAATAAATCGATAGAACGAGACATACTATCCTACACTTTCTTAATCTAAATAAAATTTGAATAACTACTATTATACCAAAAATAATACAAAAAAGGAACGAAGATTAACTACGTTCCTAGCTTTATACTATACCGGCGGCCGGGGTCGAACCGGCACGTCCTTGCGGACACTGGATTTTGAGTCCAGCGCGTCTGCCAATTCCGCCACGCCGGCAAATAGTAACTGGGGTAGCTGGATTCGAACCAACGCATGAGGGAGTCAAAGTCCCTTGCCTTACCGCTTGGCTATACCCCAATAATATAAAATAGGCGAGTGATGGGGATCGAACCCACGCATGCCAGAGCCACAATCTGGTGTGTTAACCACTTCACCACACCCGCCATAATTCTATTAACACGGGCAGTAGGAATTGAACCCACACTGAAGGTTTTGGAGACCTTAGTTCTACCTTTAAACTATGCCCGTAAAATGGAAGGGGAGGGATTCGAACCCCCGAACCCGAAGGAGCGGATTTACAGTCCGCCGCGTTTAGCCTCTTCGCTACCCTTCCAAAATATATAAATGGCGCGAGACGGAATCGAACCGCCGACACATGGAGCTTCAATCCATTGCTCTACCAACTGAGCTACCGAGCCT
>CAJNDF010000013.1 GCA_905221455.1 bacterium | reverse complement strand
TACCATAGTCCGTACGGGATTCGAACCCGTGTTACCGCCGTGAAAAGGCGGTGTCTTAACCCCTTGACCAACGGACCAGAGTTGGTGTTTTCAACTCTTACTATTATACCGGCTTTTTCTTTTTTGTCAACACCTTTTTTCTATTTTTTCATTTTTTTTGCATAGCTTCTTACCGGCTACAGATATCAAACTCTTTAAACACAATACGCAAGTCCCTTAGAACTCTTTGACGCCCTAGGAAACGTTCATATCTTAAGACGCGTTCTAACTCTTCTTGTTGTTCTTTAGTTTGTTTCCTTCTATAATCTCTTAGTGTTTCATGGAAGAGATAATAGTCATCTAGCCAGAGACCTCCCTCACTTATACGATGACTTATCTCACCCACTTCTTCATAAGGTTCTTTATCATATCTACGCTTCTGGCTTTCTTGTTTACGGAGATAATCTAAAATTCGATTTCGGAACTTGGTTTTGAAATATTTCCTTAAACGAGGGATATCTTCTACCAAACCTTCTTCTCTACTGATTAATTCATGTAGGCATATCATTCCCTCTTGATCCCAATCCGATAGCTCCCATAAATGAAGATAATATTCATTTCTACACTTATATACAATCCCCTGCACTTCTTCATACAATTCTTTAAGCATAATCTTCCCCTTTCTGTTTACAGTCTAACAGATTCAGAAACACTTTTAGCACATTTCAGCCATTCTGTTCCCTACACTGCCTCAACTGCACAAAAAGAGAGGCCTTGCCTCTCTTTGGGTTACAATTCTGCAATTTGGTTTAGGTTTACTTCTGCAACTGTGTCATTACCAAACATAGAGATAATCATTTTCACTTTGTTATTATCAATTTCTGTAATCTTACCAGTGTAGTCTGCAAAAGCACCATCAATAATACGTACGGTTTGACCAACCTCAACATCGAAATCAAATTCTTGAACAGTTTGTCCCATAGATACCAAAATGTCACGAATTTCTTGTTCCAATAATGGAGTCGGTTTTGATCTGTTCCCGTGTGATCCGACAAATCCTGTAACATTTGGTGTGTTTCGAACAACAAACCAAGCTTCATCTGTCATGATCATTTCTACAAGAACATAACCTGGAAAGCGATTTTCTTCTACTTCTTTTCTCTTTCCATTTTTTTCAACTTGCACAGTTTGTGTTGGAATTTCAACGCGTAGAATATTATCCAACATATTGTAGGTTTGTGCACGTTGTAATAGATTTTCTTTTACCTTATTTTCATAACCAGAATAAGTTTGTAAAACAAACCACCCTTTATCAAAACTATCCATGATATTTCCTTTCATAAATAGAAGATCTCTAGAGTAAATAACTCCACTAACCTTCTAAAAAATGTTAATAAATCGAATCAAACCTGAAACAATCAACTGGTCAAAAATGTAAATAATTACTACAAAGAAAGCAGTGTATTCCATGATAGAACGAAAATCTCTCCAGCTTTCCTTGCGAGTTGGCCATGTTGTGTCTTTAAGAAGTCTAAAAATATCTCCAATAAAACGCATCGCTCTCTCCTATCTCGTTTCTCTGTGTGTAGTGTACTTGCCACAATGCTTACAAAATTTATTTACTTCTAGTCGTGTAGGCTTGGGGTTTCCACTGATCTTGATTGAATAGTTTCTCGAACCACAAACCGCACAAGCTAGGCTTGCTTTTTTTAATGCCATAACGCCTCCATCTTATCTATTATAACAAGAAAGCTAGGCTTTGACAAGCATCTTAACGAAATAGATTGACTACCGAATCCCATATTGTTTGAGCCTTTTCCTTAATCTTCGCATCCGATATAGCACGACTAGCCTCATCTACTAGATTTTGAGCACGACTTCTAATATCAGATAGAGTATCATCAGTCTGATTAGTTTCATTGCTCTGTACTCGAGCACGTGTATTAGCTGGTGCAATTCCATTTTGCTTATAGGCATTTTCAATTGTAAAGGTACTTCCTGGTGTATAAGGTAAAATGGTATTCGCAATATTCCTAAAGACATGGGCTGCACCGTTTGATGTAGAACCTGCTAAATAGTGGTTTTCATCAGTGGTCGGGAAACCAAGCCAATGACTAATCACCACATCAGGTGTATAACCAATCACCCACTGGTCACTTGTATATTCAGGATTGAAAACTGCTTCAGTTGTCCCAGTTTTTCCTGCCATAACATAGTCTGCGGGAGATGAACTAATACCTGTTCCGTTTGTAAATGTCCCCAACATCATACTGGTCATCTTATCAGCTACAGACTTATCAATCACCCGTTTTTGTGAATTTTTATGGCTTGCAATAACCTGCCCGCTAGCATTTTCAATTCTACTAATAAAATGAGCTTCAGGCATTAAACCTTCATTTGCAAAGGCAGCATATGCTTGAGCCATTTGCAGAGGATTGGTTTCAACACCGCTTCCCAAGGCGACACCAAGAACACGGTCGACTTTTTCCATGTTGAGTCCAAATTTTTCTCCTGACTCAAAAGCTTTATCAACACCCAAATCATTAACGGTGGCAACAGCAGGTAGATTAAGCGATTCTGCCAAGGCTTGATACATGGGAACTTCTCGACTCTTTTTGATTCCTGCATAGTTATCTACCTTATAGCTGTCATACTGCATGGTATGGTTATCCAACTGCTTGTTCAAAGCCCAACCTGCCTCAACTGCTGGCGTATAAACAACTAAAGGCTTAATTGTAGAGCCAGGGCTACGTTTTGATTGGGTTGCATAGTTAAAATTACGGAATCCAGTTTTATCATTGTCAGCAACTTGACCGACAACCCCACGAACTCCCCCTGTTTTCGGTTCGAGAGCTACACTTCCTGATTGAGCAAATGTTCCATCTTCTGCCCTCGGAAATAGTGAGGTGTTTTCATAGACAACCTGCATATTTGCTTGGTAGTTTTGGTCCAGCTCTGTGTAAATGCGGTAGCCATTATTTACGATTTCTTCCTCTGTTAGATTATACTTAGAAACGGCTTCATTAACCACCGCGTCAAAATAAGAGGGGTAACGGTAATCTGAAATTTTTCCTTCATACTTATCTTGCAATTGCGAAGTCATATCAACTTCAGCAGCTTCGGTTTCTTGGTTTTTATCAATATAACCCGCTGCAACCATATTTTGCAAAACAGTATCGCGACGATTAGTAGAATCTTCTACAGAATTCAAAGGATTATACAATTCCGGTCCCTTCAGCATCCCTGCCAGAGTCGCAGCTTGATCCAAACTCACTTCTGATGCAGAAACTCCAAAGTATTTCTTACTCGCATCTTCTACACCCCACACACCATTTCCAAAATAGGCGTTGTTAAGGTACATAGTTAGAATCTGATCCTTGCTATATTTTTTAGTCAATTCTAAAGCCAAGAAAAATTCTTTCGCTTTTCTCTCAACGGTTTGATCCTGTGACAAATAGGCATTTTTAGCCAGCTGTTGGGTAATAGTAGAACCACCGCCTGAACGTCCAGCAGTGACAATAGCCAAGAAGAAACGGCCATAGTTAATCCCGTCATTTTTATAGAAAGAACGGTCTTCTGTCGCAATAACAGCATTCTGCAAGTTTTTACCGATGTCAGTCAGTTCAACGTAGGTTCCCTTTTGGCCAGACAAGGCACCTGCCTCTTTTTCTTCACGGTCAAAAATGAGGGTTCGAGTTTTCAAGGCATTTTGCAAATCATTGACATTGGTTGACTTGGCTACAGCAAACAAATAGGTTCCGACTAGCAAACCTGCACTCAAGCCTAGTATAATAACAATCTTTGTTAGATGATAGCGACGCCAGAATTTTCGAATTGGACCCACTTGGGCTAATTTTTTTCTATCACTGCGAGAACGACGCAAGTTAGTAGATCCCGAATTCTCTGATTCACTTGTTTCTTTTTTAAAAAGAGAAAGAAATTTCTCAAATAATTTATCTAATTTCATGCGTTTATTTTATCATCTTCATCATAGGAAGACAAGAATTTAGCTATTTCCTATCCAAATAGGGCTTTTTTTGTTACAATATCTGTATGAAATTCACATTTACATTACCCGCCTCTTTACCTCAAATGACGGTGAAGCAATTACTAGAAGAGCAACTCCTCATTCCTAGAAAAATCCGGCATTTTTTGAGAGTCAAGAAACATATTTTGATAAATCAAAAAGAAGTTCACTGGAACGAGATGGTAAATCCTGGAGATGTTTGCCAATTAACTTTTGACGAGGAAGATTATCCCAAAAAGACAATCCCTTGGGGCGACCCAGACTTAGTTCAGGAAGTTTATCAAGATCAACACTTGATTATTGTAAACAAACCTGAGGGTATGAAAACGCATGGTAATCAACCAAATGAAATTGCCCTTCTCAACCATGTCAGTGCCTACGTTGGCCAAACCTGTTATGTCGTTCATCGTCTAGACATGGAAACCAGCGGTTTAGTTCTCTTCGCTAAAAATCCTTTTATCCTACCTATTCTCAATCGCTTATTGGAGAAAAAAGAGATTTCTAGGGAATATTGGGCCCTTGTTGATGGAAATATCAACAGCAAAGAGCTTGTTTTCAAGGACAAAATCGGACGTGATCGCCATAATCGCAGAAAACGAATAGTTGATACAAAAAATGGGCAATATGCGGAAACGCATGTAAGCAGATTAAAGCAATTTCCAAACAAAACAGCTCTTGTTCGTTGCAAACTAAAAACAGGACGAACCCATCAAATACGTGTCCACCTTTCTCATCATAACTTTCCTATCTTGGGTGACCCTCTCTATAACAGTAAATCAAAATCAAGTCGACTTATGCTTCAGGCCTTCCGACTTTCCTTTACCCATCCGCTTACATTAGAGAAATTAACTTTCACTACCCTTTCAGATACCTTTGAAAAAGAATTAAAAAAGAATGGATGATTCCGTCATCCATTTTTCCATATAAGAAAAGCAAGACCAAGAGGCCTTGCTTTTTATCGACTCAAGAATTATTTAGCGATTTTTGCAAAGTATTCAAGAGTACGAACAAGTTGTGCAGTGTATGACATTTCGTTGTCGTACCATGATACAACTTTAACCAATTGTTTACCGTCAACGTCAAGAACTTTAGTTTGAGTTGCGTCAAACAATGAACCGTAAGACATACCTACGATATCTGAAGATACGATTGGATCTTCTGTGTAACCGTATGATTCGTTTGAAGCTGCTTTCATAGCTGCGTTCACTTCATCAACAGTAACGTTCTTTTCAAGAACTGCTACCAATTCAGTTACAGAACCTGTTGGAACAGGAACACGTTGAGCAGCTCCATCCAATTTACCGTTCAATTCAGGGATAACCAAACCGATTGCTTTAGCAGCACCAGTTGAGTTAGGAACGATGTTAGCTGCAGCAGCACGAGCACGGCGAAGGTCACCTTTACGGTGTGGTCCATCAAGAACCATTTGGTCACCAGTGTAACCGTGGATAGTAGTCATCAAACCTTCAACGATACCGAAGTTATCATGAAGAGCTTTAGCCATTGGAGCCAAACAGTTTGTAGTACATGAAGCACCTGAGATAACTGTTTCAGTACCATCAAGAACGTCATGGTTAGTGTTAAATACAACTGTTTTAACATCTGATCCACCAGGAGCAGTGATAACAACTTTCTTAGCACCACCAGCGTGCAAGTGTTTTTCAGCAGCTGCTTTAGTAGCAAAGAAACCAGTTGCTTCAAGAACGATGTCTACACCGTCGTTAGCCCAGTCGATTTGTTCTGGATCACGTTCAGCAGAAACTTTAACGAATTTACCGTTAACTTCGAATCCACCTTCTTTAACTTCAACAGTACCGTCGAAACGACCTTGAGTTGTGTCGTATTTCAACAAGTGTGCAAGCATAACTGGATCTGTAAGGTCGTTGATGCGAGTAACTTCAACACCTTCTACGTTTTGGATACGACGGAAAGCAAGACGACCGATACGTCCGAAACCGTTAATACCAACTTTAACTACCATTAGTGATTTCCTCCTTATGAAAATCATGAAATTTTTATTGTGAAAAGAGTAACTTGAATCACTACAAATCACCTTTCAACAAACCTATTATATAACTATTTGAGTTGAATTGCAAGTACGGGCATTGTTTTTCTATGTTAGTTTCTTTTTTTAACTGTAAATCAAGGAATCCCTTACTATTCATAGCGTAACGATTCTACAGGATCCATTTTACTAATTTTACGCGCTGGGAAGTAGGCTGAGACATAACCAAGTAATAGAGCGAAAGCTAGAGTTCCTAAAACAGATAACAAATTTAATTCAAAAACCTTCGTGATGGATGGGTAAAAGTGACTTACAATCGCATTCGCCAAACTTCCCACTCCTTGTGCTACCAAAAAGGCCAGAAGCAAGGCGATTCCTACAATCCAGATGGCCTCGTAAATAAAAATTCCTTTGACATCACGATTCTGATAACCAACTGCTTTCATGACACCTATTTCCTTAGAACGTTGCATAATATTGATGTAAATAATGATACCAATCATGACCGCTGCTACCACAATAGCTTGTGATGAAAGTACAATCAACAATCCCTGAATGACACGAATAAAAGTAATCACAATATCAAGAACCTTCTGTTGAGAAAGAACAGTATACTTCTTGTTTTTCTGCAATTCTTCTGTTACCGTTTTTGTCTGTGATGGATCTTTGAGTTCCAAGATAAAATAAGATACAGCTTTTGTAAATCCAGCCTCTTTCAAAATCGTTTCCATTTGATGAGACGGCATGAAACTGTTGCTGTCCTCCATGTCATCTTCATCATTGATTACACGTACAATCTTTGTTTGAAATTGAGCAGTCTTGCTAGCTTCGGCAGCATTTTCTACAATGCTGGCTGAAACTGATTTGCCAATAACATCACTAGCCGTCAGATTGTTTCCTGTCTGTTCATTCCAATTTTTTAGTAAACTGATTGGAATCGTTAAGCCCTGTTCATTTGTATCAGTATAGAGGGATCCAGCTACCACTTTGTCCTTTTCATTACTACTAACAGAGATACTTGTATCCTCATAGAGACTCACTACTTGAGCATAAGAAGGCATCGTTTGACTCAGATCCATTTTTTGCCCATCTATCGTAATATTTGACATGGTCATCCCAAAAGGACTCTCCAAATATTTAATAGCTTCTTTTCCAACTGTATCTGTGATATAGTTCTTATCATCTTGGTTCAAAAAGCCTCGTCCAACATTTTTTGTGTTTAAAGCAATCTGAACTTGAGAAGGGATTTGACCTCCATTCGTATTTTCATCAATCATCGAAATCAATGCATTTCCCAAGCCGAAAGAAATTAAGACTCCTACAAAACCGATTGAGGTTGCTAGCGCAATCAATAGGTTACGCCACTTTCTTTCCAGAAAGTTATTTAAAGAAAGTTTGAATTTATTTTTCAATGATAATCCTTTATTTTTTGACTTCTTCAACGACTTCACCATCCTTCATTTTGATAATCACATCTGCATATTCAGCAACCTCTGGATTATGGGTTACGATCAATACTGTTTTCCCTGTTTGGGCTAATTTTTTAAACACTTCCAATACCATTTCTTGGGATTGAGAATCCAGCGAACCCGTTGGCTCATCTGCTACAATCATATCTGGCTGATTTACCAGTGCACGCGCGATTGCTACACGTTGCTTTTGCCCACCAGAAAGTTGTTTAACATTTTTAGCTACAAAAGGCTCCATGCCTAAGTTACTTAATTGCTCCTTTGCAATCATTGTCATCTCCCTGTCAGATAAATCTTTGACATAGAGAGGTAGCTTGACATTGTCCAAGACAGACTGATGAGGAATGAGGTTAAAGTTTTGAAACACAAATCCAATCTTATCTTTACGAAATTGAGTTAGTTCAATCTCTGATAAGTCACGGAGGGATTCCCCTTTAAACTCTAAATCTCCTTCATATTGTCTATCTAAACCGCTGATGATATTGAGTAGACTGGTTTTGCCACAGCCTGATGGACCGTAAATCGCTGTAATTTTACCTTTTGCAATCTGCAGGTTTATATTTCTTAGAGCCTGCTCTTGATGTTTACCGTCCAAAGTGTAAAACTTTGAAATATTTCTAATGGATAAAATGGACATTCTTTCCCCCTTGTTTAAAACTGTTGTCGTCATACATCACACTTATAGAAAATCCTTCAAGCTACATCAGCACTGATTGCCACTATGAACCTACTGCTTAGAATTTTCTCTCTATTGCCTAGTTTGCTTCTGGATGTATATCAAGTAATACTCTTCGAAAATCAAATTCAAACCACGTCAACGTCGCCTTGCCGTACTCAAGTACAGCCTGCGGCTAGTTTCCTAGTTTGCTCTTTGATTTTCATTGAGTATAAAATTCATTGTAACAAAAAAGCGGCATTCCCTCAATGACAGAAATGTCACTCCTATAAAGCATTTAACAATACCTTTCTAAGTCTTCGCTCCATTCCTTATCTAAACTAACGATTAACTTCTCATTGCCAAACATCCTCGCCATCATTTTTGCTTCTTCATACTTTTGTTTTGCCGTATTATAATCAGTCTGAAGATAATATTTCCACTCCACCATCAAGACAATCGGTTGCTTTTGGAAATCTCGTGTTTTTTCAGAAATCCAATTAAGTTTTTCCACAGCTAACTTAAATAACTCTAAGTCATTCAATAATTCACAACTTCCCAGCCCTGCAAATAACACATCACGAACAAGAAATAAATCGTCCGTACCGCTATTTTCTACGTTATTACACACTTTTTGAAACATTAATTGAAGTTTCTGCTGTTCGCTAATAGATAACTGTCCTTTTTTTATATTTTCTAAATAACTACATAAAAAATACAATCGAATTTTCAAAAGATCTGAAAACGAAAATTCTCTTTGATTCCATAGTTCCTCAAAAGATTCATCTAAAAGCGCTATTCCATACTGTTCATTATCCGTCGCTCTCACTTCATCTATTGCTTGAAGACAATCCACTACCACTTTCTCATCACGTGGCAAATCATCATAAAAACACTCAAAAATCTCATCGAAATATTCTTCCTTTTGTTCCTGCAACTCCTTGTCTCCATAGTCAGGATGATGTAAAAGAAAGTATTTTAATTCTTGGTAACGCTTGGGTAATTCCTTATAATCTGGCATCAAGACATAGGACGGAATTTCTAATCGTTCTGCAATATATTCTAGTGTTTTTATAGTCGGGCGAAATTCTCCTTTTTCTATCCGCACCAACTGACGGACTGATAATTCAGACTCATTCCCGCAAAAAACTGGACGACTAAGTCCTTTCTCCTCTCTTAAAAGTCGCACTTTATCCCCTAACTCATTTATCTTGTTCATTTGCCCCTCGCATGATTATAAAAGATTTGATTTTCAAATAAATATATGCGATGATTATACCATTTTTCAAATAGAATTACAAAAAAGAGACAGGATAACTCCTGCCTCTAGGCTGATAACAATTATTTACGGCGTCCTGGTCTTTCTTTGTAACCATAGTAAGAATCTTCGATGATTTCTTGCATGTGGTCAACCATTGGAAGACGTGGGTTAGCTGGCGAACATTGATCTTCATAAGCAAGGAAGGCCAATTCACGAGAATGTTCTTTCCATTCTTTTTCATCAATTCCTTGTGCTTTGAAGTTCATTTGGATACCTACGCGCTCACCAAGTTCGTAAACAGCTTTTGCATAAGATTCCACACCTTCTTCTGGAGTAGAAGCTGGAAGTCCAAGCATGCGTGCGATATCTTGATATTTTTCATCTGCACGGTAGTAGTTATACTTAGGCCATGTTGCTGTCTTAGCTGGACGTGTACCGTTGTAGCGAATGACATATGGAAGCAAGATAGCATTCGTACGACCGTGGATTGTGTGGAATTGCGCACCAATCTTATGGGCCATTGAGTGAGAAATACCTAGGAAGGCATTAGCAAAGGCCATACCAGCGATTGTTGAAGCGTTATGCATTTTCTCACGTGAGTGGAAGTCTGCATTTTTAACTGAGCTTTCAAGATTTTCGAATACAAGCTTGATGGCTTGAAGTGCAAGACCGTCAGTGTAGTCGCTAGCCATTTGTGATACGTAGGCTTCAGTCGCGTGGGTCAATACGTCCATACCAGTGTCCGCAGCAACAAATCCAGGAACTGTCAATACCAAGGCAGGGTCTACGATTGCCACAGTTGGTGTCAATGAGTAGTCAGCGATTGGGTATTTACGGTTGTTTGCTTTATCAGAGATAACGGCAAATGGTGTTACTTCAGATCCTGTACCAGATGTAGTTGGGATAGCGATGAATTTAGTCTTCTTACCAAGCAATGGGAATTTGAAGGCACGTTTACGGATATCCATGAATTTTTGAACAAGATCACGGAAGTCCACTTCTGGTTGTTCGTAGAAGAGCCACATTACTTTAGCAGCATCCATTGGAGATCCACCACCGAGAGCGATGATTGTATCTGGTTTGAAGGCACGCATAATCTCAGTACCACGGTTTACAGTTGTGATATCTGGATCTGGTTCTACATCAGCAAAGATTTGGTAAACAACCTTATTGCGACGAAGATCAAGTTGTTCGATGATACGATCAAGGAAGCCAAGCTCTACCATGGCATGGTCAGTAACGATCATGACACGTTCAACGTCACGACATTTTTGAAGGTATTGAATTGAATCACGTTCAAAGTATGTTTTTGAAGGAAGTTTCATCCATTGCATGTTATTTCTCCGTCTTCCGACTTTTTTGATATTCAAGAGGTTAATGGCACTAACGTTATCCCCAACTGAGTTGCGTCCGTAAGAACCACATCCAAGTGTCAATGATGGCAAGAAGGCATTGTAAACATCCCCGATACCACCGAAAGTAGAAGGCGAGTTACAGATAACACGAATAGCTTTAACAGCTTTACCAAATTCTTTAGTCAATTCTTCGTCAGCTGTGTGGATAGCTGCTGAGTGTCCAAGACCGTTAAATTCAACCATTTGACGAGCCTTAGTAATACCATCTTCACGGCTTTCAGATTTCAAAACTGCGATAACTGGTGACAATTTCTCACGAGTCAATGGCTCGTTTTCACCAACTTCTTTACATTCTGCAGCAAGAATGTTTGTTCCTTCTGGAACTGTAAATCCTGCTTGCTCTGCAATCCAAGTTGCTGGTTTACCAACGATGTCAGCGTTCAATTTCGCACCAGCACAGTTTTTGCTGTTTGCTTTCACGCCAAAGCAGAATTCTTCAAGAAGGGCTTTTTCTTTTTTGTTTACAAAGTAAGTGTGATAAGATTTGAACTCTGCTACAAATTCATCGTAAATTTCTTTATCAATGATAACCGCTTGTTCAGATGCACAGACCATACCATTATCAAATGATTTAGACATGACGATATCGTGTGCTGCTTGACGGATGTTTGCTGATTTTTCAACATAAGCTGGAACGTTTCCGGCACCTACTCCAAGAGCTGGTTTACCACATGAGTACGCAGCCTTCACCATGGCGTTACCACCTGTTGCAAGAATTGTCGCAATACCTTCGTGGTTCATAAGCGCACTAGTTGCTTCCATAGATGGTTCAGTAATCCACTGTACACAGTTTTCAGGAGCACCAGCTGCGATAGCTGCATCGCGGACAATACGTGCTGCATGAGCAGATGATTCTTGTGCTGATGGGTGGAAGGCAAAAACGATTGGATTACGTGTCTTCAATGAAATCAATGATTTGAAGATTGCTGTTGATGTTGGGTTTGTTGTTGGGGTAATACCACAAACAACACCAACTGGTTCAGCAATAAGAGTCAATCCTGTTACATCGTCTTCTTCGATAACGCCAACTGTCTTAGTGTGGCGCATGTTGTTTACTACGTGTTCACAAGCAAACAAGTTCTTAGTTGCTTTATCTTCAAATACACCACGTCCTGTTTCTTCAAAGGCATGTAAAGCCAATTCTCCGTGGGCATCCAAAGCTGCTACTGATGCTTTGGCAACGATGTAGTCAACCTGCTCTTGATCCAACTTACGCATTTCTTCAAGAGCAACTAGAGCTTTTTGCACCAATCCATCGACATGCTTTTCAGCAGCGAGTTTCTTTTCCTCTGGTGTCACAGTTTTTTTATCAGCCATATTTTCCTCCATAGCTTTCAAGGATCGATATCCTTTGTTAATTTTTTCACAAGTTTATTATAACGCATTATTTCAACTTTGTAAACAGTTTCATAAACATTTCACAAAGAATTTTTAGCACCTTGTGAAATGTTTGCTAGTTTCTTTTCTTAGCAAGCTTTTTCTTTAAAGTTTGTGAAATTTATTTCAAATATTTTTTTATTTCACAAACTTGCTTGGAAGAGGAGCTTGGAAAGAAAGGGATTTACAGGTAAGCGCTTACTTATTTGGTTTTAACAATACCTCCTTTGATAAGGAGGCTTTATTTTTGTTGAAAAACGCCTTGTTTAAAAGTCCCTTCATAAACGACTTCTTGTTCTGTTGTTAGTTTCCCTTTTCCTTCAGCTTGACCATTTACAAAATCCCCTTCGTAGGTCCAGCCTTCTTTAGATTGAAAGGTACCTTTTCCGTTGAAGGCTCCATTGTTGAAGCCACCTGTATATTGGTCTCCATTTTGGAAGGTAATGGTACCTTGGCCATTCATTTTACCACGGACAAGACTGCCGTCGTAAACAATCGTTCCATTATCAAGCTTTAGAACACCTTTTCCGGGAATATTTAGAAAAAAGACGAGTAGAGCACAAAAAACAATGGCAACTACTGCTAAAAGCTCTAAACGTGGACGAGTCAGATAGACACGATACTTGTTGTAAAAATTCTTAAGATTTTCCATCTTCACTCTCCTTTTCTAAACGTTCTAGCCAAACTTGACAGCCCTCTTGAACACGTCGATAGGTTTCCTCAAAATCTCCTGTATACCAAGGGTCTGGAACACTTTCAGATGCGAATGAGTAAATCTTATCTTGCAATCCTCCTGGACACATCTGACGTAAGTCAGAAACATTTGAAGCGTCCATTCCGATAATATAATCAAAGGCTTCAAAATCTTCCTTACTAATCTGAAGCGATGTCTTGTTCTTGTCATAAGGAATCTCATACTCTTGAAAAATTCCCCGAGTGCCCTTATGAATCGAATTGCCATGTTCCCAAGAGGACGTCGCTCGACTTTGGATTTCGTAATTAACTGTCATTGATTTCATAACAAACTCGGCCATAGGGCTACGGCAAATATTTCCCAAACAGACAAAGACTAGTTTTTTCATCCCATTTCCTTTCTTTTATAGAAAAACGGGAGTTCGTAATCCCGTCTTATTTTTCAATTGCGCCTTCTAGTGAAGCAGTTTCTTTCAGCGGTAATACGGTCTTGATAGCAGCTAGTTCAAAAGTCAAGTAAACTCCATCGACATCAAGAACAATTGTTTTCTTTTCCGTATCTACTTCATCGACCGTTCCGTAAAGTCCACCGATTGTAATAACTTCATAGCCTTTTTGTAGTTTATTCAAGCTTTCCATACGTTTTTGCGCTTGTTTCTTTTGAGAGCGTTGCGTAAAGAACATCAAACCCACCATAAGGACTAGCATGATTAAAAATGTATAATTTGGATTCATTAGTTTCTCCTTTGTCTTTTACATAGGACTACTATATCAAATTTCAGCTACTTTTACAAGATTGTACCTTGCTTTTCTAGCAAGAAAAAATCAGAGCTTGCGCCCTGATTTTTAGGATTATTTCAAGTTTTGAACGACTTTTACAAGATTTTCTACAGTAAAGCCATATTCTGCCAATACTTTTGGTGCTGGGGCAGAGGCTCCGAAGGTATCAATACCAAGAACGGCACCATCAAGACCAACATATTTGTACCAGTTTTGAGTTGCACCCATTTCGACTGCAACACGACGGCGGACTGCATTTGGAAGAATTTCTTCCTTGTATGCTGCATCTTGTTTATCAAAGACATCTGTAGATGGCATGCTGACTACGCGGACTTTTGCGCCTTGACTAGCCAATTCTTTGGCAGCTGAGACAGCAAGATTGACCTCTGAGCCTGTCGCAATCAAGATGGTATCAAAGTCTGCTGCATTTTCATAAACAACATAGGCACCTTTTGCAACCTTGTCAAAGTCTGTTCCCTCTTCGACAGTCAAGTTTTGACGGGTCAAGACAAGGGCAGTTGGTGTTTTCTCACTTATCACTGCAAGGTACCAAGCTGCTTGAGTTTCACGCGCATCTGCTGGACGGAAAACATTTAGATTTGGCATAGCACGAAGACCTGCTAAATGTTCAACTGGTTCGTGAGTTGGACCATCTTCCCCAACTGCAATAGAATCGTGGGTAAAGACATAAGTCACAGGAAGTCCTTGCAAGGCTGACAAGCGGACAGCTGCCTTCACATAGTCAGAGAAGACGAAGAAAGTACCACCGTATACACGAAGTCCACCGTGAAGGGCCATCCCGTTCAAGATCGTTCCCATTGCAAATTCACGAACACCAAACTGAATGTTACGGTTCAAGCGATTAGCATCATCTTGAAGTCCATCAGTCTTGATATAAGTCATGTTTGAGTGAGCAAGGTCAGCTGAACCTCCTAAGAAGGTTGGCAACTTAGCAGCTACAACATTCAAGGCATCTTGGCTCGAGTTACGAGTTGCTTGAGAGAAGCCGTTTTCTAAGGCTGGGAAGTCTGCCGGAGTCACTTCAACTGGATCACGTCCATCAATGATAGCTTCTACTTCTGCAGCCAATTCTGGATGCGCTTCTTTATAGTCAGCAACTAATTTTGTCCAAGCTTGATAAGCTGATACGCCACGGTCTGCAACATTTTCTTTGAAATCAGCATATACTTGCTCTGGAATTTCAAATGGTTCATAGTCCCAACCGAGTGCTTGGCGAGTTGCTGCAGTTTCATCTGCTCCAAGAGGGGCACCGTGTACAGCATTAGTTCCCTGTTTGTTTGGAGAACCGTATCCAATCACGGTCTTCACTTCAATCAAAGATGGTTTTCCTGAAGCTTTAGCTGTTTCGATAGCAGCATGGATTGCTTCCAAGTCTGTTCCATCTTCAACTAAGGCTGTATGCCAACCATAAGCATTGTAACGGTCACGAACACTTTCTGTAAAGGAATCCTTTGTCTCACCATCCAAGTTGATGTCATTTGAATCATAAAGAACAACCAACTTATCCAATTTTTGCAAACCTGCATATGAAGCCGCCTCGCTTGAGACACCTTCCATCAAGTCTCCGTCTCCACAGATAACGTATGTATAGTGATCAAAGATATTGTAGCCTTCACGGTTATATTTGGCTGCTAGGAAACGTTCTGCTTGGGCAAAGCCAGTAGCAGTTGAAATTCCTTGCCCTAGAGGACCTGTCGTAGCATCAATCCCTGCTGTATGGCCAAATTCTGGGTGACCAGGTGTTTTTGAATCCCATTGACGGAAGCTCTTGATCTCATTCATGCTGACATCTTCAAAACCAGAAAGGTGAAGAAGGGCATAAAGGAGCATTGAACCATGACCAGCTGACAGAATAAAGCGGTCGCGGTTGATCCAGTTTGGTTGTGCTGGATTGATACGAAGTTGTTTTGTAAAGAGGCTGTAAGCCATCGGAGCTGCTCCCATAACCACACCTGGGTGACCTGAGTTGGCTTTGTTGATAGCGTCAATACCTAGAAAACGAATTGCATTAACAGATAGATTTGACATAGAATTTCCTTTCTATTTGAGGTGATTATTGAATCACACATTCTATTTTACTATTATATGAAAAAATACATAGAATAGCAATTAAACAATTCGACGCTAGATAAGTCATCTATTTTCTACCCTCTAGTCGCTTGATAGTAGGGAAGTAAGCGTTCATAAGCATCTTCTAATTTTTCTAAAATCACTTCCAATGATTGATTTTCTATAAAAGAAACATCTGCCTTAACTAACACTTTGCGAACTTCCTGACTTCTCAACTTCTCGCGTAAAGTACAACGATTTTCTTCGTTCGCCTCCCACCGTTGACATTGACCATCTGAGTAGGATAGATAATAAACCCCTTCTACCACTGGAATTTCTAAAACCCTGGCTTGCTTGTCTAAGGTCTGTTCGTCTTTCTTACGTTCAACAAAACTGACTTCCAAAGAAATTCCAAAGTCAGCAGGTGTTCCATACAAACGAAGAGCCAACATAGGTTCTGTCACTTTCCCCTCACGTTGTAGATAAACCCAAAAATGTGGTCTCAAACGCTGTGCCTGATTCATCCACTGGCTAGTCTGTTGAAGTTGCCATTCTGGATGGCTTGCTTGAAAGGCTTTAGCTAGCTCTGTAAAAGCCTTTCGTGCCTCTTGACCTTTGTGGCGGAATGCCAGCATCTTCTCTCGCTCTGCTCCCGCTTTATCAGGATTACGGTACTGGATCCCTGCAAAGTCTAAATAATCTCTTATCTTATTCAACATTAATTTAATCTCCTCCAGCTAGCAAAAAATCAGGAGAACCCTGATTTTACTTATTCTGTATCTACAACGACATAACGATTTGGCTCATCACCCTCAGAGTAACTCGTCACGCCATCCATACGTGAAATAATACGATGAATAATCTTGCGTTCGCTATTCGACATTGGATCTGTTTGATGACTACGTCCTTCTTCTAAAACACGAATCGCCAATTTTTGCGCATAGGTCTGCAAGACTTCTGCACGGTGTTCGACATAATCATTGACATTGATAGTAATGTAGAAAGTTCTTGAATAGCGGTTGTAAAGATAATTTTGAGCCAACAGTTGCAAGGCCTTCAAGACTTTACCATGGTAGCCGATAATACGACCTGGTTCGTTAGTATCAATTTGTAGATTGATGCTACGACGGTTATAGTCATTTGAAAGTGTAGCCTCAACATCCATGTCATCCACAATCGCTTGAACATAGGCAGTCACATCCGTAGCCACCTGTGCAATATCAAAGCTCGGTTCAACTTTCAAGCCCATCTCTGTCAAGTCTTGATTTTCAGTTTGGTCTTGCTCAGTTTCAAGGCCATCAGCGCCCGCTTCTTCCCTCATCGCTTCCTCGATTTGAAGCTCATTTAAAATCTCAATATGACCAGTTTCTTCTAAGATAGTGCTGGCATGTCTTTCATGTTTTAAGATTTCAGCCTTGACTTCATCAGAAATACCTTGGCCTTCTTCCTCAATCTTTTTAATTGCCTCTACAACATGACCCAAGTCAACCGTTGCTTCACTGACTGTTTTAACAGGCTCATTCAAATCATTGATTTTTTTCGGAACACCTTTTACTGCCTGTTGATTTGCTTTTACAACTGTCGTTTCACTAATAGCTTCAATGTCAACCTGGGCTGGTTTTTTACCAAATAAACCAAGAAAGCCTTTTTTCTCACGAGAAATGACTTTGATATGAGCCTTCATTCTTGGAATATCTAATTCTTTCAATCCTTTCTGGATTGCTTCTTCAACAGTTGAACCTGTAAATACTACCATTACCAGATTCCTCCTTATTATTTCGTTTTCTGAGCCTTTTTCTTGGCTTTTCTTTTTCTATTTTCCAAATCTTTCTGTGCCTGGGCTACAGCCTCGCGCTCTGCAATAATCTTGAATGGATTGTTCAAGAAATAGGTTTGCAAGACTTGATAAGCATTGGACACTGTCCAGTATAGGGCGACTCCACCTGGTGCATAAACTGCAAAGATAAAAATCAAGACCGGAATACCATACATCATCGCAGTCGTAGCGCCATTACGCTCAGACAAGGCTTTATTAGACAGCCAAGTACTTAAAAAGGTAAATACAGCTGCTAAAATCGGAAGAACAAGGGTTGTATCCACACCACCAAGGTTAATCCATAAGAAATGACCTGTCTTTAAAAAGTCAACTCTTGATAGAGCTTGGAACAAGGCCAAGATAACCGGCATCTGAATCAAAATCGGCCAAAGAGAATCTGACTGTCTGACACCCATTTCTTTAAAGACTTTACGCATTTCTTGCTCTAACTTGGTTCTGCTTTCCATATCACGACCTGGATATTGTTCTCGAAGCGCCTTAATACGTGGTTGAGCTTCTTGCATTTTTCTGGAAGCCACCATTTGCACTTGAAAGACTGGCAAGAGAACTGTACGAATCAAGACCGTAAAGAGAATAATCCCTACTCCGATACTAATATCAAATGATAAAAAGCGAATGACCTCTGCAAAGAAGTAAACCAATTTACTCCAAAAATCAGCCGAATCGGCTGTAATATCACTAGTTGCCCCATTAGTCGCACAGGCTGTCATGATCAATAGAGACAGACCTAACAAACTAGTCAGCTGTAGTTTCTTTTTCACTCCCATTTCCTTCCTGGTAAATCTTTGATAACTTTAATACGTGGAGTAGATTTTTCTCCATCTCTGCGTATTCCAAGGTTTCAACCCCTTTTCGAGCAATGACAACAAAATCGACATCTTCTACCAGACTCCCTTTTGCATTCTGGATAATATGTCTAATTCGTCGCTTGATTTGATTTCTAGTGACGGCATTCCCCAGTTTTTTGCTAACTGATAGACCTACTCGAAAATGGTTTTTCTGATTTTCTAACTGGTAGACAACAAATTTGCGGTTGGCAAAACTTGTCCCCTCCTTGAAAATTGCCTTAAAATCTTTCTCTCTTTTTACACGAAAGTTTTTCTTCAAAACTCAACTCCATCTATTAAATTACTACTATTATACCATATTTTTCAAAAAAGCCAATCATAGCAAGGTTTTGCACAATTTCATCAGAAAAAGAAGCTGGAAAAATCACTTTCCCAACTCCTTGTACGGAATATTTTTTCTAATTTTAGTTATTTTTTCAAACGTTCAACGTCACGGGCAATAACTAGCTCTTCATCAGTTGGAATAACCAAAACACGGATCTTCGCTGCCTCTGTTGAGATGTCTCCTGTCACACCAAAGACGTTCTTTTCTGGATCAACATCACAGCCAAACCAAGAGATACCTGAGATAACATCTTCACGTACGTTTGCTGCATTTTCACCGATACCTGCTGTGAAGATAATAGCATCTGCTCCATTTAAGACTGCAAGGTATTGACCGATATGTTTTTGGATACGGTCAACATACATTTCATAAGCCAAAGTGGCATCGTGGTCCCCTTCTTCCATAGCAGCAATCACATCACGCATATCACTAGATTTACCTGAAACCCCCATCAGTCCTGATTCACGATTAAGAACGTGACTAATGTCTTCAGGCGTGTTAAAGTCCTCTGTATATTGCATTAAGTAAGGAATGATAGCTGGGTCAATATCCCCTGTACGAGTACCCATCATCACACCACCAAGTGGAGTGAAGCCCATTGATGTATCGACAGATTGACCACCCTTAACAGCTGTAATAGAAGCACCATTACCGATGTGGCAAGTAATCAATTTCAAGTCTTCTAATGGACGTCCCAATAGTTTTGCAGCTTCTCCTGCTACAAACTGGTGACTTGTGCCGTGGGCACCGTATTTACGAACCTTGTTTTCTGTGTAATATTTTGTTGGTAGAGGGTAGCGATAAGCTTTCTCTGGCATACTTGTGTGGAAGGAAGTATCAAACACAACTACACTGGTAATGTCTGGCAACAATTCCTTGAAGGCACGAACACCTGCTGCATTGGCTGGGTTGTGTAGAGGAGCTAACAAACTCAACTCTTCAACTTTTTCTAAAACATCCCCCTCAACAACTGTTGATTCTTTGAAATATTCTCCACCTGCAACAACACGGTGTCCAACACCTGTAATCTCATCATAAGCCTTGATAATATCGAAACGAATCAAGTCATCCAATAAGATTTTAACAGCTTGTGTGTGATTTTCAATATCTAAAATTTGTTGTTCAGAACGGCCGTCAAATTTTACAGTTGAAATTGAATCTTTCAAACCGATACGTTCAATCAAACCTTTCGCCAATACTTTTTCTTCTGGCATTAAGTATAATTGCCATTTCAAACTTGAACTTCCTGCATTGATTGCAATTGTTTTTGTCATAACATGATACCCCTTTTTAAGCGTTTTCATCTATTATAACAAAATCTATTTTATATTTCAGTACCTTGAGTCCATTTTTGAAAATTTTCTTTAAATTTCATTAAAACACTTGCATCTTGCAGGCTTTCAAGTGGATAAACAAAAGGCTCTACTGCTATTTCACTTTTCTTCTGTAAGATAAAAATCGTCTTAGATTGTTTGGCATTAGCAAAGAGATTTTCAGGCAGACTGATCATGACAACTAGATTCGCCTCCTCTTTCAACCACCCTTTCAACAAATCACTTTGAGGACTGGTCAACAAATCACTCGGAGCTAGAAAAATAGCATACCCATCTGACTTGAGGTACTTAAGCCCTTGTTCCATGAGCAAGTGGTGGGCGTAGGTATGTTCTTGACTAGAAGCAACTTGATGACGCGACGCAACGGCGTCATCCGGATAATAGCCAACAGGCAAGTCGCTGATGACCACATCGCTTTCTTTGAGCATTTGTGGACGAACGGCATCTCCTTGGATAAAACCAGCCTGCAAACCAATTACATCTGCCATACTAGCCGCCAGATCAATCAGCAAATCATCCACTTCCATTCCCAAGTAATCCACTTTTTTAGCAAGCGAGGTCAAGAAAGTAGCACCCAGAATCCCCATCCCGGAACCCATTTCGAGGATAGTGATTTCGTCCTCTTTAAACAACTCTTCCACGATAAACACCAAAAGTAAAGCAATGGCATCTGGGGTAAACTGGTGATTAGCCTGCAAAGGTTCTGTTTGCCCAGCCTTCATCAAGAGAAACTGGTAGGTCTTGAGCCACTCTTCCTTGCGAAGCGCTAAGCGTTTAAGGGCTTGATTGTTCTCTTTGACCTGATTTAGCTCAGTTTCACCATCCAGATAGATGCTGTTTTGCTCCACCAAGGCGTCATAAAAATTGGTCGTCAAATCACTTTGGATGATTTGGACATTCTCTAGTAAATAGGTATATGCTTGTTCAATTTTTTCAAAATCCATATTCCTATCTTATCAAATTTCCCTTCTTTTTTCCATCCTTATAGAAAAATCACACTACATCTACATTGGTTTCCCGTCAATTTGTTATTGACGACATCAATCTTATCTACACAAAATCAGATAAACGTTTCTAACTATCCACAACTGTACTCTTATCCCGCTGTCTGATTCTTTCTTAGTATAAGATGTTACATAATAATCAACAACTCTTCTACTAATCCTCTCTAATATATAATATATGAAATCCAGAATGGTACACTATGGATTCTAAGTTCAGTCCACTATACAAGACTAGGAAAATTCACCAGCCCCAAAAAGGAAATATTCCTACAAGAAAACGCATACTATCAAGTTTTTGAGGCTTGATAATATGCGTTTTTAGATTTTATAGACTTTTTTGTCCAAACTCGATGAACATCATCTATTGCCATTCAAATATGAGATAAGCAGATTGTTTACATTTCTTCTTCATCATCACGTTTACGACGTTTTGCAAACAAACCTAGCCCAGTTACAGCGGCCAAAGCTCCTAGAAGTACAGATGATTTGGAAGCTTCTGTACCTGTATTTGGCAATTGCTGTCTTGACTTAGCTGTCGATCCGGCACCATTTCCAACGTGTGAAGTAGAATGTTCAACATTTGATTCTACAAGCGAGCTTGACGTTGAGGCACTATCAGAAATTGAATCTGAAAGTGACGTACTTGTTGAAGTCGACATAGACACCGATGTTGAGATTGATGCGCTTAGACTCGTTGACTGTGAAACACTGTCACTCAAACTAAAGTTCGGTTTATCCGTACTATCCGGATCTGACATACTTGATAATCTTGAGAATGATTCAGACACTGAGGTACTTACTGACGCCGACTCAGATACAGAAGTACTAATTGAATCAGAAGCAATCACACTAGCAATATCAAGAGCACTCTTAGAATGGATTTCAGGCAATCCTTTACTTGTAACTACTGACGCTACCGCACTTGTGCTTGCTGACGTAGATGCTACGGCACTAGTACTTGCTGATGTTGATGCTACTGCACTTGTGCTGGCTGAGGTTGAGGCTACAGCACTTGTGCTTGCTGAGGTAGACGCTACAGCACTTGTGCTTGCTGAGGTAGACGCTACGGCGCTAGTACTTGCTGAAGTAGACGCTACAGCGCTTGTGCTTGCTGAGGTAGACGCTACTGCACTTGTTGACGCTGAAGTAGACGCTACGGCGCTTGTGCTGGCTGATGTTGATGCTACGGCGCTAGTACTTGCTGAGGTAGACGCTACAGCGCTTGTGCTTGCTGACGTTGACGCTACGGCGCTTGTTGACGCTGATGTTGATGCTACGGCACTTGTTGACGCTGACGTAGACGCTACGGCGCTTGTACTTGCTGACGTAGACGCTACGGCGCTTGTGCTTGCTGAGGTAGACGCTACAGCGCTTGTGCTGGCCGATGTTGATGCTACCGCACTTGTGCTTGCTGACGTAGACGCTACAGCGCTTGTTGAAGCTGAAGTAGACGCTACGGCACTTGTTGACGCTGAGGTAGAGGCTACAGCACTTGTGCTTGCTGACGTAGAGGCTACAGCACTTGTTGATGCTGACGTTGACGCTACGGCGCTTGTTGACGCTGAGGTAGACGCTACGGCACTTGTTGACGCTGACGTTGACGCTACTGCACTTGTGCTTGCTGACGTTGACGCTACAGCGCTTGTGCTTGCTGAAGTAGATGCTACGGCACTTGTTGATGCTGAAGTAGACGCTACGGCACTAGTACTTGCTGACGTAGACGCTAC
>CAJNDF010000012.1 GCA_905221455.1 bacterium | reverse complement strand
ACATCAGCCCAACGTGCAGAGAAAGAAAAAGCCGTTGATGATACGAAAGCAGCAGAAGAAGCTAAGATTACAGCAGCAGATGATGCAGATAAAGTAGAAGCAGCCAAAACAGCTGGAGTGGCAGCTATTAAAGCAGTGCATACAGTTGGAAGTCTAGATGATGTCAAGGCAGCAGCGAAAGCAGAGTTAGCGACAGCAGCGGCAGAAGAAAAAGCAGAAATCGCAGGCGATAAGAGCTTAACATCAGCCCAACGTGCAGAGAAAGAAAAAGCCGTTGATGATACGAAAGCAGCAGAAGAAGCTAAGATTACAGCAGCAGATGATGCGGACAAAGTAGAAGCAGCCAAAACAGCTGGAGTGGCAGCTATTAAAGCAGTTCATACAGCAGGCGATTTAAATGCAGTTAAAAACGCAGCGAAAGCAGAGTTAGCGACAGCAGCGGCAGAAGAAAAAGCAGAAATCGCAGGCGATAAGAGCTTAACATCAGCCCAACGTGCAGAGAAAGAAAAAGCCGTTGATGATACGAAAGCAGCAGAAGAGGCTAAGATTACAGCAGCAGATGATGCGGACAAAGTAGAAGCAGCCAAAACAGCTGGAGTGGCGGCTATTAAAGCAGTGCATACAGTTGGAAGTCTAGATGATGTCAAGGCAGCAGCGAAAGCATTACCTAATACTGGTACAGTAAAATCAACATTAGCTATTCCAGTTGCAATTACAAGTGCTTTACTTAGTTTAGGTCTTGTAGGAGGACGTCGTCGTAAAGAGGATGAAGAAGTTTAATCAGTATAGTTACTTGCTAAAATGGCTAGCAAATTTGTAAGAGTCGAATAATTATCTAAAACCTCCAGGTTAGTGAATTCAATCATAGTTTCTAATCTGGAGGTTTTTTATAGTTCAATTGACTATAAAACGACCGAGTTTGAACTGGAAGTCTCCAATTATCCGATGAAGAAGAAGTTTCTGGGATTCAAAAAGACCAGATTCCAAACTTGGATCTGGCCTATGATATGTTACCCTTGATGGAAATGATGGAAGCTCCTGACAAGTCAGAGTTTTTCTACCTCCACCGTACAGAAGATGGCTGGGCGAAGAAAATCTTCTAGTCTTTTACTAAATAACCTAGCTGATCCAAGGCCTCCTCGATATAGTGGAGGTCTTGTTGTGTTTCGGCTTCGACTAGGTGGTAATGGATGCCATCTGTCAATTCAGACAGAGGTCTGAAGTCAGAATGCTCGACTTGTTCTAGAAAATGTTGAACGTCTCGGCGGCAAGAAAGTTTCAGCAAGGTTTCAATTTCTCCATAAACAGGATGGTCAATCAAGGTATTTTGAACACGTCCACCATTATCAACGATAGCAAGGAGTTCCTGCCCGATTTCTTCAACTTCATGTTTAACTTTGAAAAGTTTGTGGACGTATGGATTGACATCAACTTGCTTATAGATGTAGCCACGGTTGGTGGATAGGATAGGAGCGCCATCGGCTCTCAAAATTGCAATGTCCTGGACAATGACCTGACGTGTGACATGAAAATGTTCCGCCAAACTTTGGCCATTGAGGGCTTTAGGAGCTTCTTTCAAGACTTGGAGCAAGGCTTGTTTGCGATCTTTTGTCATAGCTTTTCCTTTTAACGGCGTTTTCGAAGCACTTTATAGACAGCTAGTGCTAATGTATAGTCTACCATACTATGGATAATTGTGCCAAATCCAACTAGCACAAATAGAACATAAAACATATTTTCTACATTGGTACCGGAAGTTGCGTAAAAAAGGACACAGGCTAACACTTCAGCAAGGGCATGGATAAGCGCTAAAACAAAGTTAAAAATCCAAGAAGATTTTGGCTTATCTAGTGTATCTGGGAATTTTTGTAGGTAAAGAGCTCCTAGAGTCCCAAAAAAGATATGGGAAAAAGCCCGAAATACGATAACCATGGGATAGCCAGCCATCAAAAATCCAAAACTAGAGGCTATGATGACAAAAATTGCCATCAAGGGCGATAAGAACATAGCGATAAAAATAGCGATGTGGCTTCCCAAAGTGTAAGAAGCAGGAGGAATGACGATCTTAAAAGGCATGACAATTGGAATTAAAATTGCAATAGCCGTTAAGAGGGCTGTCATTGTCATAAATTGTGTCTTTTTCCGTGTGTTCATAAGAATCTCCTTTTTAACTGTATATACACTAGTATAGTACTATAAACAAGACAATAAAGCAAGGATTTACTTGGGTTTATAGGTCATTTTTAAGTTGAAAGCTGGTAAAAATTTCACTAAAAAACAAACTACATCAAACAAAATCTCCACCTTCAAGCATGAAAGCGGAGATTGTTTTTATTTCTTCAAAGTTTGCAGTCTTGGAACAATGGCTAGGGTTAGAACTGCAGAAATAACTAATTCAGCAATCGAATTTGTTGAGATAACGGTTGCTAAGAGTTTTTGGATATTACCATCAAAGACATTTCCAAAAAGGTAGAAAATTCCACCAAGTACAAAAACGGTGTTGGTAAGTGAACCAAGGGCACCAGCTAGAATCAGACCAGTTTTATTTTTCATCAGTTTATAGACTAGATACGGAGTTAAGCCAATCAAAATACGTGGGACGATGGCAATGATAGCTGAGTAGATGTTTCCGTTTGGTACGAATGGGGAGAAGAGGTAGCTTGTAGGTAGAATCGTAATCGTATTAACCGTCAAGCTAAGTAGCCCCATCAAAAATCCAAGTGTAATGCCAACTCGTGGACCGTAAATAATGCTGGCAATAATGACAGGAATATGAACGATAGTCGGTTTGATTGGGAATGGAAAAAGGTTAAAGATAAGTGAGCTTAGAAAATGAATCACAAGCATGGTTGCAAAAAAGATTGCAATGGGCGCAATATTAGAGCGTTTTTTCATCGAGAGTTTCCTTTATTCTTTCTAAAATAATTGTGAGGTCAGCTAAGGCTCCTCGTCCATGGTCGCCACAAGCTAGTAGGGATTCCTTTGGAGCAATCAGCTGATAGCCGTAGGTTTCTAATGTTTTCAGATTAGCCTGAGTTGCCGGATGGTCATACATTTTTGTATTCATAGCAGGTGCGATGAGTTTGGGAATATGACTTGGCAGGGCTAGAGCTGTACTGGTCACCATATTGTCAGCAAAGCCGTAGGCTAGTTTTGCAATAGTGTTAGCAGTTGCAGGGGCCACGATAAATAAATCCGCCTTTTTTCCAAGTTCGATATGATTGACTTGATTAGGATAGGGTTCCTTCATGACATCTAGGTGGACAGGATTCTGTGATAAGACCTGTAGTGTCAAAGGTTGGATAAACTCTGTAGCAGCCTCAGTCATTAAAACCGTGACTTGATGACCTTGTTTTTTTAGAGAACTGACTAAATCTGCCGACTTGTAAGAGGCGATTGACCCCGTTACAGCCAAGAGAATGTTTGCCATAGCTTTCCTTTCTAAGAATGATAGGCTTGAATTTTTTCAAGGAGGAGTTTTGCAATTTCTTCTTTAGTCTGGACTGTTTGAAGCTGATCTTTCTCAACAAAGATTGCTCGGTGCTGATCTGCTGAAATTTGAGTCAGGTCATTTGCAATAATCAAGTCTGCTTGGTTCTTGATAAGACTTTTTCGTGCAATGTCAACCAGATGATCTTCGGTAACATCAACCAGCAGTTTGAAGCCAATCAGATGAATAGCAGGATTCCATTCCTTGACTAAAGAGATGATTTTTGGTGTTTTTTTAAGGAACAAAACCTGAACTTCATCAGTTGAAGAAATCTTAGCTTGATGATTTTGTTTGCTTAAAAATTCTTCTAGATTGGAACTAGCCTGAACTTCCTCAAGTCCTGTCATATAAACAGGAGTGTAATCAGATACGGCCATTGAGTGAATCAAGACCTGATAATCCTTGGCACGTTCTTGCATTTCTAGAAGAAGGTCCTTGGTATTGTTAATTTCTTGAATGCTTAGCTTGGGATGAGCTTCTGGCTTCAGAGCCCGCTTTGTCGTAATCAAACAAACTTCATGCCCTGCAGCAAGCAAGGTTTCTGTGATGATTTTGCCCAAGCGACCAGTAGAATGGTTAGTGATAGAGCGGACGCTATCGATAGCTTCACTGGTGCCGCCCGATGTAACTAAAATTTTCATAGCACTATTGTACACAAAAATAAACGGTAAGTAAAATGAAAGCGATAAATTTTTGGTAAAAACGAAGATTTACTATAGTTTCAAACTATAAAGCCATATAAAATTTAAGAAAGTTCTCTAAAAACCTTAAAAATAGGGATATTCACGAACGTTTAGAGAGTTTTAGGATGTTAAAAATCTTGTTTTGTGTTATAATGAATTATCATATAAGAGGTTAGAGGAGTTTTGAATGAAAACAGATATTGAAATCGCACAGAGTATTGAGTTGAAGCCAATCGTTGATGTTGTAGAGAAACTGGGCATTTCTTACGATGATTTGGAGTTGTATGGAAAGTACAAGGCTAAGCTCAGCTTTGATAAAATTCGTGCAGTTGAGAGCAATCCAGTTGGGAAATTAATCTTGGTTACTGCTATCAACCCAACACCAGCAGGTGAAGGAAAATCAACTATTACTATTGGTCTTGCGGATGCCTTGAACAAGATTGGCAAGAAAACCATGATTGCTATTCGCGAACCATCTCTTGGTCCAGTAATGGGTATTAAGGGGGGTGCTGCAGGAGGTGGTTACGCTCAAGTGTTGCCAATGGAAGATATTAATCTCCACTTCACTGGAGACATGCATGCCATTACAACTGCCAACAATGCTCTTTCTGCCTTGATTGACAACCACTTGCACCAAGGAAATGAGTTGGGAATTGACCAACGTCGTATCCTTTGGAAACGTGTTGTGGACTTGAACGACCGCGCCCTTCGTCATGTAACCGTTGGACTTGGTGGTCCTCTAAACGGTATTCCTCGTGAGGATGGTTTTGATATTACAGTTGCTTCAGAAATTATGGCCATTCTTTGTTTGGCGACTGATATTGAGGATTTGAAACGCCGTTTGGCTAATATCGTTATCGGTTATCGCTATGACCGTACACCAGTTTCTGTAGGTGATTTACAGGTAGAAGGTGCTTTGGCTTTGATTTTGAAGGATGCGATTAAGCCGAACCTGGTTCAGACAATTTACGGAACACCTGCCTTTGTGCACGGTGGTCCATTTGCCAATATTGCTCACGGATGTAACTCTGTCTTGGCAACTACAACAGCCCTTCACTTGGCTGATTACACAGTTACTGAAGCTGGTTTTGGTGCAGACCTTGGTGCCGAGAAATTCCTTGATATTAAGACACCAAACTTGCCAACATCTCCAGATGCAGTAGTTATTGTTGCAACCCTTCGTGCCCTTAAGATGAATGGCGGTGTGGCTAAAGACGCTCTGACTGAAGAAAACGTAGAAGCTGTTCGTGTCGGTTTTGCCAACTTGAAACGCCATGTTGAAAACATCCGTAAATTTGGTGTACCTGCAGTTGTAGCAATCAATGAATTTGTCTCTGATACTGAAGCAGAAATCGCAGTCTTGAAAGAACTTTGTGCTTCAATCGATGTACCAGTTGAACTAGCAAGTGTCTGGGCTGATGGTGCCGAAGGTGGAGTAGCACTTGCCGAAACAGTTGTTAAGACTATCGCTGAAAACCCAGCTAACTACACTCGTCTTTATGACAATGACCTTTCTGTCCAAGAAAAGATTGAAAAGATTGTTACTGAAATCTACCGTGGTAGCAAAGTGAACTTTGAGAAGAAAGCTCAGACACAGATCGCTCAAATCGTTCAAAACGGTTGGGATAAATTGCCAATCTGTATGGCTAAAACTCAATATAGTTTCTCAGACAATCCTAATGCACTTGGAGCACCTGAAAACTTTGAAATTACCATTCGTGAATTGGTACCAAAATTAGGGGCAGGCTTTATCGTTGCCCTAACTGGAGATGTCATGACCATGCCAGGACTTCCAAAACGACCAGCAGCCCTCAATATGGATGTTGAAAGCGATGGAACGGTATTAGGCTTGTTCTAATAGTTTAATTGAATTCAAATGAGTTTGGAAACACTATCCAAGCTCATTTTTTATCTAGATATAAGGAGTTGCCTTCTACACGTAACCAGTCTAGCTAAAGATATTTTCCCTGAATTCTGATATAATAGAAATATTGACTTCAAGAGTAAGGAAGAGAAGATGAACGCATTATTAAATGGAATGAACGACCGTCAGGCTGAGGCGGTGCAAACGACAGAAGGTCCCTTGTTGATCATGGCGGGGGCTGGTTCTGGAAAGACTCGTGTTTTGACCCACCGTATCGCTTATTTGATTGATGAAAAGCTGGTCAATCCTTGGAATATCTTGGCCATTACCTTTACTAACAAGGCTGCGCGTGAGATGAAGGAGCGTGCTTATAATCTTAATCCAGCCACTCAGGACTGTTTGATTGCGACCTTTCACTCCATGTGTGTTCGTATTCTGCGTCGCGATGCGGACCATATTGGCTACAACCGCAATTTCACAATTGTAGATCCAGGGGAGCAGCGAACTCTCATGAAACGCATTCTCAAGCAGTTGAACTTGGATCCTAAAAAATGGAATGAACGGAGCATCTTAGGAACTATTTCCAATGCTAAGAATGATTTGATTGATGATGTTGCCTATGCTGCCCAAGCTGGCGATATGTATACGCAAATCGTAGCCCAGTGTTACACGGCTTACCAAAAAGAGCTTCGTCAGTCAGAGTCGGTTGACTTTGATGATTTGATTATGCTGACCTTGCGTCTCTTTGATCAAAATCCTGATGTTTTGACCTATTACCAGCAAAAATTCCAATACATCCACGTTGATGAGTACCAAGATACCAACCACGCTCAGTACCAATTGGTCAAACTCTTGGCTTCACGCTTTAAAAACATCTGTGTGGTTGGGGATGCGGACCAGTCTATCTACGGTTGGCGTGGTGCTGATATGCAGAATATCTTGGACTTCGAAAAGGATTATCCTCAAGCCAAGGTGGTTTTGTTGGAGGAAAATTACCGCTCAACTAAAACCATTCTCCAAGCGGCCAATGAGGTTATTAAAAATAATAAAAACCGCCGTCCTAAGAATCTCTGGACCCAAAACGCTGATGGAGAACAAATCGTTTACTATCGTGCTAATGATGAGCTAGATGAGGCTGTATTTGTAGCTAGAACCATCGATGAACTTAGTCGTAGTCAAAACTTCCTTCACAAGGATTTTGCAGTTCTCTATCGGACTAATGCGCAGTCCCGTACTATTGAGGAAGCCCTGCTCAAGTCAAACATCCCTTATACAATGGTTGGAGGAACCAAGTTCTACAGCCGTAAGGAAATTCGTGACATTATCGCTTATCTTAACCTCATTGCTAATTTGAGTGACAATATTAGTTTTGAGCGTATTATCAACGAGCCTAAACGTGGAATTGGCCCAGGTACTGTTGAGAAAATCCGTGATTTTGCCAATATGCAAAACATGTCCATGCTAGATGCTTCTGCAAATATTATGTTGTCTGGAATCAAAGGAAAAGCAGCCCAATCTATTTGGGATTTTGCTAATATGGTTCTGGATTTGCGGGAGCAGTTGGACCAATTAAGTATTACTGAGTTGGTTGAGGCGGTTCTAGAAAAAACAGGTTACATCGATATTCTTAATGCCCAAGCGACTCTAGAAAGCAAGGCTCGAGTTGAAAATATCGAAGAGTTCCTCTCTGTGACGAAAAACTTTGACGACACCTCTGATGGTGCAGAAGAGGAAACTGGTTTGGACAAACTGAGTCGTTTCTTAAATGACTTGGCCTTGATTGCGGACACAGATTCAGGTAGTCAGGAGACATCAGAAGTGACCTTGATGACCCTGCATGCTGCCAAAGGTCTCGAGTTTCCAGTTGTCTTTTTGATTGGGATGGAAGAAAATGTCTTTCCACTTAGCCGTGCGGCTGAAGATCAAGATGAATTGGAAGAAGAGCGTCGTCTGGCCTATGTAGGTATCACACGTGCAGAGAAAATTCTCTATCTGACTAATGCCAACTCGCGCCTACTTTTCGGTCGTACCAACTACAACCGTCCGACTCGCTTTATTAACGAAATCAGTTCAGACTTGCTTGAGTATCAAGGATTGGCCCGTCCAGCAAATACAAGCTTTAAGGCATCTTATAGCAGTGGTGGGGTTGCCTTCGGTCAAGGTATGAGTTTGGCGCAGGCCCTCCAAGACCGTAAACGCTGTGCGGCTCCAAAAACTATCCAGTCAAGCGGTCTTCCATTTGGTCAATTTTCAGCTGGTGCAAAATCAGCGTCTAGCGAGTCAAATTGGTCCATTGGTGATATTGCCCTCCACAAGAAATGGGGAGAGGGAACTGTTCTGGAAGTTTCAGGTAGCGGTGCTAGGCAGGAATTAAAAATCAATTTCCCAGAAGTTGGGCTGAAAAAACTTTTAGCCAGTGTGGCCCCAATTGAGAAAAAAATCTAATTTTTCATCCTTCTCACGAATAATAAAGTGAGGAGGATTTTTATGTACAGTATTTCATTCCAAGAAGATTCACTATTACCAAGAGAAAGACTGGCCCAAGAAGGAGTAGAGGCGCTCAGTAACCAAGAGTTGCTAGCTATTTTACTCAGGACAGGAACACGTCAGGCCAGTGTTTTTGAAATTGCCCAGAAAGTCTTGAATAATCTTTCAAGCCTAACAGATTTGAAAAAAATGACCCTGCAAGAATTGCAGAGTCTATCTGGTATCGGCCGTGTTAAAGCTATAGAGTTACAAGCCATGATTGAACTGGGTCATCGTATTCACAAACACGAAACCCTTGAGATGGAAAGTATTCTCAGTAGTCAAAAGTTGGCCAAGAAGATGCAGCAGGAATTGGGCCATAAAAAACAAGAGCACCTGGTGGCGCTCTATCTCAATACTCAAAATCAAATCATCCATCAGCAGACCATTTTTATCGGTTCTGCAACTCGTAGTATCGCTGAGCCGCGAGAGATTCTTCATTATGCTATCAAGCATATGGCGACCTCTCTCATCTTGGTTCATAACCATCCTTCAGGAGCGGTGGAACCTAGCCGAAATGATGATCATGTCACTAAGCTTGTCAAAGAAGCCTGCGATCTGATGGGAATTGTTCTCTTAGACCATTTGATTGTCTCTCACTCCAGTTACTTTAGTTACCGCGAAAAGACAGATTTAATCTAAAGTTCATTAACAACATAGTCAAAGAGGTTTTTATCTTTGGGACGATTTTCAAATAGAAATTCTGGATGCCACTGGACACCGAGAAAGGCGACATCATCTGTACTCATGACAGCTTCAATGATACCATCCTTAGGATCATGAGCTGCAATCTTTAAGTTAGGTGCTAAATCCTTGATACTCTGGTGGTGGAAGGAGTTGATATGGGAGATTTCTCCATAGATTTCTCGAAGAACAGTATCTGGTTCTGTTACCAAGCGCTGGGTTGTGTACTCAGCAGAACAATCCTGCCAGTGGTCTTCGATATCTTGGTACAGAGTTCCGCCCATGGCAACGTTAAAGAGTTGAGTCCCACGACAGACAGAGAAAATTGGCTTTTGCTGTTTAATAGCTTCCTTGATGAGGGCTAGTTCGAAGATGTCTCTTTGAAGGTGGTAGTCATCGCTATCAATAGTTTTTGGTTCACCATAGAATTTTGGATCAACATTTTGCCCACCTGTCAAGATGAGCTTGTCAATCATACTGATATAGTGGCAGGCCATTTCTTGATCACCAATCGGTAGGATGATGGGAATCCCTCCAGCGTCTTTAACGCCTTCCACAAAGCCTTTTGCTGCGTAGCTCATCATGATGTCATCATCTGGATGAGTTTTTTCGTTTCCTGTAATCCCTATAACTGGTTTTTTCATAAAATGATTTTCGCTTTCTAATCCTCTTTTCGCATGAAATAGAGGAGGGTTTGGAGTTCACTTGTCAAATCGACATATTGAACGACCACGTCTTTTGGTAAATGCAGATGGACTGGTGAAAAACTGAGAATTCCTTTCACGCCAGCATCCACCAAGAGATTGGCAACCTCTTGTGATTTAACGCTAGGAACAGTCAGGATAGCAGTCTTCACATCAGCATCCTTTATTTTATCCTTAATTTGAGAAATCCCGTAAATAGGAATCCCATCAGGAGTTTGGCTACCGACTTCAGGATGGTCATCTAGGTCAAAAGCCATGATAATCTTCATCTTGTTACGTTCGTGAAAGCGGTAGTGGAGAAGGGCGTGGCCCATATTTCCAATACCAACTAGCATGACATTGGTAATAGAGTTATCATTGAGCAAATCGGCAAAAAACGTCATCAGTTTTTTGACATCATAGCCAAAACCACGACGACCAAGTTCACCAAAATAGGAAAAATCACGACGTACGGTCGCTGAATCAATCCCAATGGCCTCTGCAATTTGTTTAGAGTTGGCACGTTCAATCTTTTCTGCATGAAATCTTTTAAAAATTCGATAGTAGAGAGAGAGTCTTTTCGCTGTAGCTTTTGGAATAGCAGACTGTTTATCTTTCACAAAATCACAACCTTTCTATTCTTCTATTTTATAGAAACATTGTGAAAAAATCAACAAAAACAAGAAAAAACTAAGAAAAATCTTAGTTTTGATGTAAAAAATCTGCATGTGATAGAAAACGGTAGAGGTCTCCGACCAGGCCTTGATAAACTTCTTGTCCATTAAAAGTCAAAGAAGTCACATAAAGTGTATCTGGTAGGGTCACACAGCCTGATAAAGCTAGCATGAGTTCCTCATAATCTTCGTACTTGAGAGTCCGCTCTACATGATAGCTGTCTTTATAGGTTAGTTCAAACATATGGGACCTATCTTTCAGATTTTGTAAAGACACCACGCTCTACCAAACTATCCATGAGGAAGTAGAATTTTTCCTGATGAATGTGGTGGTCTTCTGATTTGAAAATATCAACCAGACGAAGACCAAACTTGTCAGTGATATTGATTTTAGCTCCTGTGAGTTCCTTGTTAATGATGATTTTGAGTTGGAAGCCTTCACCACTGTTTGGCACTTTTTCAAGTAGGCGAGTCAGTTCATAGTTACCAACCTTAGTCTCAAAAAAGGTGTTGTCCTTAAGGGTGAATTTTTTAACAGAAGGGCTAAGAGTGTAGTCGTAACGACAATTTTTTAACTGAATGGTTTTTTCAAATGCCATATGGCTAACCTCCGATAATTTCTTTTAAGGTTTTTGCGAGGGTTTGTAGGTCTTCAACGGTATTTTGTGGCGACAAACTGATACGAACGGATTCCTTCAGACGTTCTGAATTTGCCCCATACATAGCTTCAAGAACATGGCTGGATTGGACAATGCCTGCCGTACAGGCTGAGCCAGTAGAGATTGAAATTCCAGCCAAATCTAGACGAAGGAGTAAGAGGTCATTTTTCTGACCAGGAAATCCAATATTGAGAACATAAGGGAGATGGTGTTCGCCTCTATTCAGGTAATATTGAACTCCCTCTAGCTCTGCCAGAAAGGCAGTTTCTAAATTTTGTACATGTTGAAAATGTTCTTCTTGCTTTTCTAGATCTTCTTTTAGGGCTGCAACCATGCCTACGATGGCAGCTAGATTTTCAGTTCCTGCACGTTTTTTCTGTTCTTGGTCTCCGCCATGAAGATAGGAATCAAAGTCCATGCTAGATGCGTAGAGAAAACCGATTCCCTTAGGGCCATGGAACTTGTGGGCAGAAGCAGTGAGAAAATCAATGCCCAATTCTTCTGGGTGAATAGGAATTTTACCAATAGCCTGAACTGCATCGACATGATAGGCGGCTGGGTGTTGCTTGAGTATTTGGCCAATTTCAGCAATGGGCAGTAGGTTTCCTGTCTCATTATTGGCAAACATGGTAGAAACCAAAATCGTATCGTCACGTAAGGCCTCTTGAATTTGCTGGGCGGTGATTTCTTGATTTTCTGGCTGGATAATGGTTGCTTCAAACCCAAAGTGTTGAACCAAGTAATCAATCGTTTCAAGGACAGCATGGTGGTCAATGGCAGTTGTGATGATATGTTTTCCTTGTTCTTGATGACGAAGGCAGTAGCCAATGATAGCAGTATTGTTGCCTTCAGTCCCACCAGAAGTGAAAAAGATATGTTGAGGTTTTGTCCCCAGTAACTGAGCTAGTTCCTGACGGGCTTCTCGTAAGAGTTTGCCAGCTTGACGACCATGACCATGAATACTAGAAGGGTTTCCGTAGGTTTCTTGCATCACCTTGGTCATAGCTGAAATAGCAACTGCTGACATGGGAGTCGTCGCAGCATTGTCCAAATAAATCAAAGAATCACCTTATTTCTTTTTGTTGTAAGCAAAGAGTGGGCTGACTGGTTTTCTTTCGTGGATACGGACGATAGCATCACCAATTAACTCACTAGCAGTGATGTAGCATACGTTTTTAGGAGTTTTTTCTTTTGTTGCTACTGAATCAGTCACAAGAATTTCTTTAATCTTAGTATTGTCAAGAAGTTCAGCAGCTCCTTCGACGAAGAGACCGTGGCTAGAAACAGCATAAATTTCTGTAGCTCCTTCACGTTCAACGATTTTAGAAGCTTCAGAGAAAGTACGTCCTGTATTCAGAATATCGTCAATCAAGATGGCTTTCTTACCTTCAACATCACCAATAATGTAACCTTCGTTACGAGTTGCATCGTCTTGAGGGTAGTCGATAATGGCGATAGGAGCATCAAGATATTCAGCCAGGCTACGAGCACGCTTTACACCTGAATTTTTAGGGCTGACGACAACAACATCTGACCCAAGTAGACCCTTATCGCAGTAATGTTTTGCGAATAGGGGCACTGTGAAAAGATTATCGACAGGAATATCAAAGAAACCTTGAACCTGAACGGCATGTAAATCAAGAGTCAGGATACGATCAACCCCAGCCTTAACCAGCATATTGGCAACTAGTTTTGCTGTAAGTGGCTCACGTGGTGAAGCAATGCGGTCTTGACGTGCATAGCCAAAATATGGAAGGACAACGTTGATACTGTGGGCACTTGCACGCACACAAGCATCAACCATGATCAACAATTCCATTAGGTGGTTATTAACAGGGAAACTTGTTGATTGGATGATGTAAACATCATAACCACGGACACTTTCTTCAATATTCACTTGGATTTCTCCGTCTGAAAATTGACGTGATGATAGTTTTCCAAGTGGGACACCAACAGCTTGAGCAATTTTCTGTGCAATCTCTTGGTTAGAGTTGAGTGCGAAAAGTTTCATGTTTTTTCTATCTGACATTATAGACCGTCCTCTGTAAACTTTTTAAATCCTAGTGATATTTGCCTTACCTATATGAACTGGGATTTGTGTATTTTTATCTTTTCTATTTTACCAAAAAATGGAGATTATTTCAGCTATTTTTCATGCTTTTGACAAATCGTACCAATTTTGAAGGAGCTTTTTGATAAGCAATCTGATTTTCCTCTAAAAATTGTTGGAAATCCTGTTTGCCTTGCTCGTGATTTTCCACTTCAAGCTCTAATTCGTAATCTGTCATATCAAAGTACTGACTTTCATCTAGTGCCATGAGGCCAATAGCTGTTTGCATTTCATAGCGAAGCGTTGTTAGACAACCAAGGATCTGCCATTTCTTGCTTTGGATACCATGTTTAGCCAATTCATCAATCACAAGCCCTTGAGGAAGTTCTTCCTTACCCAGATAATCTTCAGCATCTTTTAGTTGCAATTTTTGGTTGTACTCCATGTTTCCAACACTTTGAGGGACTTTGAGTGTCAATTCTGCCCAGTCTTCAAAGGTTCGAATGCGCATAGCGACTTTCTTTTCTCGTAGTTCAAAATCAGGCGTGTCCATGTAGTAATTTTTTTGAAGAACAGGAGCGACACCTGTGAACTGCTCTTTTAGACGATCATATTCATCTTTTTTCAATAGTGTTTTCAATTCAATTTCTAAATGTTTCATTTTTCTTACCTTTTCTTTATCGCTGAAAGCGGATTTATGGTATAATAGCTTTGTATTTATTGTATATAAATCTGGAGAAAAAATCAAAGATATTTTTGAAGGATAATATGAGAACAAGGGAGAATATATGACCTTAGAATGGGAAGAATTTCTAGATCCTTACATTCAAGCTGTTGGCGAGTTAAAGATTAAACTTCGTGGTATTCGTAAGCAATATCGTAAGCAAAATAAGCATTCTCCGATTGAGTTTGTGACTGGTCGGGTCAAGCCAATTGAGAGTATAAAAGAAAAAATGGCCCGTCGCGGCATTACTTATGCAACCTTGGAACACGATTTGCAAGATATTGCTGGATTGCGTGTGATGGTTCAGTTTGTAGATGATGTCCGAGAAGTGGTGGAGATTTTGCGTAAGCGTCAGGATATGCGAATCATACAGGAGCGAGATTACATTACTCATCGAAAAGCATCAGGCTACCGTTCCTATCACGTGGTAGTAGAATATACGGTTGACACTATCAATGGAGCCAAAACCATTTTGGCAGAAATTCAAATACGTACCTTGGCCATGAATTTCTGGGCAACGATAGAACATTCTCTCAACTACAAGTACCAAGGGGATTTCCCAGAGGAGATTAAGAAGCGACTGGAAATTACGGCCAAGATTGCCCATCAGTTGGATGAAGAAATGGGCAAAATTCGTGATGATATCCAAGAAGCTCAGGCTCTTTTTGATCCTTTGAGTAGAAAATTAAATGACGGTGTAGGAAATAGTGACGATACAGATGAAGAATACAGGTAAACGAATTGACCTGATAGCTAATAGAAAACCACAGAGTCAAAGGGTTTTGTATGAATTGCGAGATCGTTTGAAGAGAAATCAGTTTATACTCAATGATAGCAATCCAGACATTGTCATTTCCATTGGTGGGGATGGCATACTCTTGTCGGCCTTTCATAAGTACGAAGACCAGCTTGATAAGGTGCGCTTTATCGGTCTTCATACTGGACATTTGGGTTTTTATACCGACTATCGTGATTTTGAGTTGGATAAGTTGATGACTAATTTGCAGCTAGATACTGGAGCAAGGGTTTCTTATCCTGTTTTGAATGTGAAGGTTTTTCTTGGAAATGGAGAGGTCAAGATTTTTCGTGCCCTTAATGAAGCCAGCATCCGCAGGTCTGATCGAACCATGGTAGCAGATATTGTCATCAATGGTGTTCCCTTTGAACGCTTTCGCGGAGATGGCTTAACAGTTTCAACCCCTACTGGTAGCACAGCCTATAACAAGTCGCTCGGTGGAGCTGTTTTACACCCTACCATTGAAGCTCTTCAGCTGACGGAAATTGCCAGCCTCAATAATCGTGTCTATCGAACGCTGGGTTCTTCTATTATTGTTCCTAAGAAGGATAAGATTGAACTCATTCCAACGAGAAACGATTACCATACCATTTCGGTTGACAATAGTGTGTATTCCTTCCACAATATTGAGCGAATCGAGTATCAAATCGACCATCATAAGATTCACTTTGTTGCGACTCCTAGCCATACCAGTTTCTGGAATCGTGTTAAGGATGCTTTCATCGGCGAGGTGGATGAATGAGGTTTGAATTTATCGCAGATGAGCATGTCAAGGTTAAGACCTTTTTGAAAAAGCACGAGGTTTCTAAGGGATTGCTGGCCAAGATTAAGTTTCGAGGTGGAGCTATTCGGGTCAATGATCAACCGCAAAATGCAACTTATTTATTGGACGTTGGAGACCGCGTTACTATCGATATTCCCGCTGAGGAAGGCTTTGAAACTCTAGAAGCTATCGAGCGCCCACTGGATATTCTCTATGAGGATGACCATTTTTTAGTCTTGAATAAATCCTATGGAGTGGCTTCTATTCCTAGTGTCAATCACTCTAATACCATTGCCAATTTTATCAAGGGTTACTATGTCAAGCAAAACTATGAAAATCAGCAGGTTCACATTGTGACCAGACTTGATAGGGACACTTCTGGCTTGATGCTTTTTGCCAAGCACGGTTATGCCCATGCACGATTAGATAAGCAGTTGCAGAAGAAATCTATTGAGAAGCGCTACTTTGCTTTGGTTAAAGGAGATGGATATTTAGAGCCTGAAGGAGAAATTATTGCTCCGATTGCGCGTGATGAAGACTCCATTATCACGAGAAGAGTGGCTAAAGGTGGAAAGTATGCCCATACATCATATAAGATTGTAGCTTCTTATGGGAATATTCACTTGGTAGACATTCGCTTGCACACTGGTCGAACTCACCAAATCCGAGTCCATTTTTCTCATATTGGTTTTCCTTTGTTGGGAGATGATTTGTATGGTGGTAGTCTGGACGACGGCATCCAACGTCAGGCCCTGCATTGCCATTACCTATCCTTCTATCATCCATTTTTAGAGCAGGACTTGCAGTTAGAAAGTCTCTTGCCGGATGATTTCAGTAACCTTATTACCCAGTTATCAACTAATACTCTATAAAATGTAATTCAGAGTATAATTTATTTTTTAAAGGAGAAAACTCATGGAAGTTTTTGAAAGTCTCAAAGCCAACCTTGTTGGTAAAAATGCTCGTATCGTTCTCCCTGAAGGGGAAGAGCCTCGTATTCTTCAAGCAACTAAACGCTTGGTAAAAGAAACAGAAGTGATTCCTGTTTTGCTTGGAAATCCTGAAAAAATTAGAATTTATCTTGAAATCGAAGGTATTGAAGAGGGTTATGAAGTGATTGACCCTCAACACTACGATAAATTCGAAGAAATGGTTGCTGCTTTAGTGGAGCGTCGCAAGGGCAAAATGTCTGAAGAAGATGCACGCAAGGTTTTGGTTGAAGATGTCAACTACTTTGGTGTCATGTTGGTTTACTTGGGCTTGGTTGACGGAATGGTATCAGGTGCGATTCACTCAACAGCTTCAACAGTTCGTCCAGCCCTTCAAATTATCAAAACTCGTCCAAATGTAACGCGTACGTCAGGTGCCTTCCTCATGGTTCGTGGTACGGAACGTTACCTATTTGGAGACTGTGCTATCAACATCAATCCTGATGCAGAAGCCTTGGCTGAAATTGCCATCAACTCAGCAATCACAGCTAAGATGTTTGGCATCGAGCCTAAAATTGCTATGCTAAGCTATTCTACTAAAGGATCAGGATTTGGTGAGAGCGTCGATAAGGTCGTTGAAGCAACTAAAATTGCTCACGACTTGCGTCCTGACCTCGAAATCGATGGTGAGTTGCAATTTGATGCAGCCTTTGTTCCTGAAACTGCAGCTTTGAAAGCTCCTGGAAGTACAGTAGCTGGTCAAGCAAATGTCTTCATCTTCCCAGGTATCGAGGCAGGAAATATCGGCTACAAGATGGCCGAACGTCTCGGTGGCTTTGCAGCTGTAGGACCTGTTTTGCAAGGTTTGAACAAGCCAGTTAACGACCTTTCTCGTGGCTGTAATGCAGATGATGTTTACAAGTTGACCCTTATCACAGCAGCCCAAGCTGTTCATCAATAAGATTTAGTCCTCTTTCCTTTGGGAAGAGGCTTTTTATACTCAATGAAAATCAAAGAGCAAACTAGGAAACTAGCCGCAGGCTGCTCAAAGCACTGCTTTGAGGTTGTAGATAAGACTGACGAAGTCAGCTCAAAACACTGTTTTGAGGTTGTGGATAGAACTGACGAAGTCAGTTACATATATAATCCAAGGCGACGTTGACGTGGTTTGAAGAGATTTTCGAAGAGTATTAATACTAGGAAAAGGACAGTTAGAATCTTCTGTGTTATACTAGAGATATGTTAGATTTGAAAGAATACGGTATCGTCATGTGGCCGGAGGAGAAGATCAGTTCTTTCCGTGAGAAACTTCTCGCTTGGTATGATGAAAACAAACGAGATTTACCCTGGCGTAGAAGTAAAAATCCTTATCATATCTGGGTATCTGAAATCATGCTTCAGCAGACCAGAGTGGATACAGTTATTCCATATTATGAACGATTCTTGGATTGGTTTCCAACAGTGGAAAGTTTGGCAAACGCGCCTGAAGAGCGTTTGTTGAAGGCTTGGGAGGGCTTGGGCTATTATTCTCGAGTACGCAATATGCAGGCTGCAGCTCAGCAGATTATGACTCACTTTGGGAATCAATTTCCAAACACCTATGAGGGAATTTCCAGCTTGAAAGGAATTGGACCTTACACTGCAGGAGCCATTTCTAGTATTGCTTTTAACTTGCCTGAGCCGGCTGTAGATGGCAATGTTATGAGGGTTTTGGCACGTCTGTTTGAAGTCAGCCACGATATTGGCATTCCAAGTAATCGCAAAATTTTTCAGGCAATGATGGAAATCTTGATTGACCCAGAACGTCCGGGTGACTTTAATCAAGCTTTGATGGACTTGGGGTCTGATATTGAGGCTCCTATAAATCCTAGGCCAGAAGAGAGTCCAGTGAAGGACTTTAGTGGGGCATATCAGAATGGAAGCATGGACCGTTATCCAATCAAGGCTCCAAAGAAAAAGCCAGCTCCCATTTATCTAAAAGCACTAGTTGTGAAAAATGCTCAGGGGCAATTTTTACTTGAAAAAAATGAAAGTGAAAAGTTGTTGGCAGGATTTTGGCATTTTCCCTTGATAGAAGTAGATGACTTTTCGCAAGAAGAGCAGTTTGACCTCTTTCATCAGGTTGCAGAAGAAAGTGTAAACTTTGGCCCTAGTCCAGAGGAGAGTTTCCAGCAGGACTATGACCTAGAAGTTGATTGGTTTGATGTTTATTTTGAGACTGTCAAGCATGTCTTTAGCCATCGTAAATGGCATGTTCAAATTGTAGCAGGTCAGGTGAGTGATTTCCATGATTTTTCAGATAGAGAGGTTCGCTGGCTTTCACCAGAAGAGTTTAAAAATTACCCACTTGCCAAACCCCAACAAAAAATCTGGCAGGCTTATGTAAAAGCCAACTTAGACAGTAGCAAAGACTAGCTATTGTGTCTTCTTGTTATTTTTTGGTATAATAGTAGAGAAAAAGGTGAACATATGAAAAAAATATTAATTGTAGATGATGAAAAACCAATCTCGGATATTATCAAGTTTAATATGACCAAGGAAGGTTACGAGGTTGTAACTGCTTTTAATGGTCGTGAAGCGCTAGAGCAATTTGAAGCAGAGCAGCCAGATATTATTATTCTAGATTTGATGCTTCCAGAAATTGATGGTTTAGAAGTTGCGAAGACTATTCGCAAGACAAGTAGTGTGCCTATTATCATGCTTTCAGCTAAAGATAGCGAATTTGATAAGGTTATCGGTTTAGAGCTTGGTGCAGATGACTATGTAACCAAACCCTTCTCAAATCGTGAGTTGCAGGCACGTGTCAAAGCTCTTCTTCGTCGTACAGATTTGACTTCTGTAGATAATCAAGAGTCTGATGAAAAGAAAACTCAGCCTTTGCAAATTGGGAACTTGGAGATTGTGCCAGATGCCTACGTGGCTAAAAAATATGGTGAAGAACTAGACTTAACTCACCGTGAATTTGAACTCTTGTACCACTTGGCTTCTCATATCGGTCAAGTAATTACGCGTGAACACTTGCTTGAAACAGTCTGGGGTTATGATTATTTCGGAGATGTTCGGACTGTTGATGTGACTGTCCGACGTCTGCGTGAGAAGATTGAAGATACACCAAGTCGTCCAGAGTATATTCTAACACGTCGCGGTGTTGGTTATTATATGAGAAATAATGATTAAACTAATTAAAGATACAGTTTTAACCAGTGATTTTATCTTTATCCTTATTCTACTTGGCTTTATTTTAGTCGTGACCTTGCTCTTGCTAGAAAATCGTCGGGATAATATCCGATTGAAGCAAATCAATCAAAAGGTTAAAGACTTGATTGCAGGAGATTATTCCAAGGTTCTTGATATGCAAGGTGGGTCTGAAATCACCAACATTACCAATAATTTGAATGACTTGTCGGAGGTTATTCGTCTCACTCAGGAAAATCTAGAACAAGAGAGTAAGAGGCTAAATAGTATTCTGTTTTATATGACAGATGGGGTTCTTGCGACCAACCGTCGGGGTCAGATTATCATGATTAACGATACAGCCAAGAAGCAACTGGGGCTGGTTAAAGAAGATGTTCTGAATAGAAGCATTTTGGAAGTACTCAAGATAGAAGAAGACTATGAATTGCGTGATTTGATTACCCAAAGTCCAGAATTGTTGCTAGATTCCCAAGACATCAATGGCGAATATTTGAACCTTCGAGTTCGCTTTGCCTTGATACGTCGAGAGTCTGGCTTTATCTCAGGTTTGGTTGCTGTTTTGCATGATACGACGGAGCAGGAGAAGGAAGAACGCGAGCGGAGACTCTTTGTTTCCAATGTTAGTCATGAGTTACGGACGCCCTTAACCAGTGTTAAATCTTATCTTGAAGCCTTGGATGAGGGAGCTTTGTGTGAAACTGTAGCACCAGACTTTATCAAGGTATCTCTAGACGAAACCAATCGTATGATGCGAATGGTGACGGATCTCTTACATCTCTCTCGGATTGATAATGCCACCAGTCATCTGGATGTGGAACTGATTAACTTTACTGCCTTTATTACTTTTATCCTCAACCGTTTTGATCAGATCAGAGGGCAGGATGAAGAGAAGAAATATGAATTAGTAAGAGATTACCCTATCAATTCTATCTGGATCGAGATAGATACAGATAAGATGACACAGGTGATTGATAATATTCTTAACAATGCCATCAAGTATTCGCCAGATGGTGGGAAAATCACAGTGACCATGAAGACGACTGATGATCAGATGATTTTATCCATCTCAGACCAAGGTTTGGGTATTCCTAAGCAGGATTTACCACGCATCTTTGACCGTTTTTATCGTGTGGATCGTGCTAGAAGTCGTGCCCAAGGTGGAACAGGTCTGGGACTGTCTATTGCTAAAGAAATTATCAAACAGCATAATGGCTTTATTTGGGCCAAGAGTGAATACGGTAAGGGATCAACCTTTACTATTGTTCTCCCTTATGATAAGGATGCAGTGAAAGAAGAAGTATGGGAGGATGAAGTAGAAGACTAGAATGAGTGAAACAGGCTTTAAATACAGTATTTTAGCGTCAGGTTCCAGTGGAAATTCCTTTTATCTGGAAACCCCAAAAAAGAAGCTTTTAGTGGATGCAGGCTTGTCTGGCAAGAAAATTACCAGTCTCCTTGCTGAAATAAATCGCAAACCAGAAGACCTAGATGCCATCTTGATTACGCATGAGCATTCAGACCATATCCATGGAGTTGGTGTGTTGGCTCGCAAGTATGGTATGGATCTTTATGCCAATGAAAAAACTTGGCAAGCTATGGAAAATAGTAAATATCTTGGCAAGGTGGATTCTTCGCAAAAGCATATCTTTGAAATGGGCAAAACCAAGACATTTGGAGATATCGACATCGAGAGTTTTGGTGTGAGTCATGATGCAGTCGCACCGCAGTTCTATCGTTTTATGAAGGATGATAAAAGTTTTGTCCTTTTGACAGATACAGGTTATGTCAGTGACCGTATGGCAGGGATTGTCGAAAATGCGGATGGCTATCTTATCGAGTCCAACCACGATGTAGAGATTTTGCGAGCAGGTTCTTACGCTTGGCGACTCAAACAACGAATCCTATCGGATCTCGGTCACCTTTCTAACGAAGACGGTGCTGAGGCCATGATTCGTACCTTGGGAAATCGCACTAAGAAAATCTACCTAGGACATTTGTCTAAGGAAAATAATATCAAGGAGCTAGCTCACATGACCATGGTCAATCAGCTAGCACAAGCTGATCTGGGAGTTGGAGTAGACTTTAAGGTTTACGATACCTCACCGGATACCGCAACACCCTTGACAGAGATATAGAAAGAACGCTGAGAAGGTGTTCTTTTTATATTGACTGAACACCTAAAAAGTAATACAATGGTGTTACCATTAAAAAAGGGAGCACAAAAGATGACTACTATTACATTAAAAGTTTCTGAAGCTGATAAAACATTTATGAAAGCAATGGCTAAGTTTGAGGGAGTTTCCCTGTCGGAACTTATCCGCAACAAAACTCTTGAAGCTCTAGAAGACGAATACGACGCTCGTGTGGCAGATTTAGCCTATCAAGAGTATTTAGAAGACTTGGAAAAAGGAGTTGAACCCATTACTTGGGAAGAAATGATGCATGATTTAGGCTTGGAGGATGAATAATTTGTATAAATTAGTTCCGACAAGACGTTTCATCAAGCAATTGAAAAAATTGGACCGTTATACGCAGAAGCTAATTACAAACTATTTACAAACCAATGTTTTGGAAGACCCAAGACGACACGGAAAGGCTTTGGTTGGTAATCGCGTTGGTCAATGGCGCTATAGAATTGGTAATTATCGAGTTATCGTACAAATTGTAGATGATGAATTAGTCGTTGCTACTCTAGAAGTTGGTCATCGGAGAGATATTTATTGAATTAAAGCTGAGTAATAACAGTATAGAAAGTAAGGAGAGTAAAAATCTGAAGAAAAAATGGTTATTTAAGGATTACTATGATACAACTATTATCATACTTGCGTTGATATCTGTTGTTCTAGTCTTGCTTGGATTTGCTGAGATGGTCGATTTGGATAATCCTCCGTACAATATTATTGATTTACTACTTTGGGGTGTTTTTGTGGTGGATTATGGCTGGCGGTTCTTTTTAAGTAAAGGGAAATGGCGATTCATAATTGAAAATATCTTTGATCTGCTAGCTATCCTTCCTTTAAATGCTATTTTCACAGTTTTTCGATTAGGACGCATCTTTCGCCTAGCAAGGCTGACAAAATTATTGAAACTGACTCGTCTTTTAAGAATCGTTGGATTGACTGGTAAGCTGGAAAAGAAGATTGGAAAACTCTTACGGACAAATGGCCTGATTTATATCTTGTATGTTAATATTTTTATCGTTCTAGTAGGAAGTTCAATTTTATCTGTAGTTGAAGAAAAATCTTTCTCCGATAGTCTTTGGTGGGCTCTTGTGACAGTAACTACTGTTGGTTATGGGGACATTGTTCCGACTTCGATTTTTGGTAAATGGTTAGCTGTTTTATTAATGCTTGTCGGTATTGGAACAATAGGAATGTTAACGAGTGCCTTGACGAACTTTTTTGTAAAAGATAATCCAGATGAACAGATAAAACTTGATAAACTCCAAGATGAATTGTCTAGTCAGAGAATGTTACTAGAGAGACAATCCGAGAAGATAGAAGAACTGCATAGAATGATACAAGATTTGCTTGAAAAAAGGTAATTTTGACCATTTAAAAACCACTCGATGAGTGGCTTTTTTACAATCCTGCAAATTCTTTGATTTCTTGTGCTGACATTGAAGAGTCGCAACGGACGTTGATTTGTCCATCTGCAATGTGGACAAAGCCTGGTACAGTTGGAATTCCGTAGCGTGAGCGGAATGCTTGCAACTCATTGAGTTGGCTTGCTTCTTCACTGTTGATGAAGTAGATGTGAGCTTTGGTTTCAGCTACGACACCTGCCAATGTACCTGCAAATTTACGGCAGTAAGGGCAAGTTTTACGACCGATAAAGAAGGTTGCAGTTTCTTTTTTATCAAGAGCTTCTTGCGCACGCGCAACTGTAGTGACTTCAAGGTCTTTGATGTTATCTAAAAATTGTTCCATGAGATTACCTCGCTTTCATTGATAAGTCTAGTATGCCATAAAGTTTCTAAAATTGCTTAGATTTGATACGAAAAAAAGATGAGATTGTTTGTCTCATCTTTTATAGGATTTTATTTTACAAAAGCATTAATTTCTGCTTCGATGTTAGCAATCTTAGCTTGTGATTCTTCGTTGGTTTCCCCTACAACTGCAATGTAGAACTTGATTTTTGGTTCTGTACCTGAAGGGCGAACTGCGATCCATGAACCGTCAGCAAGCGTGTATTTCAACACATCACTTGGAGGAGTTGTCAAGTTTGTAACAGTTCCGTCAGCAGCAGTAGCAGTTTGGGTCTTGAAGTCTTCTACGACAGTGATAGCTGTTGTGTTCCATTCTTTTGGAGCATTGTTGCGGAATTTAGCCATAATTGCTTTGATTTGTTCTGCACCATCGACACCTGAAAGGGTAACAGAGATAGTCTTTTCTGCGTAGTAGCCGTACTCTTTGTAGATTTCTTCGATACCGTCAGCAAGTGTCAAACCACGTGAACGGTAGTAGGCAGCAAGTTCAGCAACGACAAGAACGGCTTGGATAGCATCTTTATCACGTACGAATGGTTTAATCAAGTAACCGAAGCTTTCTTCAAATCCCATCATGTAAGTATGGTTGTGTTTTTCTTCGAATTCTTGGATTTTTTCAGCGATGAATTTGAAACCTGTCAAAACGTTGAACATGGTTGCGCCGTAGCTTTCAGCAATCTTCGTTACCAAGTCAGTTGATACGATAGATTTACATAGGGCTGCATTTTCAGGAAGAGTTCCAGCGTTTTTGTGGGCTTCCAAGATGTATTTAGCCATGATAGCACCGATTTGGTTACCTGAAAGGTTGAGGTAGCTACCATCTTTTTGAAGAACTTCAACACCAACACGGTCAGCATCAGGGTCAGTTGCGACAAGAACATCTGCACCAACTTGACGACCAAGTTCTTCAGCAAGGGCAAAGGCTGCTTGGCTTTCTGGGTTTGGAGATTTTACAGTTGAGAAGTCAGGGTCAGCAGTTGCTTGCGCTTCAACGACTTGAACAGAGTCAAATCCTGCTTGGGCAAGAGCACGACGAGCCAACATTTCACCAGTACCATGAAGTGGTGTGTAGACAATTTTCATGTCTTTACCAAATTCTTCAATCAAGGCTGGGTTGATGTTTACGTCCTTAACCTCTTTAAGGTATTCTACGTCAACAGCTTCGCCGATAACTTCAATCAAGCCAGAAGCTTTTTCAGCTTCTACATCAGCAACTTCAACTGCAAATGGGTTTTCGATAGCACGGATATAAGTAGTCAACGCGTCCGCATCGTGTGGAGGCATTTGTCCACCGTCTTCACCGTAAACCTTGTAACCGTTAAATGGAGCAGGGTTGTGGCTGGCTGTGACCATGATACCCGCGAAACAGTTGAGGTGACGAACCGCAAATGATAGTTCTGGAGTTGGACGAAGGCTTTCAAATACATAAGATTTGATACCGTGTTTAGCAAGAACTGCTGCAGATTCAAAGGCAAACTCTGGTGAGAAGTGACGGCTATCGTAGGCGATTGCGACACCACGTTCTTTTTCGTTTCCACCTTTTGACTCAATCAAACGAGCCAAACCTTCAGTAGCTTGGCGAACAACGTAGATGTTGATGCGGTTTGTACCAGCACCAATCAAGCCACGCATACCTGCAGTACCAAATTCAAGATTTGTATAGAAGGCATCTTCCTTTGTTTTTTCGTCCATATTTTCCAAATCTTGACGAAGGTAGTCAGGAAGCTCCGCAAAATCAACCCATTTCTGGTAATTTTCTTGGTAAGACATTAAAATTCTCCTTTATTTTAAAACATTTAATCGGCTTCATTATATCATTTTTTTTAGTTTTAGTAAATGCTTATACTCCTCTAAAATCTTTTCGACAAACTAGGTCAGCTTAACTTTGCTTGTATGTATGAGGTTGATGTGGGGAAAAACTCAATTTCAGGAGAAAATGAAGTAAATCTCTCCACAATACACCGCATATTATCAAGGTTCTTCAATACCTGATTATATGCGGTTTTTAATTTTAAAGATTTTTCCCAGTCTTGTGGCGAGATGTTTAGTTTGCTGTTTGACTTTATATATTTTTTAGCTCTAAGAAGGCCATCTTGACTAGATGGTTTTTCTGACCGTTAGTGCTGGTCTTACAACAACTCCTCAAACTCAGCAACGGTCATGCCTAATTGCTGACTTGCAACCTCAGATGGCAGAAGACCTTGACGTACTAAATTTACTAAACCTACTTTTAATCCCTCTTCAATGCCTTCTGCTCGTCCTTGTTCAATCCCCTCTGCTCGACCCCGCTCTAATCCTTTTTCCTCAGCTTGTTCCAAGGCATAGTCCTGTGCTAACAAGGCTTGTTCTTCGCGTCTGCGCTGTTCACTAAACATTTTCCTGTCCTCCTCGGACCAGCTCTTGTAGTCCAGCAGTTGGTCTGCTTGGCTGATGGCTCGCTCGGGTTGCTGGGTAAAGGGTTTATTCCCGAAAAACTCCAACCACGGCTTGCGAACCTCATCTTTGCTGGTTTCTCTATATTTTTTTAATTCCAAGAATGCCATCTTGACTAGATGGTTTTCTTGTCCATTGTTTGTGATGGTTAAAACCTCACCTGTCGTGTCCTCGCGCATGCTAAAGCTATGAAAGGCTAAATCATCTGAGAAATAATTACTATCCACAATTGCGATAGCATAAACGGGTGAGATATATTTGTAACTCTGATGAGTGTTCCCTTCTTGCTGGCGAATTTTTTCTAGGTTTTGATTGACTTGACTGCACAGATAAGCCCACAAACGATTGAAGAAAAAATTCTGATGATGTACCTGAATCTCAATGATAACTTGAGTTCCATTGTCCAACTCCGCCAAAACGTCTATACTGGTATAGAAATCTTGGGCTGAATAAGGCAGGGAAGGCAAAACGTGAATATTGCTCCCCTCCAAAATGGTCACATTTTTGGCTGGTAAATCCAACATATCGCGGATAAATTGACAAGTGATTTCTGGATTACTAAAAATCTTCTTAGCAACCAAATCATTGGTCGGGCTGATGCCCGGATGTCTGAGAATCATTCTTTCTCTCCTTTCATTATACCATAGTTTTAAATCTAGGTTTACTAG
>CAJNDF010000011.1 GCA_905221455.1 bacterium | reverse complement strand
CCTAGGATTAAAGTTGCTGTTTCAGTTTGAACTTCATTATAACGAGTTAGATAAACACTTCTTCCTTCTTTAAGATAGGATACTTGCTCATAAATTCCTGCATTTTTCAAGAGTTTAATCCCATCTTCATATCCTTTGACAAAGATATTCTTACCAGCATTGATAGACCAACTAGATTTGGAAATGATACTATCACCTATAGATGTTGGAGTAAATACAACTAAAATCGGATCAGTCAAATACTGAGTGGATACGGGATTCTCACCGTTATTATAAACAAACCGCTTTTCTCCAGTTGGAAGATAACTAACAATCGCTCTCATTTCATACTCTAAAGGAGCACTTGCCTCCTCACCAGATTTTCCATAATCACTCAATCTTTCTTCAAAAGCTTTCTTAAGTTCTGCTTCCTGTGAACGAAGAGATTCTGGTAATAAGAGTCCAAATTCCCCTTTTTGAAGATGGGCTAGTTTCTGTCTAGTCTCACCATTTACAGATACATTTTCCTTGTCCAAATAACTTGGACTGACATAGAGAACATTAGCATTTGGACTATAGGTATCCAGTGTCTCTCCCTGTTCATTTTTTCCTTGAGGATTTGCAAAATGAATGAGATTATCTTTTACAAATAGAGCCTGTTCTTCTTCGATTGCTTCCTTGGCAAAGGCATACCACTTATTCTGATTTTCTGTATCTTTTACTCTATCACCTAAGCCAAAGAAAATCTGGTAATAGTCTGCTCTATCCTGCCATGCTTGTTTTGAAATTTCAAGTTCTTTCAATCGTTGGTAAGACGTCAAACCTGTCTTAACAGCGTAGCCTACTGTAAAGACAGCAACTAACTGACACAATAGGGTTAAAGCCATCAAGCGTTTAAGGGGTAATCTCCCCTTAATAACGGGAACTAATGCTTTGTAACTCAAACTCATTAGATAAAGGAGCATTAGTAAAATTGAAATACCCAATAAAAACAACAGATAGAAACTAATCCCAAAACCATAGGTGGCTAACAAGATAGGATAAAACAAACCTTGACTAAAAAGAACGACTCCCCCACCTAGGAAGGAAAGGAGGGCTGATAGAAGGAGCCATTTGATATCAGTAGATAAAGAATGCCCCATGATGGATAAGAGAGTCTGACCAGAAAAGAGTTTTATACCTGCAGCTCTCATTTCCTTAATCCGAGTAATAATCACTAGAGCAAAGAAAGATAAGCCAAATATTGCTAAACTAATTAAGATAAGTGGATTTAGTAACATTCGAAAAGCAAGAGAATAGGGCGGTGTCTTTCGGTCAGGAATTGCTTTATAACCCAAATCTCCTAATTTATCGGCAAGCTTTTCTTTCGTCAAGGAGCCTGACAAAAGGAGATAACTATTTAGCGGATCACTACGTTCACGACTCTCTTGGCTAGCTTCTTGGAATTCTTTTGGTAAAGTTCCCTGACCATAAGTTGCATAAGTAAAGTGAGTCGTCCCATCCTTACTCGGCTCTACGATTCTTCTAGCTATTAAACTCTGTTCTGAGTTTACAAAATTCTCTAATTCCTTTTCAAATACCTCACGCGTCGGTTCCTGAGTATCTTTTTTGACACGAAGTAAGGAAACGGAATCATAGCTTGCAAATAAATATTGTGGAGCACGTAAGACAATAATCCAAGCAAGGAAGAAGCTGAGAAAAAAAGTTGATAATAATATGAATAGTTTCTTCATAGTAGACTCCTTGTATAAGAGAATAACCCTATAGAAAGAAATTTTACATTTTACAAATTCTTAGAATTATTTTCCTAGTTTAATCCATCACACCCTGAGCACCAAGACAACAATACTCTTCAAAAATCTCTTCAAACCGCGTCAACGTCGCCTTGCCGTAGATATATGTAACTGACTTCGTCAGTCTTATCTACAACCTCAAAGCAGTGCTTTGAGCAACCTGCGGCTAGCTTCCTAGTTTGCTCTTTGATTTTCATTGAGTATAAATTTAATCCTTTCTTATTTTGAAATCGGTTTCTTATACCGTAAATATATCACTTTCTATATAATCTGTCAACATATTCTACTAAAATATTATTAGTAATAGAATTTTACAGTTCCCTAAAAAATAGATGCCATTAACGAATTTTATTCCAGTTTTTCCCATTCATATTATCCAAGAAAAAGAGATAGTGATAACTCAAAAATAAATTGAAATCTTGTAAAATTCCTACCAAAAAAAGAGAGCCGAAACTCTCTTTTTTATCTTCTTTTACTTTTTTTGACTGGCATGAGTGTGATGTCTCTCACACTAAAGTAAGCTAGGATTAACATGGCTATTGCTAGGAATATTTCTGTTGGTAATTGAAAAATTTTCAGAAAAGATAGAGCCAACAAAACCAAGAGTGCCACTAAAATACATACCATAGCGACGATATTGACTGTCCCTTTAATGCTTTCTGGTGTCGCAAATACATAGAGTAGGAGCAGTAAAATCCCTAGGACTAAATAGACCATCTTTCTCTCTTTCTAACTCTTATTCAGCTGATTTTTTCTTCTTGTTAGCTTTCTCGCGCTCTGCCTTGTTAAGGATTTGTTTACGCAAACGGATAGACTCAGGCGTTACTTCCATGTACTCATCGTCGTTCAAGAACTCAAGAGACTCTTCAAGTGTCAAGATACGAGGTGTCTTGATAACAGCTGTTTGGTCCTTAGTAGCTGAACGAACGTTGGTCATTTGTTTAGCCTTAGTGATGTTAACTGTCAAGTCGTTTTCACGAGAGTTTTCACCGATGATCATTCCTTCGTAAACCTCAGTACCTGGGTTAACAAAGATTGTTCCACGTTCTTCGATAGACATGATTGAGTAAGTTGTAGCCTTACCAGCATCGATAGAAACAAGGGCACCACGGTGACGTCCACCAATTTCCCCTGGAATCAATGGCAAGTATTGGTCAAAGGTATGGTTCATGATACCGTAACCACGAGTCATTGACAAGAACTCAGTTGAGTATCCGATCAAACCACGAGCTGGAACAAGGAAGACCAAACGAGTTTGACCATTACCAGTTGAAATCATATCCAACATTTCACCCTTACGTTCAGAAAGGCTTTGGATAACAGATCCTTGGTATTCTTCTGGAGTATCGATTTGAACACGTTCAAATGGCTCACATTTAACACCGTCGATTTCTTTGACGATAACTTCTGGACGAGATACTTGAAGTTCATATCCCTCACGACGCATTGTTTCGATAAGGATTGACAAGTGCAATTCTCCACGTCCTGAAACAGTCCATTTATCTGGTGAATCAGTTGGGTCAACACGAAGGGAAACGTCTGTTTGCAATTCTGCCTGCAAGCGTTCTTCCACCTTACGAGAAGTTACCCATTTACCTTCTTTACCAGCAAATGGTGAGTTGTTAACCAAGAAAGTCATTTGAAGAGTTGGCTCATCGATGTGTAGAATTGGAAGAGCTTCAACTGCATCTGTCGGAGTGATAGTTTCACCGACAAAGATGTCTTCCATACCTGAAACGGCAATCAAGTCACCTGCTTTGGCTTCTTGGATTTCACGACGTTCCAAACCAAAGAAACCGAAGAGTTTTGTAACACGGAAGTTTTTAGTTGTGCCATCAAGTTTAGAAAGGGTAACTTGGTCCCCAACCTTAACAGTACCACGGAAGACACGACCGATACCGATACGTCCAACGAAGTCGTTGTAGTCCAAAAGTGACACTTGGAACTGCAAAGGCTCATCTGAGTTATCTACTGGAGCTGGGATGTGATCGATAATTGTGTCAAAGATTGGTGCCATCGTAGCTTCTTGGTCAGCTGGATCATCTGACAATGAAGAAGTTCCGTTAATCGCTGAAGCATATACCACTGGGAAGTCAAGCTGGTCGTCATCAGCACCAAGCTCAATGAAAAGTTCTAACACTTCGTCCACTACTTCTGCTGGACGAGCTGATGGTTTGTCGATCTTGTTAACAACCACGATTGGGACAAGGTCTTGTTCCAAGGCTTTTTTCAATACGAAACGAGTCTGTGGCATTGTTCCTTCGTAGGCATCTACGACCAAGACAACACCGTCAACCATTTTCATGATACGCTCAACTTCTCCACCAAAGTCCGCGTGTCCTGGTGTATCCATGATGTTGATTCGAGTTCCGTTGTAGGCAACAGCTGTATTTTTAGCAAGGATAGTAATTCCACGCTCTTTTTCGATATCGTTTGAGTCCATAGCACGCTCAGCCAATTCAGTACGTGCATCAAGCGTTTCTGATTGTTTCAACAATTCGTCAACGAGGGTTGTTTTACCGTGGTCAACGTGGGCGATAATCGCAATGTTACGGATATCTTCTCTTAATTTTGTCATGATTTCCTCTATAATATTCAAAATTTATTTTCTAACTGAACGATTATACCATATTTTCAAGTAAATAACATAACTCAAGCAAGTGTAAATGTTTTCACTCTGCTTTTCTTTTCACGTCAAGCCTTTTCAAAGTATACAACTTATGATAAGATAGGCACAGTATGCGTTTAGATAATTTATTAGCCCAAGAAAAAATCAGCCGAAAGGCCATGAAACAAGCCTTACTTAAAGGAGAAATTCTAGTCGATGGTTGCCCTGCTCGCTCCCTAGCCCAGAATATCGATACAGGGCTACAAGAACTTCTTTTTCAGGGCCGAATCATTCAAGGTTATGAGCACACCTATCTTATGCTTCATAAGCCTGCTGGTGTCGTTACAGCCAACAAAGACAAGGAACTTCCAACCGTCATGGACCTCCTGCCACCTGACATCCAGTCTGATAAACTCTATGCTATCGGTCGACTGGACCGAGATACGACGGGCCTTCTCCTTTTAACCGATAACGGCCCTTTGGGCTTTCAACTCCTTCATCCTCAGTATCATGTCGATAAGACCTACCAAGTTGAGGTTAATGGACTCCTGACACCTGACCATATCCAAGCCTTTCAAAAAGGAATTGTCTTTTTAGATGGCACTGCCTGTAAACCTGCAAAGCTAGAGATTCTATCTGCAAGTCCTTCTTTCAGCCAAGCCTCTATCACCATTTCAGAGGGAAAATTTCATCAAGTTAAGAAAATGTTCCTCTCGGTTGGTGTTAAGGTGACTGCCCTAAAACGCGTCCAATTCGGTGACTTTACATTAGACCCAGAACTAGCAGAAGGGCAATTCCGTCCCTTGAATCCAGAGGAATTGGAAATCATAAAAAACTACTTAGAGATGAGTCGATAAAACAAAAAGCTTTATATTAAAGCTTTTTGTTTATTGCTTATCTAAAAAATACTGCGACGGCTGCAATCCAGTTAAGGACAGAAACTACAAGTCCTACGATATTGAGAATTTTTTCTGTTTTATAGTCTAGTCCAGATTCTTTTTGGTATGAAAAAGCCAAGACCACCCCTATGATCCCCAAAATCAGACCCACTATTGGAGAAAGCAAACCAAGGACGATAGATAAGATACCTAAAATAAGTGAAGGTTTTTTCTTTTCTTGTGAATTCATATTATAAAATCTCCTTAAATTTAATATAAATGATGATACCATAAAATGCTAGCTTTATCTATCATTCGACAGATTTTTACAGAATGTTAGCTAGTCTTCACTTTCCCTTTCCAAGAATCCAAACCATAAGAAAGGATGTAAATCTCAGAAAAGCCTTGTTTTTTCAAGTAGAGGGCCGCATTTGTGACCCGTTGCGCACGTTGGTTTTCGTAAAGAAGGACAGGTTTATCCTTACGAAGGGCCGCAAGACTGGTCTTCAACTGGCTTGAAGGAATATTGCGAGCCCCAAGAATATGTTTTCTATGGAATTCTGCTGGGTCACGTAAATCAAGCAATTGACCCGTACGAATCAAGGATTCAAACTCCTCATTGTCTACAATTTTAGCCGCACGTCGAATACGAAAATAGTTAAAGCCCATCCATGCCAACATTGCTAGTATAAGTGCCCACAAAATCCAAGTAACCATTAGTTCTTTTCTCCATTTTTCTCAATATAATCCAATTCTACCTTGTGCTCCCTGCGAAGAACCGCTTCCGCTTCCAGATAATCTAGTTTGTCCATCAACCCTGCATCGTAAATCCGAGAGAGTTCCAGCTTCATCAGTTCAATATCATATAAGCGTTTTCCCATGTAAACAATAATACCAAATCGTTTGAGGAATTGCTGCACATCATAGAATGTTTTCATAAGTTTCATTCTAGCAAAATTTTGTGTTTTTTTCAAGAAGAGACTTACATAATACTCCTGATTTTCCTATCCTCCTTGGCGATTCTGACGCAAGTGTGGTACAATAAAAACATGAGAATTCAACAATTACATTATATTATCAAAATCGTCGAAACTGGCTCCATGAATGAGGCAGCCAAACAACTCTTTATCACACAGCCTAGTCTTTCCAACGCTGTGAGAGATTTGGAAAATGAGATGGGCATTGAAATCTTTATCCGCAATCCCAAGGGTATCACCTTGACCCGTGATGGTATGGAGTTCCTCTCTTATGCCCGTCAGGTTGTCGAGCAAACTCAGCTTCTGGAGGAACGCTATAAAAATCCTGTCGCCCACCGCGAACTCTTTAGCGTTTCCTCCCAGCACTATGCCTTTGTGGTCAACGCCTTCGTTTCTTTGCTCAAGAAAAGCGACATGGAAAAATACGAGCTCTTCCTTCGTGAAACGCGGACTTGGGAAATTATCGACGACGTCAAGAACTTCCGTAGTGAAGTCGGTGTTCTCTTCTTAAACAGCTACAACCGTGATGTTTTAACAAAAATGCTGGATGACAACCACCTGCTGGCTCATCATCTCTTTACCGCCCAGCCCCATATCTTTGTCAGCAAGACCAATCCTCTAGCAAAGAAAGACAAGGTGAAACTGTCTGATTTGGAAAAGTTCCCTTACCTCAGCTATGACCAAGGGACGCACAACTCCTTCTACTTTTCAGAGGAAATCCTTTCACAAGAACACCACAAGAAATCCATCGTGGTTAGTGACCGTGCCACCCTCTTTAATCTCTTGATTGGTTTGGATGGTTACACCATTGCGACGGGGATTTTGAACAGCAACCTCAACGGTGACAATATCGTTTCCATCCCACTGGACATTGATGACCCGATTGAGCTGATCTATATCCAGCATGAAAAAACCAGCCTATCCAAAATGGGCGAACGCTTTATCGACTATCTACTAGAAGAAGTTCAGTTTGATAGTTGATACTCTTCGAAAATCTCTTCAAACCACGTCAGCGTCGCCTTACCGTACTCAAGTACAGCCTGCGGCTAGCTTCCTAGTTTGCTCTTTGATTTTCATTGAGTATGAGAATCACTCTAAATCGAATAAGCTAAAAACCTCAAGAACTAGTTTTTAACCCTAGTTTTTGAGGTTTTTTCTCTAATAGTAAATCAAAATGATTTTATAAAATCTTATTTTTTAAACCAAAATATAGACAGAATTACAACAAGGATAAGTCCAGCTCCTGCAACAATGCCAAAAACTGGAATGTTTCCGAATAGTTTCTCTTCTGGCTTTGTCTCCTCACTACTATCTTGACTTGATTCTGCTACTGTATCGCCTTGTTTCGCTACTTCTTGCTCTGATTTTTTCTCTATTTTCTTAGGACCATAAGTTGGATTTACAAAAGTTACTAGCTTGGTAGGTTTAGAATAGTCTTCCTCCCCTTCTTTTACTACCCACAATACATTATATAAAGTTCGCCCTTCTAGTACCATACCATGTTCGAGTCGATGACCAGGAGGCAAACCTCCACCTAAACCAACAATTAAAGAGAAAAAATCATTCTCTTGATTTTCTGTTAAGACAATAAATCCATTCTCACTAACTTTTTTAAGACGAGATACCTTCCCTCTAATATCTCCATCTTTAAAGGTTCCAGTGTAGCTTCCATCCTCTCCTAAAATAAGTGATGAAGCTCTACCAGGATTAGTCCCATTATTTGGCTCTTTATTAATCCAAGTACCTACTAATTCGGACGGGAGAGGTATTTCATCTCCAATTTTAGCATCGACAAGAGACTTGGGCATGGGAGGATTCGGATCCATATTATCTCCGATGATTGGGAGATTTAGAGAAGTATATTCAATAGTTGAGGTATCTATTTTTGATTTTCCAGAAAAATCAATACCAAAGCCGTCTTTTTCCTTCATATCAAATTCGACATTTTGAACAAGCTCCGCTTCTTTGTTCTCTTTTGATAGTTGATAAAGTTTTGTTACTCCTTGTCCAGAACCCGAAGTCCATTCACTGATAGCAACACTTCCATCACCAAAAAGGCTAATAGATGTTCGACCTATACTTTGTACCTCTGAGGTACTTTCAATCAGTTTTGTTGGTGTATGTTCATTTAAATAATAGACAGCATACAAACTCCAATTTCTATCATAAGAACGACCGATTAATAATTCATCCGTCCCATTTTTATCAATATCGACCAGTGCATAACCTAGTTGGTATCTAGCTTTGTCTGATAAATTTTTACTATCCCACTTCTCAGCAATTTGTGGCAATAGTTGGTTGTAGTCAGTACTATCGGCTTGGGCTGAATTCACTAATGAAAATAAGCCTAATATAGAACAAACCACCACCAGTAGTTTGTTTAGTAATTTCAAACGATTTTCCATATTTTTATAATCTCTCATATTCTAGCATCATTCTCTCAATATCGACTCTATCTATTGTCGATAAATCAGTCACGTTCTCACGTGATACTCTAATTGATAAGTTCTTAATGATTTTTTCATTGATATTTCTAATCCAGCGACCATTACTACAATCATTGATTTTATTATATAAATATTCAACTGTTTTAGAATAATAATCCACATCAACAAAGTAACCTTGATTTTTTAAGCCTAATAAACCAATTTGAATAATTTCATCCGCTGTATAATCTTCAAAATCAAAAGTGTTTGGAATTCGACTTGGTAGACCTGAATTTACTGATAGAAATTCTTCCATTTCCTTTGTATATCCAGCAAAGATAATGACAATATCTCTTCTATGATCTTCCATAAATTTAAGAATCTCATCAATTGCTTCTTTACCAAATCGATCTTCATTAGAATTTGATAGCGTGTATGCTTCATCAATAAACAAAACTCCTCCTAAAGCAGATTTCAATACTTCCTGCGTCTTGATTGCCGTTTGCCCTACATACCCAGCTACTAAATCACTACGAGATACCTCTATGAATTTATTTTGAGGAATAATCCCCTTTTGATACAGAATTTTTCCTACAATACGAGCTACAGTAGTTTTACCAGTCCCTGGATTTCCCAAGAATAGCGAATGTAGTGAGAACTCGCTCACAGAAGCACCTTGTTCTTCTCTCTTCTTATTCAACTCTGCTAATGAAATAAATTGTTCAACCTGTTTTTTAACTTTCTCTATTCCTATCAAGTTTTGTAGTTGTTCCAAAGCATCTTTTTGATTTTCTTCTGGTTGTTGTGTACCTTGAAGAAGAACATCATCTATATCTTCATTGATAATTGTCACATAGTCATCAACCTGCGTCTCAACAACACGATTGGCTAAAGCTCTCATTAAGTGTTCATTAAAATTACGAATCCATCGTCCATTACTATGATCTAACGAGCGACTATAGGCCTGCTTAACCCTCATAGCATAATAAGATTCGTCTTCAAGTTGATAGGCAGATTTCTGAAGATTTTTCAATCCCATTTCGACAATTTCATCACCAGAATAGTCCTCAAAGAAGAATGTATTTGGTACACGTGACTTTAATCCAGGATTTGTTTCAAAAAACTGTTCCATTTCTTTAGTGTACCCCGCAAATATAATCATAATTTCATTGCGGTAATCTTCCATATACTTTAGAATCGTGTTTATAGCCTCTAGTCCAAAATTATGTTGAGAAGATTTTCCTTTATTTAAAGTATATGCTTCATCAATAAAGAGGATTCCACCTTTAGCCTTCTCCAATATTGCTTGCGTTTGTACTGCCGTCTCACCAATATGAGTTGCAATAAGATCCGACTCTGAAACCTCAATAAATTTAAATTCATCTCCAGGGAGAACACCTCTGTCAAATAGAACTCTACCTAACAATCTTGCTACTGTTGTCTTCCCTGTACCAGGATTTCCTGTAAAAACAGAATGTAGAGATTGTTCTTGGACTGGAAGACCTTCTGATAATCTTTTTTGATTGAATTCTACTGTTCTTAATAATTTTTGAACTTCTTTTTTTACATTATTCAAACCAATCAAGCTATACAATTCTTCCTCATAATTGCGTTCGATAGTTTCACTGATTTCCTCTTGTAGTTCTGAATGTGTACTCTCTTCATTCAAAATTTTACAGCTATCATCTGAAATATCCCATATTATACCATTCGTATCTTCAAATTCTTTAAGAATAGTATCTGCTATTAGGTATGAACTATCTGAAAGTCGAATATTTGGGGTAATATTACGATTTAATTTTATTGTATTTGCTATTAAGACAGAAGCTCCACAATAAATATCAATTTTTTCCTCGTTCTCCCCTTTGATATCAACATAGTCACTAACTCTACAAAATGAATTTGATTCTAACAAAAGAGATTCCCTTATTACTGTTTGCTCTATACATACTCGACTACTATTTGCCTTTATAGATGTCAAAGAATCTCTAGTTGATTCAAGGCTAGAACTATTTGTCAGATAAACAGCCGCTTGATACAATGGTTGAATGACTTCTGTATTTTTAAATTTTGCAGTCGAACGACTTAAAAAAACAGCAGGGTATGCTTTTTCAGCGCTTCCTCCTTTTAAGATAGTATTTAGGGAAGTCACTGATGAATCTTTTACATTTAATACATTTGAACCCCATGCTTCTATCACTGTATCTTCCATTTGAATAGAAGCACCCTTATCTGCATTCAATTTTATATTTAACTCTGCACGCTTTAGCTCTAAGGTAGAATTACTAACTTTAATTGCTGTTCTACTGTGAGAACCATTATATAGTTGATTTCCTGCATTTTCAATCAACAATTTTGACTTACCTTCAACCATTATGAAAAATTTTTTATTTTCTAATTGTTCATTAAAGTATACAGTATTTAAAACTACACTTGAATCACCCTTTATCACTAAAGCACAGCGATGGTCATCTACTTGAAACCAAATATTTTCAAACCGAACTGTAACGCCTTTCATAATTTGCAGAGTCGCTGCTATAGTATTTTGATAAAGCGTTCCTCCACCTTCGGTTGCAGAAATTTTCCCAACTATATTGATACTTTTTTCTATCTTGTAGTGTCTTCCTGCTGGTAGCTCAAGCATATAACCTTCTTCTAGTGCAAGAATGTCTCCATCTTTAGCCTTCGAATAAGCTTCCCAAAAAGACAATGCACTAAAACTTGTTCCTACTTTATATGTTGTCATTTTTCTATTATCTTTCTAAACTATGAAAAATCTAAACAAAATGACTTATATGTATCATTTCATTTAGATTTTATCATTTGTTAATCTATTTTAAAATTTTATGTAATATTTAAGTTTTAGTTTCACTGACTAAAACATTCTTCTGATTGAATCTTCCACAGAATGCTCTATACCTCTAGCAATTCCCCCCGTAACTTTAAAAGTAAATAATACAACTTTTCCTAAAACTTTGAAAAATCCAATACTAATTTTAATTAAGATTGATAGAAGTTTTTCCAAAATATTCCCAGCCTTTTCTACCCGTTCTTGAGTTAATAAATCAGACACTTTTCTTTTTTGCGAAGAAATTTCTTGACTTCTATTATCACTTAATATCGTACTTTCAGAATCCAATTCACTCCCCTGTACCTCAGGAATTTGATTTACTTTTTGCATTGAAGGCATTTTTACTGGTTCATTTTGACTCTTTTTTTTTGGAGGATGTTGACGATTATATTTAATAGCAAAGAACCAACCATAAAAGATGGTAAAATACCATGATGCAAATAAAGCTACTATCCCAAGACTCACACAAACAATTCTAATTCCAAGTTGGATAGCAAGCATATTACTAAATGCGTTAAGGGCACGATCAATTGCTCTATCATATACTGGTTCAATGGATGTAGGATATCCACGATAATCATAATAGATTCTATGATGTAAATAAATATCCCCTTTATCCATTTCTTCTCTATAGGCCGCACCTATTTGCTTAAACATTAAACTGAAGAAAAATCCTTTTGGAATAATATTTGAGACTACTTTAAAAATATAAGAAAATACATACGGATATAATAAAACATTTAAAATTGCCCAAATAATATGAAACACAATACCTAATATTACAAAAAACTGATTATGTGAATGAGCAACATTAAATTTCTCAAACTCAGCAATTTCTGAAAATATTCTTACAGTATTGTAATAGGTGATAAAACCTAATACACCTACACCTAAAAAATTAATTGGATTTAAATAATACCAAAATGGAAAGCGAAATAAAATTTTTTTCATTTTAACCTAAAACCTTTCTTATCACTATATAACACAGAATTTCTAGTAACACATCCATCCCAACTACTACTGAAATGAAATGATTTAATTCATTTTTTCACTAGTAGCTTTATCACCTTTTATAATCATTATTGCTGCAAAAATATTTATTACAACACAGATATAATATAGAATCGCTCCAAAACCTAAATTCGATCTTCCAACCAATTCTTGTGTTAGTGAAAAATGAACAAAAATTCCAAATAAGCTTACCAGAATAACTATAATTGATGTAATAATTTGAAGAACTCTTCCTTTTCCAATTACTAAAGACAATAAGAAAGCAATCACAAACGCTCCATACCAAATCAAAAATAGATACCATAATGGTACATGTAAATATTCTGAAACATGTTCACTTACCGGAGCTAGTGATTGATTACCTGATGAAACAACAGGCAATAAGAAAGTAATTAGGCCAACCAAGCTGGCTAGAGTTATTAATTTTTTAAATTTCATTCATATTCTCTCTGTATACAATTTCCTACCCCAGTAACTTTTAGGGTACTGAGGTAAGCTTTTAATGTGTAGTCTATTTTACTCGGTTAAAGGTTTGATCTGGCTCTTGAAGATAAAGTTCCTTATCTTTCAACATATATTTTGTTTTTCCTAAATCTCTTCCTTTATCGTCTGTGATTGTCAATTCTTTCTTTTGTTTATCAATTTTCACTAGTCTTTTTTCTTTGTCTCCGTCTGAATCTTCAGAGATGACGGTCCCAGAATTTCCTTTAATCACCATGACTAAATGATCACGTCTTGTTAAAATTTCATAAGTTCCATCTAAGGGATCACTTGTTAATTTACGAACTCCAAAGAACAGAACAAGAAAGATAGCTAGGCTTATTCCGACAGATTGTAGAGGCTTTGTTTCAAATAATTTTTTAATCTTTTCAATCAAACCATTCACATCTAGATTTTCGATTTGTTGTCCAGCTTTATCTACAAAAGCTGATGCCTCTTTTTTGATTGCTTCTACTCTATCAGGCTTCTCTTGAACTACTTCATTAATTGATTCTTCCATTCTTTCTGTAGTCTCTTCGACTTTTTCTACAGTCACTTCTTCATTCGTTTGGTTTTCATGTTTTTCCATTATTTTCTCTTTTCTCCCAGTTTAAAATAAGTTTTATCTACACTATAGATTTATTTTCTTATTTCACCCATTTACCTGAGCCATCTACTTGGTAGCCATCTGGGGTACGTTCATTGACTGCCATCTTACCATTTGACTTGAGATAGTAATCGCCTACCCATGTGTTACGAGCATAGCTGCCTTCTGATGTTAGATAATAGTAAGATTGGTAGCTACTATCATAGATCCACTCACTCTTAGCCATTTTACCATCTGATTTGAGGTAGTAACTTCCAGCCCAGGTATTACGCGCATAGCTACCCTCTGCTGTCAAGTAATAGTATGATTGATAGTTATTGTCATAAATCCATTCGCTTTTAGCCATGTAGCCACCTGACTTGAGGTAGTAACTTCCAGACCAAGCATTCTGAACAAAGTTACCTGAAGCATTTAGGTAGAAGTAAGAATTGTACTGAACATCAAAAATCCATTGATTGACCACTTTCACACCAGCTTTGTAGTAAGAAGAACCTGACCAGCCAGTCTGACCTGAGTTAGAGTTAGTGGTTTGTTTTGGAGCTTCAGTAACTTTTGGTGTCTCTGAATTTTTTATAGGTACATATCTGTTATTTGATACTTTAAATACTTCTGATCGACCAAAATATCCTTTCCCAAAGTCTTTTTTAGTATAAACATCAATATGATATCGTCCATCTTCAGCATATAGTAACCAAACATGGTCTTGACTTCTAGTTTGATCCCCAAAACTATTAAAGCTATAACTAGCTACAATAGCCCCTGTATCTTCATTAACTAAATCGTAATGCAAAGATGGATTATCATTAGAAGAATTTCTTTGAATATCTACCAGCACACTTGATAAATAAAACGGCTGAGTAGTGGGTATCAAAGTAATTTTCAAAGGGTTTTGAGTATCCTTGACACTCATATCTGTTAAAGCATGAACCGCTGTCGGTTTAGAAGCTACATGACCTACCGATAATAAAGCACCAGCTAGTAAAGAAGAAGCCAACATTTTTCTGTTTTTCATAACAAAACTCCTTATATATTTTTATTTTTCTAAAAATTTTTGATAATTGTCTTATAACCTTAAAAGTAAATATAATTTTTTTCTAGTATCGAGCATTTAAGTTTTTCCCATATCATTTTCTCCTTGAATGACTGATAGAATAGGATTGAGTGATAAGTCAATCCTTGTTATACTAGTATAACAAGCCGACTTTATTAGCTATTCTTTCCCCTATCATACCATAATAGATATTTAAATTTTTCGTCATTTAAACTATAGTTTCAATCTTGTTCATAAAAACAAAAAATAGCACAGAATTCTACTATTTTGTAACTATAGTTTTCTTTCTCCATTTTTTTCTCTAAATTTTTGTATAATAGTCTTAGAAGTATGTAAGGAGACTATTTATGGAAAACCTATATCCATTTGGAGCTACATTTAAGTACCTGCGCGAAGCACGAGGCCTCAGCCTAAAGGAAGCCGCCTCAGATATCGTATCACCACAGTTCCTAAGTCAATTTGAAAAAGGAGATAAAGGAATTTCACTTGAAAACTTTGCTAAACTGTTAATCGTTATCGGAGTTGAATGGAATGATTTTGTTCTTGCCTATGCAAATAAAGGTGGAGACTGCTTAGAATTACCTGCTATAGAATTTGGCAAGCATGTGGTCCATGAAGAAGATATCCTCACTTACATTGAAGAATACGAAAAATTATTTGATGTCTACCTAAAAGACAATCCACTTCAAGCAGATATGATTTTCAAATCTATTAAATTAAGACATTATCCAACCATATCAAAGAGTCCTGAAACTGTTGCCAGAATTCAAAACATTATCAATCATTTAATGAAATCTGATGTCTTTAATAGTATCGAACTTGAAATTTATCGTGTCATCGTCAATCATTGTCCCATGGAACTCATTGACCATATGACCAAACAATTACTACTTATGTACAAAGAAAGTGCTAATACTGACACCTACATCCGCATTTTAAATGCTCTCACTTTCTCCGCAAAATACTTCTCAGAGTTGGGATACTATCAAAAGGCTGATGATATTATTAAAAAAATTAAATCACTTCAGACCTTCGAACGAGGCTATCTAGCTATTCCCCTCATGTTCCTAGAAGTTGAACATGTTTACAATCAATTTAGATGGAACAAACCTGAAGCTATTCCCCTAGCCAAAAATCTATTTAATTATCTTCAAAGCGCAAAATTTATTGATCAGCAATATTACTCTAATTTTATCAACGCCTTCACCTATCACTGCCACTCATTAAATAAGACTGGAATTGATTTATTCTAATCATCAAAAAAGTTGCTCCATTTTAGGAACAACTTTTTTATTTATAATTAAAAGTTTCCCCTGCCAACTTATCAGCTAACTTGGGAAAGAGGGTATAAAACTTATGGGCTAGGTTCAACAACATCGGTAGATTAAGTTCGCGTTTGTTTTTTCCTATAATCTTGACAATCTTTTTAGCCACTGCATCTGGTTTCAACAGGAACCGTTCAACCGACTTGAGATAGGTGCCATCTGGGTCAGCCTGGTCAAAAAATCCTGTACGGATTGGTCCTGGATTGACCGTCGTTACATAAACACCGTAGGACATGAGTTCTAAGCGCAGAGCATTTGAAAAACCAATAGCCGCAAACTTGGTCGCTGAGTAGAGACTGGACTTGCCAGTAGCGATTAAACCTGCCATACTGACGATATTGATGATATGACCTTTTCGGCTTTCCTTCATACGAGCCGCAAGGCGACGAGTTAGATTCATCAAAGCAAAGGTATTGACCTCGAACATCTGGTGAATATCTTGGTCAGAAATCTGATCAAATTCTTCAAAAATCCCGTAACCAGCGTTGTTAATCAAGACATCAATCTTGCCATAGCGGAGATAGAGGTCTGCTACCAGAGATTCTAAGGCCGAATCATCGGTAATGTCTATTTCAATCAATTCTGCATGGGGATGATTTCCGTAGAGTTGAGCTAATTTTTCCTTATTTCTACCAAGCAAGATAAGCTGGTCTTCTGGTAAAAGTTTGACCATTTCTTGAGCTAGACCACCGCTAGCTCCGGTAATGAGAATCGTACGCATACTTATCCTTTCTCAATCTTTTAGATTTCCACTTCTTCCAAGTCTTTGACTACATGCACATTTTCAAAAATGGTAGCCGCATCTTTCTTGAGTTTGCTGATATCTTTTGAGAGGAAGCGAGCACTGATATGATTGAGTAGGAGGCGTTTAGCACCTGCTTCTACAGCAACCTCCGCTGCCTGCATATTAGTTGAGTGACCATGGTTACGAGCAATTTTCTCATCACCCTTGCCATAAGTTGACTCATGAACCAGGACATCAGCATTGACAGCTAGACGCACACTAGCACTGGTTTTGCGGGTGTCACCAAGAATAGTGATAATCTTACCTGGACGAGGAGCTGAGATATAGTCAGCTGCCTTGATTTCAGTACCATCTTCAAGAACAATATCCTGACCGTTTTTGATTTTTCCAAATAACGGACCAAATGGAACGCCAGCAGCCTTGAGTTTTTCAGCATCTAAAGTTCCTTCTAGATCCTTTTGGATAACACGATAGCCAACACAGAAAATAGTGTGGTCCAGCTCTTCTGCATACACAGTGAATTTATCGGTCTCAAGAATTTTTCCTAAAAAATCTTGGTCAAACTCATGGAAATGAATGCGGTAGGGCAGACGAGAACCTGATACACGAAGGCTGGTTAAGACAAAGGACTTGATCCCTTGCGGTCCATAGATTTCCAAATCTGTCTGCTCTTCATTGGCTTGAAAGGCACGGCTAGAAAGGAAACCTGGCAGGCCAAAAATGTGATCTCCATGCAGATGGGTGATAAAGATTTTGCTGATCTTCCGTGGTCGAATCGTGGTTTCTAAAATGCGATTTTGCGTTCCTTCCCCACAGTCAAAAAGCCAGACTTCATTTATCTCATCCAAGAGTTTGAGAGCCAAACTTGATACGTTGCGGGCTTTAGAGGGCTGACCAGCCCCCGTTCCTAAAAATTGAATATCCATTTGATACTTTCTAATTAATCAATATATAACATAGCTGTTCGGTTTTCCGATCGGAAATAATGCTTGCCAGAAAAAGCTCTAACTTCTTGCAGTAAATCCTCTTGACTATAACCTTTGAGACGCTTACGACCATCAACCAAGCTTTCTAAATCAGTCAAAGCCGTGAGACTCTCCACGCTAACAATTTCCTCATCCCCGACAGGCTTCATGTAAATCTTTCCAGACTCCTCAAAGACTAGCTGATGAGGGAAAATTTGCGCAATCTCAAAAAGCAAGTCTTCTGAAATAATCTCTTTATTTTCAGAGAAAATTCGACCCAGACCCTCACTCTCATAGCAAAAACCAAAGGATTTACCAGATAGGTTAAGACGAATAAAAGGCTTGTTTTCGAGAGTGAAACTTGGCTCAACATTATAGAGATTCAGTTCCTGACTGACTTCTGCAAAATAATCAGTCGCAGCCTCAGGACTCTTTTTCTGGTAGAGTTCTGCAAAATAGGCATTGACAACGCTAGGCGGAGGCGTGATCAGTGCCAACTGCTCCTGCTCTGTTTTACCAGCTAGAAGTTGATCCAGATAGACCTTGTCCAGACTTGTATAACCTCCATACTTTAGAGCCAAAGTTTTAATATCAGTCATAAAATTCTTCTAACCTCCATTTATTTTTCTCAGAAATGTAGCCTGTAATGACTTCCCCATCATCCTGATAATCGCGTTCTTCCAGAATCGCAACACTTTCTAAATCATGAATCTTGTAGGATTTTGAAAAAGGCACGCGCAGGGTAAAGACTTCAAAAATATCCTTGATTTTCTCTAAAAACAAAGCCTGCAAATTCTCACGACTATCCTCAGACTTGGCAGAAACGAGGGCGTATGGCGTTTGGGTCGGCGTAAAATCCTCCACCAAATCCGCTTTATTATAAAGGGTCAGGCGAGGAATGTCTTCCATGTCCAAGTCTTTCATAATGGACAGGACTGTTTTTTCATGCTCCTCGTGGTAAGGATTGCTGGCATCGATAACATGAACCAGAAGGTCTACATGCTTGCTTTCTTCCAAGGTTGACTTGAAACTAGACACCAACTCTGTCGGTAAATCTTGGATAAAGCCCACCGTATCAGTTAAAGTCACCTGTAGATTGCCCCCAAGATGGATACTCTTAGTCGTCGCATCTAGAGTCGCAAACAGCTCGTCCGCCTCATACTGGGTCTTACTAGTCAAAGTGTTCATGATAGTCGATTTCCCAGCATTGGTGTAACCAATCAAACCAATCTTAAAGGTACTGGACTCCAGACGTTTTTCTCTGACTGTGGCCCGATTTTTCTCAACCACCTTAAGCTGGCGCTCGATATCCGTGATTTGGTTGCGAACACTACGACGGTTCAACTCCAGCTGGCTTTCACCAGGTCCACGGGAACCAATTCCCCCTGCCTGACGGCTGAGCATAATTCCCTGACCAACCAAGCGAGGCAAGAGATATTTGAGCTGGGCTAGGTGGACTTGGAGTTTCCCTTCATGGCTACGAGCTCGCATGGCAAAGATATCCAAAATCAACTGCATACGGTCAATGACCTTGACACCCAGAACTTCCTCCAGATTGACATTTTGCCGTGGAGTCAAGCGGTTGTTGACAATGACAGTGGTAATCTCTTCTGCATCCACCATGAGGGCAATTTCTTCCAACTTACCAGAGCCGACGAAGGTCTTGGAGTCATACTTTTCACGTTTTTGTCTGTAGCTATCGACAACGACTGCTCCAGCTGTCTTGGCTAGACTGGCCAATTCTTCCATAGAGAGGTCAAAATTGTCCATGCCCTGCAATTCCACACCGATAAGCAGGACTCGCTCCTCTTTTTTCTCCGTATCAATCATCTAAAAACTCCTCAATCTGGCTAAAAATACGCTCCTGCACACCAGACTCTCCAATCTGATAAAAGGTGACCTGCATGCGATTACGGAACCAGGTCAACTGACGCTTGGCAAAACGACGGGTCGCCTGTTTAAGACTCTCACTGGCTTCCTCCAAGGTCTGCTCTCCACGGAAGTAAGGAAAGAGTTCCTTGTAACCAATCCCTTTAGTAGCCTGCACATCTGGATAATGGTCAAACAACCACTTGGCTTCGTCTAGAAGTCCAGCTTCAAACATCAGGTCCACTCGGTGATTGATACGTTCATATAATTGACTGCGCTCATCATCCAAGCAGATAATCAATGGTTCATATAAGGTCTCTTGATTTTCCAAATCCTGACCAAAATGGGCAATTTCCAAGGCACGCATAGCACGACGACGATTAAACTGAGGAATCTCAAGGCCTACTTGCTCCACCAAATGGGCTAATTCCTCATCTGTATAAGGCTCCAAGCTAGCCCGATAAGCTAAAATCTCCTCATGAGGGGTCTCTCCACCCAGATGGTATCCTTCTAGCAAGCTCTGGATATAAAGTCCCGTCCCACCAGCGATAATGGCTAGCTTGCCACGACTGTGAATGTCCTCAATCACCATTTTAGCTTCTGAAACAAAATCAAAAGCCGAGTAAGACTCGGTTACCTCTCTAACATCGATTAAATGATGAGGAACAGCTGCCTGTTCTTCTGGACTAGCCTTAGCCGTCCCAATATCTAGACCGCGGTATACCTGCTGACTATCGCCACTCACAACTTCCCCACCAAAGCGCTTGGCGACTTCAATGGCAAGAGCCGTTTTTCCAACAGCAGTCGGACCAACAATCACAATTATTTTTGTTTTCATCTTTTTTCCTTGAAAAATTCCCATTTTTTCGTTACTATTATTATAACACAAAAAGGTCAGTCAGAAAAATGTGACCTCTTGAGGAGGCTGGCTGATTAAGAAGATAAAGGAGGAAGACTCATGGCTAAAGGATTCGCTAAAGGTCTTGTAACAGGTGTCGCAGGAACTGTCGCTGCAGTCGCAGGCGCAGTATACGCATTTAAAAAGAAAGTAATCGAACCAGAAGAGCAAAAAGCAGCTTTCATCGAAGAAAACCGTAAAAAAGCAGCTCGCCGCCGCGTATCACGTTAAGAAACAAAAGAAGTTGGGATTTATTGTCTCAACTTCTTTTTTCTATTCTTTTAAATAGCTAGGTCAAACTTTAACTGTGGCTTGACAGGGTCATAATCCACCAACTCAAAATCTTCTGCTTTGATATCAAAGAAATTAGTCCCATCAGGAACATTTAAAACCAAGCGTGGTTGGCAGTTTGACGGCTCACGACGAAGCAATTCCTGAGCTTGTTCAAATTGATTGTCATAGATATGGAGGTTGTTGATGAAGTAGAAGAACTTCCCAACCTTCCAGCCGAAATGCTTGGCAATCATCATCTGCAAGGCCACATACTGCATAGCATTGATGTGGTGGGCTACCAGCATATCGTTAGAACGCTGGGTCAAGGTCGCATCCAGATAGATTTCTCCATCTACACGGCGGACATCAAACATGGTCTGAAAGGCGCATGGAAGCAACCCGTCTGTTTCTTCGAAAGCTTGGTAATCCCAGAGCGAGATGATATTGCGGCGGTTCCAAGGGTTGTCTTCCAACTGCTTGAGAAGCTTATTAATGATATCGTGTTTCTTAACAACGGCACCATAGCGCTCACCGATAGTTCCTGTATCTCCCACTTCCCAGTCATTCCAGTAATGAACATTGTACTTGTCATTAAGCACGTCTAGGCTATTTGACTGGTCTTGGTAAATCCAGAGAACTTCTTTGATGGCGGATTTGATAGCGATAGGACGCAAGGTTGTGATAGGGAATTCCCCCTTTGCCAAGTCATACTCGGCAAAGGCACCAGTTACATACTTAGAGTTAGCAACAGTTCCATCCTTGTACTTGGGACGTGCCTGCTCAGAAAAGACACCGTCTTTGAGGATTCGTTCAATATTTTCTTTAAAAATCGTATCTGCTTTTGTCATTTACTCTCACCTCATTTATTTCCTAACTAGTATAGCATAAAAAAGAAAAGAGGAACATTATTAACTCTAGGTTAGCATTTTTCCTCTTTTATTATTTTATTGCAATACAAGTGATGCTGCTCCGATAACCCCAGCGTCATTTCCTAGAGTTGCAAGAGCCAATTTTGTTGATATGCGTACTTGTGGGAAACTATTTTCGTCGTAGACTTTTTGAACACCTTGTAGAAGGAATTCTCCCGCAGCTGATACACCACCACCGATGACGATTGTTGATGGGTTTAGGATTGAACCGATGTTGGCACAAGCGATTCCCAAGTAACGTGAGAAGTTACGGTAAACGATCAAAGCAAGGTCGTCTCCTTCTTTTGCAAGGTCAAAGACAGTCTTAGCTGTCACTTCTTCTCCGTTATCAATCAAACGTTTCAAGGCTGCATCGCCTTCGTATTCATCGGCATAGCGACGAGTCAAGTTAACAATCCCTGTTGCTGAGGCAACTGTCTCAAGGCAACCTTTCTTACCGCAAGTACATGCGATTGGTTGGTCAAAGTCAACAGTGATGTGGCCAAGCTCACCTGCTGCACCAGCAACACCGTGAAGTAATTTGCCTTCTGCGACAATACCGCCACCAACACCAGTACCAAGTGTCATAAAGACAACATCTGGTTGGTTATCACCAGCACCCATCCAGCGCTCACCAAGAGCTGCCACGTTGGCATCATTATCGATGAAGAATGGAATACCCAAGGCTTTTTCAATTTTCTCTTTAATTGGTTGAAGGGTTTTCCAGTTCAAGTTGTAGGCACCGATAACAGTGCCTTTTTCACGGTCAACCACACCTGGTGATCCCATTCCAATACCTTGGAAGTCCGCTGCTACCAATCCAAGCAAGTCCAAACGATGTTGAATAGACTCGATCATATCATCAACGATATGACTTCCCTCATCCAAAATGTTGGTCTTGATAGACCATTTTTCTTGGATTTCTCCTGCTGTTGTTAAGATTGCAAATTTGATAGAAGTTCCACCAAGGTCAATCCCAATAATCTTTTGACTCATCATATTCTCCTTTTTCATTTTGTAGTAATTGAAAATGCTTACAGTACTAGTATAACAAAATTCACTCATTTATGCAAAGGTTTGCGTAAATGAATTATAAGGAATTTTTTTGCCTGCCAATATCTGTTAATCATCTAAATGATCAATTGCATATTGAGCTTCTTCTTCAGTAAATTCTTCACCATACGGTGAGACAAGCTGATCATAAATTGCCGACTTAGATTTATTAAGTAATTTTTGATAACTCTTGGCCTTAGCTAAAGCATTTGACTTATAATCTGCATCCAGATGATCAATAGCATATTGCGCAGCATCACTTGTAAATTTTTCCCCATATTGAGAAGTCAACTGCTTATATAAGCGTTTTTTAGACATAGTAGCCCATGAATTATAACTTTTTGCCTTTCCTAAAGCAGCAGAGTATTCACTATTGCTATCATCACTAGAAAAAGAACTTGTACTTGCTTGACCTTCCTTCCAAACTCCGTCAGCACCAACATAATAACGTCCACCATCAACCCATTCATTGACAGCCATTTTACCATCTGATTTCAAATAGTAATTCCCTTGCCACGTGCTGTAAGCATAAGATCCATCTGATGTCAAATAATACCAAGCTTGGTAAGAAGAATCATAAACCCATTCATTGACAGCCATTTTACCGTTTGATTTCAAATAGTAATTTCCTTGCCATGTACTATAAGCATACGAACCATCTGATTTCAAGTAATACCAAGCTTGATAAGAATCATCATAAATCCATTCGCTCTGGGCCATTTGACCATCTGCTTTCAGGTAATAACTTCCCTGCCAAGCATTTTTCACTGGATTTCCATTTTCATCAAAATAGTACCATGCACCATCCTGCTTAACCCAACCACTTGTTGTAGATGAAGTTGTGTTGGTTTGAGCCGCAGTTGCTTGTTTTGCTTTAAAGGCACCCTTAGGGGCATTCTCCAATTCGCAAGCCACACCATCATGGTCGCGATCTAACTTGGCAGAATAACCAGAATCCCCCTCATGAAGATCTGAATAACCATTAGCCCAAGCTTCCTTACAGCTAGAAAAATGGATGTTTTCTTCCGCTAAAACTGGTTGTGAAAACAAAGCTAAAACTGGCAAAGTAGCCAGACTCATTTTTAAAAATAGACGTTTGTTCATTTGTTTCTCCTCTAACGATGTTATCGATTTCAATATTATTTTATCAAACTTATTTCAGCAATTCAAGGAAACTTCTGGTATTTTCTACAAACTCCTTTGGTTTTTCCTTATTCAAGACATGAGGACCGTCAGGGATAATCTGGAATTGGGATTCTGATATTAGTTTATGAAGACTTCTCATAGAACTAAGATTCGGTTTATCTTTACTGCCACAAATTAGTAAGGTTGGATAGGGGCAAATCCCTGCTATATCCGTTAAATCAAGTGTCTTCAATTCCTCAGAAACTCCGACCATAAGAACCTTATCTGCTCCCTGTTTTTCAAATACCCTTTTGGGAAGTAGTTTAAAAATCAGCAACTGAAGATAAAATAGGATATTACCGGACAATTTAAGCGGACATCCTGATAGAACCAAAGCTCGGAGATTTGATAAATCGTAACTGGAAAGTTCTAGTGCCAGGGCAGCACCTAAGGACAATCCAATCAAAACAAAAGGTTCTGTCTCTTGAGCTAGGTGCTGATAAACTCGCTCCTTGGCTTTTTGATAGCTGCTAACTCCAGAAGGAAATAAGTCGATAGCCTCAGAAGGATAATCTGTCAGTAGATTCCGAACTTCTTTCCAACTCTCTGCTGACTGCCCTAAACCGTGTAAAAATACCAGTTTCATCTAGTTCTCCTCTAGGCTTAATTCATACAAGCCTCTCACTGCATTACAGCCGTAAACAGCTTCTGCTTGGGCTAAGTCTGCCAAGGTCAAGACTTTCTCTTCTACTTGTCCTGTTTCTAGTAAATACTGACGGTAAATTCCTGGTAATATACCAAGTCGGACTGGCGGTGTATAGAGTTTCCCAGCGATTTTCAAAACTAAATTTCCGATAGAGGTTTCCAATAGTTCTCCTGCCGCATTATGGTAAATGATTTCCTGTTTACCTAGATTTAAGTGTGGTCGGTGAGTAGTTTTGAAATAGGTAAATGCTAGTTGCAAATTGGCCTCCTGCAGACAAAGTTTGGCCTGGCAGAAATGTGGACTAAGAGGTGTTAAGATTTGACGACTGAGTTCTATTTCTCCAGACTTGTTGAGACTGATTCGTAGACGGTAATCTTGATTAGCATCACAAGCCTGACACTCTTCCTCTATCTTTTGTCTCAAGTCTTCTACATCAAAAGAATATGCAAAATATCGACTCGCTTTTCTCAGTCTTTCTATATGTTGCTCTTCAAACAGCAGTTGTTTTTGGCTGATTTTTCCAGTTGTAATCAGTTGGAAGCGAGCTTGTTTACGATAAAGGACTGCCGCCTTTTGATGAACCTCTCGGTATTCAGATTCCCAAGTGCTATCCCAAGTAATGCCACCACCCACCCCATAGATGGCTTTTTCTTGATGCAGTTGAATGGTCCGAATGGCAACATTGAAAATCCGTCGTCCATTTGGAAGCAAGAGACCAACCGTTCCGCAGTAGACTCCACGCGGTTGTGGCTCCAAGTCCTTAATGATTTCCATGGTCGCAATTTTAGGTGCGCCCGTTATAGAACCGCAAGGAAAGAGTGAGCGGAAGATTGCAACAAGGTCCACATCCTCTCGCAACTGACTCTTGATGGTCGAAGTCATCTGCCAAACTGTCGAATACTGTTCTACTTGGCAGAGACGCTCCACGTGCTCACTCCCCACTTCAGAAATACGGTTCATATCATTGCGCAAGAGGTCCACGATCATCATATTTTCAGAGCGATTTTTAGGATCCTGCTCTAACCAACTAGCCTGTTCAAGATCTTCTTGATCGGTCAACCCACGCTGAGTCGTTCCCTTCATTGGTCGCGTTGTCAACTCACGGTCGTTTTGCTCAAAAAAGAGCTCTGGACTCATGGAAATCACTGCCATCTCGTCATGTTCCACATAGGCATTGTAGCCCGCCTCCTGCTCTACCACCATACGATTGTAGATAGCAAAAGGATTGGCACTTAGGTCTTGTTTTAGTTGGACGGTGTAGTTAACCTGGTAGGTATCCCCCTGGCGTAAATGATGGTGAATCTGGGCAATCGCCTTTTCATATTCTGCTTCAGACGTCACTTCCTGCCAATTTGAAGGCAAATCAACCTCATCATAAGTCAAGGGAATAGGAGAGGTCTCCACCCTATCATGAACAGTAAAGTAAAGTAAATACTCGTCCAATAAAGGTGCCTTGTGAACTGCTAGTTTCTCTTCAAAAGCAGGTGCAGCCTCGTAGCTGACATAGCCCACCACATAATAGCCTTGCTCTTGGTAGCTTTCCACTTGTGCCAGCAAATCTGCCACTTCTGCTAAATCTCTCGCTTTTAACTCTTTGATAGGCTGGGTAAAGGTGTATCTCTCCCCCAAAGCCCTAAAATCAATCACTGTTTTTCTATGCATACCTTAAGTATAGCACAAAATAAGAAAACCCTCATCCGCAAAGCAGATGAGAGATTTCAATTATTTAAAGATTGAAGTTTTAAAGCTGTTTGTTTGTTGAAGAAGTTTTTTGTATAGTTTTTCTTTAAGTGCAAGAGTGTTGTCAAATTTAACGGATCCATTTTTAAGAGTAGCTTTATCTTTTTCAACAGCTGCAGCAAATGCATTCTTCAACTCATCATAACTACTGTATGTAGTACCATCGATTGTAACAGGGTTAAATCCTGCCTTAGCTTTATCAACAACTTCTTTGAAGTATTCTTTCTTCCAAGCTTCTAGAGAAGTAAATTTACCATCAGAAACTTTCTTAATGATAAAGTCATCACCTAGAGTAGCATGACCAGCCTGTTTTGACTCATTTTTCAGCATGTTAGAAGCGTAATTTAGGAAGCCTTTTTCATATCCAAAGTAACCCCACATACGGAAGGTGTTATGCTTGAATGACATTGCTCCTGGAGCCCCTTCACTTGTATTACCACCGTAAATACCTGCAGTAATAGGCACCGTTACATAGGCAGAGCTAAATCCAGTTGGGTCATAAGTACCATTACCAGGACCGTGTTTGGTCATGAAGTTTTTCTCTACTAAGTCGTTAACAGATGTTAAATCATATTCCTTTTCTTCTGCATTTAAATCTCTAACGTTGTCGTATTGGTTCTTCGTATTAGCTCCACGTAGTTTTTTATCCACTTTCTTGAACCAAGCGCTATTTAAGGCTTTATCGTGTTTATCAAGAACGGCTTCTCCTTCAAGGTAGTCAAGAAGCATGAGCGTATCATTGAAACCTTTCATGTAATGATCGATTTCTGCACGAGATGCAAGATCGTTTGGATTAGTGTTATACCATTGGTTTCCATCGTTTGGACGTTCGTATGCCATGTTTAATCCAAGTGCTTTAAAGTCGCCGTTTGGACTTGTTTCAGCAGGAGATTGTAACATACCTTGTGCAAATGCTTCTAGGTCAGTACCTTCACGGTGTCTAGAACCACCTAGGTAAACCATGCGGTCATTTACGTGAGTTGTTTCGTGAGTAAATGCAGAGATACCGAAGTCACTAATCATACTAGTAACCATGAAGAATACTGAATCATCTTTATAAGGGTTACCATAAACACGAGCGACAGCTCCCATACGCCAGTCAGTTGCGTGATAACGACCTGTTGGTCCATATAGTTCACGAACTGGAGCAATGTCTTTACCGCTGTTAGTGTGACCGTATTTGTCAGTACCTTCTGGATAGTTTTGGTTATCAAGTACTGGTGTTGGTACCATGTTATTGCTCTTCAATAGCTGGTTACGAACTTTATCTAATGATAGACGAGACCAGAAATCCAAGTAATTTTGTTGAGCTTTTGCTACTTTATCGATTTCAGGTTTGAATGCCTCGCGTTCTGCTTCAGTATTCTTACCGTACTTCTCGAATGAACTGTACGCTAGTGTATTATATGTTGAGATTAGAATCATGTGCGCATCTTTTAAGTTCAGAAGTGGCAGAATCATCTTACCGTGGACATCGTTGTTTAATCCTTCGTACGCTCTGTGTTTCTTATCAGCAAATTCAGGAGTTGTTGTCTTCGGCTCAACCACATATACGTTATCTTTAGTTGCTTTTATGAACCAATCGTTTAAGTCAGTGTCACTTGTGAATAGTTCCATATTGTATTTTAAGAATGCATTTAGGTCGCCTTTCCCAGTAGCACCAGCAATCACTTCGCGGTATGCATCTTGAGTACGGTCACCTTTTACATTATTTTCTTTAGAACCAATATTGATAATTCTGTCTAAGACGCTCACATTCTTACCATAGAAATCCGGTTTGAATAACATTAATTCTTTAATGTTAAAGTCATCGAATTTAACTCCGTAATAACGGTTGAGGTAAGACAAACCAAGAAGAACTGCAGCCTTATTGTCATCGATTTTCTTAATTAAGGCACGTTTTGCAGCTTCATCTGTGTTCAGTTGGTGATCTTCATTTTCCACTAACTTCGTAACGAATTTATTAAGGTTATCTTTAACATACTTGAAGCTTTCTTCTAAGTACAAATCCTTAATTGCATTGACTTTGTTGCCACCAGTTCTACCCAAGTGTTGGTAAATCGGGTCAGATTGCAATTCAACTGGACTCAATTTACTTTCGATAGCACTGATTAGATCTGCACGATCTTTTACAACCATGTTTGGTGTGTAAACAATATCACCTAAATCGTTAATACTATATTCACGAACTTGTTGAACCTTAGATTCTTTTTGTGTAATAGCTTTAATTTCTTTCGTCTTATCTGCATAATGAATCATAATATGATCAGCATCTGTAAGGTCTGTGACAAAGTCATTTCCTTTCATAGCAGTAACAGATAAAACTTCTTTCGTTAATAAGTTTGATCCAGCTGGGATCTTGTTACCTTGGTTAACAATCCATTCTTTATTATAGAACGGTTGAAGTTTTTCGATATTACGGTAAGCGAGTTCGCGAGATGCGTCGTAGTCTTGAGTATCTTTGTAAGTATCAGCTTTTGGTTTGACATTGTTAAGTGAATCTTCAACAAGAGGGTTGATAACATAATCATTAGCTGTAATTCCTAAAGTTGCGATTTTCTTATCAGCATCATCTTGAGACACTTCTTTAATTCGGTTAGAAACAGAGAATCTAAATGAACGCTTACCTGTACTTACATCTTTAACTATAAAGTTACGTTCTAATGCGTCATTTGAGAAGTATCCACCATCTTCGTCAATATCTTTAGATCCATAGAACACTTCACCATTTTCAACCTTCATCATAGACACAGAGTCAGCAACTTTACCCCATGCCCAGTTCTTACTAAGGAAACCACCAACTTCAACAGGTGTATTTACCTTAATAGTTCCTTTAGTAACAGCATTACGAACAGAACCATATTTACCAATTCCGTTAGGATCAGAACCATTATCCGATCTAGCAACAAATCCACCGATACGAGCTTTATTGGCAACTATATCAGCTTCTACATAGCCTTTGTTAACGTTACCTTTCCAGATTTCGCCAACCATGCCACCGAAATCCCAACCTCTATCACCTACACCTGTAAGTTTACCGATATAAGCAACATTAGTAAGTTGTCCACCAACATCTAATTTGTTAACAAGTCCGGCAATTCCATCTCTACCAGTGATGCTACCAGTTACTTTAATGTTTTCAACAGTAGCGTTTTTAACAGTTCTAGCAAGAGCAGAAATATTGTCAATCCAAGGCATATTAATATCGACATTAGCCAGATTAACATCTTTAACCGAACCGCCTTCAATACCACCAAATAATTGACGTGTCATATTGTGGATCGAATAACGTTGTCCGTCAACACTTGATAACTTACCTTTAAATGTACCAGGAACATACTCTTTATTTGGAGTCGGTACATTGGCTGCATTTAAATCTGCACCCAGTTTAAACTCGCCTGTAGGATTTGCTTTCATATCTTTTACAAGCTCGTTGAAGTTATAGTAAACATTACCTTCTTTTGCTTTTTGTTTTTCAAAGTAATGAACATACTCTTCTTTAAGTGTGTTATCAGCATTACGTTGAATCAAATCAGGTGCTTTGGCAGTGACCTTATACAAGGTCTTGCCATCAACTGTGACTTCTTCAATCTTATCAACAGCCAGTCTTGTTGTTTTGTTATCATGAGTGGTTACTCGTAAATAAAGCGGAGCGACATCAGCTGGTTTTTCCGTAAGCAAACTAGTATCTGTTTCGTTACCATCAGAATCCACACTCATCAAGCTTGTTTCTTTGATGTTCTTGATTTCAACTTTTTTGAGGTCAATTCTTAAAGGTTCTTCATTCAGAACTTCTTCTTCATCACCCTCACCACGGTCATAAACCATCTTGGTTTCAAGTTTATAATCCTTGTAGTACTGCAAATCTGTTAAATTAGCAGTTAGGTCTTCTGGCGAAACATTCAAAGTTTTGACAATCTCATCACCTTTTTTCAGAGTTAGGGTGATAGATTTAATAGCTGCCTTACTTGGATTTTCTAGACTGTATTTAACATCTGAAGTACGTTTCAAATCCTTAGGTTCAACTGCTGTGATGGTCAATACTGGTTTGTCAAAGTTCTTAGTTCCACGTTTCAAAATTCGGTCTTGAGGGGGCTCAATGACTTCCTCTGTAACTTTTGGAGCGTCTTCTGTTTTAACACCCTTAATGGTATTAAAGGTCTTAGTAATTTTTTTCTGACCTTCTTTCCCTTCTTGAGCTACGACTTCTAAACCTTTTTTCAGTTGATCATCTTCTTTAACAACTTCCTTAAATGGAATCTTTTCAAGACTTTCTTCTACAAGAGTTCCTTCAATTGGTTTTGTACCACGACTTACCTGTTGATTTACAGGTTCCTTGGTAACTTCTGTGCTAGTTGAAAGAACTTGGTCCGTTTTAACACCTTCTACTGTTTTATAGGTTGTTTTAGTAACTTGATTTCCTTTTTCACCATTTCTTACGACAGTTTCTTCATCTGTATACTTGGTTGGGTCCTCAGTCGTTTCAGTTTTATAGTCTAGGTCTGTAGTCGATGTTTCAACAAGGGTTCCCTCAGTTACTTTGTACTCAGGTAATGGATCTTGAACAAGGGCTTGTCCTGCCTTACCTTCCTCTTGTGTGCCTTTTACTTCTACTGGAGCTTCTGGCAATTCGGGTTGCGTTAAGGCTTGACCTGCTTTACCTTCCTCTTGAGTTCCTTTTGCTTCTACTGGGGCTTCTGGTAATTCTGGCTGCGTTAAGGCTTGGCCTGTCTTACCTTCTTCTTGAGTACCTTTTGCTTCAACTGGAGCTTCTGGTAATTCCGGTTGCGTTAAGGCTTGGCCTACCTTACCTTCTTCTTGGGTTCCTTTAGCTACTTGGTAACTTGGTTCAGCTTGTGGTACTGGAGTTGGTGCAGGTTGCACTTCTTTCTTAGTTCCGACTGCAATGACTTGCGACACAGGATTTTGAATCACTTGGTCTTCGATGACTTCTCTAACTTCTTGACCGTTAACCATCGAAACTTTGGTTACAAGGCGACGCTGACCATTTACTCCGGCTGTGACAATACGAGTCTGTCCTTCTGCTAGATTCGCATCTGGGCTCGTGACCGTTTCAAAAGGAATCTCCACAAAGCTCTCTTCCTGTCCTGTCTGAGGTTTTTCAGAAACTGGTTTTTCTTCAACCGCAGGAGCAACTGGATTCTCTACTACAGGTTTTTCAATAACAGTTTCCGGAGTAACCACAGATGTTTCTTGAGCTACTTCTGTTTTCTCGATTTCTTTTGAACTTTGATTTTCTACTGGCAACTGAGGCTGTTCAGCTGAAGCTGGTCTTGATGGATGGAGTTCTGCTTCCTTAAAGTATCCAATGTATTCATAGCCATCAATGTGGATAATCCCTTCAGCCAAGCCTTCATGTGTTGAGGCTGAAATAGTTTGGTTATAAGAAAGTAATTCTTTATTTTCAAATGCAAATGTCCCATAAGGTACAAAGGTGCTGGCTCCTAAAGAACCAATCAAGAGAACTCCTAGGACTTCTTTACGACCTTTTTTGGACACCAAAAAGACTGCTAGAGAAGCCGTTGCCAAGCCAAGACCTGCTAGAGCTAGCTCCTTACTTCCTGTGTATGGAAGTTGTTGACTGTTAGTTGCCTTCTTGCGATAAACTACATAAAGAATATCATCATCTTGAAATCCTGTAGGAACCTCATGGTGAATCAGAGCTTTTTCAGACTCAGTCAATTCCTGCTCCGCCAGATAACGGTAATGAACGCTATGAGCTCCACCAACTTCATTGGCTTGCACCTTATCTACTGAAAGGGTACTGGCACCAAAAAGGAAGGCCCCAATGGCTACAGGACCTACCCCAACAGTTAGCTTACGAATGGAATATTTGGTAATTTTTTCTAGTTGTTGTTTTGTTTTTTTCATTCTTACGACTTTCTGATAGAATCTTGCGGATAGTGCGCACGCGCACCTCCGATTAATTTTGGACGACTAGCCAGCGCCGTTACGTGGGCATGCCCAATCTCTCTCAAAAGAGGACGAATCGGAACCTGAACATGCTTGACATGCATGCCAATTGCAGTATCTCCGATATCCAATCCAGCATGAGCCTTGATAAATTCAACTTCAACTGGATCCTGCATAAACTTGAAGGCTGCCAATTGTCCCGAACCTCCTGCATGAAGAGTCGGAAGGACACTGACGATTTCCAGACCAAACTGCTCTGCAACCTGACGTTCAACAACGAGGGCCCGATTGACATGTTCACAACCTTGAACGGCTAGATGAATTCCTTTCTCCTCTAGGATATCTAGAATGGTTTTCACAATGATTTCGCCAATTTCTTGGCTAGATTCCTTGCCAATCTGACCACCTATCACTTCACTAGAAGAAAGGCCCAAAACAAAGATAGATCCTTGCTTCAAATTGGCCTTTTCCAATACATCTTCTACAATCTGGCTTGTTTCTCTTTGAATATCTTTTTCCTTCATACTTGATACCTCTTTTGTCATTATCTATCATATCGTTTTTTCTTGTTTTTAGCAAGATAGACAACCTAGAAAGCTTGCTCAATTACGCATAAAACTCCCAGAATTGACTGGGAGTTAGCTAGTTTATATTCTATTTATGTATATTTCAACCGTCGTCCCTTTGTCGGGTACAGAATCAATCTTCATCTGATAATCTTCTCCAAAATGAAGTTTGAGACGCTGGTCAACATTTTGCAGACCAACTCCCCCACGTTTGAGCTGACTTTGACTATTGTCTCCAGTAGATTGGAAGCCAACACCATCATCCTCAATGCGGATGACTAGTCCTCTATCCTGTTTCTGAACGGAAACTCTAATATGCCCCTGACCTTCCTTCTCCTTGATGCCATGGTAAAGAGCATTTTCCACCAAGGGTTGTAACACCAACTTGGGCAAGACTAAATTATCAAAGGCAGGATTTTCATCAATCTCGTATTCCAGCTTATCCCCGTAGCGTTGTTTCTGGATAAAGAGATACTGGCGAACATGATTGATTTCATCAGAAATAGAAATCAAGTCCTTGCCTTGATTGAGCGCCAAGCGGAAATAGGTTGCCAAGGACTTGGTCACCTGAACCACTCGCTGACTATCCTGAAATTCAGCCATCCAGATGATGGTGTCCAAAGTATTGTAGAGGAAATGGGGGTTAATCTGACTCGACAAGGCTTGAAGTTCATACTGACGGGTCGTTTCTTCCTGTTTGCGCACATCTGCCATCAGCTGATCAATTTGATCCAACATGGCATTAAACTGACGAGTCACTTCTCTCAACTCATATGCACCAGTTTCCTTGGCACGCAGATTTTGTATACCAGAGGAAATTTTCAGCATGGTTTCTCTCAAATCCTTCAAAGGGGCAATCCAACGTCTGAGACTGAACCACACCAAGCAGAGACAGGCAAGAAGAGAGGTGACACTAGCCCCAAGCAAGGTCCACATGAGTTGACTCCGAACCTGGTCTAACTTCTCCAGCGAAGAAACTCCTATAACCGTCCAATCAGTTCCTGCAATCTGTTCCTGACTGACGTAGGATTTGTGGTCAAGGGTATAGCCCTGACCTGTCACGATATAGGGTTTCATGGCCTCCATTTCGCTAGATGAACTATAAACTGTGTGTTGAGGATGGTAGACAAATTCATGGTTTTCATTGATGATAAAGGCAAAACCCTGCTGACCCAACTGAAGTTGGTTGAGATAGGCTTCCAGAGTTTCGTAGGAAATGTCCAAGCGAAGCACGCCAAGATTGGCTCCCTTTGCATCAACCAGTTCCTGAGTGATAGAAATGACCCACTGACTATCCGATTTACGAGCTGGTGTCAAAACTGGCTTAGCTCCCTGATGAATAGCCTTTTGGTACCAATCCTCAGCCATCATATCTGAGGAAGTTTTCATCTGCACACTGTCATCTGTAGAAATGACCTGACCGGATTTGGTTACCAGTACCACCGTTTTCAAGTCCTGGTCTGCCTTTAAGATGGTCAAAAACAAATCTCGAATCCCCTTGACCTTGTCTTGACTGGGATTCTCAGCATAGGCTAGAACATCCGTCTGCTGGGTCAAACTAGTCGAGGTCGTTTCTAATTTTTTGATATAAGACTGAATAAAGTGGCTAGTCTGGTTGATAGTCGTTTGACTATTGCCCTCAATAGTGGCCTCAATAGCTGATGAACTAGATTGATAGTAGAAAGTCCCGACCAGAGCTAGGAGAATGAGAAAGACCAGAAAGATGGAAATAACCATTCTGACTAGTAGAGAAGAACGCTTCATCGGCCTTCTCCCTTCTTAAACTGACGAGGGGTCACACCTGCAATCTGTTTAAAACGTTGGGTAAAGTAATTCATATCTTCAAAGCCAACCTTTTCTGCTATCTCATAAATCTTTAAATCCGTGGTCAGAAGCAAGAGTTTGGCTTGTTTGACACGCTCTCTTACCAGATAATCTTGAAAAGGCAAGCCCAATTCTTTCTTAATCAAGGAACTCAGATAAGTCGGACTAAAACCTAAGTCATTGGCTAAAGACTTTAAACTAAACTGACTATCAGCCAGATGGGTCTGAATCTTCTGAGCCATATTTCCCTCAAACTTATCAGTCAATAAATCTTGTAACTGCTCTTCCTTTTCTTCCTTGTCCAACTTTTGCTTGATTTTCCCCAACATTTCCTCAATATCCTGACGAGAAAAGGGCTTGAGCAGGTAGTCATCTACACCAAGTTTGACTGCAGACAAGGCATAATCAAAATCATCGTAGCCTGTCAAAAAAACTAGATGCACCTGAGGAAAGGTTTCTCGTACTAGTCTTGCCAACTGGATGCCATTTAGCTGAGGCATATTGATATCGGTTAAAATAATATCTGGCACCTGCTTTTGAATCAAATCCCAAGCCTGCCTTCCATTTTCAGCCTGACCGATGATTTCCATATCGTAGGCTGCTACATTGACCAGCTTGGTCAAACCTTGCCTTACCAGATATTCATCTTCTACGATTAAGATTGTGTAGGTCATGCTTCTCTCCTTTGTCACTTACTAGTATCAGTATAGCAAAATTCTCCTCTAACTGCTTAGGAAAGACTTCTTAATCAACATAATCTAGTAAATAAGCGTAGCCTTTTTCTTCCATTTGGTCTTTAGGAATAAAGCGGATAGAAAGGCTATTGATACAGTAGCGCAAGCCCCCCTTGTCCTGTGGACCGTCCGTAAAGACATGGCCAAGGTGAGAATCACCAACTCGGCTCCGCACTTCCATGCGCGTCATATTGTAGGACTTATCTTCTTTGTAAGTAGCAACATCTGGACTGATTGGTTGGGTGAAACTAGGCCAACCACAACCAGACTCAAACTTGTCCTTTGATGAAAAGAGGGGTTCGCCAGTTGCTACATCCACATAGATGCCAGATTCAAATTTATCCCAATAGCGGTTTGAAAAAGCCCGTTCTGTTTGATTTTTCTGGGTGACTGCATACTCCTCAGGTGACAAGGTCTTTTTCAATTCTTCATCGCTTGGTTTAGGATATTTGCTGGCATCGATGACGGGATAGGCCGCCTGATTGACATTGATATGGCAGTAGCCATTTGGATTTTTCTTGAGATAGTCTTGGTGGTAATCCTCAGCCACCACAAAATTCTTCAAGGGCTCCTTTTCAACTGCTAGAGGTTGGTCGTATTTCTTAGCCACCTCATCAAAGACTTGATTGATCACTTCCAAATCCTTGTCATCTGTGTAATAAACACCGGTACGGTACTGGGTCCCCACATCATTTCCTTGTTTATTTTTGCTGGTTGGATTAATGATGCGGAAGTAATGAAGCAGGATTTCTTTGAGGGAAATTTGCTTGGCATCATAGGTGACATGGACAGTCTCTGCATGTCCTGTTTGATTGATCAATTCGTACTTGGTTGTTTCCCCTCTACCATTTGCATAGCCTGAAACGGCATCTGTCACTCCGGGAACGCGTGAGAAGTATTCCTCCACTCCCCAGAAACATCCTCCAGCTAGATAAATTTCGTGCAAATCTGCATCTTTACTAATTTCTGTTTTTTTCACTGTTTTTCCTCCTTGGCTAACTGCTGCTTTCTCAATTTGCGAGCTATCTGTCTGCCCTGCATTTCGTATCAATAGAAAATAGAAACCGGTTATGGCTAGGAAAAAAATCCCTGCCAAGACAAACAATTTTACTTTATCATTCATGACCTTTCTCTACTCCATTTCTTTCAATTCTTTTAAAATCATATCCTTATCCATAAAACCTGGTTGCGTTTTGACCAGCTTGCCTTCCTTGTCTATAAAGGCTTGAGTTGGGTAAGAACGAACGCCATAACTTTCTAAAAGTTTACCTGATGGGTCAATTAGAACTGGGAAATTTTTATAATCCAAGCCCTTGTACCAATTCTTAAAGTCAGCTTCCGCTTGTTCTCCCTTGTGGCCAGGCGATACCACTGTCAAGACCACATAGTCATCACCAGCTTCTTTAGCGATTTCGTCCGTATCCGGAAGACTGGCTAGACAGATGGAACACCAAGAAGCCCAGAATTTGAGATAGACTTTCTTGCCCTTGTAATCAGACAAGCGGTAGGTCTTGCCATCTACTCCCGTCAGTTCAAAATCAGCAACCGCCTGACCTTTAGTCGCAGTTTGCGCACTGACTTGTTCTGTTTTTGTTTGCTCCTTCATAGTAGACTCGTCTGCCATGTTTTTAGCCGAACAGGCTGCCAAGCAACAAATTGAGCCTACTCCAAGGAGACATGTTTGCCATTTTTTCATTTCTTTTTCCTCTCTATTCAAATAATGTAGTCAAAATGGAAGCATTTCCCAAAAGCACCAAGATTCCCATCACGATAATGAGGAAACCACCCACTTTTTTGAGGATTCCGAGGTAAGGATGGAGTTTGCGGAAATGTTTCAAAACATAGCTGGAGGCTAGAGCTAGAGCCAAAAATGGTAGTGCCAAACCCAGCGTGTAAACCAACATAAGAGCAGCCCCCTGCCAAGCACCTGAACCACCTGAAGCCGCCAAGGCTAAAACAGAGCCAAGAACTGGACCCACACAAGGCGTCCAAGCAAAACTAAAGGTCAAGCCCAGTAAAAATGCCTGACTATAGCCCTTACCCTTTTGCCCCTGTCTCTTTAATTGTAGCCTTTTTTCCTTGTAGAGTCCTTTCAAATGTAAGACTTCCATCTGGTGCAAGCCCAAGAGAATGATGACCGCACCCGTCACATACTGAAACCAAGAAGCATACAGCAAATTGCCTAAAAAACCAGCTCCATAGCCCAGTAAGATAAAAACAAAGGAAATCCCCGCTATAAAGGCTAGAGTTCGCAATAAACTGACAACTGAGATTGAAAATTTGCCACTAGAAACCTGAGCACCATCTTTATCATCCAACAAGACCCCTGCATAAACCGGTAACAAGGGTAAGATACAAGGAGAAAAGAAGGAAAGAATTCCAGCAAGAAAAACACTGATAAAAAAGATTATATTATCCATTGCCTTCCTCCATTCTTTGATTTGATAGGACTATTATAACCCCAAAGTTCCAGAAAAAACAGGGACAATAATAGGGAAAAATAGGAATTTAATCAGGTTATGTAAAAAATCTTACAAAAAAAGCCAGACAAAGTCTGACTTTGATGGAAACAGAAAATAAAATTCACTAGTCTTCCTTACTTATCTGATAATAAATAAGATCAGCAAGATAGCCTTTTCTCTCTACACCATTGGCAATAGTTTCTAGATAGGACATTCCAGCCTTTTCCATGACACGACCTGAAGCTGGGTTGAGACTGGCGTAACGAGCTCTGACCTTTTGAAAGCCTGCTTGAGTAAAACAAAAGTCTAAGACAGCTTTCAAGGCCTCCGTCATCATACCACGACCCCAATAGTTTTTTCCTAAAATATATCCAATTTCACAACTTGAATCTTCCTCGTGCATTTCAACAATGCTGATATCTCCTATCACTTGCTCTAGGTTTTCTTTGAGGCAAATGGCCCATTTATAATAGTTAGGATTAGCATAAGAAGCAACCCAATTTCGAATCGAGTTTTGAGTGACCTCGACATCAGGATGAGGATTCCAAGTAACATAGGTCAGATTCTCAGCAGACGAAGCCCAATTTTGAAACATAGCTTCCGCATCACTCTCCACAAATCTTCTCAAGATCAAACGGTCTGTCTGTAATACTTGCGTACCGATTGCTTTCATAATGTTACCTCGCTTTCTGATAGATGATTCTATGTCCAATCTCAATTTAGATTTACTTTGCTTTTGAATTTCAAGGTAATAAGCTAAAAAGATCCACAGGACCTCCTTCGCTTTCTTATTTCTGTGCTCAGGGTAAAAAGACTAAACTCAGTAACAGCTAAAAAACAAGTTTTTCATCTAGTTCCTTGACGCAGTCGCTGTCTGGTTTGAAATGCGCTTTACCAAGCTTTTTCAAACCTAGTCATCGTTGCGGGGGTGAGACAAGGAAAATCGAACTCTTCGAGTTACCGAATCTTCTCCCACTTTTTTATTTCAAGGCGAGAGGCTAAAAACCTACACTGGAGGTTCCTCATTTTCTTATTTCTAAACTCGGGGTAAAAAGGTCCCCCGGACCTTCTTCGCTTACTTATTTCTGTGCTCAGGGTAAAAACCTCCACTGGAGATTTTTACTCCCAAAAGTCATCAAATACGGTGATGGGTAGGTGGCGTTTGTGTTGACCTTTGTGCCACCAGTTTTCGATTCTTGTTTGAGCTTCTGGGCTGATTGTTTTGCCTTCTAGGTAGTCGTCAATCTCTTCATAAGTGACTCCAAGTGCAACTTCATCAGCTAGGCCTGGTTTGTCTTCTTCTAGGTCTGCTGTTGGGATCTTTTCATAAAGGGCTGGGTCTGCACCAAGTTTCTGCAAGAGTTGTTTTCCTTGGCGTTTATTGAGGCGGAAAAGGGGTAAAATATCTGCACCACCGTCACCAAACTTGGTAAAGAAACCTGTGATATTTTCCGCAGCATGGTCTGTTCCAATGACCGCTCCGCTATGGGTACCCGCCAGGGCATATTGGGCAATCATACGGCAACGAGCCTTGATATTTCCCTTGTTGAAGTCTGAAACAGAGCTTCCTGTCGCTTCAACTGCAGCTGTCATGGCGTCAGCAGATTCCTTGATATTAACTACCAAGCTGACATCAGGCTGGATAAAGGCTAGGGCTTTTTGGGCATCTGCTTCATCAGCTTGCACTCCGTATGGAAGGCGGACAGCGATAAATTTGTAGTTGTCATCTCCTGTCTCTGCTCGCAGTTCTTCCATAGCTAATTGGGCCAAGCGACCTGCCAAGGTTGAGTCTTGTCCTCCAGAAATTCCTAGTACAAAGGTTTTTAGGAAGGGGTGTTTTTTCAGATATTTCTTTAAGAAATCAATCGAACGACGGATTTCTTCTTGGGCATCAATCACTGGTTTCACGCCCAGTTCTTGGATAATCGTTTCTTGCAAACTCATTCTTCTTCTCCTTCACCAAGGGATTCCTTACGCATCTTGTCAATCAAGTCCATCTTGTCTTGCCATACATCACGCGCCAAATCCACTGGATAATGCTGTGGATTAAGAACTCGCTTGTACTCATCCCAAAGCTTGTCAAATTCCTTACGGGCATAGGCCTGAATTTCAGTCAAGCTAGGCAGGGTGTAAATCAATTTTCCATCTTTGAAAATATCCACCAAGAGAGGAACAGCATCAAAATTACGAACGGTTTTCTTGATGTAGGTATAAGTCGGATGGAACATCTTGATTTCTGTCATGTCGCTCACATCCACACCATCATAAGTGATGTAGTCACCTTCTGACTTGCCTTTTTCACGACTGGTAATGCGCCACACCTGCTTCTTACCTGGCGTAGACACTTTTTCCGCATTATTTGACAGCTTGATGGTGTTGCGCATCTGGCCATTTTCATCTTCGATGGCAACAATCTTGTAAACTGCCCCAAGAGCTGGCTGGTCATAGGCTGTAATCAGCTTGGTTCCCACACCCCAGACATCAATCTTGGCCTTTTGCATCTTGAGGTTGAGGATGGTATTTTCGTCCAAATCATTAGAAGCATAAATCTTAGCCTCTGTAAATCCAGCCTCGTCCAGTTGCTGACGGACTTTCTTAGAAATGTAGGCAATATCCCCAGAGTCAATCCGCACACCCATAAAGTTAATCTGGTCACCCAGTTCACGCGCTACCTGAATAGCAGCTGGCACACCGATACGAAGGGTATCATAGGTATCCACAAGAAAGACACAGTTTTTGTGGGTCGCAGCGTAAGCCTTAAAGGCCTCATAGTCGTTACCATAAACCTGCACCAAGGCATGGGCGTGAGTCCCCAAGACAGGAATGTCAAAGAGTTTACCAGCACGCACATTGCTGGTTCCATTGGCACCACCAATCACTGCTGCGCGTGTCCCCCAGATAGCCGCATCCATCTCTTGCGCCCGACGTGTTCCAAATTCCATCAAGGGTTCATCTTCGATAACCGAACGAATACGAGCTGCCTTAGTCGCCACCAAGGTCTGGTAGTTGACAATATTCAAAAGAGCCGTTTCGACCAACTGACATTGGGCTAGAGGGCCTTCCACCTGCACAATCGGTTCATTAGCAAAGACCAAGTCCCCTTCTTGGGCAGAACGAACGGTCAACTCCAACTTGAAATTGCGAAGGTAGTCCAAGAATGCCCCATGATAGCCCAGAGACTCCAAATAGGCAATATCACTATCTGAAAAACGCAAGTCTTCAAGATAGTTCACAATTCTTTCCAAACCTGCAAAAACCGCATAGCCGTTCTTAAAAGGCTGTTGGCGGAAATAAACCTCAAAGACCGCCTTCTTATTGTGAATCCCTTGGTCAAAGTAAACCTGCATCATGTTAATCTGGTACAAGTCTGTGTGCAATGTCAAACTATCATCTGGATACATACTTTTCCTACTTCCTTAGCTAGAAATACATGAAAATTTTCAAAAACTTCCATGTATTCCAATAAATTAGTACTATTATATCACATTTTAGCTGGATTGAGAAAAGAGTAACAAGCTATTCTCCACTCTCCAGTTCATCCATGTCTTGCTCAAATTTTTTCTGAGCCCATTCACCATAACTTTTAAGACCAAGATTGCCAGTAAAGACCCAGGGAAGGTAAATGACATATGTAATGCCCCAAGCAGACAAGTATTTAACGTTCAAAGGATTGTGCTGATAAATTTCGATATTGAATTGATAATTCTGCAACATCAAAAGAGCTGTAATCGCCAAGGTTAGAAAAAAACAACCCAAAATCGTAAAATGAAAACGACTATAGTAGGTCACTCCCAGATAACGGGCACGATTGAAAAAGAAGAAAATTCCTACTATCAGAGTATAGACTAGAAAATTCGGATTAAAAAGAGATGGAGCCAATACAGCCACCAAATAGCTTAGAAGCACAAGCCCAATGAAGAGGGTAAAGGATTCCGACCCAGCTTTATTCATCAGTTGTTCTTCTCTTTCGTCTAGTAATTGATAATAAAAAAATCTATTTTTCATCTTCTTCCTCCCAAAATAATTGGTCTAGGGTTTTCCCTAAACATCTGCAAATGGACTGGCAGAGTGAGAGACTGGGATTGTATTTCCCCGCCTCTATCAAACCAATAGTCTGGCGTGTCACCCCGACAGCCTCTGCCAGTTGACCTTGTGTTAAATCAAGCTCTACACGAGCTAATTTTAATTTTAAATTTTTAGCCACCTGCGTCCTCCTTATAATTTTAAAAAGTTACGCCTCTTTTTAACAACATTATATCATATATCTAACTTAATGCAATGTATAAATGTCATTTTGTAAAATTTTATTAACAAAAAACTCTCTACCACAAAAAGATAGAGAGTTTTTAGTTTAAATATATAATTTCAAAATTTCGACAACTTCGCTTCTTTTCTTAATCTGATAGACCTTGATTCCCAATGTGCGATTGCATTGTCTTCAATATCATCTAGAAAGACAGAATTTGTAGGATTTAACTGGTATTTGTCTAGAATCTCCTTAAACGGTCAATCTTATACCTATCAATCCACCTTCATAGTAATGTGAAAAATCCCTCTTTGCTCTATGCTTTCATATTCTCCTTACAAATCTTTTTGGTAATAAAATCTTTTTCCTGTATAGGGATAGTCTTGCAAGGTAAAAACTTCCTTGTAGCCATGCCTTTTATAAAAATCTGGAGCTTGAAACTGATAAGTATTGACAAATGCAAAACGACAGTTGCGATTCTTGGCTTCACTTTCTGCCTGTTGCAATAGTTTTGAACCAATTCCTTGCCCTCGCAATTCCTCTTTCACAAACAAATACTCGATTTCTAGCCAGTTTCCAAAAGTCTCTGCTATCAAACCTGCAAGGAAATCACCCTTTTCATCTTCTACATAAAGATTAAGTGGCACACTTTCAGCCTCTTCTCTTTTGGAACGGTTATAAGTACGAATCAAATTCCCAATTTCTTGCGCTTTCTGGGATTTCTCATTTTCCAATCTAAAGTACATCTAAACCTCCTCAAATACTGTTACAGCTTGATTATAGTCTTATTTCAATAGACTGTCAAACTAGCAAAAACCCACCAACCTGAGTTGATGAGTTTCAAATCTATTTTCTAAATTTCCACTGGCTGTAAATCCCGAAACCGATAATCCAGATAGCTGAGCCAATTGCTCCTACAAATGTAGACTCTTGTAAAAAGAGGGTTACAAAAACAAAGACAAAGAAGAGCATAGTTAAGGGATTTAGGAAACGATAATGGGGCATGAGGTAGCCATCCGCCATAAAGTCCTGTGACTTGCGGTATTTAAGGTGAGCCACCATAATCAAGATATAGATAGCTACATAAACACCTGATGAAGAAGCTGTTATCAAGGCAAAGGCATCAGAAACTCCTGGTAGGACATTGATAAAAGCAGCTGTAGCAATTAAAATAGTTGAGGCCAAAATTGCATTTTGAGGAACATTATAACGAGATAAGGTATCCGCTTTAATCGCTTTTAAGAGAGGATTTGGCAAATCTTGAGCAATTTGATACAAATGGCGACCTGTTGAGTAGAGGGTTGAGTTTAGAGCTGATGCTGCAGACGTCAAGACGACAAAGTTAATCAAGGCTGCTGCCCATTTGACACCTGCTAGTTCAAATACCGTAACGAATGGTGAATCTGCTGAAGCTAGTTCTCTCCATGGAATAATAGCCATAATAGCAATTAGAGAACCACCATAGAAAAAGGCGATACGCAAAGGAATTTCCTTAACGGCTTTTGGCAAGACCTGACGTGGATTTTTTGTTTCTGAAGTCGTGACCCCGATAAACTCAATCATGAGGTAGGCAAAGAAGACCATCTGGAAAGCCATAACAAAGTTGACTCCACCATTTGGGAAGAGGGAGAAATTATCAGCAATATTGGCCAAACTAGCTACTCCATGAGGTGTCTCAAAACCTGTTAGAACCATAAAGATACCAGTCACAATCATAGCAAGGATAGCTACAATCTTAATCATAGCAAACCAAAATTCAACTTCTCCAAAAAGTTTAACAGCTATTAGATTGACCAAACCTAAAACAGTTAAAAATCCAACTTGAATTAACCAACTAGGCCATGAAGGAAACCAAAACTGAACATAGTGCGAAATAGCCGTAATTTCTGCCATGCCAATAAAGACAACAGATAACCAGTAAGACCAGACTGCAAAATGTCCCCAACCCTTACCCAAATGGCGAGTAATAAAGTTAATAAAGGTATGTTGCTCAGGATCTTGATAGAGCATTTCTCCGACCGCTCTCATCATAAGGAACATAAAAGCTCCTGTAATCAGGTAAATTAGAACAATCGAAGGTCCTGTCAAACTGATAGAACGACCAGCCCCCAGAAAGAGGCCTGTTCCAATAGTTCCAGCAATGGCCATAACCTGTACGTGACGATTGGTCAGACCACGCTCCATCTTATTTTGCTTCTTTTTTGAACTCATATAGTCTCCAATTCTTTTTAAACCTAAAAAGGAGTAATCAGGGCGTTTCCCTCCTTCTACTCCCTTTAATCATTAGGCTGTTTTTTCAACCTTCAAGATTTTTACATCATAGCTACCCACAGGTGTTTCGACAGTTGCTGTATCACCTGTTTTCTTACCAATCAAGGCTTGTCCAATCGGGCTTTCATTTGAAACCTTACCTGCAAAGGCATCTGCACCAGCTGAACCTACAATGATATAAACTTCCTCTTCTTCCTCACCAATTTCTTGGATAGTCACTGTTTTACCAATCGCTACTTCGTCTTGGGCAACTGAGTCACTATTGACGATTTCAGCATAACGAATTTTTGTTTCTAAGCTAGAGATTTGACCTTCGACAAAGGCTTGTTCATCCTTAGCTGCTTCATACTCACTGTTTTCTGAAAGGTCGCCATATGAACGAGCAATCTTAATACGTTCTACCACTTCTGGACGACGGACCAATTTCAATTCTTCTAATTCTTTTTCTAGTTTTTCCTTTTCCTCAAGTGTCATAGGATATGTTTTTTCTGCCATTTTTCTCAACTTTCTTTTACTTTATTTTTTAAAACAAAATTATGTGGAAAACCACATAATTTTAGTTTGAACTACTTGATTGCGTTAATTTATTATTGATATGTTGTGCAACATTTTGGTCATGTTCTGCCTTGTTCGTAGCGAAATATACCTTACCATCTGTCACATCTGCAACAAAGTAAAGGTTCTCACTCTTAGTCTGATTGATACTTGACTCGATAGCATCCAAGCTTGGACTATCTACTGGACCAGGCATGAGGCCTAGATTTGTATAAACATTGTATGGTGAATCAATCGATGTATCGATTCCAGCATCGTCGGCAAGACTAATCTTCTGACCAAGTTTGCCTTGGGCATACAAGATGGCAATATTGCTTTGAAGTGGCATGCCAAGATTCAAGCGATTGTAGAATACACCTGCAATCAACTTACGATCGTCAGTCTTAGCTCCTTCTTTTTCTACGAGTGAAGCAATGGTCAACAATTCATTGACCGTCAAATTCTTAGACTTAATCGTACTGTAATGAGGTGCCAAAGTCTTGTCCATAGCTGCCAACATCTCATCAATCAAGCTTTCAATAGTTGTGCTTTCCTTGATAGAGTAAGTAGCTGGGAAAAGGAAACCTTCTAAACGGTAACGAGCTCCACTTTCCTTTGTAGGCAAGCTTTCAAGTAGACTAGGATATTTGGCAACTTCTTGACTGATAAAGCTATCATCTTGAACTTTTGCTAGGAAAGCATCCGCTGTCAAAGGCTCTTTGAAGTCACCTTGCAATTGACCTACCACTTGTGCCATTTGATCAATCGTATAACCTTCTGGAATTGTCAAAGTCGCAAGGACAGGTTCTTGAGCTTCAGCTGTTCCACCTTTTTGTAATTCGTGGATGATATCTTCTGTACTCATGCTCTTTTGCAAATTATAGTAACCTGATTTCAAATCAGTATAATTTTTGTACTTAGCATACAAGCCAAAAACTAAACCGTGTTTAATCAAGCCGGCATCTTCAAGTGTCTTACCGATTTCTTGAACATTAGCCCCTTCTGGGATTTGCACCGTTACATATTGCTTAGAATCAGCGTCAACAGGCTGTAAAGATGACTGAACATACTGATAACCGAAGTAACCACCTGCCGAAATCAAGGCAAGGAAAATCAGTAGAGAAATGAAGAAGGCCTTGAAACCAGATTTTTTCTCTTTCTTAGGCTTAACGGGTTTCGCTCCTTCTCTACGGCTACGACGTGGTGTATCGCTGATGACATCCACTGTTTCTTTAGCAAGCGTCGGTGTTTCTGGACCTGCTTGTTCTTCTTTTTTCTCGGCTGTCTTATAGGAAACAGCTACCCTTGTTGGGGTTTCATTATATTCTCTTTCAACTTTGTGAGGTCTAACAGGACCTGGTCCTGGTCTTGATCCACTTTCTTCTGCTGGAGAAGAAGGCACATCTTGACTTGGATGAGTTGGGGCAGCAGGAGCTTTTCTCATAATCTCCTCTACCGTTGACAAGGAATCAGCCATGAGTTCTTCAGCTGAAAGTTCATTTGCAGGAGTAGGAACTACTGCCTCATCTTCTTTCAGAACTTCATCATAGCGTTTTACTTTTTCTAAATCTCTCAGAATCTGCTCTTTAAAGCTTAATTTCTCTTCTTCTCTTGACTTTTCACTCAAAAGTTTTTCCTCCTTGTTGACAATCCATAATATTATATCTTAAAAGTCCAAGAAAAGCAACCTATGATACTTTTCCTAGCTTATTTTTTCGTTTCCCAGACCATATCATACCAAGTTTCCCCTGCAAAGGTTGACTGGGATAAGCCTTCGTTGACAAATCCATGCTTTTCATAGTAGGCAATGAGATAGTCATGACAGGTTAGGTTAATGCCTTCTCTTCCATCTTCAAGAGCCAGTTCTTTCAAGGCTGTTAGCAATTTCTGACCCAGTCCGAAACCTTGTGCTTCCTTTGCAATCGACAAACAGGTGACAGAGATATAGCCACCAGGATTATGACTATAATCTTCTATTTCTTCTGTAAAGGACTGGTCTTGCAGATAGCGGTGGGGGCCAACTGGCCCTTCGATATAACCCATGATTCTGCCCTCTTTTTCTGCAACCAGAAAAGAGGTCTGTATTTCTCGCAAATGCGCTTCAAAGACAGAGCGAGGAATGGCTTCTTCGACCGAAAAATTTTCAAGTTCAAGTTCAACAATCCGATCCAAATCTTCTAATCTTGCTTGTCTGATTTTCATTATGCCTCCAGATAAAAGGGATTAAACCAAATCATACTATAACCCTGGCTAGTTTCATAAAGGGAAGTTTCTTCATCAATAAAACCGTTCATCTCAAAATAGGAAAGCAGCTCATCAGGACTCTCCAAACGAATCCCTTTGTAATCCAGCTCAACTGCCACCTCTTTCAAGGCTGCAAGAAGAAGTGTTCCCAAGCCCTGTCTCTGATGGTCAGACTCGATGACTAAAGAATGTATTTTTAGACATTGCGGATTGTCTGACTGGGGACTTGATAGAATATAGCCCAAAAGCTGATTTTCATCCCTAGCTAGAAGAAAGGTATCCGCACACTTACGGATACTTTCTTCTAAAATATGGGAAGGTTGCTGCTGTTCAGCTGGAAAAGACGAAGCCTGAAGTGCCTCTATCTCAGCCAAATCAGACTTACTTGCCTGAATGATTTTAATTGGAATTTCCATGGGAACATCCTATTGAACATTGCTTGTCAAGTTAGACAAGAGACGCTCAAATGAGTATTCATAGGTTTGGATGTCTCCTGCTCCCATAAAGACATAGACAGCATTGTCATGATCAAGGAGTGGAGAAACATTTTCAACAGTGATCACTTGGTGTTTTTTGTTGATTTTTTTGGCTAGGTCTTCTACTTTAACATCACCATGATCTACTTCACGAGCTGACCCATAAATTTGCGCTAGGTAAACAGCATCCGCTTGGTTCAAAGCGTGAGCAAATTCGTCCAACAAAGCGATTGTTCTTGTAAAAGTATGCGGTTGGAAGACTGCAACAATTTCCTTGCTTGGGTATTTCTGACGAGCCGCATCCAAGGTCGCAATAATTTCTGTTGGATGGTGGGCAAAGTCATCGATAATAACTGTATCATTGACAATTTTCTCAGTGAAACGACGCTTAACACCGGCAAATGTTTTCAAGTGCTCACGCACCAAGTTCAAATCAAATCCTGCTGTGTAAAGAAGACCAATAACGGCTGTCGCATTCATGATATTGTGACGACCAAAGGTTGGAATGTGGAATTGCCCCAAGTCTTGTCCACGGAAATGAACTGTGAAGGTTGAACCAGTCGTAGAACGAAGAAGATCGCTAGCTACAAAGTCATTGCCCTCAGCTTCAAAGCCATAATAGTAGATTGGTGCATCAGACGTAATTTTACGCAATTCAGCATCTTCACCGTAGACAAAAAGCCCCTTGGTAATTTGTTTAGCATAGTCGTTAAAGGCATTGAAAACATCCTCTAGACTTGTGAAGTAGTCTGGATGGTCAAAGTCAATATTGGTGATGATAGAGTATTCTGGGTGGTAAGGCATAAAATGACGCTCATATTCGTCAGATTCAAAGACAAAATATTTGGCATTGGCTGAACCACGACCTGTCCCATCTCCAATCAAGAAGCTAGTGTCCGTGATGTGAGACAAGACATGAGACAACATACCTGTCGTAGAAGTTTTTCCGTGCGCTCCAGCTACTCCCATGCTGACAAAGTCGCGCATAAAGCTACCTAGGAACTCATGGTAACGTTTGTAGCTGATACCATTTTGGTCTGCATAGGCAATTTCGACATTGTTATCAGGACGAAAGGCATTTCCAGCGATAATTTCCATATCACCGTCTAGATTCTTTTCATCAAAAGGAAGAATGCTAATACCTGCCTGCTCTAGACCGCGTTGAGTAAAGTAGTATTTTTCAACATCTGATCCCTGTACCTTATGCCCCATTTGGTGCAACATCAAGGCCAAGGCACTCATACCTGATCCCTTAATTCCGATAAAATAATATGTCTTTGGCATGATTTCTCCCCTATTCTGTAATTCTTGTCAGATTCAACTCTTGGGCAACCTGACGTTCTTGTTCTGTTTGTTTACTTTTTTTATTGTAGATTTGGCTCTTTTTCAGAAAATCATAGTTGTTCTTCTTTGGAGCAAGTGCTGACACTTCTTCATTCTTGGTAGGGATAGAATTGACTTCTTCCGCCAAGATATAATGAGACTGGGTCAATTTTTGACTATATTTCACCAATTCTCCAGGATTTTCCTTTTGGAAAGGCGCTGTCGGTTGATTGCCCTGTCTAACAAGGCCAGATTGAGAATGGCGTCTCGCACGGCTGAAATCCTGAGTTAGATAGTTAGCAGAGCGTTTCTTTTTCAAGTCCGCACGCGCTTCTTCACGCGCCACCTCCGCATAGCTCTTTCCTTCTTTCTTAACCCCTAAACCAGCCTTTTTAGGTTTCTCTTGCTTTTCAGTAGTTTTAACTGGTTTTTCTTCAGTAATAGGAGCCCACTCCAGATAATTTTTATCACGGTATTCTCCCTTGATATTACTGATAAAGTCAGATTCATCATACAAGTCCATGACTGGCATCTCAGTCAGCATGACCTCATCATCTGACACCAATGGAAATCGTTCTTCTCTCATTTTCTATTTCCTTTCAACACTTCATTATAGCGTATTGTCTTGATTTTTCAAGTGCTGGCTTCAGAAATTCCCAAAATTTCTCGAATTTCTGCTAGTGTCAGACTGCCACGTGACTCTGTTCCGTCCAATACTTGTGACACCAGATGTTTCTTTTGTTCTTGGAGTTCCTGAATTTTTTCTTCAATAGTTCCCTTGGTTACCAAGCGATAGACCTCAACCGTTTCTTCCTGTCCCATCCGATGGGCACGGCCAATAGCTTGCGCTTCCACCGCAGGATTCCACCAAAGGTCAACCAAGATAACCGTATCAGCACCTGTCAGGTTCAGACCGACCCCACCAGCCTTGAGGGAAATCAGAAAGGCGTTCCTTTCCCCTTGGTTAAAGGCCTTGGTCATATCTTGTCTTTCCTTGGCTGGGGTTGAACCCGTAATTTTAAAGGATGTCATGCCCAAGTCTGGCAGTTCTTGTTCAATTTTCTCCAGCATTCCCTTGAACTGAGAGAAAACCAAGACACGGTGTCCACCGTCTGCCACCTGTACCAGCAGGTCTCGGAGACTATCCAATTTGCCACTGGCACCCTGATAATCCTCCATAAAGAGGGCAGGCGTATCACAGATTTGGCGCAAGCGCATCAGACCAGATAAGATTTCCACACGACTTCGCTGAAATTCCTGATCTGACACTTGAGCCAGACGGTCTCTCATCTGTTGCAACTGAGCTAGGTAAATAGCCTTTTGCTGGTCTTCCAGTTCATTTTTATAAACCACTTCGATCAAGTCTGGCAATTCGGTCAGAACTTCTTCTTTCTTGCGCCGCATAACGAAGGGCTTAATAAACTGAGCCACACGCTCGGCTGGCAATTTCATAAATTCTTTCTTACTTGGCAAGAGTCCTGGCATGACGATTTGGAAAATAGACCACAACTCACCCAGATGATTTTCAATAGGAGTTCCTGACAAGGCAAAGACCGACGGCACCACAAATTGTCTCAAGGTCTGGGCAATCTTGGTCTGGGCATTTTTCATGACCTGAGCCTCATCTAAGAAAAGGAAGTCAAAGGCCATCCCCTGATAAAGATCACTGTCCTGACGGAAGGTAGCATAGCTGGTCACATAGATTTGATGGCTTTCGGCAAGAATCTCTTCACGACTCGTTTTCAAACCATGAACAACAGCTACATCCAACTGTGGGGCAAATTTCTGAAATTCATCTGCCCAGTTGTAAATCAAACCCGACGGAGCTAGAATCAAGACTCGACTTTCTTTTGTCACTTGACTGGTCAAAAAAGCAATGGTCTGAAGGGTTTTCCCCAATCCCATATCATCAGCCAAAATCCCACCAAAACCATAATGATGGAGCATTTGCAGCCAGCCGATTCCCTTTTCCTGATAATCTCGCAAATCAGCCTGAACCTGAGTTGCTTGTCGAGGGAAGTCCTCTGGATGCGTCAAATCGTGGGCCAGATTCTGAAATTCTTGTGAGAAAGAAACACGGTCTCGCCCTTCAAAGAGATGGGCTAAACTGTAGGCCAAGGTTTTCCGAGTCTGCAAGGCCCCATCTTTTAATTCAAACTGCCCCAGTTCCTGTAAATTTTGGCGAATTTTCTTGGTTTCTTCATCGAAAAAGTAGACTTGATTAGACGAATCAATGTAAAAATCTTGATTGGCAACCAAGGCCTGCATGGCTTGGTCAATTTCCTCTTGGGCAATATCTTGAAAATCAAACTGTATTTCCAAGAGACCTCCCTTGGAAGCAATCTGCACTTGAGGGCTGGCTAAATTATAAAGTTCTTCTAACCTGTCTGATAGGTCAACCTTACCGAGTTTTTCAAAAACCGGAATAATTTCGTGAAAGAAATGATAGACAGACTCGGCTTTTAAGGCCTGACGCCAAGATTGAAAATCTGCTTCAAAACCAGCTGCCAAACAGACTTGGAAAATTCTTTCTTCTAAGTCAGCATCACTCGAAAAAGGTAATTCTTCTAGCTCTTGTCGGCTAGATACCTGTCTATTTTCATAATCAAACTGAATCTCTAAACGAATCCGATTATCCTCTTCCCTATCAAAGTAAAAAGAGGGTGCAAAAGTTTTGATTTGTAGACGTTCTGGAGCTGAAACAGTCCCCATCTGACTAAAGAGTGTCAAACTGGAAGCCAATTTATCGCGGTCACTGCTATCAAATTGCAGGAATTTCTTTCCATGTTGATCCAAAGGCAGAGCTTTGATTTCCTTAAGAAGACGCATCTGCTGGTCTGTTAGAAAATAAACCTGTCCTTTATGGAAAAGTACAGCTCCCTGATAAAAGACATTGACCCTTGGACTCTCACTGATTTCCATTTCAAAATAGTCCGAGTATTCTGTTACTGTAAAGGCAAATAGATTAGCATCAGCATGCAAATCCTGAAAAAGTAGGGTCTGGTAGCTATCCACTTGGTGGTCAAATTGAAAATGAGGCAAGCTCATCAGTAAATTCACACCCTGCTCAAAAAAGGTCAGAGGGAAAAAGAGGTGCCGACCTTGGTTTTGGAAAAAGAGTTCTGGAGCCTGTCCTTCCTCCATCAGTCCACGCAAGAAAGTCAGAAGTTCTTGGCTGGCCTCATCAAAAGATTCCCAAGAAAGAGACTCCTCATAAATCTTGCCAATCATATAAGACTTTCTCTGCTCGACAATCCTTAAAAAGAGTGGAATATCCCGAATGACATAGTATTTTTGGCTATTGATTTGGCCGATTCTCAGGGTCCACAAGATATAATTGGTTCCTGCTTCCACCTGCCCCACAGCCGATAATTCATAGGCACGTTCTGATTTTGGAGACAAGATTCGATCCAAAAACTTGCCACCCAAGGTCACCTTGGTTTCAACGGCCTCTTTTTCTTCATGACCTTCTTCTAGACTCTGCAAGATTTCCTGACCACGCTCATCATTTTTTAGAAAATACTCCAGCGCCGCCAAATGCACACAGTAGCCCCTCTTTTGGAAAAAATCGCAGGCACAAAAAACCAAATCATCCTCTAAACTATAGCGCAATTCTTCTTCTACAACGCGAGCATAGAGCCGATTGTTCTTTTCCTTGATGATGTCAACCTTACCAGTTTCATAAAGGGCAACGCCTTCGATACGGACTTTGCCCGGAATCAATTTAGCCATATTTTCACCTTTACCTTATCTTTTTATTATACCATATTTTCCCTTATGAAAATAGCCTTCTAGGAAGACTTTTCTCCTAGAAGGCTGGATTTTTAAAGCTTGGCAAAAGTCGTCACAATCCGTTGACAAACTTCTTGCAGCAGAGATTTAGGCATGGCTACATTGAGGCGGGCATGGAGACTTCCTTCCTCTCCAAAATCCAAACCACGGTTAAGGATAACCTTGGCTTCATTTCTCAAAAGCTCTTGCAATGTTTCATCAGTCAGGTCATAGGCTGAAAAATCAAGCCAAATCAAATAGGTTCCTTGCGGTTTCATGACCTTGATTTTAGTCTCTTTGCCAAATAGATCCACCACATAATTGATATGATCTTCAAAGACTTGCTTGAGTTCCTCTAGCCAATCCTTCCCATAGCGATAAGCAGCTTCTGTCGCCAAATAACCCAAACCTGAAATTTCATGCTGATTATTAGCCAACTGACGTTTCTGGTAAGCCGCTCTCAACTTAGGATTTTCAATCACTGCATAGGAATTTTTTGTCCCAGCAATGTTAAAGGTTTTAGTGGCACTAGTCAAGACAATCGCAAATTCTTTAAAGTCAGGATTGATGGTATTAAAGGAATGATGCTTGTGACCAAAGAGGGCCAAATCTTGGTGAATCTCATCAGAAACCAACAAAACATCATGTTTTTGACAGAGTTGGCCAATCTTTTCCAACACTTCCTTTTCCCAAACACGTCCACCAGGATTGTGAGGGTTGCAGAGGATATAGAGTTTGACATCCTCTTCTACCAAATCCTTTTCAAGTTGGTCAAAGTCAATCTCAAACAGACCATCCTTTTCCACCAAAGAATTGGTAATCAATCTGCGATTATTCAACTTGACACTGCGAGCAAAAGGTGGGTAGACAGGTGTATTAATCAAAACCGCTTCGCCTTCTTTTGTAAAGGCTTGAATAGCTGTTGAAATAGCTGGTACTACACCCTCGATAAAGACAAGGGCTTCTTTGTCAAAGTGGTAACCGTGTTGGCTAGCTTCCCACTTTTGAACTTCCTTAATTAAATCATCACTGGCATAGGTATAGCCATAAACCAGTTGGTCTGCGTAAGTTTGCACGGCTTGGCGGATTTCAGGCAAGACTACAAAGTCCATATCCGCTATCCAAGCTGGTAGGACTTCACTATCCGTTTCCGCCTCTTTCCATTTATAGGTATGATGCCCTAAACGATTAGGCAGGCTTGTAAAATCATATTTTCCCATCTTTGTCTTATCCTTCTAATGCTTGGCGCAAATCTGCAATCAAATCTCTAGCATCTTCAATCCCGATTGACAAGCGCAAGAGGTCATCTGTCAAACCATAAGAATGACGCACTTCTGCTGGAATATCAGCGTGAGTTTGTGTCGTTGGATAGGTGATAAGACTTTCCACCCCACCTAAACTTTCCGCAAAAGAGAAGACCTTGAGACTGTTCAAAATATGAGGAATGCGTGTTTCATCTGCTACTTTAAAGGAAATCATACCCCCACGACCAGTGTAAAGAACTTCCTTAACTGCTGGAGAATCCTTCAAAAAGGCGACCACTTCTTGGGCATTGGCTGTTGAGCGCTCCATACGAAGAGACAAGGTCTTGAGACCACGAATCAATTGATAACTGTCAAATGGCGACAAAACTGCTCCTGTCGTATTGAGATTGTAAAAGAGTTTCTCGTATAGTTCTAAACTATTGGTCACAACCACTCCAGCCAAGACATCATTGTGGCCTGCTAGATACTTGGTCGCTGAATGCAAAACGATATCTGCTCCATCTTCAATCGGACGTTGGTAGATAGGGCTATAGAAGGTATTGTCCACCACTACTTTGGCACCCTTAGCATGAGCCAATTTTGCTAGTTTTTCGATATCAAATTCCAACATCAAGGGATTGGTTGGTGTTTCGATATAGAGAACATCCACGTCCTTTTCTAACTCGGCAATCAACTCCTCTTCTGTATTGGCATAGGTAAAATGGAATCGACCTTCCTGCTCCACTTGGTTGAACCAGCGGAAAGAACCTCCGTAAAGGTCACGCACTGCTAAAACCTTACTACCTACCGGAAAGACGCTAAAGGCCAAGACAATTGCTGACATCCCTGAGCTAGTCGCTAGGGCATAATCTGCTGACTCAATAGCTGCCAAGACTTCTTCAGCCTTGCTACGAGTTGGGTTTTTGGTACGCGTATAGTCAAAACCAGTAGACTGACCAAACTCTGGGTGCTGGTAGGTCGTTGAAAAATGCAGCGGTGTCACCAAAGCTCCTGTCGCTTCATCTGACTTGATACCCGCCTGGGCCAAAATTGTGTTGATGTGTAATTCCTTGCTCATACAATACCTCCAAATCTATAGTAACTATTGTACCACTTATTTTCATCAACTCATTTTCTTCTTTTCAAGAGCTAGTTATAGTTTCAAACTATACACTTATCGAGTAAAGCTAAAAAGAATCCAGAAAATATTCCAGATCCTTTTGTGACGATGATTACTTGTGTTTACTTGGACCGAAAGAAATCCTGTTGGGCTAAATAGTCATAATGCTCTTTGTTAAATTGATACTGGCCCACACGTTGACTAACCTGACCGACATCCACGGAAAACATATAGGCTTCATTTTGATAGTTCCAATTAAGTCTAACTGTATTCAAGACTGGCTTATAAGTAAAATCTTTAACCTGATTCCAAGGCATCTCAAGGACTTGACTAAAACGATTCTCAGTTATATCACTGATGTCCATCAAGTAGATTCCCTTAGGTGTGAATGCCAGAATCTTAGGCTTCACACTCGATTGAACATAGTAACTTCCTCCTATAACGAAGAAATCAATAAAGGATTTCAACCATGTCTTTTTCTTGAAGGCCATCAGAAAATTATTTTGCCCTTCAATGCGACAAGTTGAAAGAAATGGTGCAATCTGTTTTTCTGTCGCAAACTCCATAATAGCGCCCATGATGTTACCTCCATAACGATTAGTAAATAGGCAGATAAGAACTCTTCACATAAAGAAGAACCTATCATTTGTTGCGTTTTATCTTACGTTTACAGTAGATAGCACCCCTCCTATAACATTACCCTAGCATGTGCATACTTCAATTAAGATCGGGGAGATTTTCGAACGCAGTTTCTTATATTTATTATAGCATAAACTCAATTAACTAAGGAAAAATGTAAGCACTTTTCTTCCAAATTTTCCATCATTCTATTAAAAAACGACAGCTTCTTTCGAAACCATCGTTTTTCTTGAAAAATCCTTATTTGACATGTTTTGCCAATTCTTCTTGGGCTTTTTTATTGGATTCTTCTTTTTCTTTCAACCATTTTTCTTTTGCTTTTTCGTATTCGTCTTTTGTGACTGTCTTATCTTGTACTTTGAGGTATTTATATGATTCGATGCCTTTATTACCAGCTAATGAATATGGTTCTGAGAAAGGAACAGTTTTTCTCAATACTGGTGTTCCACCCTTAGAAACATTTGGAATTGCTAAAGCACTATCTACCAACCAAGCTTGGATCTCAGCATATTTTTCATAGCGTTTCGCAAGATCTTGTTCCTTGTTAGCTTCTTCCAACATTTGAGTGTAGACATCCAATCCAACAGCCTTGGCCTTGTCATTGGCTTCACCTGGCTCTAAACCTATATTTTGCATCAGACCACCAGAATGAACATTAAAGACATCAAGATAGGTTGAAGGATCTTGGTAATCAGGACCCCAACCACCGTTGTAAAGATCATAATCCTTCTGAGCTGCTGTCTGAGCCAAATAGCTTGAATTGTCATAATCTTCAGTAGTGAGTTGTTGAATATCAATTACAACATTTTCTGCACCTAAAGCTGCTTCAATAGATTGCTTCATAGAATTTGCCTCTTGGACACTCTTTTTAGCAGCTTGGTCAACTGTCATGTCCAAGTGGATAGGGAATTGAACTCCTTTGGCTTGGAGTTCTTTCTTAGCTTCAGCAAATTTGGCTTTAGCTTTTTCAGCATTGTAGTATGGATCCTGGGCATCCGCAAAGTTGATTCCTTGCCATTCCTTACCATAATTGACAACTTTTGAAGCTACCATTTCACCAAAGTTCTTACCATCAGCTGAGACAAAGGTTGGTGGAACCAAAAGGTTTCTGAGAATCTTCGTTGCCCCATCTTCACCCTGAGATTGAGCTCCATAGGCTGTACGATCATAGGCAAAATTAATGGCTTGACGGAAGTTTTTGTTGAGAACAGCTTCCTGAGTTGATTTCTTTTCAGCATCACTTGTCTTGGAAGTGAATTTATAAGATTTTCTATCCAAGTTGAAGTTTAAGAAGTAAGAAGTAGCATCTTGCAGACTATAGATGATATTATCCTTATTCTTCTCTTTAATTCCTTCAAAGCTTGAACTATTTGGATAGAGACGAGCGTAGCTATAGGCTCCCTCTACATAGTTACGAGCCAGTGCATCTTGGTCACTACCATCATAATAGGCCAATTTGACATCATCTACAAAGACATTTTTAGCATCCCAGTAGTTAGGATTTTTCTTGAATTCGATAACTGATTTTGAAACAAAGGATTTCATCAAGAAAGGTCCATTGTACAAAATACTAGATGGGTCTACCTTCCCAAAATCATCCCCTTTTGATTTCAAGAAATCCGCATTAACGGGGAAGAGAATGGTTGAGGTTGTTTTTGAGTTCCAGTAAGATTCTGGTCGTGTCAAAGTATATTGAACGGTTTGGTCATCAAGAGCCTTAACTCCGACAGTTGAAAAATCTGTTGTTTTACCGTTAATGTAGTCATCCAAACCTGCTACGGATTCTTGCACTAAGTACAAAGCTTCTGATTTTTTATCAGCTGCATATTTCAAACCAGTGACAAAATCTTGGGCAGTAACAGGAGCATATTCATCTCCATCTGCAGTATACCATTTAGCATCTTTACGCAGTTTGTAGGTATAGGTCAAACCGTCTTGAGAAACACTCCAATCCTCTGCCAAGGACGGGACATAGTTCCCATATCGGTCATTTTCCATGAGACCATCTACCAGATTGGTCACAATATCATTGGTTGTTGCACGGTTTTCTGCTAGATAGTTCAAACTTGATGGGTCACTTACGTAAACATAGTTATATGTTTTTGACGCTGTGCTAGAATTTCCACAGGCACTTAACAAAATACCTGCACTTAGCACGACACCTGCAAGTGTTGCATACTTGGCCTTAGACTTTTTCATTTCCAGAACCTCCTGATTTAAATATTTGTTTTATTATACAGATTAACTACTTTTTAGTCAAGTGTTTTTTGACATAAAATTCAATTACTTTCGTTATTTATTCTCTGTTTTACATTTTATATCCAATTCAAACAATAAAAAATGAATAAGAGAGTGATTTGGTTTTTAAAAAACTCAACTTATTCATTTTATTTATAAATTATTTTTTAAGAAATTTTTAATTTTGCTCGCAGGCGATCTGCTTGGGCTTTTCCAATCACCTTATCCAATAAACGAGTACGGAGACTCATGGCTCCATATACTCCTCCACCCATGGCACCGACAAAGGCTACATAAAGGAAGCTCCACAAACGTCCACTCGGTTGGAAGACAAATCCTAAAATCCACTGGATGGCACCGACACCGATGAACATAACAAGGGTCAACAAACTGATTAAAATGGTTCGCTTCAAAATCACCTTTCGCTTGACACCCGTTACCTTACAAATATCACGATACATCAAGACGTTAGGAATGATAAGACCGATAGTTGTGGAAATCAAAGGACCATAACTGTGGAAGAGGGCGATGGTAGGTATTTGCAAGACTAGCTTGGCAATAGAACCATAGATAAAATAGAGAACGGCCTTGCGGTTGCGGAACATAGCCTGAAGCATTGGAGACAAGACCATGTACAGACCTAAAATAGTAGACTGCAAAACTGCAAAGACAAACAAGCCCATAGCCAAACTATCTGGCTTGCCGTAGAAAACCGTATAAAGAGGTTCTCCTACCATGACCACTCCAACCGTTGCTGGCAACAGGAATAAGAAAAGCATGGTAATACTGTCCTGGACTAGACGAGAAGCTGCTCTCAAATCCCCCTTGACATAGTTTTCAGTCAAAAGCGGCAAACCGACACCCCCAATTGAAACCCCTACAGAAATCAAAATCATCGTGATTTTATTAGGATTGGCTGAGAAATAAGAAAACATGACAACCAAGTCTTCGTTACTGTAGTTGGTAAACCAACTCATACTATTGATAAAGGTCATCTGGTCCAAAATCTGGAAAAGCTGGATGGCAGACCCTGTCAGGATAAAAGGAATGGCTTCCTTAATGGTATCGACCAAGAGACGCTTGCTGTTAATCTTATCCCCTGTTTCAAGGACTCTTTTGAGTAAACCTTCTTGGGCAAGGAAATAAATCAAAACTGCAAAACTGGCCACCATGCCGACAAAGGCAGCAAAGGTCGATTGGGTAACCGCTGCTAGGTAATCTCCTGAACCGAGCTTCATAATGATAAAGGTTGCTAAGAGCATCCAGATAACACGAATGACCTGCTCAGCGATTTGGCTCATGGCATAAGGTTTGAGATTATTCATCCCTTGGAAAAATCCTCGGATAACACTCATAGATGGGAAAATCAAGACTCCCCAAGCCAAGCTTTGCATGATTGGGATCAAGTCTTTACCCACGCCAGACAAGTCTGCTAGCCAAGGAGCAAAGACATACAAGATTAGGGCAAAAACGAGGCCTAGTCCTGTCATAAAGCCTAGAAAGCTCCGAATCAGGGCAAAGCTATGCTCCTCTTCTCGCATGGTATTATATTTGGCAACTTGCTTGGCCACTGCAACTGGAATCCCCGCTGTTGAAACCAGCAAGAACCAGGCATAGATATTGTAGCCCATGGTAAAGAGACCATTGGCCGTAGCTGCATAAGACCCCATCCAGATGTACCAAGGGATAATGTAAATAGCCCCGAGTAGGCGACTGACAAAGTTACTAGCCGTTAACCAAGCAGTCCCCCGTAACATCTGGGCCTGCTGGTGATTGTTTTCGTGCGACATAGATTCCTCATTCAATTTTGATAACTAGGAAAAACTCCTTATCTTCCATTATAAACTTTTCCTTGTTACTTGTAAATTTACGACTTTCGGTTTACAATAGAAAGTATGATAAAGATTGAAACCGTATTAGATATACTAAAAAAAGATGGTCTCTTCCGCGAGATTATCGACCAAGGACACTACCACTACAACTACAGCAATGTCGTCTTTGATACTATCTGCTATGACAGCCGCAAGGCCAAAGAGAAGAGCCTCTTTTTCGTCAAGGGAGCTGCCTTTAAGAAGGACTTTCTTCTTTCAGCCATCTCTCAAGGACTCGGTTGGTATGTGGCTGAAAAGGACTATGAGGTTGGTATTCCTGCCATTATCGTCAGCGATATCAAGAAAGCCATGAGTTTGATTGCTATGGAATTTTATGGCAATCCACAAGACAAGCTCAAACTCCTGGCCTTCACTGGTACTAAGGGTAAGACAACAGCAGCCTATTTCGCCTATAACATTTTGTCTCAAGGGCATCGACCTGCAATGTTGTCGACCATGAACACAACTCTAGATGGTCAGACTTTCTTTAAGTCAGCATTGACAACTCCTGAGAGCATTGACCTCTTTGACATGATGAATCAAGCTGTGCAAAATGACCGCACCCACCTTATTATGGAGGTATCTAGTCAAGCCTATCTGGTCAAACGAGTCTATGGTCTAACCTTTGATGTAGGAGTTTTCCTCAATATCAGCCCAGACCATATTGGCCCTATTGAACACCCTAGCTTTGAAGACTACTTCTACCACAAGCGTCTCTTGATGGAAAATAGCCGAGCAGTCATCATTAACAGTGACATGGACCATTTTTCTATCTTGAAAGAACAGGTGGAAGATCAAGACCATGATTTCTATGGTAGTCAGTCAAGTAACCAAATCGAGAATTCTAAAGCCTTTAGCTTTTCAGCAAGCGGGAAACTCGCTGGTGATTATGATATCCAACTGATTGGTCACTTCAACCAAGAAAATGCAGTTGCTGCCGGACTTGCTTGCCTTCGTCTGGGAGCAAGTCTTGAGGACATCAAAAAAGGAATTGCTGCAACCCGCGTCCCTGGTCGTATGGAAGTCCTGACTCAGAAAAATGGCGCCAAGGTCTTCATCGACTATGCCCACAATGGGGATAGTCTGAAAAAACTAATCAACGTCGTAGAAACTCATCAAACTGGAAAGATTGCACTGGTTCTGGGTTCGACAGGAAACAAGGGAGAAAGTCGTCGTAAGGACTTTGGCCTCCTCCTTAATCAACACCCTGAGATTCAAGTCTTTCTGACTGCTGATGACCCCAACTATGAAGACCCAATGGCCATTGCAGATGAAATTAGTAGCTATATCAACCATCCTGTTGAAAAGATTGCGGATCGTCAAGAAGCCATCAAGGCAGCCATGGCTATCACAAATCACGAATTAGATGCAGTTATTATTGCTGGTAAGGGGGCCGATTGCTACCAAATCATCCAAGGTAAGAAAGAAGCCTACCCAGGAGATGCAGCCGTCGCAGAAAATTATTTATAATCACAAAACAAGGCTAGGAGGCATTCCTAACCTTGTTTTAGTTTTTAAAGAAAATTAATCTCTCCTTATCAAAATCAACAGCCAACTCATACTTCCCATCTTCATTTTGGACAATATAGCCCAAGACCACTAAACTGTCCACAAAGATATCACGGCGTTTCTGCATGAGCTGGTCTTTTTTGAGGAACTTCAACAAAAAAGTCGTCATATATTTAAGAGCATACTCAGGATTAACATCTCCCAAAATGTCATAGAGTTCCTGCTGTTTTTCTGTCAAAGGATACTGATGTTTGACCTTGTAGAAATAATTGGACAAGGTCATTTTTGTCCGCGCAAAATCGGTCTTTTCAACTAAAATAGCGGCATTGGTCTGATTGCGCAATTCCGTCTCAAAACTCTGCTCCGACAAGGCTTGATAGGCTGGACTGTCTTCTCTGACAAAAATTTCTTGGTCCAGTTCGAGACTATCAAGTGATTCCAGCATAGGAAGATTGAGATAATAACGCTTATTTTCTCGTAGAATCAAGCCTGCCTTGATATACTCTTCCATGAGTTTATCAACTGCTACTTCTGGAAATTGAGCCTTGATTTCTCGTAGAATCACATCATCATGCTGGTCCAGATAGCGGATCAATTCTCCAAAAAATGGCTGTCTCGTCAAACGAGAGGGATTAAAAATCTGAATCATGAAGATTCCTTTCTTTACATTCTAACAGAGGAGACGCTGCCAACTGACTAGGGTTGGTCCCAGCTTGGTTTAGAGGCACAGGCAGACCTAGCTTTTTATAATACTCTCTCCAAAAATCACTAATCTCCTGCTCCCCATCTCCAAATTTCATGGGAATAGTTTCAAAAATCGGTAGGACTTGTGCTATATACTGGGAGCAATAAAAACCATCTCCATCTGGATAGAAAGATGCATTGTAGGGTGCTCCAAGATGCTTACAAGCTCTCTCCTTCACCGACTGGATATCCATTTCTGGGTAGACATAGAGGTCGTACAAATGATTGGGCTCAAAGAAGTCTGCTGGTTCCTGACAGATAATACCCGCCTGTCCACTAGCATGGTAAATCATCCCATCCAAATAAATGGCAACATGGCTATAGTTGCCTGTGGAAGTCTGGATAGCCTGTCCTATGTCAGACTCATCTCTCACAAAAATCAAATCGCCATTTGCTAACATGCTTCACTCCTAGAAAAAAAGGAGCCGAAACTCCTTTCGTTATAAGTCAAACTAGCCTTTCCTAATTTGAATTAACACTCAAAATCTTAAGCATTAAAGCTTTCAGTCAATTGAGGTACCACTTGTTTCTTACGTGAAACGGCTCCAGCAAGGAAGGCATGGTTGTTTTCAAGTTTGAAGTTGAAAGCCGCTTCGACCTTATCCATGTTAGCACCAAGTGCTAGGATTTCTGAGTTTGAGTTGACGATATCTGTAATCATCAAGACAAAGTCAGAGTAGCCGTTTGCTGTGTTGGCAGCTTGCATTGCAGCTTCGATTTCTGCTTGACGTTCCAAAACTTCAGCGATATCAACTGTGTTTACTTGGGCAACACGGACATTATTTCCGTTCAATTCAAAAGTCTTAGCATCAATGTCAATCAATTCTTCAGCAGATTTGCTGACCAAGTTGGTACCAGCTTTCAACATAGCCAAACCATATTCTTCCAGGTTGACACCAGCCAATTCAGCTAATTCTGGAGCAATGACTTCATCTGTTGGATGTGTTGTTGGTGATTTCAAAAGAAGAGTATCTGAAATCAAACCTGAAAGCATCAAACCAGCAATCTCTTTAGGAACAGCTACACCATGTTCTTTGAACATACGGTAAACGATTGAAGACGCTGACCCAACTGGCTCCAAACGCATGTAAAGTGGGCTTGCAGTTTCAAAGTTAGCCACACGGTGGTGGTCCACCACACCGTAAACTTCTACTTCAGCGATATCTGATACAGATTGTTGGAATTCATTGTGGTCAGTCAGGATAACTTGCTCTGCACCTTCTGCTTTAGCAGAAGTAATAACACGCGGTGCTTCCACACCAAAATAGTTCAAGACAAAGGCTGTTTCTTCATTTGGAGTTCCAAGGGCAACAGCTTCCGTATCCAAACCATAAGCTTCTTTTGCAAGGTAGGCAAAGGCTACAGATGACCCGATGGCATCTGAGTCTGGATTTTGGTGACCAAATACTAGAATCTTAGACATGATAATACCTCATTTTGTTTATTCTCTTTATTGTAGCATTTTTTTCGCTTTTTGACAAAAGTAAGAGGAGTCAAAGGGCTCCTCACTACTCTTCAAAATAACTAAGTAAATTTCTATCTTGATTTTCAGATAAAAATTGCTCCTTCTGCGGTCGTTTCTTACGCTTGAGCAGGGCTTCTGCCGACATAGCTTCTTCCTTACTGGCAAAACCTTGAGCATAGATGAGTTTGACTGGCAATCGTGCTCGTGTATATTTGGCTCCCTTCCCACTATTGTGGACAGCAAGGCGTCTTCTCACATCAGTCGTATATCCTGTATAATAGGAACCATCACGACACTCCAGCACATACATATAAGCCTTATGATCCATAATAAATCTCTTCAAGTTCGGACGTATAAGAGCCATCATCATTGTGGACAATCAAAGGGGGTAAAACCTTAAAACCACTTGTCGAGCCATCCTTGATAGCCTCAATCAAGAGCATGTTGGCTTCCTTTTCCCGCTTTGGATAAACAAACTGCAGGCGCTTAGGGGCTAGATTATGCCGTTGCAACATATCCAAAATATCCAAGAGACGATCAGGACGATGAACCATGGCCAAACGCCCATTGGATTTGAGAATACTTTGAGCACTGCGACAGATTTCCTCCAGATTGGTCGTGATTTCATGGCGCGCCAAGAGGTAATGTTCACTCTCGTTCAAATTGGAATGAGGATCCACCTTGAAATAAGGTGGATTACACAAAATCATATCCACCTTACTTCCCTGAATGTAAGCAGGCATATTTTTCAAATCATCACAGATGACCTGCATTTGCTCTTCCAAACCATTCAAACGGACAGAGCGTTCAGCCATGTCTGCTAAACGCTCCTGAATCTCAACAGCCAAAATCTGTGCCTGGGTACGAGTACTAGCAAAAAGCCCTACCGCTCCATTCCCAGCGCAGAAATCCACTATCAAGCCCTTCTTAGGAAAACGTGGAAAGCGTGACAAGAGAACACTATCTACCGAATAGCTAAAAACCTCTCTATTTTGAATGATTTTAATATCTGTCGAAAAGAGCTGGTTAATTCGCTCCCCTGATTTTAATAATTGTTCTTCTTCCATGGTCCTATTATAGCAAATTTATATTAACATTACAAAGAATATAGATTTCTAACTAATTCTTCTGCTTCTTCAAATGTTGAAGGGCTTCCTTGGTCCAAATTGGCATCATTCTTTTGAAAGGCGCAAAGCCGTAGTTAAAGCGGTCACTCGAAAAGCGTCTCCGTCTAGGAAACTGGTGCTTTTCTTCCTCCAAAGTACGGATAGAAAGACTGGCTTTCCCTGTAAATTCATCTAAATCTACCACCTGAACTTGAACCTCTTCATCGACTTTCAGGGCTTCATGAATATTTTCAATAAATCCTGTTCGAATCTCTGAAATGTGAATCAGCCCCGTATCACCCGTCTCTAACTCAACAAAGGCACCATAGGGCTGAATCCCTGTAATACGCCCCTTTAGCTTATCACCGATTTTCATCTTAGTCCTCGATTTCAATAGTTTCAATCACAACATCTTCAACTGGCTTGTCCATAGCCCCTGTCTCAACAGCAGCAATGGCATCCAAGACAGCGTAAGATGCTTCATCAGCTAGCTGACCAAAAACCGTGTGACGGCGGTCTAGGTGAGGTGTTCCACCTTGGTTGGCATAGATTTCTGCAATCGGTTCTGGCCAACCACCACGAGCAATCTCTTTTTTAGAATAAGGTAGGTGTTGATTTTGTACGATAAAGAATTGGCTGCCGTTGGTATTTGGACCAGCATTGGCCATGGAAAGGGCACCACGGATATTGTAAAGTTCTTCTGAGAACTCATCCTCAAATGATTCGCCGTAGATTGACTCGCCCCCCATACCAGTTCCAGTTGGGTCTCCACCTTGAATCATAAAGTCCTTGATAATGCGGTGGAAAATGACACCATCATAGTAGCCATCTTTAGATAGAGCTACAAAGTTAGCTACTGTTTTTGGAGCATGTTCAGGGAAGAGCTTGATACGCAAGTCTCCGTGATTTGTCTTAATGATCGCAAGAGGACCTTCTACTGTTTCAATGTCTACTTGTGGGAAATGCAATTCTTTTTCTACCATACCAAATCCTTCTAAGGCATCAAAAATGCCATCTTCTTCTAATGTTTTTGTAATATAATCTGCTTTTTCTTTGATTTTATCATGAGAAATTCCCATTGCAACGCTGATTCCAGCATAATCAAAGAGTTCCAAGTCATTCAGCCCATCTCCAAAGACCATGACGTTCTCTGGTTTCAAACCAAGGTGTTCCACAACCTTTTCCACACCCGTCGCTTTAGAGCCTGAAATCAGCACAATATCAGACGAATGCTCATGCCAACGAACCATGCGAAGTTTGTCAGAGAGACTGTCAGGCAAGTGCAAGTCATCTCCTTTATCTTCAAAAGTCCACATCTGATAGATATCTTCTTTTTCATGGAAATCTGGATCCACATCCAAGTCGGGATAAATTGGATTGATAGCCTCACTAATCATATCGGTGCGAGTCGACAACTTGGCATCATGACTCCCAACCAAGCCATACTCAATTCTTTCTTGCTTGGCCCAAGAAATATACTCCTCAACATCTGACTTCTCAATCTGATGTTGATAAATAACCTGGCCTTTTTTATCTTCGATATAAGCCCCATTCAAGGTCACAAAAAAGTCAGGCTTGAGTTCACGAATCTCTGGTACGACACCAAAAATTCCCCGTCCAGAAGCAATACCTGTCAAAATTCCTTTCTCACGTAATTGCTTAAAAACAGCTGGGATTGAAGTTGGAATAAAACCAGTCTTGGAATTTCGCAAGGTATCATCAATATCAAAAAAGACAATCTTAATCTTCTTTGCCTTGTATCTTAATTTCGCATCCATCTTACTACCTCTTTCAATCTAACTCTTTCCATTATACCATAAAGTAGGCCAATCCCCTATGTTCAAAAAGTTTCCAGTTTTTATTGTAATACTCTTCGAAAATCAAATTCAAACCACGTCAACGTCGCCTTACCGTACTCAAGTACAGCCTGCGGCTAGTTTCCTAGTTTGTTCTTTGATTTTCATTGAGTATAAGTCCTTTTATGAGAAAAGAAACATGTTTATAAAAAAGCTCCATCATGCTCTTAATGTGTTCTCTTGTTTTCAAACTCACGAAAAAGAGAGCCACCAGCCCCAACTCGCTCTCTCATTCCAGAACTCGTGAAAAAAGACCCACTCGGGTCTTAATTCACTTTCTTGTTTTCTAGCTCATGAAAAAGAGGTCCACCCGGACCTCTTTTTTAATCTTCGTTTACGAAAGGCATCAAAGCCATTACGCGAGCGCGTTTGATAGCTGTTGTTACTTTACGTTGGTTTTTAGCTGAAGTTCCTGTTACACGACGAGGAAGGATTTTCCCACGTTCTGAAACGAAACGGCTAAGAAGCTCAGTATCTTTGTAATCAACATATTCAATTTTGTTTGCTGCGATGTAATCAACTTTTTTACGGCGTTTGAATCCGCCACGACGTTGTTGAGCCATGTTTTTTCTCCTTTATAATTTTAGTTGTCCATTAGAATGGTAAATCATCATCTGAAATATCCAATGGATTTGTTGCTCCAAATGGATTTTCATCACGTGAAAAGTCTGGTACTGAATTTGTAGGTGCTGAATAGTTTGCAGTTGGTGCAGAGTAAGCTCCACCTGTGTGACCCTCACGCACACTACGGCTTTCCAACATTTGGAAATTCTCAGCCACGACCTCTGTCACGTAGACACGTTGTCCTTGCTGGTTATCGTAACTACGAGTCTGGATACGACCTGTCACCCCGATAAGCGAGCCTTTTTTAGCCCAGTTAGCAAGATTTTCAGCCTGTTGGCGCCACATAACGACATTGATAAAATCAGCCTCACGTTCGCCATTTTGACTCTTAAATGTACGGTTTACTGCAAGAGTAAAAGTCGCAACTGCTACATTTGATGGGGTATAACGCAACTCAGCGTCACGTGTCATACGCCCTACAAGTACAACATTGTTAATCATAGTTTACCTTCTTACGCGTCAGTTTTGACGATCATGTGACGAAGAATGTCAGCGTTGATTTTTGAAAGACGGTCAAACTCTTTAAGAGCTACGTCGTCGTTTGCTTCAACGTTAACGATGTGGTAAAGTCCTTCACGGAAATCTTTGATTTCGTATGCAAGACGACGTTTTTCCCAAGATTTTGATTCAACAACAGTTGCACCGTTGTCAGTCAAAATAGAGTCAAAACGTGCTACCAAAGCGTTTTTAGCTTCTTCTTCAATGTTTGGACGAATGATATAAAGAATTTCGTATTTAGCCATTGATATGTTCCTCCTTTTGGTCTAATGACCCCAAGACTTTGCAAGGGGTAAGTGAGGTTCGCTCACAATAAACTATTATACTAGAAAAAATTTTTTTACGCAAGTAAAAACTCTGAAATAAAAAAGAAGATGACGAATCATCTTCTCAAAAACTATGAGTTTTTAGTCTTCTTTTTTCTTGCGAGCAAGAAGTCCAAATCCACCTAGAGCTCCAAGAAGTCCAAGCGCTGCAAGGCTAGCGTTAGCTTCTGTACCTGTGTTAGGCAATTCTTTTTGACCATCAACATACTTAGGTGTTTCTGGTTGAGTAGCTGAATCAGCCGGTACTGATGTTTCAGCTGGTGTTGGAACAGCAGGTTGGCTTGGAGTTGTTGGTTGTTCCGGTTGCACTGGAGCTACTGGTCGTTCAGGAGTCTCTGGTGTTGATGGAACTGGTGCTGGTTCCGATTTAGGCTCTGGCTTAAGCTCTGGCTTAGGCTCTGGTTTAGGCTCTGGTTTAGGCTCTGGTTTAGGCTCTGGTTTAGGCTCTGGTTTAGGCTCTGGTTTAGGCTCTGGTTTTGTATCTGCTTCATAGTATACATCAATTGTTTTATCATCTGTTGTTGATGTTACTTCTGTCGCTTCTACTCTTGTTACACTTGGAACTTTGTAGTTTGCTATTGATTCTGATATTATTTCTGACCAACTGCCTTTGCTCCATTCTCCGTATGTAACTTCTCCAGTGACTTTGTTTGTTGTTTTTGTTCTTGATAACGTCACGCTTTGTACCGCTGGATCTTTCAAGACTTTATTTGTACCTTTTTCTAGGTAGTTGATTGTACGTGTAATAGTTTTTGTTTCTACTTCGTCTTCTTTTGCTTGTGGATACTTCACGACTACTTCGGCATTTTCCATTGTTGGTGTTACTACCACTGACGCTACACTTGCTTTATCTGGTGTTCCATAGTTTACTACGGTTGGTGAGGATTGTTCTGCCCAACTTCCTTGTGACCATGTTCCTTCTTCAAGTGCATTCGTTACTTTGTTTCGTTTGTTTGTTCTTGTTAGCGTAACAGTCTGTACTACTTTTGGTGATACTTCTGTAGTTTCGTCGCTTGCATCTACATACTTAATTGTACGTGTGATTGTTTTTGTTTCTACTTCGTCTTCTTTTGCTTGTGGATACTTCACGACTACTTCGGCATTTTCCATTGTTGGTGTTACTACCACTGACGCTACACTTGCTTTATCTGGGGTTCCATAGTTTGCTACGGTTGGTGAGGATTGTTCTGCCCAACTTCCTTGTGACCATGTTCCTTCTTCAAGTGCATTCGTTACTTTGTTTCGTTTGTTTGTTCTTGTTAGCGTAACAGTCTGTACTACTTTTGGTGATACTTCTGTTGTTTCGTTGCTTGCATCTACATACTTAATTGTACGTGTGATTGTTTTTGTTTCTGGAACATTTTCATACAAAGTATCATAAACATAAGTTACAGTGATTTCTTCACTGTTAATAACACCTTCAACCGGAGCCGAAGTTTCTTTGACTCTCATATATCTATAGGCTATATCATTGTATGTAAATTCATCAGGACGATATTCTTCTGTATCTACATTATAATCTTTTGTATAAGCTCTTTTTTCAATAGCTGTTATTGTTGGTTTAATCGTATTTCCTTGCATATCTTCATATGCAATTTTAACAGCTCCAGTTTTTATATTCTCTGTTTTAATAGTAACAGAAGCTACATTCGCCTCATTAAATATTTCCTCTGCATTTGTTTTTGCTGCTGCTGAAATATAAGCTACCTGTTTATCTTTTGCATCTTTAGAAATTCTTGCTGGTACTAAAAATTCATTTGATAATCCCGGATTTAATGTAGTTCCTTGATTAGAAACAAACTTAACTGCTGTAACCTTGCTCCAATCTGTCACTTGATCAGCTGTTAAAGTTGTTGCTGTAGCAACTTCATTTGCATTTCCGTTAATTGGAGAAGTTAAGTAGTATGCTGTCCATCCTGCGGGAGCTATTGCTTCTCCTGTAGCTTCCACATCAAATGCAGAATTACGAGCTATACTTGTATCAACAATATTCTTGTCCCCTTTTTTAGGTAATGTTACAAGTATCTCATTATTTGATAATTTTGAATTGTCTGTATTTGATAAAGTAAAACGATATGTCACATCTGTTTTCGGAGCTAAATTCTGCAACGAAGTTGTGTACCCTTCTCGTTGATCATTTTTATCTGTTACATCTACGTGTAATCGTGTCGCTGATGTATTACTTACAGGAATTTCATAAGTGAAAGTTGATGTATTGATAATTGTCTTATCTCCATCAAACTCATTATTAGGATTTAATCCATATAGGAATCTATTTTCATCCCAAACTAATGTATATTTCAAACGATAACTACCTGTTTGAACCCATTGTGCTACATTAAACTCTAAATTCGGAGTTACATTCTCACGAGTATTTGAATCCTTCGGATCAATAATCAATACCCGTTTACCAGTATTTTGATAATTATCATCTTTAGTTACAAGTGGGCTATCTCCTGCATAACTAAAGCCATCCGGTAATTCCACAATAATTTTAGGATTCTTCGCTCCAAGATAATCTAATTTTTTATCAGTAGTAGCAAAGTGTGATGTCAATGTACTATATACACGATTTCCTAAACCTGAAGGTGAGTAATCATAAGCTTCTATTCCAGAACTTAATGATTGTGTTTTATTCCCTGCTAGAACCGTTTCTATCTTCCCAGTTCTCGATGTCAATTTTAAAGCTGTTCTAGCATCTGCTAAAATCGTTTTAGAAATACTTGTATTGACCACATCTGTATCTTGAGTTGAAACTTTTGCGGTAACGATACTCTTAGCTTCTTTACCTTCAGCTACCATTTGTTTAGCTTTTTCTAAACCTTTTAAGTTTTGATGTAAATAAATACCTGCCTGGCTTATTGTATTACTTGTAAAGTTCATCTCACCTTTTGGCTTTAATAAAACTCGGGTTGTACCTTCAGGTAAATCTATAGATGTTCCACCATCTTTCTTAAAGGAAATTTCTCCAAGTTTTGTTTCTGATGTACCATTTACCGTATATACTTCAAACGTCTTACTAGTTCCTAGATTATCCGGTGCATACCAAGCTGCATATGCGCCATTATTATTCCAGACACCATAAAATTCAATTGATCTCTTTTGATCAAAGTCACTGTCAATCGTTAATTCAACTTCCTTAACTTTTGTTGGAGTATCTATACTTCTCCAGAAAACAATAATTCTCTTATCATCTGTTTCCGTATTAATTCCAGGAATTGCAATATTCACTCTATTTTCATGATTTTGTTCATTAGTATAGTTATTAATTACTAATGGAGGTTGTGCTCCTGCACTATCTGGTTTTGCTCCACCTCCGTTATCTTTATATGGATTCACAGCCTTCACAACTAACGAAGTTTTCCCTTGACTTGTATTTGTTTCCCCTGATTTATCTGTATAAATTACATTGTCTGTAAATGTAAATTCTTTTCCTTTTAAAAACTCTTCTAATGTACCTGCCTGACGCATATTGATACGAAGTGTATCATCACTAGTATTATTCCCTTGATCAAATACAGTTTTTGCATCTGGTATTGTTCTCGTATAACGAGCAATATTACCTTCCTGTGTCCATCCTGCATTGATAGATGTTTCAGACACTACAGCTCCTGTCGGTAAAGTAATAGCATGTTGAATTTTATTGACAGCAGCAACTTCTTTATTTAATGTCGTTAATTTTAAAATTAATTCTTTATTCTTGGTTTCATCAATAGAGTCGCCGGGTGCATTTGTGCTAAATAAAGCTAAATCTCTAGCACCACTTTCACTGTCCACATGAATACTAGCATATCCACTCTTATTTGTATTTGCTACCACTGACTTAGTAGTCTTCTCAGGTGAAATTGGATTCCCATTTTTATCCATCACTTGAGAAGTAATAGAAGTTTGAGAATTACGGCCAGTTCTATATTTATCAAATTTATAACTAATATTGAAATTACCATAAGAACCACTTGGAACTTCTCCAGTATAAATCTTATACTGTGTATCCGTTACTTTTTCCACTCTTAAAGCTGTACCAAATTGTACATCAGTAATAGGTTCATTCTCAGGTAAATTCACTAAAATATAAGAACCTTCTTCTAATTTTGAAGGTGCAGACACATCTAATCTAAATGTTGAGATGATCTGTTCTCCTACATTATATTCTGTTTGATTTCCTACTAAATGGCCTTGTAAACTAACTTTATTTTCAGCTGTTGGTTGTGTTTGATTAGTAGTTGCTGATGTACTATTTGAAGTACCATCCTCTCCTGTATTAGCTGCAGATTCTGTTGTTGAACTCGGTTGGTTGGTTGCAGCAACTGGTACATAAGTAATTTTATATTTATTTGTTCCAACAAGTTGTAAGCTTGTCGCAGTAAATCCTGGATAATCTTTCTTTAATTGATCAAGATTTTCTGAAAATTTTGATTTTAAAATAGCTACATCTTCTACTACACCATCTGGTTTCTCATGAGTCACCATTACAAATTCTTGCGCGTCTACTACTTCTGAATTACCAGTTCCAGTTCTGTTGTAACTACTATCTGTTACACTTGTAATCGTTTCTCTAGCTTCAACATGATAACCAAACAAAAATCCTGCCCCGATTAAAACACTCGCAGCACCAAATTTTAATTTTTTGATCGAATATTTTTCGTATCTATTGCCACAAAAATATCGATGATCTTTTTGTTGTCTCGACAATTTAAACATTGTTTACCACCTTATTTTTATATATATATGCACTCACGAGTACAAATATATTTTGTTAATTGTAACATATTCCAACGTAATTTTTAAGTAATTTGTCTATTTTTTCAAAATAAAAAAAGAAGATGACGAATCATCTTCTCAAAAACTATGAGTTTTTAGTCTTCTTTTTTCTTGCGAGCAAGAAGTCCAAATCCACCTAGGGCTCCAAGAAGTCCAAGCGCTGCAAGGCTAGCGTTAGCTTCTGTACCTGTGTTAGGCAATTCTTTTTGACCATCAACATACTTAGGTGTTTCTGGTTGTTTTGGTTGCTCAGGTACTGCTGGTCTCTCAGGGCTTGTCGGCTCTTGTGGAGAAACTGGTTGACTTGGTTCAACTGGAGTTGGTGTTTGAATCTTGCGATAAACATGACGGAGATTACCATTGGCATCTTTTTCTGTTTTCACTAATTCATAACCTGACAACTCCTTGCTTGGTTGTTTTCCATCTTCTTTAGGAATGATTAATTCTCCATTTTCATCTACATAAGTTGTGATGACCTTGTATTCGAATGGTGTTGGTGTTGGTGTTTCTACTTTTTCGTAGACGTGTTCTGTATCTCCATTTGGAAGTTTCTTAGTTTCAACCAGTCTGTATCCTGGGATATCCTTACTTGGTTTAATTCCTTTTTCCATTGGAGTTACATTTGGAATTGGGTTTCCATCTTTATCTTTATGAGTAGTTAAGATTGGCTCATAAACATGTTTTATAGTTCCATCTGGTAATTTTTCAGTTCTTACATAACGATATTCTGGAATATCTAACGTTGGTGACATCACCGCGTATTCAAATCCTGGAATTGGATTTCCTTCTTTATCCCTAATGATTTCTTTTGGTTTTTCAACTTTTTCGTAGACATGTTCGATATCACCATTTGGTAGTTTCTTACTTTCTACGAATCTGTATTCTGGGATGTCTTTCTTATCTACTGTGCCTGGCTCACTTGG
>CAJNDF010000010.1 GCA_905221455.1 bacterium | reverse complement strand
TAGTACAATCAAAAATTGAAGCCTTAAAAGCGAAACTAGAAGCAGCCAAAGCAAAATTAGTCGCTAAAGCAGATACAGCAGAGTTGTCAACAGCCAAAGCAGAGTTGGATACAAAAGCAAAAGAAGTAGTATCAACAGAAGGCAAAACAAAAGCAACAGCAGATGCCTATAACGAAGCAAAAGCAGCAGCAGAAAAAGCAGTAAGAGATGCAGAAGCAGTAATTAACGACGAAAACGTAACAGCCAAAGCAGTAGCCGAAGCATTAGCGAACGTTAACGCTAAGAAAGCAGCGTTAGAAGCAGCTAAAGCAGCATTACTAGACAAAATAACTCAAGACCAAAAAGATGATTTAGCAAACGCTGAAGAAAGTCTTAAATTAGCAGATACAACTGGTAAAACTAAAGATAGTATCAAAGCTTATAATGATGAAGTTGCAAAACTAAATGATGAGTTAGTAGCTGCGAAACAAGCCGCTAAAGATTTAGTAGATAAAGGAGATAATGCTGGAGAGTTAGAAGCTTATAGAGTTCAAGCTAAAATTAATAAGTTGAAATCTAAACTAGCAGACGCAGCAAAACTTCTTAAAGATATCGATAAATCAGCAGCTAAGAAAGAAGTTGAAGATGCAGCTACGAAGGCAACAGATGCTATTGTGGCTAATAATGATCTAACACCAGAACAAAAAGAAGCTGCCAAAGCAAAAGTAGCAGATGCAGCTAATAAAGCAAATGCAGAAATCGATAAAGCAACAACTGAAAATGATGTTACGGCAGCTAAAAATGCTGGTAAATTTGCAATTGAAAAAGAAGCAGCGAAAGCAGAAGTAGAAGCAACAAAAGCAGCGAAAGAAAAAGCAATTAATGCTAATGATAAACTTTCTGACGATGAAAAACGAGCAGGGAATGAAGCAATAGCGAAAGCGGCGGATGCAGCTGAGAAAGCAATTGATGCAGCAACAGATCAGGCAACAGTAGAAGGAGCGAAGACAACTGGAATTAAAGCAGTAACAGCAGTGAATCCAGTAGGAAAAGAAAAAGCTTTAGACGCAATTCAAAAAGCAACAGAAGATAAACTTGCTGAAATTGATAAGAATGATAAGTTATCGGCTAAAGAAAAAGCAGAAGCAAAAGCAAAAGTTGCTAAAGCAGCAATCGATGCAGTGAACGCAATCATTGCAGCAACAGATCAAACAGCAGTAGATAGTGCGCAAACAACAGGGACTACGGCAGTAGCAACAGTGAATCCAGTAGGGAAAGAAAAAGCACTAGCAGAAATTGATAAAGCATTAGCAGCAAAAGAAAAAGCAATCGAAGCTAATGACAAACTTTCAGATGCAGAAAAACAAGCAGCTAAAGAAGCCGCTAAAAAAGCAGCAGATGAAGCTAAGAAAGCAATTAATGATGCACAAAATCAAGAAGCAGTAGATAATGCAAAAAATGCTGGAACAACAGCAGTAGAAGCAGTAAATCCAGTCGGAAAAGAAAAAGCATTAGATGCGATTCAAAAAGCAACAGAAGATAAACTTGCTGAAATTGATCGTGATGATAAATTATCAGAAAAAGAAAAAGCTAAAGCGAAAGCAGAAGTTGCGAAAGCAGCAATTGATGCAGTGAATGCAATTAATGCTGCAACAGATCAAGCTGCAGTAGATGCGAAACAAGCTGAAGGAACAAAAGCTGTATCAGAAGTAAATCCAGTCGGAAAAGATAAAGCAAAAGCAGAAATCGAAGCAACAAAAGCAGCGAAAGAAAAAGCTGTTGAAGCAAATCTAGATTTAACAGATGCTCAAAAGGCAGAAGCTAAAGCGAAAATTGCAGAAGCAGCTAAGAAAGCAATTGATGCAATTGACAAAGCAAAAATAACAGAAGAAGTTGCATCAGCTAAAGAATCAGGAAAATTAGCAATAGAAAAAGAAGCAGAGAAAGCAGAAATTGAAGCAGCGAAAGCAGCGAAAGAAAAAGCAATTGATGCAAGAACTGATTTGACTGATGATGAGAAAGCAAAAGCAAAAGCAAAAGTTGCAGAAGAAGCTAAGAAAGCAATCGAAGCAATCGGAAATGCTAAAACTCATAATGATGCGTCAGCAAAAACTGAAACTGGTAAAGATGATATCAAAAAGATAAATCCAATCGGCGGTAAAGAAACTGCTAAGAAAGCAATAGATGAGGCCTTAGCAGCAAAAGAAAAAGCAATCGATGCAAGAACAGACTTATTGCCAGAAGAAAAAGAAGCAGCTAAAAAAGCGGCCAGAGAAGAAGCAGAAGCAGCAAAAAATGCAATTGATAAAGCAACAACTTCAGATGACATCAAAAAAGTTTTAGACAATGGGTTAGATAAAATTGCTAAAGTAAACCCATTAGGTGCAAAAGAAGAGGCTAAGAAATCTATTGAAGAAAGATTAGCTGACAAAGAAAAAGAAATTGATGCAAGAACAGATTTAACTCCTGAAGAAAAAGCTAAGGCGAAAGCATTGGCACGTGAAGAAGCAAAAGCAGCTAAGGATGCAATCGATAAAGCAACAAGTATCGAGGGTATTGAAAAAGCTTTAAGACCATTCTTATACCAAATTGATCAAGATGCATTAGTATTTGATAGACCAGCATTAGATATTAAAGCAGCCTTACAAGCATCTGTTACTGGAGTAGTAACAGTTGAACGTGGAAAAGTAATTAGTCAAGCTGATATTATTTCAAAACTGAACTTACCAGAAACAGTTACAGTGATGAATATTGACTTACCTGATACAACTACACTAGGTAGAAAGTTTGCTAAGGTAACATTAAGACTACCAGGTGGAAAAGAAACAACTGTAAATGTTCCAGTTGAAGTTACTCCACAAAAAAATAAAGATGTGATACCTTCATATAATGGTGGGAATGATGGAAATTCTGGCAATAACGCAGCTAATAACACTGACGCAAAAGTGGATAAAGCGAAGTTAGAAGGTGCTATCCATCAATTAGATGAATTGATCATTAAAGAATCAGCTAAGCTTGATGCAGAAACTGCAAAAGAAGCGAATGACTTATTAGCAGACGCTAAGAAAGTATTTGCCAATGCAGACGCAAGTCAAGCAGAAGTGGATGCAATGGTGAAACGTATCGAAGACTTCATGGCGGAAGTTGCTCCAGCAACTAATCATGCAACTCCAGCTAATGACCAAGCTACTCAAACACCAGCTGTAGCTCCAGCTACAACTCAAGCAGCAGCTAATGCTAGCCAAGAAGCAGCAGCAAATGCGCGTAAAGCAGCTAAAGAATTGCCAAATACAGGTACAGCAGATTCTACTGTAGCTATGGTAGCCGCTGCCGCAAGTGCATTACTTGGTCTTGGTCTTGCAGGCCGTCGTCGTAAAGAAGACGAAGAAGCTTAATTGGTAGATTGTTTGATAAATATCAGATGATAAATCCGATTTTCAAAGCTTAAACAAGTACCTCTCATAACATAAAATCTCCTAGCAGGAAAGTCTGCTAGGAGATTTATAAGGTAAGCGCGTCATAACAATGTATCTATCATTGATGCAACGCCTCCTGTACACTGTAACCGTCCAATAACGAAATCTCCAGACTAGAGAACTCACTGTATACTATAGTGAAAGTAAAACTATTGGAGTATATTTTAATGTCGCAATCTATTGTTCCTGTATAGGTTACACAATCTCGTTTGTGGTGGACGTAAAGACTATTTTAAAGCTCTTTACTGGGATAATCAACTTTATAGACGTTTTGAGAAAGGTAAACGGATTTGACTAAGTACAGAAAAGGATGTCAAAGCTCTAATACCAGAACAAGTAGACTGGCTGATGAGAAGCTTTTCTATCACTCCAAAATAAATTTAATATTAGTGTATAATACAGAAGGTAAATCTGCAATGAAAATCTATTTTCATCAAGGAAGTTAAAGAACTCAATAAAACAGGGATTCCATTCCCCTAGAAAGGTTATAAATGAAATCATATAAGAAATTTACGATTCTTGCTCTGGCTCTTCTTGGATTTACTAGCCAAACAGTTCTAGCTAATGATGCTAGTCATTCTACGAATAACTCTACCGGGAGTTCAACTACTAGCTCTGCAAATGCTTCTCAAGCAACTACAGAAATCCAGCCAACGAGCCCTAGTTCGAGTGAGCAGGAGACAAAGCCAACTCTTCCTACTGAGTCCAAGCTACAAACTGGTTGGGTAAAAGAAGATGGGAAGTGGACTTATTATAGTCAAACGGGTGTCAAATTTACAGATACTCTTTATGAGGACTACCTATTTGATAAGAATGGCTACTTACTTGAAAATAGCTGGTATCAGATGGCTAACAAGTGGTACTACGCCAATGGTTCAGGAAAATATCTGTCCAACCAATGGAGTCAAATCAATGGTAAATGGTATGCATTTGATCAAAATGGTGTCATGATGGCTAACACCTGGAAGGGAAATTATTACCTAAAATCCAGTGGGGCTATGGCAGATAAAGAATGGGTGTACGATCCTAACTACTCTAGCTAGTTTTATCTCAAGTCAGGTGGACGCTATGCTGAACAGCAATGGATTGGCTCTTACTATCTAAAATCTGGTGGCTACATGGCTCACAAAGAATGGATTTATGATCAAGATTACAAAGCTTGGTATTATCTTAAAGAAGATGGCATTTATGTCACTGGAACTTATACTATTAATGGAAGCAGCCATTTTTTCAAAGATAATGGTAAATGGGTTCAAGAACTTCCAAAAGGATTTGAAAAGGGGCACTATAGTAAAACTATCTTCCTAGATCCTGGGCATGGTGGACGTGATTCGGGCGCTTACTATTATGGAATAGCTGAAAAAGATTTGAACTTACAGGTCTCTCGTAAATTAAGGAAACGTTTAGAGGAACTGGGCTATACAGTTCTCACATCTCGAGATAGTGATGTGGATGTTGACTTTGTGACAGAGCGTTCTCGTATGGTAAATAAGACGAATGCAGACTTCTTTATTAGTATTCATTTTAATGCTACTGGGAATGACACAACGCTGAATCTGGGAATACAGACTTATTCTTATAAGGAAGAGGCTGGTTACCCGAGCAAGATTAACCAGTACTGGCACAATAATCCAGACCGTATGAGTGAAAGTAATCGTTTGGCCGCAGATCTTCATTCATCTCTCTTGACTGAGACAGGAGCTAGAGATGCTGGACTTTTGCAAGCCACCTTCGCTGTTCTTCGTGAGACTGCGAAACCTGCTGTGTTACTAGAGTTGGGTTATATGGATAATCCAGAAGAAAACCAACAAATCCGTAGTGAACAATACCAAGATAAGTTAGTTGAAGGTATTATTAAAGGAATCCAAAAATATTACGCTGGAAATTAAGAAACTACATCAAACTAAGCTTTGGAGATTGTCCTAGGCTTAGTTTTTTGCATTTGTAATGCTATTCATAACATTAAATTTTCTGAAAATTTATTGAAAAATGAGTGAAAACATGATATAATGAAACGTAGTACTCAATAAAAATCAAAGAGCAAACTAGAAAGCTAGGCGCAGGCAGTACTTGAGTACGACAAGCCGACGCTGACGTGGTTTGAATTTGATTTTTGAAGAGTATAAAATTAATTCAGGTTTCCTGAACCAATAGGAGTATACAATGAAAAAACTAGGTTTTGTCCTTTTATCTTCAGCCTTGCTATTGACAGCTTGTGCAGTCCGTTTTGAAAAATCAACAGAGACAAATAATTCCTCTAAGGTGACAGCCTTGTCCGAAGACAAGCAAAAAATGCTTGATAAGGCCACTGCTGACTATAAGACTTTTGTGCAAGAGCAAATTGATAAACTGTTGACCGATACGGAAGGCTTTGTCAAACTGTTGAAAGAAGGAAAGTTAGAAGAAGCCAAGAAGGTCTATCCACTGATTCGTATGTCTTATGAGCGTTCAGAACCGATTGCCGAGAGTTTTGGTGAGTCAGATGTTAAGATTGACTTCCGTTTAGCAGATTACATGGATGAAAACAAGACAGAAGAAGGCTGGTCAGGTTTCCACCGTATCGAGCGTATCCTTTGGGAAGACAGTACAACTAAAGGAACTGAAAGCTATGGCGATCAGTTGGTCAATGATATCAAAGAATTGAAAGCCAAGATTGCAACTGTTGATGTGGACTACAAGGTTATGCTGACTGGAGCAGTTGACTTGCTTAATGAAGTGGCAACAAGCAAGATTACAGGTGAAGAGGAAATATACTCACATACAGACTTGTATGACTTCCGTGCAAATATCGAGGGAGCTGAGAAGATTTTCCAACTCTTTAAACCTTTACTTGAAAAATCAGACGCTAACCTAGTTAAAGAATTGGAAGCAGATTTCAAGTCTGTTAATAGCTTGTTGGACAAACACATGACTGACAAGGAACACTACAAACTCTATACTGATTTGACAAAAGAAGATACCAAAGAATTGTCAGAAGCTGTGACAAAACTTGGTGAACCTCTATCACAAATGGGTAAATTTCTTAGTGGAGAATAAGAGTCATGACTGAAAAAGACGAAAAGTTTTTTGAGAAGAAAATGGACCGTCGAGAATTTCTAAAAAAAGCAGGCATTGGAGGGGCTGGTTTAGCGCTGGGACTCTCTGGTGCTTCTGCTTTTTTCGCACCTAAGCTTGGGACTCAGGAAAAAATCTCGTACGGAAATGAAAAAATTGCTTTTTATGGCAAGCATCAAGCTGGAATTAGTACGCCCATGCAGAAAAATATCTATTTTGTCGTTTTGGATTTGCATACGACAGATAAGGATAAGATTATCCAGTTGTTCAAGGATTGGACGGATTATAGTGCCAAGTTGGTCGAGGGAGAATTGGTCAAAAAAGATGGACAGAATGCTCTCTTGCCTCCGAGTGATACTGGGGAGACAGTCGGGCTCAATCCGCATCGTTTGACTCTGACTTTTGGTGTATCTGCAAGTTTCTTGAAAAAGATGAATTTGGAGAACAAGCGCCCTCAAGTGTTCAGAGACTTACCGCCATTCCCTAAAGAGCAATTGCGTGAAAAATATACTGGTGGGGATATTGTCATCCAGGCCTGTGCAGATGATGAGCAGGTTGCCTTTCATGCGATTCGCAACCTCATCCGTAAGGGGAGAAATGCGGTGACCCTGCGTTGGAGTCAGTCTGGTTTTGCAGCCATCGGAGATCGAATGGAGACTCCGCGTAATCTCTTTGGTTTTAAGGATGGAACAGCAAATCCAACCAAGGAGCAAGACTTTGACCGCGTTATCTGGGCTGATAGTAAGGACTGGATGGAAAATGGTTCTTATATGGCAGTTCGTCGGATTCAGATGTTTTTAGAGACTTGGGACCGCACTAGTCTCGAAGAACAGGAAAATACTTTTGGTCGTTACAAGGAAAGTGGTGCCCCCTTTGGTAAGAAGAATGAGTTTGATGAAGTGGATTTGAGTCTTTTGCCTGATGATTCGCATGTTCGTTTGGCAAAGGAAGTGGACAAGCCCCTTTTGCGTCGTTCTTATTCATACTCTGATGGGATTGATGAAAAAACTGGTCAGTTTGATACGGGTTTGCTCTTTATTTCTTTCCAGAAGGATCCTGATAACTTTGTCAAGGTTCAAACTAATCTAGGTGCTACAGATAAGATGAATGAATACATCACTCACATCGGTAGTGGACTCTTTGCTTGCTTTGGTGGTGTGGAGAAAGGAGGCTACATTGGTCAGAAATTATTGGAAGGCTAGAAGCTGGTTATTGGTTTTAGCTTTGTCATTTTTAATCCTTTCCCCAGTAGGTGCCCAAGAAAGTCTGAGTTCTTATTTTGTAAAAATCACAGATGCATCCAAAGCAGTTAAAAATGGCAATCAGTCTGAAGCACAGAAACTCGTTGCAGAGATGGCATCAGATTTCGAAAGAGTAGAAGACAGCAATTCTGAGGCTGGTAAAGTCGTCAAGGAAAAGTTAGCCCAATCAGGAGAGATTACTGAAGATAAACTCACCCAACTTTCTTCAGCTCTATTGGCCTTTGAAAAAGAACAAAATCCCGTTGACTTAGATGCGGAAAAGGAAAAATTGGTCAACCGTCTAAGTCCTCGTTTTGAAGCCTTAGAACAGGCTATTGCCTCCAAAGATTTGAAAATGGTTCGAGAGGCCTTTAAGAAAATGAATTCCACTTGGACCATCAATGAAAGTGTGGTTCGTGATAATAGTACGGCTCATTATGGACGTGTTGAAACAGCCATTTCCTTCCTGCGTAGTAGCATGGAAACCGAGCCGACAGATTTTAACTCAATCCAGACTTCCTTTGAGGACTTAAAAAAGGCTATTGATGATTTTGTAACCGGAAAAGAAGTCGAAGCAACGTCTTCTGATTTGAGTCTTAAAGACGGTATTGCCCTTTTGAAGAAGGCTTTGGAACAATTCCAAGCTGGTGATCAATCATCAGGGGCAGCCAGTATGAAGGAATTTATCACTATCTGGCCAACGATTGAGGGTTCTGTTAGCACGACCAATCCGTCCCTCTATACTCGAGTGGAAAGTGAAAGCCCTGTGATTATGGTCAAGGGAAGTGAGAAGGAATACCAAGAAAAATTAGAAAAACTGATTTCAGATTTATCACAGATTGATACTAGCGCACGTTACAATGCCTTTGATGCTATGCTCATTCTCCTAAGAGAGGGAGTAGAGGCTCTTTTAATCGTTATGGCCTTAGTGACGACCTTGAAAGCAGCCAAGATGCGAAAAGGGCTCAAGTGGGTTTATGGTGGTGCTATCACTGGAATTATGGCCAGTCTGGTCATTGCTTTCATCCTGCAAATAGCCTTTCCAGCAGTAACATCAGGCTCCAATCGTGAAATCATAGAAGGAGCAGTTGGGATTTTTGCAGTTGCTATGATGATTTTGATTGGAATCTGGCTTCACAGCAAATCTTCTGTCAAAAAATGGAATGCATTTATGGAGTCGCAAATGGAAACAGTGACCAAAACAGGTTCCTTCATTTCCATGTTTGCCCTTAGTTTCTTAGCTGTTTTTCGTGAGGGAGCAGAAACCATTCTCTTTTATGTTGGGATTTTACCTAGAATTTCCAGTTTTGAATTTGTCTTGGGAATTTCACTTGCCTTGCTGGTTCTGGTAGTTATTGCCATCGTGATGAACAAGGCCAGTCAATTCTTCCTGCCTCATAAGGTCTTCTTTATCTTGACTTGGATGATTTATGCTTTGGCTTTCAAAATGCTAGGGGTTAGTGTCCACGCTCTTCAGTTGACCAATATGGCACCAAATCACTTGCTGACAGGATTTCCAACAATCGACTTACTTGGAATTTACCCAAGTTGGGAAGGATTGGCCAGCCAGCTAATCTTTGTTGTCATTGTTTTGATTGTCACTTTCAGACAGGGTGAAAAATAGATGGATAGAAAAGAATTGACAATCGTTGAACATCTGGTAGAATTTAGAAAGAGATTATTGGCAGTGGTCATTTGTTTCTTTTTGGTATTTTGTGTTTCTCTGCTTTTTGCAGACCAAATTTACCAGTATGTGACCCAATCTTTTCAGCAAAAGTTGATTGTTTTAGGCCCTAATGATATTTTATGGATATACATACGGTTGGCTAGTCTGATGGCCTTTACCATCACCCTGCCTTACACGGTGTATCATATTTGGTCTTTCATTAAACCCGGTTTAAAGAAGGAAGAGGCTAGAGCTGTTTTTGCCTATATTCCAGCTAGTTTCCTTTGTTTTCTAGTTGGACTGGCTTTTGGTTTTTACTTTGTAACACCAGCCTTACTTCAGGTTTTATTAAGGCTAGGAGAAGGTCTATTTGAAACGCAGTTAACCGCTCAAAATTATCTGTCCTTTGTCTTTCAAACGACCTTGCCCTTGGCTCTGATTTTTGAATTGCCAGTTATCATTGCCTTTTTGACGTCTATTGGACTCATTGGACCAGAATTTTTGATTGCTTATCGCCGATATGCCTATTTTATCTTATTGGTACTTGCAGTCATCTTGACACCAGCTGATTTTGTCAGTGATTTAGCAATGACTGCCCCCTTGATATTACTCTATGAATTGAGTATTGCCATCAGCAAACACATTATGAAACGCAAGCAGAAAGGAGAGAGAAATGGGAATCTTACGTGATATCGGAGCACCAGGATTGATTATCATCGTTTTAGGAGCTCTCTTGATTTTTGGACCAAAACGATTGCCTGAATTAGGCGAATCAATTGGTAAAATGCTATCTGAATTTAAAAAAGCAGTTAAAGGAACTGAAAATCAAGATAAGGAAGACTAAGCCTTGTCAAATAAAAAAACTTTGTACTCTGGTTACCATTGTGTGGCTATCGAGAGTGCAAAGTTTTTTTATTTTCTAGTTAAAATGAAGACTGTATTCTTTATAATCACAAGGCTATTAAGGGAGCAGTTGACATCAAAATGATGATTTTAAGTTTTTATTATTTTTGCTTTGTAGCAAGGTAACATAGTCACTTTTTGTGTGGAATAAGTGGGAAAGAAAAACAGTTTTTTGAGTTTGATCGATAAAGTAAAGCAAGATATATTGTCCGATAATTTTTCCTCGTGTGGGGTACTTACTATTGATTTTAAGTCCGATTTTTTCATCTGCATCAAAGCCAGCTTCAGGAAAGGTTTCTAAACTTTTTAACCCATCTAAAATTTTGGCCACAGTATTTTTAGCAGACTGGGGTGATAAAAGAACAGTAGTAATGTAATCATGAATACTGTCAATTGCCTGACTCACTTCAGTAGATAGAATTACTTTATAAGCCATATCGTAGCCTCATATCGTCTAGGGAGGTTCCTTGTCCGGATTCGTATTCTCTTAAGGCGCGTTCAGATTGGGCTTGTAGTTCCTGAATCAATCGCTCACGGTGTAAATCTTCTGCAGTTTTTATTGGTAAATCCTGTTCGAGAACAATCTGCTCGATAAAAAGACTAATAGCATCCGTCATAGTCATTCCTTTTTCCTTGATGATAGCTCTTGCTTGTTCCATTGATGACTCATTGATTTTAAAATTGTATTGCTTAGTAAGTGATGTCGTCATGGCATATCTCCAATCTATACGATATATAGCTAGTATATATCTTTTATATTTTTTAGGCAAGAAAAAACTCTATACTATAGAAACCATTGTTTGGCTATCGAGAGTGCAAAGTTTTTTTGAGGCTGGAACATGAAACAGCAGTTAATTTCAAGAAACAAAAAAGAACAGCCGAAGCTGTCTTTTTATCATTATTTGAGACCGTATTTTTTGTTGAAACGATCCACGCGTCCATCTGCTTGAGTGAACTTTTGACGTCCAGTGTAGAATGGGTGTGAGTCTGATGAAATTTCCACACGGATCAATGGGTAAGTTTCGCCTTCGAACTCAACTGTTTCGTTAGAGCGTTTTGTTGAACCGCTAAGGAATTGGTAACCAGTAGTTGTGTCCATGAAGACAACTGGGCGATATTCTGGATGGATATCTTTTTTCATTTTGCAATAGTTCCTTTCTGCCATGGTCTCTTTGCAAGCCATAGATTGTTACCATACTAGTTTATCAGATTCTGAAAAGTTTGGCAAGTATTTTATCAGTTTTTAAGCAAGTTTTTTAACTTTTGGTAGATGATTTCGTTTTCCTCTAGGCTATAGGAATTAGCACCACTTGCTAGAGGGTGGCCTCCACCATCATGTTCTTTGGCAATTTCATTGATAGGATGGATTTTACTGCGTAAGCGAACACGGTAGTGACCATCAGCCTGTTCGACAAAAATTCCCCAAAGACTAACACTATCAATGCGTCCAGGTGCACCGACAATGGCTGCAGTTTCAGCATCGGTCACATTGAATTGTTTCAAGATTTCTTGACTCAGGATAACGCGAGCAGCACCATTTTCATCCACTTCCAGATGGTCGTAGATGTAGCCTTGAAGTTTAGCAATTTTGTAACTCATAGTATCCATTTTGCGAGTGAGAGCCGCAAAGTCAAAGTTCTGTTCTCTCAGAGAGGCAGCCAGGCGGAGGGTTCGTGCAGTGGTAGAAGGGTAGAGGAAGCGACCTGTATCACCAACAATTCCTGCAAAGAGCAATTCAGCAGCTCGATCTGACAAGGATAGTTGGGTTGTTTCAGCAAATAGGGTAATCATCTCACTAGCGCTACTTGAACTAGTATCCACCCAAGATAGATCACCGTATACATCATCATTTGGATGGTGGTCAATCTTAATGAGAAAATCACCTTGACTATAGCGCTTATCATCGATACGAGCGGTATTCGCCGTATCACAGACGATGACAAGAGCGCCTTGGTAGGCACTATCTTCAACAAGATCCATCTCAGCCATCCAAGTAAGAGTTGGTTCATCAAAACCAACGGCTTTGATAGTTTTTTCTGGGAAATGATGTTTGAGAAGAGTTTTCAAGCCCACTTGACTGCCCAAGGCATCAGGGTCTGGTTTCATATGACGATGAATGATAATCGTGTCGTATTCTTTGATTTTTTCTAAAATTTGATGGCAAATGTCCATAAATAACCTCAATTCTTTCTCATTTCATTGTAGCACAAGAATTTTTATTTTTAAAATGAAAAAGATGTGATATAATGGAGAAAGATAAATTGAGGAGGACGATATGGCATTAGCAAAAATTGTATTTGCCAGTATGACCGGTAATACCGAAGAAATTGCAGATATTGTAGCAGACAAATTACGTGAATTGGGTTTGGATGTCGATGTTGATGAATGTACAACTGTTGACGCTTCAGACTTCTTGGAAGCAGACATCGCTATCGTTGCGACCTATACTTATGGTGATGGAGAATTGCCAGATGAGATGATGGACTTCTACGAAGACTTAGCAGACCTCAACTTGAATGGCAAAATCTACGGAGTGGTTGGTTCAGGAGATACCTTCTACGATGAATTCTGTAAGGCTGTTGATGACTTTGATCGTGTCTTTGTTTCAACAGGAGCAGAAAAAGGTTCAGAGTGTGTCAAAGTTGATCTTTCTGCCGAGGAAGAAGATATTGAACTCTTGGAACAATTCGCAGAAGAATTGGCTGCAAAAGTAGGATAAGTATAAAAGTGCGCTGATACAATCAATCAGTGCATTTTTTTATCTTGAGTTGGGATTTTACTAGCCTATTTGGTGGCTTTTTGATACAATAATTCAAATAAAGGAGGAGACTGTATGGATTTAGATATTATTCGTCAAGAAATTGATCAAATCGACGACCAGATTGTCAAACTGTTAGAAGAACGAATGCATTTGGTTGAGGGTGTAGTTGCTTATAAGAAAGCTTCAGGAAAACCGATTTTAGATACTAAGAGAGAAGAAGCTATTTTTGAAAAGGTTAGAAGTCGTGTAGAGGACAAGCGCTATCAGGAGACTATCGTCGCGACTTTTTCGGACATACTCAAACGTTCACGTGATTATCAGGATCAAAACATCAAATGAAAAAAGAACAATTTTATCCGCTAGGGATTTTTCTAGCTGCCATGGTGGGCGGACTTGTCCGCTATCTAGTTTCCACTTGGTTACCAACCAGTCCAGATTTTCCTTGGGGCACTCTCTTTGTCAACTATCTGGGAATTTTCTGCTTGGTTTATCTTGTCAAGGGCTATCTGGTCTATAAGGGGACTAGTAAGGGCTTAGTTCTAGCACTGGGGACAGGTTTTTGCGGAGGTTTAACAACCTTTTCGAGTCTAATGCTTGATGCTGTGAAACTGCTTGATACAGGGCGTAATCTTAGTTTAGTTCTGTATTTGCTTTTGAGCATCGGTGGAGGCCTGCTCTTGGCTTACTATTTGGGGAGGAAAAAATGGTAATTATTTATCTTGCAATTGCTTGTGGTTTCGGAGCTTTAGTACGGTATTTCTTTTCCCGCTATAATCAAGCTTCTAAATTGCCTTTAGGAACTCTCATAGCCAATCTTTTAGGGTGCTTTTTGATTGGCTTATTCTACAATCATGTGGAGTCTAAGGAAGTCTATGCTATTCTAGCAACAGGATTTTGTGGAGGTTTGACGACTTTTTCGACCTTGAATGATGAACTCCAAAGACTGTTGAGTGATAAGAAGGTCTTTTATTCTTACCTGACTTTGACCTATTTAGGTGGTTTAGTTGCGATTTTTTTAGGAATTCTGCTATAAATTTCTTTACTTTTTTGTGGAAATTTGGTAAACTGTATCTTGTGTGTAATGGACGCACAAAAATACAGTTTATCCGCTGAGGAAGGTTCCTCAAGATTGACAAAGATAGGAGAATAAAATGAATCCATTAATCCAAAGCTTGACTGAAGGTCAACTTCGTACAGATATCCCATCATTCCGTCCTGGTGACACTGTTCGTGTACACGCGAAAGTTGTCGAAGGTAACCGTGAACGTATCCAGATTTTTGAAGGTGTTGTTATTGCACGTAAAGGCGCTGGCATCTCAGAAAACTACACAGTTCGTAAAATCTCTAACGGTGTAGGTGTTGAGCGTATCTTCCCAATCCACACTCCACGTGTTGAAAAAATCGAAGTTGTTCGTTACGGTAAAGTACGTCGTGCGAAATTGTACTACTTGCGTGCTCTTCAAGGTAAAGCAGCTCGTATCAAAGAAATCCGTCGTTAATTCGACTAAAAAACTCTGCTTCTTCAGCAGAGTTTTTATCTAGCTCCCTTAGTTCAATGGATATAACAACTCCCTCCTAAGGAGTAGTTGCAGGTTCGATTCCTGCAGGGGGCAGTAATTAGATATCAAAGAAATCTTTGATATTAAAAGAACGCATAATATGGGGGATTTATCTCCATATTATGCGTTTTATTATTGAAAAATTTGGGCAATCTTCAGATAAAATTGAGACTATATCGAGTATATAAATGTTTGTATAATCAATTTATTCAAAATCATCAAGTTCTAAATGATTTAAAGAACTATAACATTCATATTTCTTTAAGTAATTGTTTATTTCTTCAGCAGTGGAACAAGGTAAATTAACTCTTAAATAGTCAATATCTTCCTTAGATAAAAAATGATTTGCATTCAAAGTTGAGAAGTGAAAAAATGCCTCATCAAAAGCAAAATCATAATCGTCATCAGATAATGATTCTATTAATGTTTGAATATGTTTTAGTGAGTAGTCAGATATCGAATCGGGATAATATACTGGATAATCAGTGGCTGAAAAATTATTTTCTAATCCTGAAATAGTAATTATCAAAGATTCTATGTAATATATTAAAGAATGTTTAATATTACCTTCTTGTTCCAATTGTCTTCCCTGTGCATTTCGTGTGATAGATAAGAATCCAAAATCTTTTGCTACAGTATTCCTATGAGCTTGTTTATTTAAGAGACTCCATTTTACATCACCATAAGCTGCTTTAAAAGAAATATTGTTTTTTTCTTTATAATAATCTTCCATAGTTATGTCTTTATCATAGTATGCTTTGATAAAGTCATTATATTCTAGAATAAGATTTTGTGCTTCTTTTGTTAGTTTAAATTCGAACGGAATATCTAATTTATCAATGTTAACATTATCAATTATTCTTGTAATTAATTCTGCTTTTTTTCCAGAAGTAGGTAAACTATGTTTAGCTAATATAGTTTTTAATTCTACTACTTTAAGATAGGCTAAAGTCTTATTTTTAGTGAAGTATCCTAATTTGTATAATTGATTGTGTGTAGATTCAGGGTCAATTTGAAGAGAGTATTTAAAATATCTTGGAAAATTATAATTTCTCCCTGTTTTTTGAGTCCAATCTATGAGTATGAGTTGCCCAGGAGTAAGGCCGCACTCTAATTTGTTTAGGTAAAAATTGTTACAATCAGAATTTGTGTCTCTATTATGATTATTTTGTTTTAAATTAAATAGTTTGCTAAAAAAATTCATTGGATTTTATTGATAATCAATTCTTATTGAAAAATGATACTTTTACAGTACCCATGTACGGATGGCATGGGCAACGCCGGATTCATCATTTGTTTTAGTGATGTATTTGGCGATTTTTTTGATTTCTGGATTTCCATTTTCCATGACAACGGGGTTCCCAACGACTTCCAGCATGGCACGGTCATTTTCTTCGTCACCGATAGCCATGGTTTCATCTTTGGTCAATCCTAGTTTTTCAGCTAGGTGAGTGATGGCTGAACCCTTATCTACATTCTTTTTAAGGAGTTCGAGGTAGAAAGGAGCGGATTTGTTGATGGAGTAGCGTTCGTAAAATTCGACTGGAATTTTTTCAATCGCAGCATCGAGAATTTCTGGTTCATCGATAAACATACACTTGACGATTTCCTTGCCAGCCATTTCTTCAGTGGTGCGGTAGAAGATAGGCATGCTGACTAGGGTTGATTCGTGCACAGTGTATTTTCCGATATTGCGATTGGCTGTGTAGATGCCGTCCTTGGTAATAGCGTGCATGTGGACACCGAGCTTGCGACTGAGAAATTCCATATCCAGATAATCCTCATAGATCAAGGATTCGCTGATAATCTCATGGCCAGTAGCAGTTTCTTGGACAAGGGCACCGTTGAAGGTCACTACATAGTCACCCTCGTCTCTCAACTGCAGGTCATCCAGAAGTTTGGCAACACCTGCGATAGGGCGGCCAGTTGCAATCACGACTTTAACACCAGCTTCTTTGGCATCTTGGATGGCAGAAAAGACTTCAGGAGTGATTTCCTTTTGGCTGTTGACTAGGGTTCCGTCAATATCGACGGCGATTAGTTTAATACTCATAAATTTCCTCTTCTAATTTTTATTTGGGGTAAAATGATCATTCTCAATCAAGTGTAAAAATTGCTGGGTAATGCTAGCAAAGATACTGTTTTGGTCTAACATTTCTTTTGGGAAATAGAAACGATTATCTCCGTGGCGGCTACCAGCAAGGGATTGGACGATAGGAGAAAGGCTAGATAGTTCGGCCAGTTCTCCATTCTTTTGCAAAATCTCAATCTGTGTCCGCGGATTTTCAGATTCGGGACGATAGATATCATAAGGGAGGTCGAAGTTCTTATGAATGGCAGTGTAGTAGTCGGGATCAAAGCCGATATCCTCAACCAATTTTCTCATGCTAGCGAGTTGGTCTTGATTTTCTTGTGAAAAGGTAATGGATTTAAAGACCTTGCGGTTGACAAAGCGTTGCGATAAATCTGCAAGAATCTTATCAGGACTGGTCATCCAGAGCTGGAAATAAGTATTCATCACACCATCATCCAGAGCCAGATAGTCAGACAAGGTCACATTTTTTTCAAAGAAAGGTAGGAGGTGTGGAGAAGTTCGTGCAAAGAAGTCTTTGTCCTCGGGATAGAGTTCCTTGGCGCGCTTGAGAAGATTCTGTAGGAGAACTTCCATGGCGCGTGTTGCTGGGTGGAAATAAACCTGCATATACATCTGGTAACGACTGAGGACATAGTCCTCGATGGCATGCATGCCATTGCGCTGAAAGGCGATGCCATTTTCGATAGGACGAATGACTCGAAGGATGCGAGTCAGGTCAAATTCCCCATAAGATGCTCCTGTAAAATAGGAGTCGCGCAAGAGATAGTCCATGCGGTCTGCATCTATTTGACTAGAAATGAGTTGCACGACCTGCTTATTAGGATAGGTATGGTTGATGACACTGGCTACTTTTTCTGGAAAGTCTGGCGCTACTTGTAGTAGGACTTGGTGAATCTCTGTCTCAGGACTTTGGATAATCTCCTGAGTAATGGCTTCATGATCCGTATCAAAGAGATGTTCAAATGTATGGGAGTAGGCACCATGTCCAAGGTCATGGAGGAGAGCAGCAGTCATGGTTAAGAGAGACTCAGCAGGATTCCATTCTTCAGGATATTTTTCTTCAAAAATCTCTGTGATGCGTCGAGCAATCTCATAGACTCCAAGACAGTGAGAAAAGCGGCTGTGCTCCCCACCGTGGAAGGTATAACTGGAAGTTCCCAGTTGCTTAATTCGACGCAAACGTTGAAATTCTTTGGTATTGATCAAGTCATAGATGATTTGATTATTGACATGGATGTAGTTGTGAACTGGGTCACGGAATACTTTTTCGTTCATATGACCATTATAGCAAAATCCTGCTCTTTTTGGTAAAATAGTAGGACAAGAGAGAAGAAAGAGGGCTTGATGTGAAGATTCGGATGCGAAATACGATTCAGTTTGATGAACAGTTGGAAGTGATTGACCAGCTTTATGATGTTGAAGTGCATGAGAAGGGAGATTATCGCTATCTGCTTTTCTACAATGAGGAAAAAGAAAAAGTAGTCATTAAATTTCATGCTCAAGAACTGGTGATGACACGTTTCTCGAGTCCCAAAACCATTATGCGCTTTCTAAAGGATAGTGATAGTTTAGCCTATATCCCCACACCCATGGGCATGCAGGAGTTTATCATCCAAACGAATCGTTATCAAGTGGATGGACAAAAGATCTATTTAGACTATCAACTACAAAATCAAGAGGGACATCTCTTTGCCGGCTATCAATTGGAAATTACTTGGGGCTAGTCTCTTGTCTTTTTCAAATTTAGCTTGCTATCTTCTCGGATTGGCTTCCTAGTGTGGTAGATTAGGCTATTTTTTGGTATAATAAAAGTTATGGAAATCGAAAAAACCAATCGTATGAATGCGCTCTTTGAATTTTATGCAGCGCTTTTGACAGACAAGCAAATGAATTACATAGAGCTCTACTACGCTGATGATTACAGCCTTGCTGAAATTGCTGAAGAGTTTGGTGTCAGTCGTCAGGCTGTTTACGACAATATCAAGCGGACAGAAAAGATTCTGGAAGATTATGAGATGAAATTGCACATGTACTCGGACTACATTGTTCGCAGTCAGATTTTTGACCAGATTTTGGAGCGCTATCCCAAGGATGACTTTCTGCAGGAGCAGATAGAAATTTTAACAAGCATTGATAATAGAGAATAAGAGGAAGAAACATGGCATTTGAAAGTTTAACAGAACGTTTGCAGAACGTCTTTAAAAATCTACGTAAAAAAGGAAAAATCTCAGAGGCTGATGTCCAAGAAGCAACCAAAGAGATTCGCTTGGCCTTGCTGGAAGCCGACGTTGCCTTGCCTGTTGTAAAGGACTTTATCAAGAAAGTTCGTGAACGTGCAGTCGGACACGAAGTCATTGATACCCTCAATCCTGCCCAACAGATTATCAAAATCGTTGATGAGGAACTGACAGCTGTTTTAGGTTCTGACACGGCAGAAATTATCAAGTCACCTAAAATTCCAACAATCATCATGATGGTTGGTTTACAGGGGGCTGGTAAAACAACCTTTGCTGGTAAATTGGCCAACAAACTCAAGAAGGAAGAAAATGCCCGTCCTTTGATGATTGCGGCGGATATCTATCGTCCAGCAGCTATTGACCAGCTTAAGACCTTGGGGCAACAAATTGATGTGCCTGTCTTCGCTCTAGGGACAGAGGTTCCAGCTGTTGAGATTGTACGTCAAGGTTTGGAACAAGCACAAGCCAATCACAACGACTATGTCTTGATCGATACGGCAGGGCGTTTACAAATCGATGAGCTTTTGATGAATGAGCTTCGCGATGTGAAAGCCTTGGCTCAGCCAAATGAAATTCTCCTTGTCGTTGATGCCATGATTGGTCAAGAAGCGGCTAATGTAGCGCGTGAGTTCAATGCTCAGTTGGAAGTCACTGGGGTGATCCTTACTAAGATTGATGGCGATACTCGTGGTGGTGCTGCCCTATCTGTTCGCCACATTACTGGAAAACCAATCAAGTTCACTGGTACAGGTGAAAAGATTACAGATATCGAAACCTTCCACCCAGACCGTATGTCTAGCCGTATCCTTGGTATGGGGGATATGCTCACTTTGATTGAGAAAGCTTCTCAAGAATACGATGAGCAAAAAGCCCTTGAAATGGCTGAGAAGATGCGTGAAAACACCTTTGATTTCAATGATTTCATCGATCAATTAGATCAGGTGCAAAACATGGGACCAATGGAAGACTTGCTCAAGATGATTCCAGGTATGGCCAACAATCCAGCCCTTCAAAATATGAAGGTGGATGAGCGCCAGATTGCGCGCAAACGTGCCATTGTGTCTTCTATGACGCCTGAAGAGCGTGAAAATCCAGATTTGTTAAATCCAAGCCGTCGCCGTCGTATTGCTGCAGGTTCTGGAAATACCTTTGTCGAAGTCAATAAATTCATCAAGGACTTTAACCAAGCTAAACAGCTCATGCAGGGTGTTATGTCTGGTGATATGAACAAGATGATGAAGCAAATGGGAATCAATCCAAATAACCTTCCTAAAAATATGCCAAATATGGGAGGAATGGATATGTCTGCTCTTGAAGGAATGATGGGACAAGGTGGTATGCCTGACTTGTCAGCTCTTGGGGGAGCAGGAATGCCAGATATGAGCCAGATGTTTGGTGGCGGACTCAAAGGTAAAATCGGTGAATTTGCCATGAAACAGTCCATGAAACGTATGGCGAATAAAATGAAAAAAGCGAAGAAGAAACGTAAGTAAGACAAAGGAAGGCCACAGGGCTTTCCTTTTTTAGAAAGAATTTTTTATTTTAACCTTAAAAAATCCACTCAGTCGTCTGAGTGGATTAGGTGTATTTAGACTCTTATACTCAATGAAAATCAAAGAGCAAACTAGGAAACTAGCCGCAGGCTGTACTTGAGTACGGCAAGGCGACGTTGACGTGGTTTGAATTTGATTTTCGAAGAGTATTAGTCTTTATTTTCGTATGGCAAGATCAAGTTCAAGATGATTCCTGTCATGGCTGATAGGGCAGTACCTGAAAGTGTAACTGGACCAAGTTTAAGAATAGCTCCTCCAAGTCCAAGGACTAACATAGCACTTGCGATGATGAGATTACGCATTTGAGCGAAATCAACACGTTCTTTAATCAAGACTTTCAAACCGTTGCTGGCGATAACTCCATAGAGAAGGATTGACATACCACCAAGTACAGCGTTTGGAATAGTTGAAATCAAGGCAGTGAATTTACCAAGGAAGCTAAGAGCAATCGCGATAAAGGCAGCGTTACGGATAACTGAGACGGAAGCGATACGAGTCATACCGATAACCCCTGTATTTTCTCCATAAGTTGTATTGGCTGGTCCACCAAGGAAGGCAGAAACAGAAGTTGCGATACCGTCACCAAGAAGAGTACGGTGAAGTCCTGGTTCTTTCAAGAATTGACGGCCACAGATTTGACCCAAAACAGTATGGTCTCCGATATGTTCAGAAATTGTTACGATAGCGATTGGCAAGATAGCGATGGTTTCTGGACCAAAGTAAAGACTGTACTCTTTAAAGGCACCACCAGTACTAAATGGCAAGTAGAAACCAGGAATTTCAAACCAGTCAGCTTTAAGAACTGGTGTAAAGTCAACTAGCCCAAGAGCTAGAGCGAATAGGTAACCACCGATAATGGCAAAGAGGAAAGGAATGATTCGTAGGAAGCCTTTTCCTTTTGTATTGATAAAGGCAGCAATCAAGAAAGTAACAACTGCTACAAGAGCATTTTTCCAATTTCCGTCCGCTACAAGTCCAGCGTTTGTAACAGCTGAACCTGCAAGTCCAAGACCGATAACGATGATCATAGGTCCGATAATGATTGGTGGCAAGAGTTTATCAATCCATTTTGTACCTGCAAAACGAACACCAGCAGCAACAAGGACATAGATAAAACCTGTAAGGATAACACCTGTTTGTGCAGCTGATACATCCCCTCCTAGTTCCTTCATAGCTAGCGACATTGCTGTGATAAAGGCGAATGATGATCCTAGATAAACTGGAACTCTAAAACCAGTTGCGATCATGTAGATGAGTGTTCCAACACCTGAAGCAAAAAGGGCAACAGATACAGGCATTCCCAAAATCAATGGTACCAAGATGGTCGCACCGAACATGGCGAAAACGTGTTGGAAGCTAAGGAGAATTCCTTTTCCAGCTGAAGGACGTTGGTCAACGTCTAGTAACAAATCAACAGTTGATTCTTGTTTCATATAAACCTCACTTTTGGGCATCAAAAAAGAGCCCATTATTTTACAGCAATAGGCCCTCAGAGTAAGACTTCTTTAAAATTTAGATTTTAAAGAGTTTCAAATATTTCTGCGTCTTCGTCACCTCACGGGATGACATTAAAAACCTTTGCTTAGGATAGTATAGCAGAAAAAAATGATTTTGTAAATCATTTTTTCCCGAGCCTAGAAATAAAAAAGCGAGGTTGACTTTGTAAATATTTTTTTACTAAAAAGATTAAAGCGGACGTTTGTTGGGCATGCCAGCCTTACGTGGATATTTATTTGGTGTTTCCTTTTTCTTTTCTACCACTGTGATGTAGCGCGGATCTCCATTTGGTAGGGCGTAGCTGAGATTGTCTTCGACCTTACTGAAGAGGAGGTTGAGGGCATTCTTAGATTCTAACAATTCCTCAGGCGCATTACTGGCCTTGAGTGCCAATAGTTTGCCACCGACTTTAAGGTAAGGAATGGTCAATTCAGATAGGACCTGCATACGGGCAACCGCACGAGCTGTTACAAAATCATATTGAGCACGGAAGTTCTTGTCTTGGGCAAAGTCTTCTGCACGCCCATGGTAGAAATGAACTCCATCCAAATCCAGCTCCTGAGCCAAAAGCTGAAGGAAGTTGATGCGCTTGTTAAGTGAATCAATGATGGTCACATCTAACTTAGGATAGAGGATTTTCATCGGTAGACTAGGAAATCCTGCCCCAGCTCCGATATCAAGCAGTTTGATAGTTTCATTGGGAATCAAGCCTTGCAGAATAGGTGCAATTGAATCGTAAAAGTGTTTGAGATAAACTTCTTCCTTATCTGTAATAGCTGTCAAATTAATCTTTTCATTCCACTCGACCAAGAGCTCAAAATAACGCTCAAATTGTTTTTTTTGCTGGTCCGAAAGTGGAAGATTTTGCTCGGCAAGCAGGTTGTAAAATGTTTCTGGTTTCATAGTTATTTCCTTCTTTGGTATCATCTTATTTTACCACAATCATTAAAAATTTGATATACTGGTACTAATCTAAAAGTAGAAAGGACTTATATCATGACTTGGATTATTCTTGGAGTTTTGGTTCTTGTTGTTATTTTTGTGATTGTTAGCTATAACGGTTTGGTTAAAAATCGTATGCAAACCAAGGAGGCTTGGAGCCAGATTGATGTTCAGTTGAAACGTCGAAATGACCTCTTGCCAAACTTGATTGAAACTGTAAAAGGTTATGCTAAATATGAAGGTTCTACCCTTGAAAAGGTGGCAGAACTGCGTAACCAAGTAGCGGCAGCGACTTCACCAGCAGAAGCTATGAAAGCTAGTGATGCCCTCACTCGTCAGGTTTCAGGTATTTTTGCAGTTGCTGAAAGCTACCCAGACTTGAAAGCTAGTGCCAACTTTGTTAAATTGCAAGAGGAGTTGACAAACACAGAAAATAAAATTTCTTACTCTCGTCAACTCTATAACAGTGTTGTCAGCAACTACAATGTAAAATTAGAAACCTTCCCAAGCAATATTATCGCTGGAATGTTTGGATTTAAAGCGGCAGATTTCCTTCAAACACCTGAAGAGGAAAAAGTAGTTCCTAAAGTTGATTTTAGCGGTTTAGGTGACTAAGATGTTGTTTGATCAAATTGCAAGCAATAAACGAAAAACCTGGATTTTATTGCTGGTATTTTTCCTACTCTTAGCTCTGGTTGGCTATGCGGTTGGTTACCTCTTTATGCGATCTGGACTTGGTGGTTTGGTTATTGCACTGATTATCGGCTTTATCTACGCCTTGTCCATGATTTTTCAATCGACAGAGATTGTCATGTCCATGAATGGAGCGCGTGAGGTTGATGAGCAAACGGCACCAGACCTCTACCATGTTGTGGAAGATATGGCTATGGTGGCTCAGATTCCTATGCCCCGTGTTTTCATCATTGATGATCCAGCCTTAAATGCCTTTGCGACAGGTTCTACCCCTCAAAATGCGGCAGTTGCTGCGACGTCAGGTCTCCTAGCTATCATGAATCGTGAGGAGCTAGAAGCTGTTATGGGACATGAAGTCAGTCATATCCGTAACTACGATATCCGTATTTCGACTATTGCCGTTGCTCTTGCCAGTGCCATTACCATGCTTTCTAGTATGGCAGGTCGTATGATGTGGTGGGGTGGGGCAGGTCGCAGACGAAGTGACGATGACCGAGATGGAAATGGCTTAGAAATCATTATGCTCGTGGTTTCTCTACTAGCTATCGTGTTGGCCCCTCTAGCTGCAACCTTGGTGCAACTAGCTATTTCTCGTCAGAGGGAATTCCTAGCTGATGCTTCCAGTGTCGAGTTGACGCGCAATCCTCAAGGAATGATCAATGCCCTACGTAAGTTGGACAATAGCGAGCCGATGCATCACCATGTTGATGATGCCAGCAGCGCACTTTATATCAATGATCCCAAGAAAGGTGGAGGGTTCCAAAAACTCTTTTATACCCACCCACCTATCTCAGAGCGAATTGAACGTTTAAAACAGATGTAAAAAGAATCCAGAGGTCGTCTCTGGATTTTTGCTATGTTCAAGATTTATATATCTTGTAGATCAACGACCTCTAAACCGTGTTCTGTTAAACGATAGATGGTCGTACAGACCTCTTTTAAGAAACGACGGTCATGCGAAACAGTGACGAGACCGCCTGGATAAGTGGCAAAGAGTTTTCTGATTTCGGGTTGAGAAGTGGGAGAAAAGTTTCGTGTGGGTTCATCCAGAAGGAGAAAGTTTGGTTTGCGCAGGACTAAATCTAAAAGAAGGAGTTTACCCTGTTGCCCGCCAGATAAAGAGCGAATTTGATGCTGCATTTCTGGATAACTGAAATTGAGACTGGCTAGGTGGGATTGGATTTTCTCTAGTTCTTCTTTTTGTCCAATTTGGCTAAGATAGGCTATTGGGGATAACTCCAATTGCAGTTTTTTGTGATAATCTTGTGGCATATAACCAAGCGAAATCTCTCTTTTGGCGCTTAATAGTTGCTGCAATTTAGCTAACAAAGTTGATTTCCCAATACCATTTGGGCCGATGATACCGATTTTTTCTTGGCCACGGACAGTTAGTTGTAACTCCTGAGCTAAAACTCGCTGGCCAATGGACAAATTTTCCTTTTCCAGCTGTATTAAGACTTTAGAAGCCGGTAATGGTTGGATGTCTGAAAAGAAAAGTTTGATTTGTTCTTCTTCAAGTGGCTTTTGGGTCATGGACTGAGCTATCTTTTCAAAGCGTTTTTCTTGAGAGAGAACAGTTTTCATTTTTTTAGCCAATAGGCGACCGGCAGTACTATCTTTGGTAGCTCGAAGTGCTGTTTCTACGTTTTGCTTAACTCGACGATGCTTTTCCATGGTTTTGTCATAGGCTCTTTGGTCGTTGGCAGCTTGCTGGCTTTGTCTGGCAAAATGAGCATTTCTCTGCTCACTATAGCAATCATAGTCTAAATGCTCTACTAGCGTTTCGGCTTCTTTTCGGTGCTTGACCAGTCGCAAGTGGACAATAGTATCAGCCGTTTGAGAAAGAAATTCTTCATCATGGGAAATGAAAATAATAGTTTGCCGAATCTTTCGAATCTGACTTTTTAGCCAATCAACCGTCTCAAGGTCTAGGTCATTTGAAGGTTCATCTAAAAATAGAATCTCAAAGGGTTTGGCTAACTCATGGATGAGCTGAATTTTCAAAGCTTCGCCGCCCGAAAGGCTGCCAATTTCTTGGTTGCTAGCGAAACGATTGCTATCAAAATGCAATTCCTCAGCTAAACGATAGAGGACACTGTAGTCTAAATCAATAGAATCTAAAAAGAAGTAGTCGTGTAGAGTTTTCTTTTTCAGCTCCTCGGGGAGTTTTTGAGGAATGTAGGACAGTGACTGATGGTCAGACTGGATCTCTCCCTTTATAGTGAAATCAGGTAAATCTTCCTCCATTAAAGTTTTAAGCAAGGTTGATTTGCCATTTCCTTCTTCACCAATAATAGCTACCTTTTCCTCGTCTTGGATAATCATGTTTAAGTCTGATACAAGGTCCCGTAAATCTTTGTTTTGAGTGATGGTCAGGTGATTAATTTTTATCATATGATTGCCCTTTCTAGAATGTCGATAGTGCATAACAAAAAGCTCTACTTTACCTAGTAGAGCCCAAAGTCTATGTCAAAAAAACTCTATTAACATGCCAGAAAAAGAGCATAAAAGAGCACACAAAAAGAGACAAAAACAAGATCTACTAAATAAAGTTTCTTTATTTGATAGACTTAGTTGTTCATGTCTCCCTTACCTCCGAGTATTAGTACTTCTATCCTATACCTTTAAGGATATTTTGTCAATAGAAAACTGGAAATTATAAGCTCTAAAATCTGAGTGGTAAGCATTTGTAATGAGTTCTTTGTCTTCCATGTGAGCATCCTCCTTGCTCTGATGTATTATCTTCCATAGCATAGCACTAAAAAATAAAAACTTCATAGTAAATATGTTAAAAAATCGATTTTTAATTACAAAGTTTGGTGGGCTGATTTGTAGGCTTTTCATGGTATAATCAAGAGAGTAAATCTTATGGAGGAAGTATGAAATTAAATATTCAAGAGATTCGCAAGCAGTCTGAAGGCTTGCACTTTGAACAAAGTTTAGACCTAGCTGCAGACTTGCGTGCACGCAATCAAGAAATTTTAGATGTGAAAGATATTCTTGCAGTTGGGAAAGTACAATACGAAGATCGTATGTATTTCTTAGATTATCAGTTATCTTACACCATTGTTCTTGCTTCAAGTCGCAGTATGGAGCCAGTTGAGTTAGCTGAATCTTATCCAGTCACAGAAGTTTTCATGGAAGGCGCAACCAACCAGTTGGATCAAGAAGTTCTAGATGATGATTTGGTTTTGCCTATCGAAAATGGAGAACTTGACCTGGCTGAGAGCGTATCAGACAATATCCTGCTCAATATCCCTATTAAGGTCTTGACAGCTGAAGAAGAGGCTGGTCAAGGATTTGTGTCAGGAAATGACTGGCAAATCATGACTGAGGAAGAATACCAAGCCCAACAAGCAGTCAAGAAAGAAGAAAACAGTCCTTTTGCTGGCTTACAAGGACTATTTGATGGAGACGAATAATGGTCTTGTCAAAAAAACGAGCACGAAAGGTGCTAGAAGAAATCATTGCCCTCTTCCCAGATGCCAAGCCCAGTCTTGATTTTACCAATCATTTTGAACTCTTGGTTGCGGTCATGTTGTCAGCTCAGACAACAGATGCAGCGGTAAATAAGGCCACACCAGGTCTCTTTGCGGCCTTTCCAACGCCACAAGCTATGTCTGTGGCGACAGAGAATGAGATTGCTTCGCACATTTCTCGTCTGGGACTGTATCGGAATAAGGCTAAATTCCTTAAAAAATGTGCCCAACAGTTACTAGACGATTTTGACGGTCAAGTTCCTCAGACACGTGAAGAATTGGAAAGTCTGGCAGGTGTTGGTCGCAAGACGGCCAATGTTGTCATGAGTGTGGGCTTTGGGATCCCAGCCTTTGCAGTGGACACCCATGTGGAGCGTATTTGTAAGCACCACGATATTGTCAAAAAATCAGCGACACCACTTGAGGTGGAAAAACGGGTCATGGATATCTTGTCACCGGAGCAGTGGCTAGCTGCTCATCAGGCTATGATTTATTTTGGAAGAGCCATCTGTCATCCTAAAAATCCAGAATGTGACCAGTACCCACAATTATATGATTTTAGCAATTTGTAAGATGGAACATTGAAAGTTTTTGCTTGATTTTAAGCATGCTTTGTGCTATAGTAATTGATAACTAAATATTCCTTTAAACCTGTCCCGTGAGGCAGGCAAGGAGCGCGATAAAGTAGAAGGGTGAAGTCTATACTGTTTGCAGTAGGGCTCGCTTGGCTATACATTTCAAGTCTCCTTGTTTAAGGAGACTTTTCTTTTTGGAGGTTTGTCATGAAGACAAAAGAAGTTGTAGACGAATTGACCGTCAAACGAGCGATTACGCGTATTACTTATGAGATTATCGAACGCAACAAAGATTTGAATAAAATCGTCTTGGCTGGTATTAAAACTCGAGGTGTCTTTATCGCCCACCGTATCCAAGAACGTTTGGAGCAACTAGAAAACCTTTCAGTTCCTGTTGTAGAATTGGATACTAAACCCTTCCGTGACGATGTTAAAAGTGGAGAAGATACTTCTTTGGTTTCTGTCGATGTGACAGACCGTGAAGTTATCTTGGTGGATGATGTACTTTATACAGGCCGTACCATCCGCGCTGCTATTGATAATATTGTAGGACATGGACGTCCAGCACGCGTTAGTTTAGCAGTTCTAGTTGATCGTGGACATAGAGAATTGCCAATCCGTCCAGATTACGTTGGAAAAAATATCCCAACCAGTCGTTCTGAAGAAATCATCGTTGAGATGGCAGAACTTGACGGCCAAGATAGAGTTCTGATTACTGAAGAAGCTTAGAAAGCTAAAGGAGTAGCCATGTCAGAAAATCAACAAGCATTGAACCATGTGGTGTCCATGGAAGATCTTACTGTCGATCAGGTGATGAAATTGATCAAGCGAGGAATTGAGTTTAAAAACGGAGTTCAGCTTCCTTATGAAAACCATCCGATTGTTTCCAATCTTTTCTTTGAAGATTCTACACGTACACATAAGTCCTTTGAAGTGGCAGAGATTAAACTGGGGCTGGAACGACTTGACTTTGATGTGAAGACTAGTTCGGTCAATAAGGGTGAGACACTCTATGATACCATTTTGACCCTATCTGCTTTAGGAGTGGATGTCTGTGTGATTCGCCACCCAGAGGTCGACTACTATAGAGAGTTGATTGCAAGTCCGACGATTACAACTTCCATTATCAATGGTGGAGACGGTTCCGGTCAACATCCTAGCCAGAGCTTGCTTGATTTGATGACTATTTATGAGGAATTTGGTCACTTTGAGGGGCTCAAGGTTGCTATTGCAGGTGACTTGGACCACTCACGTGTTGCCAAATCCAATATGCAGATTTTGAAACGCTTGGGAGCTGAACTGTTCTTTGCAGGACCTGAGGAATGGAGAAGTCAAGAGTTTGCGGATTATGGACAGTTCGTAACTATTGATGAAATCATTGATCAGGTGGATGTCATGATGTTTCTCCGTGTGCAACATGAACGCCATGATAGTGGAACTGTCTTTTCAAAAGAAGACTACCATGCCCAACATGGCTTGACTCAAGAACGTTATGACCGTTTGAAAGAAACAGCAATCCTCATGCACCCAGCTCCAGTCAATCGTGATGTAGAAATCGCAGACCACTTGGTTGAAGCACCAAAATCACGGATTGTCCAACAAATGACCAATGGTGTCTTTGTTCGAATGGCAATCTTAGAATCCGTACTGGCGAGTAGAAACGCCAACTAAAACACAAGACGTTAAAAGACGCCAGTGAGCGTCCACGAGAGGTGAAAATATGACAAAAAGACTTCTAGTACTAGAAGATGGCACAGTTTTTGAAGGCAAGGCCTTCGGAGCAGATATTGATGTAACAGGCGAAATCGTCTTTAATACAGGGATGACCGGCTACCAAGAATCCATTACAGACCAGTCTTATAATGGACAAATCTTGACCTTTACTTATCCTTTGGTAGGAAATTATGGAATTAACCGTGATGATTACGAATCCATTATTCCAACTTGTAAGGGAGTTGTTGTTTTCGAGGAAGCACGTAGAGCTAGCAACTGGCGCAACCAAATGACCTTGGATGAATTTTTGAAAGCCAAGAAAATTCCTGGTATTTCAGGAATTGATACCCGTGCCCTTACCAAGATTATCCGTAAGCATGGTACCATGCGTGCAACCTTGACCCATGTTGGGGACAGTATGGACCATGTGACGGACCAGCTCCAAGCAACAGTCTTGCCGACAGATAATATCAAGCAGGTTTCTACTAAAACTTCATATCCAGCTCCAGGAGTTGGTTTGAGTGTGGTACTAGTGGACTTTGGTCTCAAGCACTCAATCCTACGTGAACTTTCTAAGCGCAACTGTAACGTGACGGTTGTTCCCTATTCGACAACGGCAGAAGAAATTCTTCACCTTAATCCTGACGGAGTTATGTTGTCAAATGGTCCGGGTAACCCAGAAGACGTTCCCCAAGCACTGGACATGATTCGCGGTGTGCAAGGGAAAATTCCAATCTTCGGTATCTGTATGGGTCACCAACTCTTTGCTATGGCAAATGGGGCTAAGACCTACAAGATGAAATTTGGTCACCGTGGATTCAACCATGCAGTACGTGAAATTGCCACAGGCCGTGTAGACTTTACTAGCCAGAACCATGGTTATGCAGTCAGCCGTGAGGACTTGCCAGAGCACTTGATCATTACTCACGAAGAAATCAATGACAAGTCAGTTGAAGGTGTGCGTCACAGATACCAACCTGCTTTCTCTGTTCAATATCATCCAGATGCAGCCCCTGGTCCACACGACGCAAGCTACCTATTTGACGAGTTTATCGAGATGATGGAAGCTTTTAAACAAGCAAACTAAGAACGAGTAAAAGCTCGTCGGAGAATTTATGTAACTGAACACGGACGGAAAGCTCGGAATTTAGAGAAACCAACTTGGATTGTCAATCCTTCATTGGTTTCCTAAAATTCAATCGCTTTCTATTCGTCCTTTGTATCTTATTTAATGTCGCTCTGTGAGGCGACGAATAGAAAGGCAGGTCGTTTCTTTTAGTCGCTATTAGGCGAACTAAAAACTCCCTGCACTAGATTTTTTATCGAAAAATATTGTTTCTCTAAAAAATCGTCGGAGAATTTATTTAATGTCGCCCTGAGAGGCGACGAATAGAAAGGAGAAGGGTGGTCCGTATTTGCTAAACTGAATACGGGCTACGGACGGTGCTAAAAAGATAGTTATTCCTAGAACTGATAGTTCTGCGTCATAACTCCTATTTTAGCTTTGTCCTCTTGACGCCCTTAATATCTTATAAATGCCTAAACGTACTGATATTCAAAAAATTATGGTGATTGGTTCTGGTCCGATTATTATTGGTCAGGCTGCTGAGTTTGACTATGCTGGGACCCAGGCTTGCTTGTCGTTGAAAGAGGAAGGTTATGAGGTTGTCTTGGTTAATTCAAACCCTGCAACCATCATGACAGATAAGGAGATTGCGGACAAGGTTTACATCGAACCGATTACACTTGAGTTTGTGACACGTATTCTTCGTAAGGAACGTCCAGATGCCTTGCTTCCAACTCTCGGTGGCCAGACAGGACTCAATATGGCCATGGAATTGTCTAAAAACGGTATCTTAGATGAATTGGGAGTAGAACTTCTTGGGACTAAATTGTCTGCCATTGACCAAGCGGAGGACCGTGACCTCTTTAAACAATTGATGGAGGAATTGAATCAACCAATTCCAGAGTCTGAAATTGTTAACACAGTAGAAGAAGCAGTTGCCTTTGCAGCGACAATCGGCTACCCAGTCATCGTTCGTCCGGCCTTTACACTTGGTGGTACTGGTGGTGGTATGTGTGCCAACGAGGAAGAATTGCGTGAAATCGCTGAAAACGGGTTGAAATTGTCACCTGTTACCCAATGTTTGATTGAGCGTTCAATCGCAGGCTTCAAGGAAATCGAATACGAAGTGATGCGTGACTCAGCTGACAATGCTTTGGTTGTTTGTAACATGGAAAACTTTGACCCAGTTGGGATTCACACAGGAGATTCTATTGTATTTGCCCCTGCGCAAACCATGTCCGACTATGAAAACCAAATGCTACGTGATGCGAGCTTGAGCATCATTCGTGCCCTCAAAATTGAAGGTGGATGTAACGTTCAGCTAGCTCTTGATCCACACAGCTTCAAGTACTATGTCATCGAAGTAAACCCACGTGTATCGCGTTCTTCAGCCCTTGCTTCAAAGGCAACAGGTTATCCAATTGCTAAATTGGCTGCCAAAATTGCCGTTGGTTTGACCTTGGATGAGGTTATCAACCCAGTTACAGGTTCAACCTATGCCATGTTTGAGCCAGCTCTTGACTACGTCGTTGCCAAGATTCCACGTTTCCCATTTGACAAATTTGAAAAGGGTGAACGTCGTCTTGGTACTCAGATGAAGGCAACTGGAGAAGTCATGGCAATTGGCCGTAACATTGAAGAGTCACTTCTTAAAGCTTGTCGCTCACTTGAAATTGGGGTTCACCACAATGAAATGCCAGAACTTGCAGCAGTTTCTGATGATGCCTTGATTGAAAAAGTTGTGAAAGCCCAAGATGACCGCCTCTTCTATGTGTCAGAAGCCATTCGCCGTGGTTACACACCAGAAGAAATTGCTGAATTGACCAAGATTGATATCTTCTATCTGGATAAACTCTTGCATATCTTTGAAATTGAGCAGGAGTTGGGTGCCCATCCACAAGATTTAGACGTTTTGAAAACTGCCAAACTCAATGGATTTTCAGACCGTAAGATTGCTGAACTCTGGGAAACGACAGCTGACCAAGTTCGCCAACTTCGTTTGGAAAACAAGATTGTCCCAGTCTACAAAATGGTCGATACCTGTGCTGCGGAGTTTGACTCTGAAACACCATACTTCTATTCAACCTATGGTTGGGAAAACGAGTCTATCAAGTCTGATAAGGAATCTGTTCTAGTCCTAGGTTCTGGTCCAATCCGTATCGGTCAAGGGGTTGAGTTTGACTACGCAACTGTTCACTCAGTTAAGGCTATTCAGGCTGCTGGTTATGAAGCTATTATCATGAACTCAAATCCAGAGACCGTTTCAACAGACTTCTCTGTATCAGATAAGCTTTACTTTGAGCCATTGACATTCGAAGATGTTATGAACGTCATTGACTTGGAGCAACCAAAAGGCGTTATCGTGCAGTTTGGTGGTCAAACAGCTATCAACCTTGCGGAGCCATTGGCAAAAGCAGGTGTGACCATTCTTGGTACCCAAGTAGCTGACTTGGACCGTGCCGAAGACCGTGACCTCTTTGAGCAAGCTCTCAAAGACTTGGATATTCCACAGCCACCAGGACAAACAGCAACCAATGAAGAAGAAGCAGTGCTTGCAGCTCGCAAGATTGGCTTCCCAGTCCTCGTTCGTCCATCTTATGTTTTGGGTGGACGTGCTATGGAAATTGTGGAAAATGAGGAAGACCTTCGCTCTTATATGCGTACGGCTGTTAAGGCTAGTCCTGACCACCCAGTTCTTGTTGACTCTTACATCGTTGGGCAAGAGTGTGAAGTTGATGCCATTTCAGACGGAGAAAATGTCCTTATTCCTGGTATCATGGAGCATATTGAACGTGCCGGTGTCCACTCAGGTGACTCAATGGCCGTTTATCCTCCACAAACCTTGTCGCAAAAGGTGCAGGAAACCATCGCAGACTATACTAAACGACTAGCAATCGGCCTTAACTGTCTCGGAATGATGAACATTCAGTTTGTCATCAAGGATGAAAAAGTCTATGTTATTGAGGTCAATCCACGTGCCAGCCGCACGGTTCCATTCCTTTCTAAGGTAACCAATATCCCTATGGCTCAGGTAGCGACTAAGCTCATTCTGGGGCAAAATCTGGAAGAACTTGGCTACCAAGATGGACTTTATCCAGAAAGCACTCGCGTTCATATCAAGGCACCTGTCTTCTCCTTTACCAAACTAGCTAAGGTAGACAGCTTGCTCGGTCCTGAAATGAAATCAACAGGGGAAGTTATGGGTTCTGATATGACTTTGGAAAAAGCTCTCTATAAAGCCTTTGAAGCTTCTTACCTTCACTTGCCAACCTTTGGGAATGTTGTATTTACCATCGCTGATGATGCTAAAGAAGAGGCCTTAGACTTGGCTCGTCGTTTCCAAAATATTGGCTATGGAATCCTTGCGACAGAAGGGACAGCAGCCTTCTTTGCTAGTCATGGATTGCAAGCCCAACCTGTTGGTAAGATTGGTGATGATGATCAGGATATCCCAAGCTTCGTTCGCAAAGGAAGAATCCAAGCTATCATTAACACAGTAGGAACCAAACGAACTGCTGACGAAGATGGTGAGCAAATCCGCCGTTCAGCCATTGAACATGGTGTGCCCCTCTTCACAGCCCTAGATACAGCTAATGCCATGCTTAAGGTACTTGAAAGTCGTAGCTTTGTCACAGAAGCGATCTAGTTGAGAAAAAATTTTCACAGTTTTAAAGCCAGCGTCATAAATCGCTGGCTTTTACAATACTGGAGTTGCTTCTTTCAACTATCATGCTTTCCTGAAGAATCATTCTAAAATGTGATATAATAAGGATGAATTGAAAATAGAAAACTATTTTCATCATTTTTTCAAAAAATCCATTAAAAAAAGTAAAGACAGATTAGAAAGTGTAAAATTCCTATGTCTTCTTACAAAAAGGTCTCTCTTTCTGAGATCAATCAATCTATTGAAACTCCCAATAACAATCATTTTTGGCAAAATCTAAAAGCATTTTTAGGACCTGGTGCTCTTGTAGCGGTTGGTTATATGGATCCTGGAAACTGGATTACTAGTGTGGTTGGTGGTGCTTCCTACAAATATAGTCTCTTATTTGTTATTTTGATTTCATCCATCATTGCCATGCAGTTACAACAAATGGCTGGAAAGCTCGGTATCGTGACTAGGATGGATCTAGCGCAGGCAACAGCTCATCATGCCCCCAAGTGGCTTCGCTATGGTCTGTGGGTGATTTTAGAATTAGCTTTAATGGCGACAGACTTGGCTGAAGTTTTAGGGTCAGCGATTGCCCTAAATCTTTTGTTTAAAATACCGATTATGGTTGCTATCCTCTTAACCGTTTTAGATGTATTTCTTTTACTTTTGTTGATGAAGTTTGGGTTCAAGAAGATTGAAGCTATTGTTACGACTCTTATCTTAACTATATTAGGTATTTTTTCTTATCTGGTGGCTTTATCCAATCCAAGTATTCAGGGAATCTTTGGTGGTTATTTACCGACTTCGACTTTATTTGAAACACCGTTGCCGGAACATGAAAGCCAATTAACCTTGGCTTTAGGGATTGTGGGAGCGACAGTCATGCCTCATAATCTTTATCTTCATTCATCCCTATCGCAAACAAGGAAAATTAATCACAAAGATAAGAAAGACGTTCGAAAAGCCGTGCGCTTTATGACCTGGGATTCTAATCTTCAGTTATCCTTAGCCTTTATTGTCAATTCCTTGTTGCTCATTTTAGGTGCCTCGCTCTTTTTTGGTCATGCATCTGAAATTTCAGCATTCTCCCAAATGTACAATGCTTTACAGGATTCGACAATAGCAGGAGCGATAGCTAGTTCGACTTTGTCAACTTTGTTTGCTCTGGCTCTCTTAGCAAGTGGTCAAAATTCGACCATTACAGGAACTTTGACAGGACAGATTGTCATGGAAGGTTTCTTGCATCTGAAGTTACCTCAGTGGATTATCCGTATCGGTACACGTATTTTTGCCTTGCTTCCTGTGATTATTGTCGCCGTCTTATTTGGACATCAAGAAAAGACCTTGGATCAGTTATTGGTTTACTCACAGGTATTTCTTTCAATCGCTCTTCCCTTCTCAATCTTTCCTTTAATCTATTTGACCTCTAAGAAGTCACTAATGGGAGAATTTACTAATGCCAAGTGGAATACAATCCTAGGTTACGCAGTTGCAATTATCTTAACCATTCTCAACATCAAGCTTCTTTTCGATATTTTTTAAACATGATCAAATTAGTTCAAATTAGTTTTTCGTATTAGCTTGAAGATTGAAAAAATGATAATAGTAGTGGTTGGTTTATGAAATGAAGTACTAAAAAGAGGTTGGGGAAAAACTCAATTTCAGTAGAAAATGAAGTAAATCTTCCCACAATAAAACGCATAGTATCAAGTTTTTTCATACCTGATATTATGCGTTTTTTTGATTTTAAAGACTTTTTCCCAGCCTCTTTGTAGTTTGTATGGTCGCCCTCAATCAGTTTTTGCGATAAGCTTTAATGCTATGACTATACCATTCTTGCATTTCTTTTGATGGTGGTGTCATATAATCGCCATACATCTGGGTTAAAAATTGGTCATATTTTTTAGGAACAGGCAACATACGGCCTTCAAACTCAGTTAAGATGAGTTCTCTAAAGGTATCGACTGGGAAGACTTCTTTCATTCCTTCCTTACCAATCCCAATTCCTCCCTCATATTGAGGATTGCTAGTTGCAGCATTTTTGACTAACTGATCAATTTTCTTGTAAAAGTAGCGAGGATTGACAAATCGGAGAGCGTACCAGCTACATAATCTTAGAAAATCTTTTAACTTGCTATCACCGTGAACTACGCGTGATTTTTTGATATAAGCCAGTTGACGAAGGGCCACATACTTATAGCTCTTGTCGACAATGCTCAAATCGGTAAAGCGATCAATTGGGAAGACATCGATGAAGAGACTAGTGTCATGACGCTTGTACTTGACATGGTCTTCGATAACAGTAGATGTATCCAAAATCGATGCAAAATTATGGAAGTACCAAGAAGAGGTATCGTAGGAAAGAACCTTATAGCGAGGGTGATTTTCTTCCTCAATAATCTTCAATAAACGTTCATAATCTTCACGATAGAGAGAAATATCAATATCATCATCCCAAGGAATCATACCTTTGTGGCGAATAGCACCAAGCATGGTTCCATAACTGAGAAAATAAGGAATATTGTGTTTCTTACAAGTCTCATCAATATAATCTAGCAGAGCTAGTTGAATTTCTTTAATTTCTTCTTTTTCTAAATATTGCATCCTAATCCTCCAATTTGTAGGCATGAAATTCATGACTGTAGAAGCGTTTTTCTTCAGGTGGCAAGGTCATATAATCCCCATAAAATTGAGTCAAAATAGTATCAAATTTTTCAGGTGCAGGAAGGGTCAAATTCTCAAAGGGTAAATCAATTGTTTTATCAAAGGAGCCACTTGGGAAGACTTCCTTTTCCTTAAATTTAGAAGGGATAAAGGCCATATACTGACCATTCTCACGACTATATTTTTGAATTTCTTTCTCGATTTTATTTGCGAAATAACGAGGAGAAACAGGTCGCAGGAGCAACCAAAAGGCTGTTCGTATCCAATCTTTTAAAAGGCTGTCTTTATAGACGATATTTTTGTGTTTGCTGAAAGACAGAAGTTTAAAACTTTCCAGTTTATAACAAATATCAATGACCTTAGGATCATCAAAGCGATCCATAGGGAAAATGTCGATAAAGATACCAGACTCATAGGTTTTTGTATTTCGAGTATCGATTATTTTAGTCGTACTGTCGGTTATTTTGATAAAGTTGTTAAAGTAATTCTTATCTGTTTCTAAGGATAGGAGCTTATATTTGCTTTTTTCTTTTTGAAAAATGTTAATAAATCGTTGGTAGTCTTCTCGAGGCATGGAAAGATCAATATCGTCGTCCCAAGGGATAAAGCCCTCATGTCGAACTGCCCCAATCAGAGTCCCGTAGTTAATAATATAGTTGATATTGTGCTTTTTACAAAGAGTATCAATGTAATCCAAAATTTCTAATTCAATTTGTTTGGCATCTTCAATGGTTAGTTGTTTCATTTTAAACTCCTATGATCTTTTGAATTTATTTTTTAAGGCTAGGACATGGTTTAAAAATTCATAAAAAATGCTATCTTTTGTGAAGACCAGTAGACCAATATAAGAGACGGCTGATAGCAAGACAATCAAACCAGTGTTAATCAAAAATGGCAAATTAATGACCATATCCACAGGATACAAGAAATTAATCAGGAAATAAATTGCTACAAAGGAAAGTGAAAAGAGAGAGTATCGAACAGTATAGCTGAAGATATGTCCCAGGTGAATAAGCTGTTTTCTATGGATGAAGATGATATAGAAAACAAGTAGAGAGGCCTCTGATAGCATAGTTGTGAGTAGGTAGTATTCAGGAGCCACTATATGGTTGAAAAAGAGGAGACTATTTAAGCCCAAATTGAGTAGCCCAGCAAAGACTGTATAGACTGTGATACGTTTTTCATAGCCATTTGTAAAGAGAATTTGGGAACCAAGAATGGTATCTAGTGCTAGGATAATCGTCCGAAAAGCGAAGAGAGAGGTCAAGATGCCACCTCCAATATATTTTTCACTACCGTAAAGTAGGATGGCATTTGGTCCTAAAACCATTAGCCCAAAACTTAAAGGAATGATAAAGAAGTTAAAGATTCGACTACCTCTATTAACCAAGGAAACATAGGCTTCCTTGTCTCCTTTCCCCAGATAGTAACTGAGACGGGGTACACTCACTCCAATTGCACCAGTTACAACACCAGCAATAACGGTCACAATACGCTGAGCCAGGGTATAGTAACTAACGTTGACATCAATCCCTGTTTTAACGAGGAAGAGACGATCCAAAAAAGTGAAGAGCATATTGGCATTGGCGAAGACCAACATGGCTGTTAGAGGGAGAAAGAGTGGTTTAAAATCACTTAGGTGAATTTTAACAAGTTTGATGTCCCTTTTAATCCAAAAATAACTAATCAGGTAGTTAATTAGTGTCGATAAACTCATTACCAGTGTATAGACAACAATATCGTGCTCATTTTTGACAAAAAGGAAAATAGAGACCAGCATCAAGATACGGATGAAGGCAGTTTTGTAAAAGAGAAAACTGTAATTTTCCAGAGCTTCATTAACCCACTCGATTGAAAAAATCTGGGCAATGAGTTGAATCCCCATAACAAGGTAGACCTTTTTGACGATTGGATTATCAGTAAAGAAGAGAGGATAGGCAAGGATATAGACAGCAGTGGTTAAAATTGTACAAGCTATGCACAAATAAAAAAGACTAGAGAAGGTTCTATTCAGATCTTTTTTGTTATCCTTGACATTACTGATAGCCCGTAAACCGTAGTTATAGACTCCATAAGTTGCAAAGGGTAAGAAAAATGACAAAATTGTGTCGACTGAGTTGAAGTAACCATAGTCAGTTCTGTCCAAGACACGCGCGACGTAGGTTCCAGTTAAGATGGGAAAAATAATATTTAAGACACGAATTCCCATGTAAGATAGAGCGTTTAATTTTATACTTTTCATTCAATTTACCTCGTTTTTCATTATATCATAAAGTCAGCTAATAAGAAATGAAGGGCAGTAATACTCTTCGAAAATCTCTTCAAACCACGTCAGTGTCGCCTTACCGTACTCAAGTACAGCTTACGGCTAGCTTCCTAGTTTGCTTTTTGATTTTCATTGAGTATAAGTCAAGTAATCACTTTGAAGTTTCAAATCTTAATTTTAAGTTTTCTTTAAGGAAACTATATTATTCTGAAGAACTCTAAAATTTCACAGCCATTTATTAGCAATGACTACAGAATTCCTGGTCATTACTAGAAATGGGTTAGTTTCTTTGAATAATAGAACTGCTTAATCCTCCTATTCTAGAACGGGAGGTCCGGTATTTCTTTCAAGATAGGACTAGATTGTGGTATAATAGAGAGAATAAGTTTTTTTAGTAAGATAAAGGAGAAAAAAGATGATTTATGCAGGAATTCTTGCCGGTGGAACTGGCACACGCATGGGAATCAGTAACTTGCCAAAACAATTTTTAGAGCTAGGTGATCGACCTATTTTGATTCATACAATTGAAAAATTTGTCTTGGAACCAAGCATTGAAAAAATTGTGGTTGGTGTTCATGGAGACTGGGTTTCTCATGCAGAAGATCTTGTAGATAAATATCTGCCTCTTCATAAGGACCGTATCATCATTACAAAGGGTGGTGCTGACCGCAATACGAGTATTGAGAAAATCATTGAAGCCATTGATGCTTATCGTCCGCTTACTCCAGAGGATATCGTTGTTACCCACGATTCTGTTCGTCCATTTATTACACTTCGCATGATTCAGGACAATATCAAACTTGCTCAAAATCATGACGCAGTGGACACAGTGGTAGAAGCAGTTGATACTATCGTTGAAAGTACCAATGGCCAATTCATTACAGATATTCCAAATCGTGCTCACCTTTATCAAGGACAAACACCTCAAACATTCCGTTGCAAGGACTTCATGGACCTTTACGGCTCTCTCTCTGCTGAAGAGAAAGAAATCTTAACAGACGCATGTAAAATCTTTGTGATTAAAGGAAAAGATGTTGCCTTGGCCAAGGGTGAATATTCAAATCTGAAAATCACAACAGTGACAGACTTGAAGATTGCAAAAAGTATGATTGAGAAAGACTAGTGAAATGATTAATCAAATTTATCAACTAACTAAGCCTAAGTTTATCAATGTCAAATACCAGGAAGAGGCTATTGATCAAGAGAATCATATCCTTATCCGTCCCAACTACATGGCGGTTTGTCATGCGGATCAGCGTTACTACCAAGGAAAACGTGATCCAAAGATTTTGAACAAAAAGCTTCCAATGGCAATGATTCACGAGTCATGTGGAACCGTTATTTCTGACCCGACCGGAACCTATGAGGTTGGTCAAAAAGTTGTCATGATTCCCAATCAGCCTCCTATGCAGAGCAATGAAGAATTCTATGAAAACTACATGACAGGGACCCATTTCTTGTCTAGTGGATTTGATGGCTTTATGAGAGAGTTTGTTTCTCTCCCTAAAGATCGTGTGGTGGCTTATGATGCTATCGAGGATACGGTTGCAGCCATTACAGAGTTTGTCAGTGTTGGTATGCATGCCATGAATCGCTTATTGACTCTTGCTCATAGCAAGCGGGACCGAATTGCCGTTATCGGAGATGGAAGTTTAGCATTTGTGGTTGCCAATATTATCAACTATACTTTGCCAGAAGCAGAGATTGTGGTTATTGGTCGTCATTGGGAAAAATTGGAACTCTTCTCATTTGCCAAAGAATGCTATATTACTGACAATATTCCTGATGATTTGGCCTTTGATCATGCTTTTGAATGTTGTGGTGGGGATGGTACTGGACCGGCTATTAATGACTTGATTCGCTATATTCGTCCTCAAGGAACGATTCTCATGATGGGAGTTAGCGAGTATAAAGTTAATATCAATACACGCGATGCCTTAGAAAAAGGCTTGCTCTTGGTTGGTTCCTCTCGTTCTGGTCGCATTGATTTTGAAAATGCAATCCAAATGATGGAAGTTAAGAAATTTGCCAATCGTCTTAAAAATATCCTTTATCTAGAAGAACCTGTAAGAGAAATTAAAGATATTCACCGTGTCTTTGCAACCGATTTAAACACAGCCTTTAAAACTGTGTTTAAGTGGGAAGTATAAGTGCTGGAGGTTAATTGTGGAGAAAATTATTAAAGAAAAAATTTCTTCCTTACTTAGTGCAGAAGAGGAAGTCCTCAGTGTTGAACAACTGGGGGGAATGACCAATCAAAACTATTTGGCCAAAACAACAAATAAGCAATACATCGTTAAGTTCTTTGGTAAAGGGACAGAAAAGCTGATCAATCGTCAAGATGAAAAGTACAATCTTGAACTACTAAAGGATTTAGACTTAGATGTAAAAAATTATCTTTTTGATATTGAAGCTGGCATAAAAGTAAATGAGTATATCGAATCAGCGATTACGCTTGATTCAACTACAATCAAAACTAAATTTGATAAAATTGCTCCAATTTTACAAACCATTCATGCTTCTGGCAAGGAATTAAGAGGAGAATTTGCTCCTTTTGAAGAAATCAAAAAATACGAATCCTTGATTGAAGAAAAAATTCCTTATGCCAACTATGAAGCTGTTCGAGAAGAAGTCTTTTCTTTAGAGAAAAGACTGGCTGACTTAGGTGTTGACAGAAAATCTTGTCATATAGATTTGGTGCCTGAAAACTTTATCGAATCACCTCAAGGACGACTTTATCTGATTGACTGGGAATATTCATCCATGAACGATCCAATGTGGGATTTGGCTGCTCTCTTTTTAGAGTCTGAATTCACTCGTCAAGAGGAAGAAGACTTCTTGTCTCACTATGAGAGTGAGCAAACACCTGTCTCTCGTGAAAAGATTGCCATTTATAAAATTTTACAAGATGCTATTTGGAGTCTATGGACTGTCTATAAGGAAGAGCAAGGTGCAGATTTTGGTGACTATGGTGTGAATCGTTACCAAAGAGCTGTTAAAGGTTTGTCATATTATGGAGGTTCAGATGAAAAATAAAAATGGAGTTTCTTTTGGTCTACTCTCAGGTGTTTTCTGGGGATTAGGTCTAACAATTAGTGCTTATATCTTTTCGATTTTTACAGATTTGTCACCCTTTGTGGTGGCAGCTGCTCACGATTTCTTGAGTATCTTTATCTTATTAGCTTTTCTTTTAGTGAAAGAAGGAAAAGTGCGTCTCTCAATTTTCTTAAATATTCGCAATGTCAGTGTGATCATCGGAGCCTTGCTAGCTGGTCCTATCGGAATGCAGGCCAATCTTTATGCAGTTAAGTATATTGGAAGTTCCTTAGCTTCATCTGTATCGGCTATCTACCCTGCAGTTTCAGTTTTATTGGCTTTCTTCTTTTTGAAGCACAAGATTTCGAAAAATACTGTGTTTGGGATTGTCTTGATTATTGGAGGAATTATTGCTCAAACTTATAAGGTTGAACAGGTTAATTCCTTCTACATTGGTATTCTCTGTGCTTTGGTTTGTGCTATCGCATGGGGAAGTGAGAGTGTTCTTAGCTCTTTTGCTATGGAAAGTGAATTGAGTGAAATAGAAGCCCTCTTAATCCGTCAAGTGACTTCATTCTTATCATATCTTGTGATTGTGCTCTTCTCTCATCAATCATTTGCAGAAGTAGCCAATGGACAATTGCTAGGTCTTATGATTGTCTTTGCAGCCTTTGATATGATTTCTTACTTGGCTTATTATATCGCTATCAATCGCTTGCAACCTGCTAAAGCTACAGGATTGAACGTGAGCTATGTAGTTTGGACTGTCTTGTTCGCAGCTCTCTTCTTGGGAACAGCACTAGATATGCTGACAATTATCACGTCACTTGTCGTCATTGCTGGAGTTTATATTATTATTAAAGAATAAAGGAGATTCGTGTGAAAGCCATCATTTTAGCAGCGGGATTGGGAACTCGCTTGCGTCCTATGACTGAAAATACCCCTAAAGCCTTGGTTCAAGTTAATCAAAAACCTTTGATTGAATATCAAATTGAGTTTCTCAAAGAAAAAGGGATTAACGAGATTATTATCATTGTTGGTTATCTTAAAGAACAATTTGATTATTTGAAAGAAAAATACGGTGTTCGCCTCGTTTTCAATGATAAATACGCTGACTACAATAACTTTTACTCTCTCTATCTTGTAAAAGAAGAATTAGCCAACAGCTATGTTATTGATGCAGATAACTATCTCTTTAAAAATATGTTCCGCAATGATTTGACACGTTCGACTTATTTTAGTGTTTATCGTGAAGATTGTACTAATGAATGGTTCTTGGTCTATGGAGATGACTACAAGGTTCAAGACATCATTGTTGATAGCAAGGCAGGTCGTATTCTTAGTGGTGTATCTTTCTGGGATGCTCCAACAGCAGAAAAGATTGTCAGCTTTATCGACAAGGCCTATGCAAGTGGTGAATTTGTTGATCTCTACTGGGACAATATGGTTAAGGATAATATCAAAGAGCTAGATGTCTATGTTGAAGAATTAGAAGGTAATAGCATCTATGAAATCGATAGTGTCCAAGACTATCATAAATTAGAAGAAATTCTTAAAAACGAAAATTAAAAATTCCAACATCTGGCTGAAATAGTCGGATGTTTTTTGATTTTTTTACGAATAGATAGATGAGTAAAAAAAGAAATGGAGCTATTTATGAAAATCACAAACTATGAAATCTATAAGTTAAAAAAATCAGGTTTGACCAATCAACAGATTTTGACAGTCCTAGAATACGGTGAAAATGTTGATCAAGAACTGTTGTTAGGTGATATTGCAGATATATCAGGTTGCCGAAATCCAGCTGTCTTTATGGAACGTTATTTTCAGATAGACGATACGCATTTGGAGAAGGAGTTTAAAAAATTTCCATCTTTCTCTATTTTAGATGACTGTTACCCTTGGGATTTGAGTGAAATATATGATGCGCCTGTACTTTTATTTTACAAGGGAAATCTGGACCTCTTGAAATTCCCGAAGGTAGCGGTTGTGGGGAGTCGCGCTTGTAGCAAACAGGGAGCTAAGTCAGTTGAAAAAGTCATTCAAGGCTTGGAAAATGAACTGGTTATCGTCAGTGGATTAGCCAAGGGCATTGATACAGCAGCTCATATGGCAGCTCTTCAGAATGGCGGAAAAACCATTGCAGTGATTGGAACAGGTCTGGATGTGTTTTATCCTAAAGCTAATAAACGTTTGCAAGACTACATCGGCAATGATCATCTGGTTCTTAGTGAATATGGACCTGGCGAACAACCTCTGAAATTTCATTTTCCTGCCCGTAATCGCATCATTGCTGGACTTTGTCGTGGTGTGATTGTAGCAGAGGCTAAGATGCGCTCGGGGAGTCTCATTACCTGTGAGCGAGCAATGGAAGAAGGGCGCGATGTTTTTGCTATACCTGGTAGCATTTTAGATGGACTATCAGACGGTTGCCATCATTTGATTCAGGAAGGAGCAAAATTGGTCACCAGTGGGAAGGATGTTCTTGGGGAATTTGAATTTTAATACTCTTCGAAAATCTCTTCAAACCACGTCAGCTTCACCTTGCCGTATATATGTGACTGACTTCGCCAGTCTTATCTACAACCTCAAAACAGTGTTTTGAGCAGCCTGCGGCTAGCTTCCTAGTTTGCTCTTTGATTTTCATTGAGTATAAGAAGAAAGTCCGCTTACTAGACAAACTTTTCTTCTATTATAGTAGCTAAGTCTTGACAGTTATGGCAAAATGGTTTACACTTTATAAAGTTTATTACTTTGAAAAGGTGTGATACTGTGGCTACGGCAACAAAAAAGAAAAAATCAACAGTTAAAAAAAATCTAGTCATCGTGGAGTCGCCTGCTAAGGCGAAAACGATTGAGAAATATCTAGGCAGAAACTACAAAGTTTTAGCCAGTGTCGGGCATATCCGTGATTTGAAGAAATCCAGTATGTCCGTTGATATTGAAAATAATTATGAACCGCAATATATCAATATCCGAGGAAAAGGTCCCCTCATCAATGACTTGAAAAAAGAAGCTAAAAAAGCTAATAAAGTCTTTCTGGCGAGTGACCCGGACCGTGAAGGAGAAGCGATTTCTTGGCATTTGGCTCATATTCTCAACTTGGATGAAAATGATGCCAACCGTGTGGTCTTCAATGAAATCACCAAGGATGCAGTCAAAAATGCTTTCAAAGAGCCACGCAAGATTGATATGGACTTGGTCGATGCCCAACAGGCTCGTCGTGTCTTGGACCGCTTGGTAGGGTATTCGATTTCGCCTATTTTGTGGAAAAAGGTCAAGAAGGGTTTATCAGCAGGGCGCGTACAGTCCATTGCCCTTAAACTCATCATTGACCGTGAGAATGAAATCAATGCCTTCCAACCAGAAGAATACTGGACAATTGATGCTGTCTTTAAAAAAGGAACCAAGCAATTCCAGGCTTCCTTTTATGGAGTAGATGGTAAAAAGCTGAAACTGACTAGTAATGATGAGGTTAAGGAAGTCTTGTCTCGTCTGACTAGCAAAGATTTTTCAGTGGATCAGGTAGATAAGAAAGAGCGCAAACGCAATGCTCCTTTACCTTATACCACTTCATCTATGCAGATGGATGCGGCTAATAAAATCAATTTCCGTACTCGAAAGACCATGATGGTTGCGCAACAGCTTTATGAAGGGATTAATATCGGTTCTGGTGTTCAAGGTTTGATTACCTACATGCGTACCGATTCGACTCGTATCAGTCCAGTGGCACAGAACGAAGCAGCAAGTTTTATTACAGACCGTTTTGGTAGCAAGTATTCTAAGCATGGTAGCAAGGTCAAAAACGCTTCAGGTGCTCAGGATGCCCACGAGGCAATTCGCCCGTCTAGTGTTTTTAATACACCTGAAAGTATTGCTAAGTATCTGGACAAGGATCAGCTCAAACTTTATACTCTTATCTGGAATCGTTTTGTGGCGAGCCAGATGACAGCTGCTGTCTTTGATACCATGGCCGTTAAATTGTCTCAAAATGGGGTTCAATTTGCTGCCAATGGTAGTCAGGTTAAGTTTGATGGTTATCTTGCCATTTATAATGATTCTGACAAGAATAAGATGTTACCAGATATGGCTGTTGGAGATGTGGTCAAACAGGTCAATAGCAAACCAGAGCAACATTTCACTCAACCGCCTGCTCGCTATTCTGAAGCAACACTAATCAAGACCTTGGAGGAAAATGGGGTTGGCCGTCCGTCAACCTATGCACCAACCATTGAAACTATTCAGAAACGTTATTATGTTCGCCTTGCAGCCAAACGTTTTGAACCGACAGAGTTGGGAGAAATTGTTAACAAGCTCATTGTTGAATATTTCCCAGATATCGTAAACGTGACCTTTACAGCTGAAATGGAAGGCAAACTGGATGATGTCGAAGTTGGAAAAGAGCAGTGGCAACGTGTTATTGATGCCTTTTACAAACCATTCTCTAAAGAAGTGGCCAAGGCTGAAGAAGAAATGGAGAAAATCCAAATCAAGGATGAACCAGCTGGATTTGATTGTGAAGTGTGTGGCAGTCCAATGGTCATTAAACTTGGTCGTTTTGGTAAGTTCTACGCTTGTAGTAATTTCCCAGATTGCCGTCATACCCAAGCAATCGTGAAAGAGATTGGTGTTGAGTGTCCAAGTTGTCATCAGGGACAAATCATTGAGCGTAAAACCAAACGTAATCGTCTTTTCTATGGTTGCAATCGCTATCCAGAATGTGAATTTACCTCTTGGGACAAGCCTGTTGGTCGTGACTGTCCAAAATGTGGTAACTTCCTCATGGAGAAAAAAGTCCGTGGTGGTGGCAAGCAGGTTGTTTGTGGCAAGGGTGACTACGAGGAAGAAAAGATTAAATAAGAGGAGAGTCCTGAAAGTGAATTTCAGGCTCTTTTTAGTTGAAGCTTGACAAAATTCATCATTGTATGCGAAACTAGAAGAAGATTATTTTAATTAGGAGTAGTTATGCGTATTATTTATCTTATTATTGGTTTTTTATCACTGGCCTTGGCTATTGTTGGGGTTGTCTTGCCCTTGTTGCCCACAACGCCTTTCCTTTTGTTGTCTATTGCTTGTTTCTCCAGAAGTTCCAAGCGCTTCGAAGATTGGCTTTATCATACCAAGCTCTATCAAGCATATGTAGCTGATTTTCGCGAGACTAAGTCTATTGCGCGTGAACGTAAGAAAAAAATCATCGTATCTATCTACATCTTGATGGGGATTTCTATTTATTTTGCCCCTCTTTTGCCAGTCAAAATCGGTCTGGGAGCCTTGACTATCTTTATCACCTACTATCTCTTTAAAGTCATTCCTGACAAAGAATAGATAAAAATAGTAGTTATTTGCCTTGATAAAAATGAAAGTATATTTAAAATAATATGATATAATAAATTTAAAGAAAACATCAAGGAGAATCAAATGATTTACGAATTTTGTGCTGAAAATGTGACCTTGCTTGAAAAAGCGATGCAGGCTGGAGCTCGCCGAATCGAACTTTGTGATAATCTAGCAGTGGGAGGAACAACACCAAGCTATGGAGTCACCAAGGCAGCTGTTGAACTGGCTGCTAACTATGAAACGACTATTATGACCATGATTCGTCCACGTGGTGGCGATTTTGTCTATAATGAACTAGAAATTGCTATCATGCTAGAAGATATTCGTTTGACTGCTCAGGCTGGAAGTCAAGGGGTTGTATTTGGTGCTTTAACTGCTGATAAAAAGTTGGATAAAGCTAATCTTGAAAAGTTAATTGCTGCATCAAAAGGAATGGAAATTGTCTTTCACATGGCCTTTGATGAATTGAGTGATGAAGACCAGTTGGAGGCAATTGACTGGCTCAGCCAAGCTGGTGTCGCCCGTATCTTAACTCGTGCTGGAGTATCTGGCGACTCGCTAGACAAACGTTTTGCTCACTATCACAGAATTTTGGAACATGCTAAAGGTAAAATTGAAATTCTACCAGGTGGGGGGATTGACTTGGACAACCGTCAAACCTTTATCGACCAGTTGGGCGTGACACAATTGCATGGAACCAAGGTTGTCTTTTAAAAAATAGAAAGGAACTGCTAGCTTTGGGTAGCAGTTTTCACTTATGTTTGAAATTTTTAAATCCTATCAGTTTAATCAAGAAAAGGCTCGTGCCTATGGTTTTGTAGAAAATGGAGAAGTCTGGACTTATAGTTGCCAGATTTTGCAGGGTGACTTTGTCATGACAGTCTCCATCACTACTGATAATGTGAATTTTCAGGTCTTTGATCAGGAAACGGGTGACCTATATCCTCAAGTCCATATGGAAAGTATGAGAGGAAGTTTTATTGCAAGTGTCCGTGAGGCTTGTTTGGAGATTCTTTACCAAATTCAGAAGGCTTGTTTTGAGGTGCAGGATTTTATCTGTCCTCAGACTAAACGAATCATGACTCAAGTTCAGGAAAAGTATGGTAATCAATTGGAGTATTTGTGGGAGAAATCGCCTGATACGGCAGTGTTAAGACACGAAGGCAATAAAAAGTGGTATGCTGTTTTGATGAAAATTTCTTGGAATAAACTGGAAAAGGGTAGAGAAGGGCTAGTCGAAGCAGTGAACCTCAAACACGACCAAGTAGCGGCCTTACTTTCAGAAAAGGGAATTTACCCAGCCTTTCATATGAACAAACGCTACTGGATTAGTGTGGCTTTTGATGATACTTTGTCAGATGAAATGGTCCTGGAATTGATAGAAAAAAGTTGGAGCTTAACCTCTAAAAAATGAAATATTTCAAGGATTTTCAAGAACTTTCAATTAGCGAAATATTCTATACTGAAGAAATTTTCAGAAAATATTGGATTTTTTCTTGACAAGTGCTTTTGCCTATGCTAAAATACTAAACAAGATATCAAACGAAGGAGAAAGTCAAACATGAAAACAGCTAAGTTTAATCAATTTGCTTTGTTGTTGAGGTACTCGGGCTAGTGCAAAAAGCATTAGTCCTGTTTGGCTTACCAAGCGGGAGTGAATCAACATCTCGCTTGGACTTCTAAGCGAGATGTTTTTTTAAAAACCACATTTGGAAAAGGGGAAATCTTATGAGAACAGTTGAATTTCTAGATACCAGCCTTCGGGATGGAGAGCAGACGCCGGGTGTTAACTTTTCAATTAAGGAAAAAATTGCTATTGCAAGACAGCTGGAGAAATGGGGAATTTCAGCAATTGAAGCTGGTTTTCCAGCGGCTAGTCCAGACTCATTTACGGCAGTGCAGGAGATTGCTAAGGTCTTGAAGAAAACAGCGGTGACTGGTTTGGCCCGCTCTGTCAAGTCTGATATTGATGCTTGCTACGAGGCCCTCAAGGACGCCAAGTATCCACAAGTTCACGTTTTTATTGCTACCAGTCCCATTCACCGCAAGTATAAGCTCAATAAGAGCAAGGAAGAGATTTTGGAAGCTATTAAGGAGCATGTTTCTTATGCCCGTTCTAAGTTTGAAGTGGTTGAATTCTCTCCAGAAGATGCAACTAGAACAGAGTTGGATTTCCTCTTGCAAGTTGTTCAAACAGCGGTTGATGCGGGGGCGTCTTATATCAATATTCCTGATACGGTTGGATTTACCACGCCAGAGGAATACGGCGCCATTTTCAAACACCTAATTGAGAATGTTAAGACGGATCGTCAGATTATCTATTCGCCTCACTGTCACGATGACCTTGGAATTGCAGTGGCAAATAGCCTTGCTGCTGTCAAGAATGGTGCAGGACGTGTTGAAGGAACTATCAACGGTATTGGGGAGCGAGCTGGAAATGCTGCTTTGGAAGAAATTGCAGTTGCCCTCAATATTCGCCAAGATTACTACCAAGCAGAAACCAGTATTGTCTTAAACGAAACCATCAATACGTCAGAAATGGTTTCTCGCTTCTCAGGAATTCCAGTTCCTAAAAACAAGGCTGTGGTTGGTGGCAATGCCTTCTCTCACGAATCTGGTATTCACCAAGACGGAGTCCTTAAAAATCCTCTTACTTATGAAATTATCACTCCTGAATTGGTTGGTGTTAAGAGCAATAGTCTTCCGCTTGGTAAATTGTCTGGTCGCCATGCTTTTGTTGAGAAACTAAGAGAACTGGCCCTAGATTATACAGAAGAAGATATCAAACCACTCTTTGCTAAGTTCAAGGCACTGGCCGATAAGAAACAAGAAATCACAGATGCAGATATTCGTGCGCTGGTAGCTGGAACCATGGTTGAAAATCCAGAAGGATTCCATTTTGATGATTTACAACTTCAAACTCATGCAGACAATGACATTGAAGCGCTTGTTAGCCTAGCCAATATGGATGGTGAGAAGGTCGAATTTAATGCGACAGGGCAAGGTTCTGTTGAAGCAATCTTTAATGCTATCGACAAGTTCTTTAATCAATCCGTCCGCTTGGTGTCCTATACCATTGATGCTGTGACAGATGGAATTGATGCCCAGGCTCGGGTCTTGGTCACTGTTGAAAACAGAGATACAGAAACCATCTTTAATGCAGCAGGGCTTGATTTCGATGTGCTGAAGGCTTCGGCTATTGCCTACATCAATGCTAATACCTTTGTTCAAAAAGAGAATGCAGGTGAGATGGGACGCAGCGTTTCCTATCGCGATATGCCTAGTGTGTAAAGGAGAATGCTATGACAAAGAAAATAGTAGCTCTAGCAGGGGACGGAATCGGTCCAGAAATCATGGAGGCTGGTTTAGAGGTTCTGGAGGCTCTAGCTGAAAAAACAGGTTTTGACTATGAGATTGATAGAAGACCCTTCGGAGGTGCAGGTATTGATGCTGCAGGGCATCCTTTACCTGATGAAACCCTCAAGGCAAGTAGGGAAGCAGATGCTATCCTCCTAGCAGCTATCGGTAGTCCTCAGTATGATGGAGCAGTGGTTCGCCCTGAACAAGGCCTGCTGGCTCTCCGTAAGGAACTCAATCTTTACGCTAATATTCGGCCTGTAAAAATCTTTGATAGTCTCAAACATTTGTCACCACTCAAACCAGAACGAATTGCTGGTGTAGATTTTGTAGTTGTGCGTGAGTTGACAGGTGGTATCTACTTTGGGGACCATATCCTTGAAGAGCGAAAAGCGCGTGATATCAACGACTATAGCTATGAGGAAGTAGAACGGATTATTCGCAAAGCCTTTGAAATTGCAAGAAATCGCAGAAAAATCGTTACTAGTATCGATAAGCAAAATGTTCTAGCGACATCAAAACTCTGGCGGAAAGTGGCTGAGGAAGTCGCGCAGGATTTCCCAGATGTAACCTTGGAAAACCAGCTGGTAGACTCAGCTGCCATGCTCATGATTACCAATCCTGCCAAGTTCGATGTCATCGTGACGGAGAATCTTTTCGGAGATATCTTATCTGATGAATCAAGCGTTTTATCAGGCACCCTTGGAGTTATGCCATCAGCCAGTCATTCTGAAAAGGGTCCAAGTCTCTATGAGCCCATTCACGGTTCAGCTCCTGATATTGCAGGTCAAGGAATTGCCAATCCTATTTCCATGATTTTATCAGTTGCCATGATGTTGAGAGACAGTTTTGGACGTTATGAGGATGCGGAACGTATCGAGCGTGCTGTTGAGGTAAGTTTAGCGGCTGGTATTTTAACAAGAGATATAGGTGGACAGGCTTCGACCAAGGAAATGACAGAAGCTATTATTGCAAGGTTATGAAGTTAGACGAAAAAATTACTCTAGTTCTTTTGATTTGGAATGTCATGGTTTTCTTGATTTATGGTATTGACAAATCTAAGGCCAGGAGAAGAGCTTGGCGCATCCCTGAGAAAATCTTACTCATTTTAACCTTTACTTGTGGTGGTTTTGGTGCCTGGCTAGCAGGAATCATTTTTCACCACAAGACTAGAAAATGGTACTTTAAGACGGTTTGGTTTCTCGGGATGATAACTACACTAGTAGCCTTATATTTTATTTGGAGGTAATGGATGGCAGGAAAATCGATTTTTGATAAATTATGGGACCGTCATGTCATCACAGGAGAAGAGGGGCAACCCCAACTCATGTATGTGGACCAGCACTATATCCACGAGGTGACCAGTCCCCAAGCCTTTCAAGGTTTGCGAGACGCAGGACGCAGATTGAGACGACCAGACTTGACATTTGGCACCTTTGACCACAATGTCCCAACGGTTAATATCTACGATATTCGAGATGTCATTTCGAAAGCGCAAATTGATAAGTTAGCTGAGAATGTTGAGGAATTTGGGATTGAACATGCGGCCCACGGTTCTGAAAAACAGGGAATCGTGCACATGGTAGGTCCAGAAACAGGACGGACTCAACCAGGGAAATTCATCGTCTGTGGGGATAGCCATACGGCAACCCACGGAGCTTTCGGAGCGATCGCCTTTGGGATTGGGACCAGCGAGGTCGAGCATGTCTTTGCTACCCAGACTCTCTGGCAAGTTAAACCCAAGAAAATGCTGGTAGAGTTCACTGGTGTTCCTCAAAAAGGAGTTTATTCTAAGGATTATATTCTCGCCTTGATTGCCAAGTACGGCGTTGCCTGTGGTGTTGGCTATGTGGTGGAATATCGTGGACAAGCGATTGATGCACTAAGCATGGAAGAGCGAATGACCATCTGCAATATGTCCATCGAGTTTGGCTCTAAAATGGGAATTATGAATCCAGATCAAACCACCTATGACTATCTCAAGGGACGCGAGTGTGTTCCAGAGAATTTCGAAGAGGCTGTGGCGGATTGGAAAACAATTGTCAGTGATGAGGATGCCGTTTATGATAAGGTTATCCGGATGGATGTCTCTGACTTGGCTCCTATGGTAACCTGGGGAACTAATCCTGCTATGGGTGTTGACTTTGACAGTAGATTCCCAGAAATTAAGGATATGAATGATGAGCGCGCTTATAATTACATGGACTTGGAGCCTGGTCAAAAGCCAGCGGATATTGAACTAGGCTATATCTTTATCGGGTCTTGTACCAATGCTCGTCTCAGCGACTTACAGCTGGCTGCGCGATTTGTCAAAGGAAAGAAAATTGCTCCTAACTTAACGGCTATCGTAGTCCCAGGCTCTCGTCCTGTCAAACGAGCTGCGGAGAAATTGGGCTTGGATAAAGTTTTCCTAGATGCTGGCTTTGAGTGGCGAGACCCAGGTTGCTCAATGTGCCTAGGAATGAATCCGGACAAGGTACCTGATGGCGTCCACTGCGCCTCAACCAGCAACCGCAACTTTGAAGACAGACAGGGATTTGGTGCTAAGACCCATCTCTGTAGTCCAGCCATGGCAGCTGCGGCAGCTATCGCAGGGCGCTTCGTAGATGTTCGGCAAATGCCAGAAGCCCAGTAAGGAGAGGATATGGAGAAATTTACAGTTTATACAGGAACGACCGTTCCTCTCATGAATGATAATATCGACACCGACCAAATCCTACCCAAGCAGTTTCTCAAGTTAATTGATAAGAAAGGCTTTGGTAAGTACCTCATGTATGCTTGGCGTTATCTGGATGACAAGTATACTGAGGACCCAGACTTTGTCTTTAACCGACCTGAATATCGTAAAGCCAGTATTCTCATTTCAGGGGATAACTTTGGGGCAGGTTCTTCGAGGGAACACGCAGCTTGGGCCTTAGCAGACTATGGTTTTAAGGTAGTGATTGCAGGATCTTTCGGGGACATTCATTACAATAATGAACTCAATAATGGCATGTTGCCCATTGTTCAGCCTAGGGAGGTTAGAGAGAAACTAGCCCACTTGAAACCAACCGATCAGGTAACTGTGGACTTGGAACAACAGAAAATCATCTCACCAGTTGGAGAATTCACTTTCGAAATCGATAGCGAATGGAAACATAAGCTCTTAAATGGTTTGGATGATATCGGTATTACTTTGCAGTATGAAGACTTGATTGCTGCTTATGAAAAACAACGACCAGCCTATTGGCAGGACTAGAAAAAATAGAAAAGGAAATATAGAACTATGACAAAACACATTCAATGGAACGGAACACTTTCACAAGAAGGCTATGACATTTTAAAAGGTGAGGGCGGATGTATCGTTTGCCCAACAAAAGTTGGTTACATTATCATGACCAGCGATAAGGCAGGACTTGAGCGCAAGTTCGCAGCCAAAGAACGTAACCGTAACAAACCAGGTGTTGTTCTCTGCGGTAGTATGGACGAGCTTCGCGCTTTAGCACAACTTAACCCAGAAATTGAAGCCTTTTACCAAAAACATTGGGATGAAGATATTCTCCTTGGTTGTATCCTTCCATGGAAACCAGAAGCTTTTGAAAAACTCAAAGCATACGGTGATGGCCGTGAAGAACTCATGACTGATGTGCGTGGTACTAGCTGTTTTGTTATCAAATTCGGGAAAGCTGGTGAACAATTAGCTGCCAAACTTTGGGAAGAAGGTAAAATGGTCTACGCTTCATCTGCAAACCCATCTGGAAAAGGAAACCGCGGCAAGGTAGAAGGTATCGGAGAACGTATCGAAGGAGCAGTGGACCTTGTCATTGAAGCAGACGACTATGTGGCATCTATCCAACCTGACAAAACGATTGAAACTCGCTACGAACAGGGTGTGATGGTGTCTATGGTTGATAAGGACGGCAAACTCATCCCAGAACAAGGAGGAGCACGTTCAACTTCACCAGCTCCAGTTGTGATCCGTAAAGGACTTGACATTGATAAAATCATGATGCACCTGTCAGATACCTTTAACTCATGGGACTACCGTCAGGGTGAGTATTATTAAGATAGAGAAGAACTGGAGAGAAAATAATCTCTCCTCTTTCTTTTGTTTTTATATAACAAAATCCGAACAATATATTTTAATTTATAAAATTATTTGACAAAAACTGTACTTTAGTTTATAATGGATTAAGGAAACGTCGGAAAAGGCGTAGTGATGCGAGAGCATAGGTAGGTCATTACAAAAGAAACGAGACATCGATATGTTAAATGAATTTCCAATTTTTGATTACGAAGATATTCAATTGATTCCAAATAAATGTGTCATTAAAAGCCGTGCAGAAGCGGACACAAGCGTCACTCTAGGAAATCACACCTTTAAACTACCTGTTGTGCCAGCTAATATGCAGACGATTTTGGATGAAAATGTAGCAGAGCAACTAGCTAAAGGTGGTTACTTCTACATTATGCACCGTTTTGATGAAGCTGGACGCATTCCTTTTATCAAACGTATGCACGATCAAGGGCTCATTGCTTCTATCTCTGTCGGTGTTAAGGACTACGAGTATGATTTCGTTAGCCGGCTCAAGGCTGATGCTCCAGAATACATCACGATTGACATCGCTCATGGTCATGCAGATAGCGTGATTTCTATGATTCAACACATCAAGAAAGAATTGCCAGATACTTTTGTCATTGCTGGAAATGTGGGAACACCAGAAGCAGTTCGCGAGTTGGAAAATGCGGGTGCGGATGCCACTAAGGTCGGAATCGGCCCTGGTAAGGTTTGTATCACCAAGGTCAAGACTGGTTTTGGTACAGGTGGTTGGCAGTTGGCTGCACTACGCTGGTGTGCTAAGGCTGCACGTAAACCGATTATTGCTGATGGAGGAATTCGTACTCACGGTGATATTGCCAAGTCTATCCGTTTCGGTGCCAGCATGGTCATGATTGGATCCCTTTTTGCAGGACACATCGAAAGTCCAGGAAAAACGATTGAAGTTGATGGTGAACAGTTCAAAGAGTACTACGGTTCAGCTTCACAATATCAAAAGGGTGCTTACAAAAATGTGGAGGGCAAACGCATCTTGCTTCCTGCCAAAGGTCATTTACAAGACACTTTAACCGAGATGGAACAAGACCTTCAAAGTGCTATTTCTTATGCGGGTGGACGTCAGGTTGCTGACCTTAAACACGTTGATTATGTGATCGTGAAAAACTCTATCTGGAATGGGGATGCTTCCCACTAAGATGGGCTGTCTAGCCAGAAAAAAACTTGTTATTAGAGCAAATTTCTGTTATAATAAAACAAGTTTCCACCCTTAGTGTAATGGATATCACGTAAGATTCCGGTTCTTGAGATGGGGGTTCGATTCCCTCAGGGTGGATGTAAACATCCTAAAAAAGCCTTTAAATAGGGCTTTTTTCTTTACACTGTCTCAAATTTGACTCTAAAACTAAAAAGCTCATTCCAAAGAATGCCCAAATCCCCTCGAGTCCCGTTTTAAAGTGACTCAGGGGGCTTTTTTTGATATAATAAAAAGGACTGTTATCAGTTAGAAAGAGGTTGGTATGAAAGAATTACAAACTGTACTAAGGAACCATTTTGCAATCGAATTTGCAGACAAAAACTTATTGGAGACTGCCTTTACTCATACGAGTTATGCCAATGAGCATCGCCTCTTAAAAATTTCACACAATGAACGCTTGGAATTTTTAGGAGACGCTGTTCTACAGTTATTGATTTCAGAATATCTGTATAAGAAATACCCTAAAAAGCCTGAAGGCGATTTGTCCAAACTCCGTGCCATGATTGTCCGCGAGGAGAGTTTGGCTGGCTTTGCGCGTGATTGCCAGTTTGACCAGTTTATCAAGCTGGGTAAAGGGGAAGAAAAATCTGGTGGTCGCAATCGTGATACCATTCTTGGTGATGCTTTCGAAGCCTTTCTTGGTGCCCTTCTTTTGGATAAGGATGTGGCCAAGGTCAAGGAATTTATCTACCAAGTCATGATTCCTAAGGTTGAAGCAGGCGAATTTGAGATGATTACAGACTACAAAACCCATCTCCAAGAGTTACTTCAGGTCAATGGAGATGTAGCTATTCGTTATCAGGTGATTTCTGAAACGGGTCCTGCCCATGATAAGGTCTTTGATGTAGAAGTTCTTGTTGAAGGCAAGAGCATTGGTCAAGGTCAAGGTAGGTCTAAGAAATTAGCAGAGCAAGAAGCTGCCAAAAATGCTGTTGAGAAAGGGCTGGATTCATGTATTTAAAGGAAATCGAAATTCAGGGATTCAAGTCTTTTGCTGACAAGACCAAGGTCGTCTTTGACCAAGGTGTGACGGCAGTTGTTGGACCCAATGGATCTGGAAAGTCAAATATCACAGAAAGTCTGCGTTGGGCCTTGGGGGAGTCCAGTGTCAAGAGTCTCCGTGGGGGCAAGATGCCGGATGTTATCTTTGCTGGGACCGAAAGTCGCAAACCGCTCAATTATGCTTCTGTAATTGTGACTCTGGATAATCATGACGGATTTATAAAGGATGCTGGTCAAGAAATCAGGGTCGAACGCCATATCTATCGTAGTGGAGATAGCGAATACAAGATTGACGGCAAGAAAGTCCGTCTGCGTGATATTCATGATCTTTTCTTGGATACAGGTTTGGGACGAGATTCCTTCTCCATCATTTCCCAAGGGAAGGTTGAGGAGATTTTCAACTCCAAGCCTGAAGAACGCCGTGCCATTTTCGAAGAAGCTGCAGGAGTTTTGAAATACAAGACTCGCAGAAAAGAAACAGAAAGCAAACTGCAGCAAACTCAGGACAATCTAGATCGTTTAGAGGACATTATCTACGAGTTGGATAATCAAATCAAGCCTCTTGAGAAGCAAGCTGAGAATGCTCGTAAGTTTCTAGATTTGGAAGCTCAACGTAAGGCTATTTATTTAGATGTTTTGGTTGCTCAAATCAAGGAAAATAAGGCTGAACTAGAGTCAACAGAAGAAGAGTTAGCACAGGTTCAGGAACTCTTGACTAGTTATTACCAAAAGCGTGAAAAATTAGAGGAAGAAAATCAGAATCTTAAAAAGCAACGCCAAGATTTACAGGCTGAAATGGCAAAAGATCAAGGCAGTTTGATGGACTTGACAAGTCTGATTAGTGACTTAGAGAGAAAATTAGCCCTATCGAAACTAGAGTCCGAACAAGTAGCCCTGAATCAACAGGAAGCACAAGCCCGTTTGGCTGCTTTAGAGGATAAGAGAAATTCACTCAGCAAAGAAAAATCTGATAAAGAAAGCTCTTTAGCCCTCTTAGAAGAAAATCTAGTCCAAAATAATCAAAAACTCAATCGATTAGAGGCTGAATTACTGGCTTTTTCAGATGATCCTGATCAGATGATTGAGCTCTTGCGTGAACGCTTTGTCGCTCTTTTACAAGAAGAAGCAGATGTCTCAAACCAACTGACCCGTATCGAGAATGAGTTGGAAAATAGTCGTCAGCTTTCTCAAAAACAAGCAGATCAATTAGAAAAGCTGAAAGAACAGTTAGCTACAGCTAAAGAGAAGGCTAGTCGGCAAAAAGAAGAGCTTGAAACTGCCAAGGAACAGGTTCAAAAATTATTGGCTGACTACCAAATCTGTGCCAAGGAGCAAGAGGAGCAGAAATCTTTTTATCAAGCTCAACAAAGTCAACTCTTTGACCGTCTGGATAGCCTCAAAAACAAGCAGGCTAGAGCCCAAAGTTTGGAAAATATCCTGAGAAATCATAGTAACTTTTATGCAGGTGTTAAGAGTGTTCTCCAAGAAAAAGACCGCCTTGGTGGGATTATTGGGGCAGTCAGTGAGCACCTGACCTTTGATGTGCATTATCAAACTGCTCTAGAGATTGCGCTTGGAGCTAGCAGTCAGCATATCATCGTAGAAGATGAACATGCGGCAACCAAGGCTATTGATTTTCTCAAACGAAACAGAGCTGGTCGTGCGACCTTCCTTCCTTTAACGACTATCAAGGCGCGTACGATTTCTAGTCAGAATCAAGATGCTATTACTGCAAGTCCAGGATTTCTGGGCATGGCAGATGAGTTGGTGACATTCGATACTAGACTGGAAGCCATTTTCAAGAACTTGCTAGCCACGACAGCTATTTTTGATACTGTAGAACATGCGCGTGCAGCAGCTCGTCAAGTTCGTTATCAGGTTCGCATGGTGACATTAGATGGGACAGAACTTCGTACAGGTGGTTCCTATGCAGGTGGAGCCAATCGTCAGAACAACAGCATCTTCATCAAGCCAGAACTGGAGCAATTACAAAAAGAGATTGCTGAAGAAGAAGCAAGCTTGCGTACAGATGAAGCGAGTTTGAAGACCTTGCAAGATGAGATGGCTAGATTGACAGAAAGATTAGAAGCCATCAAATCTCAGGGAGAGCAGGCTCGTATTCAGGAGCAAGGCTTGGCCCTCGCTTATCAGCAAACTAGTCAGCAAGTTGAAGAACTGGAAACTCTTTGGAAACTTCAAGAAGAGGAATTAAATCGTCTTACTGAGGGAGATTGGCAAGCAGATAAGGAAAAATGCCAAGCACGCCTTACTACTATCGCCAGTGACAAGCAAAATCTGGAAGCTGAGATTGAAGAGATTAAGTCCAACAAAAACGCCATCCAAGAACGCTATCAAAACTTGCAGGAAGAGCTAGCGCAAGCACGCTTGCTTAAGACAGAACTACAAGGGCAAAAACGTTATGAAGTTGCGGATATTGAACGTTTAGGCAAGGAATTGGATAATCTGAATATCGAACAAGAGGAAATCCAGCGCCTTCTTCAAGAAAAGGTTGATAACCTTGAGAAAGTTGATACGGATTTGCTCAGTCAGCAGGCCGAAGAAGCCAAATCTCAGAAAACAAATCTCCAACAAGGTTTGATTCGCAAGCAGTTTGAATTGGATGATATAGAAGGTCAGCTGGATGATATTGCCAGTCATTTGGAACAGACTCGCCAGCAGAATGAAGAGTGGATTCGCAAGCAAACTCGTGCTGAAGCCAAGAAAGAAAAGGTCAGCGAGCGCTTACGCCATTTACAAAGCCAATTAACAGACCAGTATCAGATTAGCTATACTGAAGCACTAGAAAAGGCACATGAATTGGAAAATCTCAATCTGGCAGAGCAAGAGGTGCAGGATTTAGAGAAGGCTATTCGCTCACTGGGTCCTGTCAATTTGGAAGCTATTGACCAGTACGAAGAGGTTCACAGCCGTCTGGATTTCCTCAATAGCCAGCGAGATGACATTTTGTCAGCGAAAAATCTGCTTCTTGAGACTATCACAGAGATGAATGATGAGGTTAAGGAACGCTTTAAATCAACCTTTGAGGCTATTCGTGAGTCCTTTAAAGTGACCTTCAAGCAGATGTTTGGCGGAGGTCAGGCTGACCTGATTTTGACTGAGGGAGACTTGCTGACAGCTGGGGTTGAGATTTCTGTTCAACCACCAGGTAAGAAAATTCAGTCTCTTAACCTCATGAGTGGTGGGGAGAAAGCCCTATCGGCTCTAGCCTTACTTTTCTCTATCATTCGAGTTAAGACTATCCCATTTGTTATCTTGGATGAGGTAGAGGCTGCACTGGATGAAGCTAATGTTAAGCGTTTTGGGGATTACCTCAACCGCTTTGACAAGGACAGCCAGTTCATCGTCGTAACCCACCGTAAGGGAACCATGGCAGCGGCTGATTCCATCTATGGAGTGACCATGCAGGAATCAGGTGTTTCAAAAATTGTTTCAGTTAAGTTAAAAGATTTAGAAAGTATTGAAGGATGACAATTAAACTAGTAGCAACGGATATGGACGGAACCTTCCTAGATGGGAATGGGCGCTTTGATATGGACCGCCTTAAGTCTCTCTTAAGTTCCTACAAGGAAAAAGGGATTTACTTTGCGGTGGCTTCGGGGCGCGGATTTCTATCCTTAGAAAAATTATTTGCTGATGTTCGTGATGACATTATTTTCATTGCGGAAAATGGCAGTTTGGTTGAATATCAAGGTCAAGACTTGTATGAAGCGACCATGTCTCGTGAGTTTTATTTGACGACTTTTGAAAAGCTGAAAACTTCACCTTATGTCGACATCAATAAATTGCTTTTAACAGGGAAAAAAGGCTCTTATGTGCTAGATACGGTTGATGCGACCTATTTGAAAGAGAGCCAACACTATAATGAAAATATCCAAAAAGTAGCGAGTTTGGAAGATATTGCAGATGATATTTTCAAATTTACAACCAACTTCACAGAAGAAACCCTGGAAACTGGAGAAGCTTGGGTAAACGAACATGTTCCTGGTGTTAAGGCTATGACAACTGGCTTTGAATCCATTGATATTGTGCTGGACTATGTCGATAAGGGAGTGGCCATTGTTGAATTAGCTAAAAAACTTGGCATCACCATGGATCAGGTCATGGCTTTTGGAGACAATCTAAATGACTTGCACATGATGCAGGTTGTGGGTCATCCTGTAGCTCCTGAGAATGCACGACCAGAAATTTTAGAATTAGCAGAGACTGTGATTGGTCACCATAAGGACCAGTCGGTTATCGCTTATATGGAGGGCTTATAATGGCAGATATAAAATTGATTGCATTGGACTTGGACGGGACCTTGCTGACTACTGATAAAAGGTTGACGGATCGTACCAAGGCGACTTTGAAAGCTGCGCGTGATCGTGGTATCAAGGTCGTATTGACAACTGGTCGTCCCTTAAAAGCCATGGATTTCTTCCTCCATGAGCTAGGGACTGACGGTCAGGAAGATGAGTATACCGTTACCTTTAATGGTGGTTTGGTTCAGAAAAATACAGGTGAAATCCTAGATAAGACAGTCTTTTCATATGATGATGTGGCACGCTTGTATGAAGAAACAGAGAAATTATCACTGCCTCTTGACGCCATTTCAGAAGGAACTGTTTATCAAATTCAATCTGACCAAGAAAGTCTTTATGCCAAATTTAATCCAGCTTTGACTTTTGTTCCAGTGGACTTTGCAGACTTGTCTAGTCAAATGACCTACAATAAATGCGTGACTGCTTTTGCTCAAGAACCCTTGGATGCAGCCATTCAGAAGATTTCGCCAGAATTATTTGAACAATATGAAATCTTTAAATCACGTGAAATGTTGCTAGAGTGGTCACCAAAGAATGTACACAAAGCAACAGGTTTGGCCAAACTAATCAGCCATCTGGGAATTGACCAAAGCCAAGTGATGGCCTGTGGTGATGAAGCCAATGACCTTTCTATGATTGAATGGGCAGGACTCGGTGTTGCCATGCAAAACGCTGTTCCTGAAGTCAAGGCAGTCGCAAATGTGGTAACCCCAATGACCAATGATGAGGAAGCTGTCGCCTGGGCTATCGAAGAATACGTGCTAAAGGAGAACTAAGATATGGGATTGTTTGACCGTCTATTCGGAAAAAAAGAAGAACCTAAAATCGAAGAAGTTGTAAAAGAAGCTCTGGAAAATCTTGATTTGTCTGAAGATACTGAGACTGCCCTTACAGAAGCTGAGGAAGTTTCTCAAGAAGTAGCAGAAGTTGAAATTGTTGAACAAGCTTTGCTCCAAGAAGAGGAAATCCAAGACACGGTTGAAGAAAGTCAGGACTCAGAGCCAGTTGTAGAAGTTCAACAAGAAGAAGTCGCAGTGGAAGAAAATCCTGAGTTCATAGAAGCTGCAGAAGAAAATAGTTCTGAAGTTCTTGAACCAGAAACTCATCAAGCAGAAGAAACTGTTCAGGAAAAATATGACCGCAGTCTTAAGAAAACTCGTACAGGCTTCGGTGCTCGCTTGAATGCCTTCTTTGCCACCTTCCGCTCTGTCGATGAAGAATTTTTCGAGGAACTGGAAGAACTGCTAATCATGAGTGACGTTGGTGTCCAGGTTGCTTCTAACCTAACTGAGGAGCTACGATACGAAGCCAAACTTGAGAATGCCAAGAAACCAGATGCACTTCGCCGTGTCATCATTGAGAAATTGGTTGAGCTTTATGAAAAGGATGGCAACTACGATGAAAATATCCACTTCCAAGAGGGCTTGACAGTCATGCTCTTTGTTGGGGTTAATGGTGTTGGAAAAACAACTTCTATCGGGAAACTAGCCCACCGCTACAAACAAGCAGGTAAGAAGGTCATGCTGGTTGCAGCAGATACCTTCCGTGCAGGGGCAGTAGCCCAGCTTGCTGAATGGGGCCGTCGTGTTGATGTTCCTGTTGTGACTGGACCTGAAAAAGCTGACCCAGCCAGTGTGGTCTTTGATGGAATGGAACGTGCCGTGTCTGAAGGTATCGATATTCTTATGATTGATACTGCTGGTCGTCTGCAAAATAAGGATAACCTTATGGCTGAGCTGGAAAAGATTGGTCGTATTATCAAACGTGTTGTCCCAGAAGCACCGCATGAAACCTTCTTGGCTCTTGATGCATCAACAGGTCAAAATGCTCTTGTACAGGCCAAAGAATTTTCAAAAATCACTCCTTTAACAGGAATTGTCTTGACTAAGATTGACGGAACTGCTCGAGGTGGTGTGGTTTTAGCCATCCGTGAAGAACTCAATATTCCTGTAAAATTGATTGGTTTTGGTGAAAAAATCGATGATATTGGAGAGTTTAACTCAGAAAACTTTATGAAGGGTCTCTTGGAAGGCTTAATCTAATCAGAATCAAAAATCCTGCAAGATACAAACTTGCAGGAAATTTTTTTATTCTAAACGACCATCTTGACGATAGGCGATATCTGGCTGCCAAGTCCATTTGGCACCGAATTTTTCAAGTAAGTCAAAGCTTGCTTGAGGTCCCATGCTTCCAGCTTTATAGTCATGAAGTGGGGCGCCATTTTCAGCCCAGAGTTCTTCGATACGGTCAATCAATTTCCATGACGCGCCGACTTCATCCCAGTGGCTAAAGTTAGTTGAGTTGTTATTTAAGACATCATAAATCAATTTCTCGTATGGTTCTGGAGAAGCACCAGTTGCGGTCGCGTCTGTACGGTAATCAAGTGAGTTAGGAGCCAAGTTGAATTCTTCTCCTACTTGCTTCCCATTTAGGCTAAGAGAGAAACCTTCTGTTGGTTGAATATAGATGGTCAAAATGTTTGGAGCAAGTGGTTCTCCAAAGATAGAGTCCATTTGTTTAAAGACGATGTTGACATGAGTTCCTTTTTCAGTCAGACGTTTACCAGTGCGGAAGAAGAAAGGAACACCACGAAAGCGATCGCTGTCCACAAAGAAGGCACCAGATGCGAAAGTTTCAGTTGTTGACTCTGGATTTACATTTGGCTCGCTACGATAAGAAATGTATTTCATGCCATCAATCTTACCTGAACGGTATTGACCACGGATAAAGTGTTCTTTAAGCTCTTCATCAGTTGGATGATAGAGGTTTTTAAAGACCTTAATCTTTTCAGCACGAATCTCGTCTTTTGTGAAGCTTGCTGGCTTATCCATGGCAAGCAGAGAAAGCAGTTGCAAAGTATGGTTTTGTACCATGTCACGGAGGGCACCAGATTGGTCATAGTAGCCACCACGCTCTTCTACACCCAAGCGCTCTGCAAAGGTAATTTGAACATTGTCGATAAAGTCCTTGTTCCAAACATTTTCAAAGATCAGATTGGCAAAGCGAACTGCAAAGATGCTTTGAATCATTTCCTTACCAAGATAATGGTCAATACGGAAAATTTGTTCTTCGTCAAATGTTGCTAGGAGTTCGTCATTCAACTTGCTTGCAGTTGCGTAATCTGTACCAAATGGCTTCTCAACGATTAGGCGTTCAAAACCTTTACCATCTACAATGTTTTCCGATTTGAGGTGCTTAGCAATGGTTCCAAAGAACTGAGGTGCCATAGACAAGAAGAAGAGCTTGTTGTGTTCAGCTTGGTACTTGTCATTTAATTCAGCCTGCAATTGACGTAGAGCAATGTAGTGTTCTGTATCATTGACATCATGACTTTGATAGTAGAAGTGGCTAGCGAACTCCTGAGCTTGTTCGGTACTATCTGCCAAATCAAGGATAGATTCGACTACAACAGATTCAAAATATTCCTTGCTCCAAGGACGACGGGCAGTTCCAATAACGGCAAAGTGCTCGGAAAGATTGCCGGATTTATATAGTCTAAATAGGGAAGGGTAGAGCTTGCGTTTAGCCAGGTCTCCACTCGCACCAAAAATTGTAACAATAACCTTAGATGACATCTAGCTACCTAATTTCTATTTTTATTCCTAGTCTTGCTAGGTATGAGGAAACCTCATTTCATAAACTTAATTCTAACATAATTTTCCGAAAAATCAAAAAATCCAATACGAGATAGAAAAAAACTGCAAGGAAATCCTTACAGTTTGAGTTTAGACGTTTAAGACCTTGTCCAAGAAATCTTTCAGACGTGGGTGTTGCGGGTTATCAAAGATTTGGTCAGGTGTTCCGTCTTCAAGGAACTCACCATCTGCAGTAAAGATAACGCGGTTGGCAACCTGACGCGCAAATCCCATCTCATGGGTTACGATAATCATGGTCATGCCTTGTTTAGCCAAGTCTTTCATAACGTTTAGTACGTCTCCGACCATTTCAGGGTCAAGGGCAGAAGTTGGTTCATCAAAGAGCATGATATCTGGATTCATTGCTAGTCCACGAGCGATGGCCACACGTTGTTTTTGACCACCTGATAGGCTATCTGGGTTGGCATTAGCTTTATCTACTAACCCAACCTTGTCAAGCAACTCCATCCCCAATTTCTCAGCTTCTTCCTTAGTCATTAACTTGTGCTCAATAGGAGCAAAGGTAATATTGTCCAAAACAGACATGTGTGGGAAGAGATTGAAATGTTGGAAAACCATTCCGATATTTTCACGGACGTGGTCAACGTTGGTTGTTTTTTCAGTTAAGTCATAACCATTCACAGTGATGTGACCACTAGTGACTTCTTCTAGAAGATTAAGGCTACGAAGGAAGGTTGACTTACCAGAACCTGAAGGACCGATGATACAAACAACATCTCCTTCATAGAACTTAGTCGTAATTCCTTTTAAAACTTCATTTTTTCCGTAGCTTTTGTGTAAATCATTTACATCAATTTTTAATTTTGCCATTAACGAATCCTCTTTTCTAAGCGTTTCGCTAGTTTAGTCAAAAGTGTGATAATTACAAGATAGAAGATAGCAAGGATTGCATACATCTTGAAACTTTGGTAGTTACGGGCGATGATAATCTTACCAGTTTGGAAGAGTTCAACCAAACCGATAGCAGAAACGATGGTTGTATCTTTAAGAGCGATAACGAATTGGTTAACAAAGTTTGGCAACATCAATTTAGTTGCTTGTGGCAAGATAATCTTACGCATGGTTTTTCCATAAGAGATACCCAAGCTTCGGCTGGCTTCCATTTGACCAACTGGAACGGCCTGAATACCACCACGAACGATTTCAGCGATATAAGCAGCCGCATTGAGTGAGAGAGCAATGGTACCGGCTACGAAGTCGTTAATTGGACTTTGTTGGCCTGTGATCGACTCGATGAAGTTTGGAATTCCCCAGAAGATGAAGGCTGCAAGAATCATCAATGGAATACCACGAATAACGTCAACGAAAATCTCAGAGATCACACGAAGAGATTTGTATGGGCTAACGCTAAACATACCGAAGATAATCCCGATGACAATGGCAATAGCAAATGAGATAAGAGCTAGAGCAAGAGTGATACCAAGCCCGCTAAGGAGTTGTTTGTAGTTGTTTTGAAGCAAGCCCCAGATAGTTGTTTCGTCAACAGTGCTTGTTGAAGCAGTTGAAGATTCGCTAGCTAGGTATTTGTCAAGAATCTTTTGGAATTCACCGTTTGCTTTAAGGTTTGCAAGTCCGTTATTGAACATTTCAATCAATTCTGGATTTGCTCCTTTTTTAACGGCAAAGGCTGTTTCACCGATTGGAGTTCCAGCGATTGGAGTTTTCAATTTTTGCCCTTGGCTGATAGAATATTTGAGAACAGGTTCATCATCCATAACGGCATCAATGGCACCAGTATTTAAACTGTCATACATTGATGAACCATCAGCGAAGGTTTTGATTTTGTAACCGTATTTGCTTTGATTTTCAGTTAGGAAGGTTTGAGAAGCAGTTCCGTTTTTAACACCGACTGTCTTCCCTTTCAAATCTTCATAAGAAGCAATGGTGCTTGATTCTTTGACACCTAGGATAGTATTTGCAGTGTAGTATGATTCTGAGAAGTCAAAAGTTGCCTTACGAGCATCTGTGACAGACATACCAGCAATGATACCATCTGCTTGACCAGCTTGGACAGCACTGATCGCAGCATCGAAACCAGGGTTGATGATTTCAATTTCAAAACCTTGGTCTTTAGCGATGGCCTTAATCAATTCCATATCAATACCAGTGTATTGGTTGCTTGAATTTTGGAAAACAAAAGGTGCAAAAGAAGAATCGCTGGCAATGATGTATTTAGCTTTAACAGGAATAGCTTTTAAGCCTGCAAGAGTAGTTGTAGTTGGCACTGCTGAAGATGATGAAGCAGTCCATTTTTTGATGATTTTATCAAGACTACCATCTTTTTTCATTTCAGCCAAGGCTTGGTTAAATTCAGCAACTAGGTGCTCGTATTTGCTTCCTTTTTTAACACCGAAAGCAAAGCTACCTACAGCTTCACCATCCATTTCAATATGGAGGTCTTGACCTTGGTTGATGGCATACTCGATAACAGGTTTATCATCCATCATGGCATCGATGGCACCAGCACTTAAGCTGTTGTTCATCAAATCACTAGTGTCAAATGTTTTAATAGTAAAGCCGTATTTATCTTTAATCGTTTCTAGGAAACGTTGAGCGGCTGTTCCGTTTTTAACACCAACAGTTTTACCAGACAATTGGTCGTACTTGCTAATCTTGTGTGCCTTTGTAGTTGCAATGACAACTTTTGTATCATAGTAAGTATCAGACATGGTGAAGACTTTTTCACGTTCTTTAGTCTTTGTCATCCCTGCCATGATAGCGTCAGCTTGACCAGCTTGAACCGCATTGACCGCTGCGTCAAATCCAGGATAGGTCATCTGAATGTTCCATCCTTTAATCTCAGCGACTTTGTTGATAATGTCAACATCAATTCCTTTATAAGTTTGATCTGAATCTTTAAACTCAAAAGGTGCATAGGCGGTATCAGACACAATCTTAATCGTCTCTGCTTTGGCAATACCTAATGAGAAAATTGGGAATAAAATTAGCAAAAATGCTAGAAATTTTTTCTTCATTTTTAGTCTCCTTTTCCGAATATTTTCCCATTATATCAGAAAAAGTAAAAAAAGGCAAATTTTTATATTTTTGTGTCAGAAAATATAACATTGATTTTTTCTTTTCTTTCTTGAATTGCTACTATAAAGTGCTATAATAATAGTATATAATAGAAGAAAAGGGGACAGGGATATGAAGAACAAAAGAATTTTTAAAGACTTCCAAGCTTCAAAAATGAGTTTAAACATTTACACAAGCCCCTTGTTAGCCTTTGCTTTTGTCTTCATAGGAGAGTTTGTGGCTTATACTTTATATGGTATTAGTTTGTTAGCTCTCATCGGACTTGCTAGAAATTTTGGAGAAGCTGGTCAAAATCTTGCAACCTACTTGCAGACCTTGCATCAGAGCTTGACCGATAAAACAGGTGACTTTCGTTTAATTTTAGAATTGCTGGCCTTTGGTTTCGTTCTCAACACTGTGTTCAGATGGACTAGAAAAGTTGAGAAAAGACCTATTCGAACCTTGGGATTTTATAGAGAGAATTTCCTCAGCAATCTTCTTAAAGGATTTGGTCTAGGCCTGGCACTTTTTCTTCTGACCTTGTTAGGTTTAGTAGCTTTGGGGCAATATCGTTTTGAGTCCTTTCACTTGAATCCTTATTCGCTTGCCTTTGGTATTTTTACCATTCCATTTTGGATTTTACAGGGGACCACAGAAGAAGTGGTAGCCCGTACTTGGCTCCTTCCTCAATTAGCATCAAGAACCAATCTAAAACTAGCTGTTCTTATATCTAGCCTATTCTTTACCCTGCTTCATGCGGGAAATTCTGGCCTCACCCCTATATCTCTAGTGAATCTCTTTTTATTCGGAGTTGCCATGTCACTTTACCTCCTCAAAACAGATACAGTTTGGGGTGTTGCGGGTATTCATGGGGCCTGGAATTTTGCTCAGGGCAACCTCTTTGGAGTATTAGTTAGTGGTCAGTCTTCAGGAACCTCAATCATGAAATTTACTCCACAAGGCAATCAAGACTGGCTATCTGGTGGGTCTTTTGGTATTGAGGGTTCCATCATGTCCAGTATTATTTTGTTTCTGCTGATTGTCTATCTCACTTATCGATTAAAGAAAGAAAATGAAAGGATGTGACTTAGGTCCGTCCTTTTCTTCGTGAAAATGATACAAGTATGCTAAAATAGGAATAGCATATCGAGAGAGGATTCTTATGATTAACCGCATTACAGATAATCAATTTAAACTAGTATCAAAATATCAACCATCAGGAGACCAACCCCAAGCTATCGAACAGTTGGTAGATAATATCGAGGGGGGCGAAAAAGCACAGATTCTCATGGGGGCGACTGGAACAGGGAAGACCTATACCATGAGTCAGGTCATTTCCAAAGTCAATAAACCAACACTGGTCATCGCTCACAATAAGACTCTGGCAGGACAGCTCTATGGGGAATTTAAGGAATTTTTCCCTGAAAATGCAGTTGAGTACTTTGTGTCTTATTATGATTATTACCAACCTGAGGCATATGTTCCTTCTAGCGATACCTATATTGAAAAGGACAGCTCTGTTAATGACGAGATTGACAAGCTCCGTCACTCGGCGACTTCAGCTCTTTTGGAGCGCAATGATGTCATTGTTGTGGCTTCAGTCTCTTGTATCTATGGTTTAGGTTCGCCCAAGGAATACGCTGATAGCGTTGTGAGTCTTCGTCCAGATCTTGAAATTTCTCGTGATAAACTCTTGAATGATTTGGTCGATATTCAGTTTGAGCGAAATGATATTGATTTCCAACGGGGAAGATTTCGTGTGCGTGGGGATGTGGTGGAGATTTTCCCAGCTTCCAGAGATGAACATGCATTTCGAGTAGAATTTTTTGGAGATGAGATTGACCGTATCCGTGAAGTGGAGGCATTAACTGGTCAAGTCCTTGGCGAAGTGGATCATTTGGCGATTTTCCCAGCTACTCACTTTGTGACCAATGACGACCACATGGAAGTTGCCATTGCCAAGATTCAGGCGGAGTTGGAGGAGCAGTTAGTTGTCTTTGAGAAGGCAGGAAAACTGCTAGAGGCCCAGCGTTTGAAACAGCGGACAGAGTATGATATCGAAATGCTGCGTGAGATGGGCTATACCAACGGTGTTGAAAACTACTCACGTCACATGGATGGACGGAGCGAAGGAGAGCCTCCTTATACCCTCTTGGATTTCTTCCCAGATGATTTCTTAATTATGATTGATGAGAGTCACATGACTATGGGGCAGATCAAGGGCATGTACAATGGAGACCGTTCGCGTAAGGAAATGCTGGTTAATTATGGTTTCCGTTTGCCATCTGCCTTGGACAATCGTCCTCTCCGTCGTGAGGAGTTTGAAAGTCATGTGCATCAGATTGTTTACGTTTCAGCGACACCAGGTGACTATGAAAATGAACAGACCGAGACCGTGATTGAGCAAATCATTCGTCCGACAGGTCTTTTGGATCCTGAGGTGGAGGTCCGTCCGACTATGGGACAGATTGATGACCTCTTAGGTGAAATCAATGCCCGTGTTGAAAAGAACGAACGAACCTTTATCACAACCTTGACCAAGAAAATGGCAGAAGACTTGACCGACTACTTCAAGGAAATGGGCATCAAGGTCAAGTACATGCACTCGGATATCAAGACCTTGGAGCGGACGGAGATAATTCGTGACCTACGCTTGGGTGTCTTTGATGTCTTGGTCGGAATTAACCTGCTCCGTGAAGGAATTGACGTTCCTGAGGTCAGCTTGGTTGCTATTCTCGATGCTGATAAGGAAGGCTTCCTCCGTAACGAACGTGGCCTCATCCAGACCATTGGACGTGCCGCCCGTAACAGTGAAGGTCATGTAATTATGTATGCGGACACTGTGACTCAGTCTATGCAACGTGCCATCGATGAAACGGCCCGTCGTCGCAAAATCCAGATGGCTTATAATGAAGAACACGGTATTGTGCCTCAGACAATCAAGAAAGAAATCCGTGACCTGATTGCTGTGACCAAGGCAGTTGCCAAGGAAGAAGAAAAAGAAGTCGACATCAATAGCCTTAACAAGCAAGAGCGCAAAGAACTAGTTAAGAAACTAGAAAAACAAATGCAAGAAGCCGTCGAAGTGCTTGACTTTGAACTCGCAGCTCAGATTCGTGATATGATGCTGGAAGTCAAGGCGTTGGATTAGGGGAATTTTATGAATATTTTAGTTATTAATGGACATCCTGATAAAGAAAGTTACTGCCAAGCAATTTTTCAAACGATTGTAGAAAACATAGATTCAAAGAGCCATGAACTTGAAATGATTAATCTTAATGAAGAAGAGTTTGATCCTGTATTACGTTATGGTTATCGAAAACGGATGGAAGAGGACTCTTTCATACTTCGCTCTCAGGAATTAATTCAGTGGGCAGATCATTTCATTTTTGTTTATCCAATTTGGTGGAGTAGTATGCCTAGTCTATTGAAGGGGTGGATTGATCGTGTTTTTACGCCAGGCATTGCATACTCTGCAAATAATCGAGGAAGCTTTATTTTGAACTACTTGAGAGGTAATCAGTTTAAAAAGTTACTAAAAGGAAAAACAGCTAGTATCTATGCAACCTCCATGGCACCAACTTGGTGGTACAAAGTATTTTCAAGTCTGATTAATATTCCAGACAGTTATGGAATATCAGTATTAAAGAATGCTGTATTGAATCATTGTGGCATAAAAACAAAGAGGGTTTCAATCTTAGGAGAGTTAGGACGTGAAGTGAATACAAGTTCAACAAGACAAAAATTTCTACAAAAAGTAGCAAAGGAAGTCAGACTGTTGGATTAAGGAGAAGAAAATAAATGACGATTCTTATCAAATCAATGGAAACTCCTGAAGAGATAGAAGGTAAATCCCTTGTTCACTGGAAAGCGTGGAGAGAGGCTTATGATGACCTTTTGCCTACAGAATTTCAGGAGACGATGACATTAGAAAGATGTCGATTCTTCAGTCAAAAGTATCCAGAAAATACATTGATTGCGATGGATGGTGTGAAGGTAGTTGGTTTTATCAGTTATGGCAACTTTCGTGATGAGACTATTCAAGCTGGTGAAATTATTGCTTTATATGTTTTAAAAGACTATTATGGAAAAGGTATCTCACAAAAGTTAGTGAAAGCAGCTTTGACTGCTCTTGATCATTTTTCTGAAATTTTCTTATGGGTATTGAAAGATAATAAGCGCGCCATTGCTTTCTATCAAAAAATGGGTTTTACTTTTGATGGACAAGAAAAGATGCTTGAACTTGGAAAGCCTATAAAGGAAAAACGGATGGTATTTTATTCTAAATAATTTTAAAAAGTAGAAGCTAATGGTACTGGTACCAATTTTGAAAATGTAATAAATTAGAAAGTGAGTAAATTTATGTCCCGTTCCCAATTAACGATTTTAACAAATATTTGTCTGATTGAAGACCTCGAAAACCAGCGCGTGGTTATGCAGTATCGCTCTCCCGAAGAGAATCGCTGGTCTGGTTATGCCTTTCCAGGAGGTCATGTAGAAAATGGCGAGTCTTTCGCAGAGTCTGTCATTCGTGAAATCTATGAAGAAACAGGATTGACTATCCAAAATCCTCAACTGGTTGGCATTAAAAATTGGCCACTAGATACAGGTGGGCGCTATATTGTCGTTTGTTATAAGGCGACTGAATTCTCTGGTACCCTTCGCTCTTCAGAAGAAGGAGAAGTTTCTTGGGTACAAAAAGACCAGATTCCAAACTTGGATCTGGCCTATGATATGCTACCCTTGATGGAGATGATGGAAGCTCCAGACAAATCTGAATTTTTCTACCCTCGCCGTACAGAAGACGATTGGGAAAAGAAAATTTTCTAATCCTTTACCAAATAACCTAGCTGATCCAAGGCCTCCTCGATATAGTGGAGGTCTTGTTGTGTAATAGTAATAAAAGATTAGAAAAAAAGTATATATACTCGCTAAAATTAAATGCTAAATTAGAAAAAATATATGGGTTATGCTGTTAATTTTTCTAAGAAAGATGTAAAATAGAAAGTGTACTATGTTTTTAAAATAGTGTGGTACCCAAAATTAAAAAAGCATATCCTTTCCTTAAATTCCTAAAATATTTAAGGGGGGGGTATTTTTTAGTACCTCAAAAATAAAAATAAGAGAGAGGCGATTAGATGAGAAAATCAAATCGAGAAGTGAACGGAGAAAAGGTATTCCGTTATTCTATTCGTAAGTACCATTTTGGTGCTGCAAGTGTTGCTGTAGCAGCATTAATGTTTTTTGCTAATGGTGCGGTTAAGGCAGACGCTTTAGCTGTATCACCTGTTACGGCTAATACTGAAAAGGTAAATACTGGTGTTACGGACTTGACAGAGGGAGTTCCCTTAGAGAAATCAAAAGAAGCTGAGGGGAATAAGGAAATCGTAGCTCCTAATCCTGTAGAGAAAACCTCTAACAAGGAAGATAGAGCTGATTCTAATGCTCAAGGTGCAAATGAGATTAAAGTATCTGATAAAGATATGATTCCTGCTAATCAGACGGAGGAAATCAATAAAGCTGAACCAAATGGCAAAGAAAAGGAAGCGGTTACTAATAAAGATAAATTGGAATCTCTTCTAAAAGAAATTGATCAATTAAACTTAAAGGACTATACAGAAGATAGTGTTAAAGTATTGCAAGAAAAAGTTGCGAAAGCAAAAGAAGTACTTGTTAATGCAAAAAATCAAAAAGAAATTGATCTTGCTTATAATGCCTTGGTTGGATATAAAAACGCTGGTTTAAAACGTGTACCTAAACCAAAAGGAGAACTCACTCCTAAACCAGATACAACAAATGGTAAAGAAACAGTAGGAATAAAAGCGGAAAATACTGAACCAAATGGTACGAATATTGCTGGACATAATCATAGCTTGAATGGGACTACTCGATCTGAAGGTAGTGGGTTTAGAGCTGTTCCAGAGGGTGATGCTACATTTAATCTTGATAGTGGGACTCTAGAAACTGAAGTAGATGGTGCACCAAATGCAAAATTCCTTGTTGTGTGGAGAAAAGGTCAAGGTTACAAACCACAATTAACTAGTGATGGTGTAGGGATTCGCTTGCTCTATGATAGACAAATTCCAGATTCTACTTTTGTTAGACGATTGTTTAATACAACTGGAAGTATTAACACTGTTGGAAGTTATGATGTAACGTTTGAACTGAAAGATGGTTCGACAGGGGTATTGTATGCAAAGAAAGATTTTAAAGTCACTGTTAAGCCACATGCTCCAATAGTAACGGTTGAAAATTTAGAAAATGCAGCAGGAACTAGAGCAAAAGTAACGGCTACTGCTCGAAATCCTCAATATAGTTCAGGAGAGCAACCCGGCGAATCATCTGTTGATTTCTATGTGAATGGAGTCAAAAAACAGACGGTTATTGCAAATAATGGAGTTGCTGAATGGACACCGACAGAAGTCTTTAATGTAAATGACAGAATTACGGCTACCAATACAGCAAGAGATAAGCAATTTTTACCTTCAAGAGGAACAAATATTAATGTGCCTATAACCGCTACAACTTCAAATATGAGTAGTGAAGTGGTAATACCTGCTCCTACAGTACCTAGTGTTGACTTAGAAGCACTTAAAGCAGCAGCGAAAGCAGAGTTAGCGACAGCAGCGGCAGAAGAAAAAGCAGAAATCGCAGGCGATAAGAGCTTAACATCAGCCCAACGTGCAGAGAAAGAAAAAGCCGTTGATGATACGAAAGCAGCAGAAGAAGCTAAGATTACAGCAGCGGATGATGCGGACAAAGTATCAACAGCCAAAACAGCTGGAGTGGCAGCTATTAAAGCAGTGCATACAGTTGGAAGTCTAGATGATGTCAAGGCAGCAGCGAAAGCAGAGTTAGCGACAGCAGCGGCAGAAGAAAAAGCAGAAATCGCAGGCGATAAGAGCTTAACATCAGCCCAACGTGCAGAGAAAGAAAAAGCCGTTGATGATACGAAAGCAGCAGAAGAAGCTAAGATTACAGCAGCAGATGATGCAGATAAAGTAGAAGCAGCCAAAACAGCTGGAGTGGCAGCTATTAAAGCAGTGCATACAGTTGGAAGTCTAGATGATGTCAAGGCAGCAGCG
>CAJNDF010000009.1 GCA_905221455.1 bacterium | reverse complement strand
TTTGAGGTTGCAGATAGAACTGACGAAGTCAGCTCAAAACACTGTTTTGAGGTTGCAGATAGAACTGACGAAGTCAGTAACATATCTATGGCAAGGCGACGTTGACGCGATTTGAAGAGATTTTCGAAGAGTATAAGTCAAAGCCCATCAAAAAATCTCACTATTCATTAGTCTAAAGGAGACCTAATCAAAGTGAGATTGTAAAATTATAGTAGATTTTGTATGGCCTCTTCAATTTGTTTGGGGTCTGTTTTTGAAGAGAAGCGTTCAAAGACCTGCCCATCTCGACCGATGAGAAACTTAGCGAAATTCCATTCGATTCGTTTTCCTAGTGGGCCAGATTTCTGGTCTTTCAACCAAACATAGAGAGGGTCCGCTTCTTTGCCGTTGACTTTGACCTTGGCAAAGCGTGGGAAGGTGGTTTGATAATGAAGGGTGCAGAAGGAATTGATTTCCTCTGCGCTGCCGGGTGCTTGTCCCATAAACTGATTGCAAGGGAAGTCTAAAATCTCAAATCCTTGTTCTTGATAGCGGTCATAGAGTTCTTGAAGTCCTTGGTACTGGGGTGTTAAACCACATCCAGTAGCAGTGTTGACAACCAAGAGAACCTTACCACGATAGGCATCTAGGGGAGTCGTTTGGTTATCTTGGTTCGAGACTGAAAAATCGTAGATTGAGGTCATTGATTACTTTTCTCTTTCTGCTTGGTATGTTTAGGAGTTTTCTCCTCCTGTAGGGATAGAAATCCGTAGGTCAGAGTTCCAAAAATGCTACCGATAATCAGACCATACATCAGTAAAGGAACACTTTTATCAAATTGCATGAGCAACTTCACAAAATCTGGAAGGGACATCTGCTGAACGAAGACTTTATGGAAGATGAGTAAGGCAAAGAGGATAATCTGAAGGCCAATAAACACAACCCAGCTTCGGAATTTGATTTGGCTCTTGCTGTAAGTTTTAAGGATGATTTCTGACTTGTCATCTTTTTCCAGATGGAGTTCTTTGACGGCTCTTTGAGTTTTTAAAGTAATGAAAAAAATGAGTCCAGAGTATACGTAGGGCATGGCATAGCGAACGGCTTCTATGAAGCGTCCAAATAACAGATAAAACAAGAAGAGAAAGAAGGAAGAATAAACGATTTGGACCATGGAACGGGCACAAGCCTTGTAGATAATCTCTTGTCGGCATTCATCAAAAGGGCCTTGGATGTGAAAGAGGTTTCGAAGTAGGCGAGTGGTTAAGTCTTCTTTTTTCATGATAGTAACCTCCTAAATGAGCGGTTTTACTGACTTTCTTTTACGAATTGATAGAGATAATAAAGATAAGTGATAGAAGAAAGGATAGCGATAGTCAGCAGTAAATAATAATTCCAATTGCCTGAGACGAGCATCAGTTGTGGTAAAGATAGAATCATAAAGTATAGTGCTAAGTTAAGTGTGCGCGTTTTTGGGGAGTCAATCTTTAGATAAGTCAGTCCTTTGTTAAGGGCTAGAATAAAGACTAGCACGAGGAATGTCTCGTCGATTGGCAAGCTCCCTGAAATGATGATGAAGATGAGCAGAGAACTGAAGAAAAGATGATAGGTAAGTAAAGTTAGTAATGATTTCATAGGGCACCTCCTAATTCTGGTCTTTTTTAGCTCTTGCAATACGAAGTGAGTCGACAATATGCATCATCACTCCGAAAAAGAAAGCTCCCAGTATAGTTTTAAAAATATGTTTTGTATTTAGAAGAGAAGTGATAAAATTTGGATTTTCACTTGTTAGGGTATCAATGAGTGGAATTATAAAAAATATCACTATTCCATAAATCGAACCTGCTTTCAGACCAGGATGACGTAACTGTTTCTTTTCTTTTTTCATGAGTTTCCTCCTAATCCTCATCTTGATCTTTCTTGGCTTTTGCAATGCGACGGGAGATGAGGAACTGTATGCTTGCCCCGAAGAAGATAGAACCGAGAATGCTTGATACACCATTTCTTATAGTGAGAAGAGACTGAAAATAGTCCTGACCTTCACCTATGAGTATATCGAGAAGAGGAGTTATAAAAAATATCCATAGACCAAAGAACAAACCTGCTTTCAGACCTGGGTAGCGAAGTTGCTTACTTTCTTTCTCACTCAGCATATCTGGTTCAATAGTTGTAATCCCTGTTTTTTTCATTTGGTAGGTGACATAGCCAGCAGCGATGAGGGCAATCACTAAAATCAGAGGAGGATAGATTAGAGCCACTTCTTGAGGATATTTATAGGCCAGAAGGAGTGGAATAAGATTTCCGAAAATCATCAGATAAAAGAGGAAGATAAAGACTTGATTGCCGATACGATCAGCCTCGCGTCGTTTGTATTCGTCAAGTGGATCAGAAATACCGTATGTGCGCTTGATCAGTTTTTCAGTGAAGGTTTCTTTTTTCATGAGTTGGCTCCTTTTTTAAAAATCTTCCTCCCAAAAGAGACTGTTGAGGTCAGTTTGGAGGCTACGGGCGAGATTGAGACAGAGTTCCAGAGTTGGATTGTACTTGTCGTTCTCAATCATGTTGATGGTTTGTCTCGAGACACCTATATCCTTGGCGAGCTCGAGCTGGGAAATGCCCAGTTCCTTGCGAAATTCTTTCACACGATTCATCTGTTCACCTTTCTGATTTGTGTCGTATATATTTGACTACATTATATTCTTCTATAGAGCGAATGTCAAGCATATTTGACATATTTCTTAAAGAAATCTTACTTGTTTTTGGCCTATTTGTCTGACTAGTGCAAGCTAGTCAGATTTGTGGTAAAATAGATAAGATATGACAAAAGAATTTCATCATGTAACGGTCTTACTCCACGAAACGATTGATATGCTCGACGTAAAGCCTGACGGTATCTACGTTGATGCGACTTTGGGTGGAGCAGGCCATAGCGAATATTTATTAAGTAAATTAAGTGAAAAAGGCCATCTCTATGCCTTTGACCAAGACCAGAATGCCATTGACAATGCGCAAAAACGCTTGGCACCCTACATTGAAAAGGGAATGGTGACTTTTATCAAGGATAACTTCCGTCATTTACAGGCACGTTTGCTCGAAGCTGGTGTTCAGGAAATTGATGGAATTTGTTATGACTTGGGAGTGTCTAGTCCTCAGCTGGATCAGCGTGAGCGTGGTTTTTCTTATAAAAAGGATGCGCCACTGGACATGCGCATGAATCAGGATGCTAGTCTGACAGCCTATGAAGTGGTGAACCACTATGACTATCATGACTTGGTTCGTATTTTCTTCAAATATGGAGAGGACAAATTCTCTAAACAGATTGCGCGTAAGATTGAACAAGCACGTGAAGTGAAGCCAATTGAGACAACAACTGAATTGGCAGAAATTATCAAGTCGGCTAAACCTGCCAAGGAACTCAAGAAAAAGGGCCATCCTGCCAAGCAGATTTTTCAGGCTATTCGAATTGAAGTCAATGATGAACTGGGAGCGGCAGATGAATCCATCCAGCAGGCTATGGATATGTTGGCTCTGGATGGTAGGATTTCAGTGATTACCTTTCATTCCTTGGAAGACCGCTTGACCAAGCAGTTATTCAAGGAAGCTTCAACGGTTGAAGTTCCCAAAGGCTTGCCTTTCATCCCAGATAATCTCAAGCCCAAGATGGAATTGGTAGCCCGTAAGCCAATCTTGCCAAGTGCAGAAGAGTTAGAAGCCAATAACCGCTCGCACTCAGCTAAGTTGCGCGTGGCCAGAAAAATTCACAAGTAAGAGGAAAAAATGGTAGATAAAAAAGAAACAACCAGTCAATTCTTGCAGAATCGTATAAAAAAATTCTCCCGTGTGGAGAAGGCTTTTTATCTTTCCATTGCGTTTACAGCTCTCGTTTTGGCGCTGAGTATTATCTTTATGCAGACCCGACTCCTACAAGTACAAAATGATCTGACAAAAATCAATGCGCAGATAGAGGAGAAGAAGACAGAGTTGGATGATGCCAAACAAGAGGTAAATGAATTGTTGAGGGCAGAACGCTTGAAAGAAATCGCAAATTCTAAGGACTTAAAATTGAATAACGAGAATATTCGATCAGCGGAGTAAGATATGAAGTGGACAAAAAGAATAACCCGATTTGCGATTAGAAACCGTAAATCTCCAGCAGAAAACCGTAAAATAGTGGGGAAGTACATCAGCTTGTTAGCTGTCGTACTTTTCGCTGTCTTTTTGGTCAATTTTGCTGTTATTATCGGGAGTGGTAGTAAATTTGGAACGGATCTAGTCAAAGAGGCTAAGAAGGTTCACCAAATAACCCGTACAGTTCCTGCCAAACGTGGGACTATTTATGACCGAAATGGAGTACCGATTGCTGAGGACGCAACCTCCTATAATGTCTATGCTGTCATTGATAAAAAATACAAATCAGCAACGGGTAAAATTCTTTATGTAGAAGATACCCAGTTTAATAAGGTAGCAGAGGTTTTCCATAAGTATCTGGATATGGATGAGGCTTATGTTAAAGAACAATTGTCTCAACCGAATCTGACCCAAGTTTCTTTTGGTGCCAAAGGAAATGGAATTACCTATGCCAATATGATGGCTATTAAAAAGGATCTAAAGGACGCTAGTGTTGAAGGAATTGACTTTACAACTAGCCCTAATAGAAGTTATCCAAATGGACAATTCGCTTCTAGTTTTATTGGTTTAGCCCAACTCCATGAAAATGAAGATGGAAGCAAGAGTTTGCTGGGAACTTCTGGGATGGAGAGTTCCTTGAATAGTATTCTCGCAGGGAAAGACGGTATTATTACCTATGAAAAAGATCGTCTGGGTAATATTGTCCCTGGAACTGAACAAGTGTCCCAGCAAACGGTAGATGGCAAGGATGTTTATACGACTATTTCTAGCACCCTTCAGTCCTTCATGGAAACGCAGATGAATGCCTTTCAAGAAAAAGTAAAAGGCAAGTATATGACGGCTACCTTGGTTAGTGCTAAAACGGGGGAAATTCTTGCGACAACGCAGAGACCAACCTTTGATGCCGATACTAAGGAAGGACTTACCAAGGACTTTGTTTGGCGTGATATTCTTTATCAAAGTAATTATGAACCAGGATCAACCATGAAGGTCATGACGTTAGCTTCTTCTATTGACAACAATACCTTCCCAAGTGGAGAATATTTCAATAGTAGTGAATTAAAAATAGCGGATGTGACGATTCGAGATTGGGATGTTAATGATGGTTTGACGACTGGTAGGATGATGACTTTCTTACAAGGTTTCGCTCTCTCCAGTAATGTTGGAATGAGTCTACTTGAACAAAAAATGGGAGATGCTACTTGGTTGGATTATCTAAACCGCTTTAAATTTGGGGTCCCAACTCGCTTTGGCTTGACAGATGAATACGCTGGTCAACTTCCAGCTGATAATATTGTCAATATTGCTCAAAGCTCATTTGGGCAAGGGATTTCAGTAACACAAACACAAATGCTTCGTGCCTTTACAGCTATTGCTAATGATGGAGTTATGCTGGAGCCAAAATTTATAAGTGCTATTTATGATCCAAATGATCAAACTGCTCGGAAATCTCAAAAAGAAATTGTGGGAAATCCTGTTTCTAAAGATGCAGCTAGTCTAACTCGGACTAATATGATTTTGGTAGGGACGGATCCGGTTTATGGAACCATGTATAACCACAGCACAGGCAAGCCAACTGTAACTGTTCCTGGGCAAAATGTAGCCCTCAAGTCTGGTACGGCTCAGATTGCTGACGAGAAAAATGGTGGTTATCTAGTCGGGTTAACCAACTATATTTTCTCGGCTGTATCGATGAATCCGGCTGAAAATCCTGATTTTATCTTGTATGTAACGGTTCAACAGCCTGAGCATTATTCAGGTATTCAGTTGGGGGAATTTGCCAATCCTATCTTGGAAAGAGCAGTAGCTATGAAAGATTCCCTTAACCTCCAATCTACCGCTAAAACGTTAGATCAGGTAACCAATCAAAGCGCTTATGCCATGCCTAGCATCAAGGATATTTCACCTGGTGATTTAGCAGAAGAATTGCGTCGCAATCTTGTACAACCTATTGTTGTGGGAACAGGAACGAAGATTAAAGAGACTTCTGTAGAAGAAGGGACCAATCTTGCACCAAACCAACAAGTTCTCCTTTTATCGGATAAGGTAGAAGAAATTCCAGACATGTATGGCTGGAAAAAAGAGACTGCTGAGACCTTTGCTAAATGGTTGGATATTGAGCTGGAATTTGAAGGTTCAGGTTCTGTTGTTCAGAAGCAAGATGTTCGGACTAATACAGCTATCAAAAACATTAAAAAAATTACATTAACTTTAGGAGACTAATATGTTTATTTCCATCAGTGCTGGAATTGTGACATTTTTACTAACTTTGGTAGGAATTCCGGCCTTTATCCAATTTTATAGAAAGGCGCAAATTACAGGCCAGCAGATGCATGAGGATGTCAAACAGCATCAGGCAAAAGCTGGCACGCCAACTATGGGGGGACTTGTTTTCCTCATTGCTGCAGTTGTGGTGAGTTTCCTTGTTACCCTTTTTGCAAAACAATTGACCAATAATGTGGGAATGATTTTGTTCATCTTGGTCCTTTATGGACTTGTCGGATTTTTAGATGACTTTCTCAAGGTCTTTCGTAAAATCAATGAGGGGCTGAATCCTAAGCAAAAATTGGCTCTTCAGCTCCTAGGTGGGGTCGTTTTCTACCTTTTCTATGAGCGCGGTGGCGATATGCTTTCAGTCTTTGGTTACCAAGTGCATCTAGGGATTTTCTATATTGTCTTCGCCCTTTTCTGGCTAGTTGGTTTTTCAAACGCAGTCAACTTGACAGACGGCATTGACGGTCTGGCTAGTATTTCTGTAGTCATCAGCTTGTCTGCTTATGGAGTTATTGCCTATGTGCAAGGTCAGATGGATATTCTTCTGGTGGTTCTGGCTATGATCGGTGGTTTACTCGGTTTCTTCGTCTTTAACCACAAGCCTGCTAAGGTCTTTATGGGAGATGTGGGAAGTTTGGCTCTCGGTGGAATGTTGGCAGCTATCTCTATGGCTCTCCACCAAGAATGGACTCTCTTGATTATCGGAATTGTTTATGTCTTTGAAACAACTTCAGTCATGCTGCAAGTCGGTTATTTCAAAATGACTGGTGGCAAACGTATTTTCCGTATGACGCCAGTGCATCACCATTTTGAGCTTGGAGGATTGTCTGGTAAAGGAAATCCTTGGAGCGAGTGGAAGGTTGATTTCTTCTTTTGGGGAGTGGGGCTTCTAGCAAGTCTTCTGACCCTAGCAATTTTGTATTTGATGTAAGAATAGCACCCTGACGTTTCAGGGTGTTTTTGCATTCTAAAAAATATTGGTCAATTAAAGTCAAATCTCTTGACCTTTTCTGACTAATGTAGTATATTATGAACGTAAGGTAAATGAAAGCCTTACTAGAACACTTATTTAAAGTAAAATAGAAAGAGGTGTGTCTATGTTTAATCTAGAAATCTTCAGAAGTAAAGATAGTCTACTCCTGCTTGAAAAAGAAAAACCAGAAATAGTACGTAGAGTAGCCATCTAGCTAGTCTAAATTTTTTAAAACAAAGGTCAAAGATAGTCAATATCAGTAATTATAACTAAGTAAACAAAAAGAGGTAAAGAATATGAACAACAACTTTAATAATTTTAACAACATGGATGATTTATTTAACCAATTGATGGGTGGTATGCGAGGATACAGTTCTGAAAATCGTCGCTACTTGATTAATGGTCGTGAAGTGACACCTGAGGAATTTGCTCACTATCGTGTAACTGGTCAATTGCCAGGAAATGCAGAATCTGATGGCCAAATGCAACAACAGGCTTCAGGTATGAAACAAGATGGTGTCCTTGCTAAACTAGGTCGTAACTTGACAGCAGAAGCGCGTGAAGGCAAGTTGGATCCTGTTATCGGCCGAAACAAGGAAATTCAAGAAGCATCTGAAATCCTTTCACGCCGTACCAAGAACAATCCTGTACTTGTCGGAGATGCAGGTGTTGGTAAGACAGCCGTTGTCGAAGGCCTAGCACAAGCCATTGTGAATGGCGATGTTCCAGCTGCCATTAAGAACAAGGAAATCATTTCTATTGATATCTCAGGTCTTGAGGCTGGTACTCAATACCGTGGTAGCTTTGAAGAAAACGTCCAAAACCTAGTCAATGAAGTGAAAGAAGCAGGGAATATTATTCTCTTCTTTGATGAAATTCACCAAATTCTCGGTGCTGGTAGCACTGGTGGAGACAGTGGATCTAAAGGGCTTGCAGATATTCTCAAGCCAGCTCTCTCTCGTGGTGAATTGACCGTTATTGGAGCGACAACTCAAGACGAATACCGTAACACCATCTTGAAGAATGCAGCTCTTGCTCGTCGTTTCAACGAAGTCAAGGTCAATGCTCCTTCAGCAGAGGATACTTTTAAAATCCTTCAAGGAATTCGTGACCTTTATCAACAACACCACAATGTCATCTTACCAGACGAAGTCTTGAAAGCAGCGGTGGATTATTCTGTCCAATACATTCCACAACGTAGCTTGCCAGATAAGGCTATCGATCTTGTCGATGTAACGGCAGCTCACTTGGCAGCACAACATCCAGTAACAGATGTGCATGCTGTTGAACGTGAAATTGAGGCAGAAAAAGACAAGCAAGAAAAGGCAGTTGAGGCAGAAGATTTTGAAGCAGCTCTAAACTATAAAACACGCATTGCAGAATTGGAAAAGAAAATCGAAAACCACACAGAAGATATGAAAGTGACTGCAAGTGTCAACGATGTGGCTGAATCTGTAGAACGAATGACGGGTATCCCGGTTTCACAAATGGGAGCATCAGATATCGAACGTTTGAAAGATATGGCTCATCGTTTGGAACACAAGGTAATCGGCCAAGATAAGGCGGTAGAAGCAGTGTCTCGTGCTATCCGTCGTAACCGTGCTGGTTTTGATGAAGGCAATCGCCCAATTGGTAGCTTCCTCTTTGTAGGTCCAACTGGAGTTGGTAAGACTGAACTTGCTAAGCAATTGGCGCTAGATATGTTTGGAACCAAGGATGCGATCATCCGTTTGGATATGTCTGAATACAGTGATCGCACAGCTGTTTCTAAGCTAATCGGTACAACAGCAGGCTATGTGGGTTATGATGACAATAGCAATACCTTGACAGAACGTGTTCGTCGCAATCCTTACTCTATCATTCTCTTGGATGAAATTGAAAAGGCTGATCCCCAAGTGATCACTCTTCTCCTCCAAGTCTTGGATGATGGGCGTTTGACAGATGGTCAAGGAAATACGGTGAACTTTAAGAACACTGTCATTATTGCAACGTCAAATGCTGGATTTGGCTATGAAGCTAACTTGACAGAAGATGCGGATAAACCAGAATTGATGGATCGTTTGAAACCGTTCTTCCGTCCAGAATTCCTTAACCGCTTTAACGCAGTTATTGAGTTCTCACACTTGACGAAGGAAGACCTTTCTAAGATTGTGGACTTGATGTTGGCTGAAGTTAACCAAACCTTGGCTAAGAAAGACATTGACTTGGTAGTCAGTCAAGCGGCTAAAGACCATATCACAGAAGAAGGCTATGATGAAGTTATGGGTGTTCGTCCGCTTCGCCGCGTGGTTGAACAAGAAATTCGTGATAAGGTGACAGATTTCCACTTGGATCATCTAGATGCCAAACATCTGGAAGCAGATATGGAAGATGGTGTTTTGGTCATTCGTGAAAAAGCCTAAGACAGAATTTTGAGAATAAAAAAGAAGGAACCAGCTGAAAAACTGGTTCCTTTTTTGTGTTTAAATCACATGACGCTCAAAGGCATCATCTGAGATTCCTTGTTCTAGGATGAGTTTCGCCCATTCTTTAGCAGAAAAGAGGCTGTGGTCCTTGTAGTTTCCGCAAGATTCGATGGTTGTCCCTGGAACATCTTCCCAAGTAGTAGTTTCAGCGATTTCCTTGAGCGAATCTTTGATGACAGCTGCAATTTCAGCGCTGGTATGACGCCCCCACATAATCATATGGAAACCTGTGCGGCAACCAAATGGTGAACAGTCAATCATGCCGTCAATGCGGGTACGGATGAGTTTTGCCAAGAGGTGTTCGATAGTGTGAAGGCCGGCAGTAGGGATAGAGTCTTCGTTTGGTTGCACCAAGCGAATATCATAATTGGAGATGATGTCTCCTTTTGGCCCTGTTTCTTCCCCAATCAAGCGGACATAAGGTGCTTTGACAATAGTGTGGTCAAGTTCAAAACTTTCAACAATAACTTCTTTTGACATGGTAAATCCTTTCAGTTTTCTTCTTTCATTATAACATAAAGCTGGCTCCTGAGACAGAGAGAAAACCTCTCCGAGGCTGGAGAGGTTGAAATCTTTATTTACGATACAAGCGGTCGTATTGGTAGTAAGGGTCAAAGGTAACGTTGATACCCAATTTGCGAAGGACATTCTTATCTTCATCAGTCAAGATGATGGTTGAGTGGGCTTCGCTTCCTTTGAGGTTGCCGAGCTCTTCCATAGCACGAGCAGCATCAGGATTTTCTGTAGCCGTGATGGCAAGTGCAATCAGGATTTCATTTGAATGCAGGCGTGGATTGCGGCTGCCGAGGTGATCAATTTTAAGACCTTGGATTGGCTTGACAAGTTCAGGTTCGATGAGTTTTACTTCTTTAGCAATGTCAGCTGATTTCTTGATAGCGTTGATCAAGGCAGCGGCTGTAGGGCCAAAGAGTTCTGAGTTCTTACCAGTGACAATTTCTCCGCTTGGCAATTCAAGGGCTAGGGCTGGTCCGCCAGTTTCTTCTGCTTTTTGACGGGCAACGACAGCAACCTTACGGTCTGCATGTGTGATGCCGAGGTCGTTCATGAGCAACTCAATTTTCTTGACAGCAGCTTCGCCAACTTTTTCGGCTTTGAAATCAAGAACAGTTTGATAGTAACGGCGGATGATTTCTTGTTTAGAAGCTTCGACAGCAGCCTCGTCATCTGTAATAGCGAAACCAACCATGTTGACACCCATATCTGTCGGTGAAGCGTATGGAGATTCACCTAGGATACGTTCCAACATGCGCTTGAGCACTGGGAAAATTTCGATATCACGGTTGTAGTTGACAGTGGTTTCTCCATAGGTTTGGAGATGGAAGGGGTCAATCATGTTGACATCGTCAAGGTCTGCCGTGGCAGCCTCGTAGGCCAAATTGACTGGGTGATGAAGGGGAAGATTCCAAACTGGGAAGGTTTCAAATTTAGCGTAGCCAGACTTGATACCATTGATTTGGTCGTGGTACATATTTGACATACAGGTTGCCAATTTTCCAGAACCAGGTCCAGGAGCAGTTACGACAATCAAGTTGCGACTGGTCTTGATGTAGTCGTTTTTCCCCATACCTTCTGGAGAAATGATGTGGTCCATATCTGTTGGATATCCTTTGATTGGATAATGAAGATAAGAATCAATCCCGTTTTTCTCGAGTTGGTTGCGGAAGGCATCTGCAGCTGGTTGGCCAGCGTACTGTGTGATGACAACGGAACCAACAAAAATCCCTAATTCATTGAATTTATCAATCAAGCGAAGAACTTCTTGGTCATAAGAAATGCCCAAGTCACCACGTGCTTTAGAATGCTCGATGTTGCTAGCATTAATAGCAATCACAACCTCAACCTGTTCTTTCAATTCTTGTAAGAGCTTGATTTTATTGTCAGGCTCATAACCAGGAAGAACGCGAGCTGCGTGGAAATCTTCTAACATTTTTCCACCAAACTCCAAGTAGAGCTTGCCGTCAAATTGATTAATGCGCTCCAAAATGTGGTCGCGTTGTAGATTCAAATATTGTTCAGAACTAAAAGCTTGTTTTTTCATTTTTTTACCTCTGACCTCTATTATAATAAAAAAATGGAAGTTAGGAAACTATGGAGTTAAAAAGAAAGTAAAAAGATTAGGCAAACGCTTGCACAAAATTCCCAAAAGCGCTATCATAGACTGTAGATTATTAAAATAATGAGGTAAGAAGATGCAAGAAAAATGGTGGCACAATGCCGTAGTCTATCAAGTCTATCCCAAGAGTTTTATGGATAGCAACGGAGATGGAATTGGTGATTTGCCAGGTATTACCAGTAAGTTAGACTATCTAGCTAAGTTAGGAATTACAGCGATTTGGCTTTCTCCTGTTTATGACAGTCCTATGGATGATAATGGCTACGATATTGCTGATTATCAAGCAATTGCAACTATTTTCGGAACCATGGAGGATATGGACCAACTGATCGCGGAAGCTAAGAAACGTGATATTCGTATCATCATGGACTTGGTGGTCAATCATACCTCAGATGAACATGCTTGGTTTGTCGAGGCCTGTGAAAATCCTGACAGTCTTGAGCGAGACTACTACATCTGGCGAGATGAACCAAACGACTTAGATTCTATTTTTAGTGGATCAGCTTGGGAATACGATGAAAAGTCAGGTCAATACTATCTCCACTTTTTCAGCAAGAAACAGCCGGATCTCAACTGGGAAAATGAAAAACTTCGCCAGAAAATCTATGAGATGATGAACTTCTGGATTGATAAAGGCATTGGCGGTTTCCGTATGGATGTCATTGATATGATTGGTAAAATTCCTGATGAGAAAGTAGTCAATAATGGTCCTATGCTCCACCCTTATCTCAAGGAGATGAATCAGGCAACCTTTGGAGATAAGAATCTCTTGACAGTAGGGGAAACATGGGGAGCAACGCCAGAAATTGCTAAACTTTACTCTGATCCAAAAGGGCAAGAATTGTCTATGGTCTTCCAGTTTGAACATATTTGTCTTCAGTATCAGGAAGGGCAACCTAAATGGCACTATCAAAAAGAGCTAAACATCGCTAAGTTAAAAGAGATTTTCAACAAATGGCAGACAGAATTAGGAGTTGAGGATGGTTGGAATTCCCTCTTCTGGAATAATCATGACCTCCCTCGTATCGTCTCTATCTGGGGAAATGACCAAGAATACCGCGAAAAATCTGCCAAAGCCTTTGCGATTTTGCTTCATCTCATGAGAGGAACACCTTATATCTACCAAGGTGAGGAGATTGGGATGACCAACTATCCGTTTGAAACGTTGGACCAAGTAGAAGATATTGAATCCCTCAACTATGCGCGTGAAGCTCTTGAAAAAGGTATTCCGCTGGAAGAAATTATGGACAGTATCCGTGTCATTGGACGTGACAATGCCCGTACTCCAATGCAATGGGATGAGAGCAAAAACGCTGGTTTCTCAACAGGTCAACCTTGGTTGGCAGTGAATCCAAATTATCAAGCAATCAACGTTCAAGAAGCAATGGAAAATCCAGATTCTATTTTCTATACTTATCAGAAGTTGGTCCAAATTCGTAAGGAGAACAGCTGGCTGATTCGAGCTGACTTTGAATTACTTGATACGGCTGACAAGGTCTTTGCCTATATCCGTAAGGATGGCGACCGTCGTTTCCTAGTTGTGGCTAACTTGTCTAATGAAGAGCAAGACTTGGCAGTAGAAGGAAAAGTCAAATCTGTCTTGATTGAAAACACTGTAGCGCAGGAAGTGGTTGAAAAACAAATCTTGGCTCCATGGGATGCTTTCTGTGTGGAAATGACTAACTAAAAAGTGAGAACCTTGAGCCTTAGAGCTTGAGGTTTTTTGCTAAAAGTTATGTAAAAAACTCTTTTAAAAACATTTGTTAGAATTTTCTAACAAATTCTACAAGAAGTTTTGCATTTGTAAAAAAATAGGGTATAATAGTGAAAATACTATTTTGAAGGAGATTATTTATGCAATCGAAAAAGTGGCTCTTAGGAGCAGGAGTGACCTTGAGTACAGCCATTCTTTTAACAGCTTGTGGGAAAAGTGAAAAGAATGCAGATGCTCCCAAGACATTCTCTTATGTTTATGCAGTTGATCCATCATCCTTGGATTATAGCATTACAAGTAAAAGTTCAACTTCTGACGTAATAGGTAATGTCGTCGATGGTCTTTTAGAGAATGATAAATATGGGAATCTCATTCCTTCTCTAGCAGAGGATTGGTCAGTTTCTAAAGATGGCTTGACTTATACCTACAAACTTCGTAAAGGTGTGAAGTGGTATACTTCAGAAGGAGAAGAGTATGCGGAAGTTAAGGCTCAGGATTTTGTCACAGGTCTGAAACATGCAGCAGACGGGAAGTCCGATGGTCTTTCTTTGGTTGAGAAATCTATCAAAGGATTGGAGGCTTATGTTAGTGGTGAGACAAACGACTTCTCAACTGTAGGTGTGAAGGCTCTTGATGATTATACGGTAGAATATACCCTTAACAACCCGGAAAGTTTTTGGAACTCTAAAGTAACCACTGCAACCATGCTTCCTGTAAATGAAGAATTTTTGAATGCAACAGGCAAGGATTACGGAGCGCCAACTCCATCAAGTATTCTTTACAATGGCCCATATTTTTTGAAATCTTTGATTTCTAAATCTGTGATTGAATATGAAAAAAATCCTAACTATTGGGATAAGGACAATGTCAAAATTGATAATGTTAAATTGACATTCTATGATGGTTCAGATCAAGAATCCTTAATTCGTAGCTTTACGCAAGGTGCCTATACCACTGCGCGTCTTTTTCCAGCAAGCTCAAACTTTGAGTCAACTAAGAAAGAGTACGGAGATAAGATTGTCTATAGTCCACAAGAGGCAACAAGTTACTACCTCACTGTGAACGTAAACCGCCAGTCATACAATAAAACAGCTAAAACAGATGAGTCACAAAAAACATCAACAAAAGAAGCTCTTCTCAATAAGAACTTCCGTCAGGCTCTTAATTTTGCATTTAATCGCCACGCCTATACAGCTCAATTAAATGGTGAAGAGGGTGCGGATAAGATTATTCGTAATAGTCTAGTGCCAGATAACTATGTTCAAGTAGCTGGGAAGACCTTCGGACAGCTGGCTCAGGATGAACTGCTGAAATATGGAGAGCAATGGAAAGATGTGACTCTCACAGATGGCAAAGATACAATTTACAATCCAACAAAGGCCAAGTCTGCATTTGAAAAAGCGAAAACAGAATTGCAATCTAAGGGAGTGAGTTTCCCGATTCATTTGGATGTGCCTGTTGAGCAAACTGATGTAGTTGCGGTTCAACAAACCAATTCGCTAAAACAATCAATTGAAGAAACATTGGGAACTGAGAATGTCATTATAGATGTTCTTCAAATGACAGATAATGAGAAGGAAAGTATTACTTCTCAAGCTAAAGTTCCAACCCAAAAAGATTATGATTTGAACGGAACTGGTTGGGGACCAGATTATCAAGATCCAGCAACCTATCTCAATATTTTAGATGCTAAGAAGGGTTCTGCCTTGAAACATCTAGGTATAACAAAGGGCAAGAATCCTGAAGTTGTGGCGAAAGTTGGCTTGGATGAATACAAGAAGCTCTTGGATGATGCGGCTTCTGAGACAAGTAATCTTGATAAACGATACGAAAAGTATGCCAAAGCACAGGCTTGGGTTACTGATAGTTCACTTCTTATTCCAGTTGCTTCTTCAGGGGGCTCTCCTATGGTTAGTCGTACTGTTCCATTTACCAAAGCTTATTCACAGGTCGGTATTAAGGGGGATCCATTTATTTTTAAAGGAATGGAACTTCAAAATGATATTGTGACAACTAAAGAGTATGATGCGGCCTTCAAAAAGTGGCAAAAGGAAAAACTGGAATCGAATGCTCAGTATCAAAAGGATTTAGAAAAGCACATAAAATAATGTGAATGAGAATCTTGCTTTTGTTAGGTTATCACTTAATTCATTGATATTTAAATGATAAATCGCATAAAAACAAGGGAGGATTGTATGAAAGGCAGAAATCCTTTGTTTTTTTATAACTAAAGTTTATAAACTTTCATTCTCAAAATTCAATTAACTTTACAAATTACCACTATTTTGGTAAAATAAACTTATGTTATAAAAACTAACATAAAGGAGAAAGAAGATGAATACAAAAAAGCGTGTCCTTAGTGCAGGCCTGACCTTTGCGGCTGCGTTGCTTTTAGTTGCTTGCGGACAATCAGGTTCAGATACAAAAACTTACTCATCAACCTTTAGTGGAAATCCAACTACATTTAACTATTTATTAGACTACTACGCTGATAATACAGCCATCATTACCAACTTAGTTGATGGTTTGCTTGAAAATGACAATCACGGGAACCTAGTTCCATCTTTGGCAGAAGACTGGTCTGTTTCGAGCGACGGTCTGACTTATACTTATAAATTGAGAAAAGATGCCAAATGGTTCACAGCTGACGGTGAAGAGTACGCCCCAGTTAAGGCACAAGATTTTGTGACAGGTATCAAGTACGCAGTGGATAATAAATCACAGGCCATTGACTTGATTCAAAGCTCGATTAAGGGCTTGAATGATTATATTACAGGAGCAGATTCTGACTTTTCTAAGGTTGGGGTGAAGGCGATTGACGACCAGACTATTGAGTATACTTTGGCACGCCCAGAACCTTACTGGAACTCAAAAACAACCAATAGTATTCTTTTCCCAGTCAACGAAGAGTTTTTAAATTCAAAAGGGAAAGATTTTGGGACCCTATCTCCAGATAGTATTCTTTACAGCGGACCTTATTTGTTAAAAGATTTCACATCAAAATCATCGATTGAGTATGTGAAAAATCCTCATTACTACGATCATGACAAAGTATCGATTGAACACGTGAAATTGGCTTATTTTGATGGTTCAGACCAAGAATTGACTATCCGTAACTTTGAAAGTGGAGCTTATTCTATCGCTGGGGTTTATCCAAATAGTTCTAACTTTGCTAAGACCAAGGAGAAATATAAGGATAATATCGTCTATAGCTTGCAGGACAAGACTTCTTGGTACTTCAATTTTAACGTCAACCGTAAGGCTTACAACCATACGTCTAAAACGACAGATGAGCAGAAGAAGTCAACTGAGACAGCTGTCTTGAACAAGAACTTCCGTCAAGCGGTGAACTTTGCCTTGGACCGCACAGCCTATTCTGCCCAGTCAAATGGAGAGGAAGCGGCTAGCAAGACCCTTCGTAACACTCTAGTGCCTCCAACATTTGTCCAAGTTGGAGACAAGACCTTTGGAGAAGTAGTCGCTTCTAAATTGGTCAACTATGGTACAGAATGGTCAGATATTAACTTGGCAGATGCTCAGGATGCCTATTTCAACAAAGAAAAGGCCCAAGCAAAATTTGCGGAAGCTAAAAAAGAATTGGCAAGTCAAGGTGTGACTTTCCCTATTCACTTGGATGTAGCAGTCGATCAAACAAGTAAAAATGCTGTGACTGGTATGAATTCTGTGAAACAGACTCTAGAGTCAGTTTTAGGTGCTGATAACATTGTCATTGATGTTCAACAACTTTCAACAGATGATTTTAATAACGTAGCCTTCTTGGCTCCTACTCCCGATGCAAGAGATTATGATTTAAGTTTTGATGGTTGGGTAGCGGATTATCAGGATCCATCTACTTACCTCAATCCTTTCAATGCAGAGGATGGCTTCTACCTCAAGATTTTTGGTCTAGATGCTCAGGAAGATAAAGCTAAAATTGCTAGTCTGGGGCTTGATACCTATACCAAGATGCTCAAAGATGCAGATAGTGAAAATAAAGATGTAGCCAAACGCTATGAAAAATACGCTGAAGCACAGGCTTGGATGATTGACAATTCTCTGATTATGTCAGCCATGTCAAGTGGTGGAACAGCATCTGTAACCAAAGTAACGCCATTTACAAGAGGTTATTCATTGGTCGGCATCAAGGGCGATGGCAATAACTATAAGTACATGAAACTGCAAAAAGATACTGTGACAACCAAACAGTTTGAAGAAGCGAAGACCAAATGGGAGCAAGAAAGCAAAAAAGCGGTCGAAAAAGCTCAAAAAGAAGCAGAAAATCATGTGAAATAATGAGAAATAGCTTTTTCAAGGAAAATCATAAAGACAAACATCAGTTTTGGTGCTTGTCTTTTTAAATCACTCAGCTATTGAAAACTGAGGAATGACTTGTTTTGTGCTAAAATAGATTGAAACGAATACTCAATAAAAATCAAAGAGTAACTGGGAAGCTAGCTCAAAGTACAGCTTTGATGAGGTGGTAGATAGAACTGATGAAGTCAGCTCAAAATACTATTTTGAGGTTGCAGATGGCTGCTGACGTGGTTTGAAGAGATTTTCAAAGAGTATAAGATTCTATCTTTTGCTATAGTTAAGGAGATGTAAAGATAAATGATAAGGAAGAGACTATGTACGACTATCTAATCGTTGGTGCTGGTTTGTCGGGAGCAATTTTTGCTTATGAAGCGACTAAGCGTGGAAAAAAAGTAAAAGTTATTGATAAACGTGATCACATTGGTGGAAATATCTACTGTGAGAATGTAGAAGGTGTTAATGTTCATAAATATGGCGCCCATATCTTCCATACTTCTAACAAGAAAGTTTGGGATTATGTGAATCAATTTGCTGAATTTAACAACTATATCAATTCGCCTCTAGCTAATTACAAGGGTAGCCTTTATAATCTACCTTTCAATATGAATACCTTCTATGCTATGTGGGGGGCAAAAACTCCTCAAGAGGTCAAAGATAAGATAGCTGAACAAACAGCACATATGCAGGACGTTGAACCTAAAAACTTGGAAGAACAGGCTATCAAGTTGATCGGTCCAGATATTTATGAAAAGTTGATTAAGGGATATACTGAAAAGCAATGGGGACGTTCTGCTACTGACCTTCCACCCTTTATCATTAAACGTCTACCAGTTCGTTTAACCTTTGATAATAATTATTTTAATGACCGTTACCAAGGGATTCCAATTGGGGGGTATAACGTTATCATCGAAAATATGCTCAAGGATGTAGAAGTAGAACTTGGCCTTGACTTTTTTGCCAATCGTCAGGAATTAGAAGCTTCTGCTGAAAAGGTTGTCTTTACAGGAATGATTGACCAATACTTTGATTATAAACATGGTGAGTTAGAATACCGTAGTCTTCGTTTTGAGCATGAAGTTCTAGATGAGGAAAACTATCAAGGAAATGCAGTTGTCAACTACACCGAGCGAGAAATTCCTTATACTCGCATTATTGAGCATAAACATTTTGAGTACGGTAGACAAGATAAAACGGTTATTACTCGTGAATACCCAGCTGATTGGAAGCGTGGAGATGAGCCTTATTATCCAATCAATGATGAGAGAAACAATGCCCTGTTTGCTAAATATCAAGAAGAGGCAGCTCAGAATGATAAGGTGATTTTCTGTGGACGTTTGGCTGATTATAAATACTACGACATGCATGTGGTTATCGAACGGGCTTTGAATGTAGTCGAGGAAGAGTTGGGACGTTAACGCAAGGATTCTATCATTTTAGAATTTTTGCTATTTAAGATTTTTAGAAGTAAAGCGAACAAGATTGTTTTCTGTCTGTCAGAAGAGAATCTATGTTGGCTTTTTGTTTTGTGTAGATGGGCAATTTATACTTATGTAGAATCAAAGAGCCTCTCTTTCTTGGCAGTTTGCTCAAGAAATATCATAACCCAAGTATGTACTTTGAAATTCAACAGTTTTTATAAGTATTTCTGTATTCTAGGGAATCAATGCTAGAGTTTTTGGTAAAAACTATATTCTCAAATAAGGCAAATTTATACTCTTTTTGATTTTAAATAAGTATAAAACAGAATACTATTTGATATATAGAGATAGTATCAATAAGTCCTTTGTTATGTGAATTAGTTAAGAAATAGTTAATGTTATTCATATTTTTGCAACCTCATTGTGTAAAAAATAATTTTCAAAAATTCTGAAAATTGTATTGACAGGATTAGAAAAAGGGTCTATAATGAATAAAAAAACAAAGGAGAAGACTATGAAAACAAGAAAAGTATTGGCTCTTGCGGGAGTGACTTTATTAGCAGCGGGTGTTTTAGCTGCTTGTTCTGGTGGTTCTGGTGCTAAAGGTGAGCAGACTTTTGCATTTACATACGAGAAAGATCCTGATAATCTTAATTATTTAACAACTGGTAAAGCTTCAACATCTGATATTACTAGTAATGTGATTGACGGATTGCTTGAAAATGATAAATACGGGAACCTTATTCCTTCATTGGCAGAAGACTGGTCAGTATCTAAAGATGGTTTGACTTACACCTACACTATTCGTAAGGACGCAAAATGGTACACATCCGAAGGAGAAGAGTATGCTCCTGTTAAGGCTCAGGACTTTGTGACAGGACTTAAATATGCAACGGATAAGAAATCAGAAGCTCTTTACTTGGTACAAGATTCGATCAAAGGTCTGGATGCTTATGCTAAAGGGGAAAATAAAGATTTCTCTCAAGTTGGAATTAAAGCCCTTGACGATCAAACGATTCAATACACGTTGAACAAACCAGAAAGTTTTTGGAATTCTAAAATAACCATGGGTGTGCTTGCGCCAGTTAATGAAGAGTTTTTGAACTCAAAAGGGGATGATTTTGCCAAAGCTACGGATCCAAGTAGTCTCTTGTATAATGGTCCTTATTTGTTGAAATCTCTTGTGACTAAATCCTCTGTTGAATTTGTGAAGAATCCGAACTACTGGGATAAGGATAATGTACATATTGATAAGGTCAAATTGTCATTCTGGGATGGTCAAGATACCAGCAAACCAGCAGAAAACTTTAAAGATGGAAGCTTTACGGCAGCTCGTCTCTTTCCAACAAATGCAAGTTTTACAGAGCTTGAGAAAGAGATGAAAGACAATATTGTATATACCCAACAAGACTCTACGACTTATATAGTTGGTACAAATATTGATCGCCAATCTTATAAGTACACATCTAAGACCAGCGAAGAACAAAAGACATCTACTAAAAAGGCTCTCTTAAACAAGGATTTCCGTCAGGCTATTGCTTTCGGATTTGACCGTACAGCCTATGCCTCTCAGTTGAATGGACAAACTGGAGCAAGCAAAATCTTACGTAATCTCTTTGTTCCACCAACATTTGTCCAAGCAGATGGTAAAAACTTTGGCGATATGGTCAAAGAGAAATTGGTCACTTATGGGGATGAATGGAAGGATGTTAATCTTGCAGATTCTCAGGATGGCCTTTACAATCCTGAGAAAGCCAAGGCAGAATTTGCTAAAGCCAAATCAGCCCTACAAGCTGAGGGAGTACAATTCCCAATTCATCTAGATATGCCTGTTGACCAAACAGCAACTACAAAAGTTCAGCGCGTCCAATCTATGAAACAATCCTTGGAAGCAACTTTAGGAACTGATAATGTTATTATTGATATTCAACAACTACAAAAAGACGAAGTAAACAATATTACATATTTTGCTGAAAATGCTGCTGGCGAAGACTGGGATTTATCAGATAATGTCGGTTGGAGTCCTGATTTTGCCGATCCATCAACCTATCTTGATATTATCAAACCATCTGTAGGAGAAAGTACTAAAACATATTTAGGGTTTGACTCAGGGAAAGATAATGTAGCTGCTAAAAAAGTAGGTCTATATGACTACGAAAAATTGGTTACAGAAGCTGGTGATGAGGCTACAGATGTTGCTAAACGATATGATAAATACGCTGCAGCCCAAGCTTGGTTGACAGATAGTGCTTTGATTATTCCAACTACATCTCGTACAGGGCGTCCAATCTTGTCTAAGATGGTACCATTTACAATACCATTTGCATTGTCAGGAAATAAAGGTACAAGTGAGCCGCTCTTGTACAAATACCTTGAACTTCAAGATAAGGCAGTCACAGCAGATGAATATCAAAAAGCTCAAGATAAATGGATGAAAGAAAAAGAAGAATCCAATAAAAAAGCGCAAGAAGAACTTGCAAAACATGTGAAATAAAGGTAAGGGAGTTGGTTTGTAGCCGACTCCTTTATATTCTTCGAAAATCTATTCAAATCACGTTATACTTTTCTAAAATCTCTTCAAACCACGTCAGCGTCCATCTGCAACCTCAAAACACTGTTTTGAGGTTGTGGCTAGCTTCCTAGTTTGCTCTTTGATTTTCGTTGAGTATTAGATATCTTGTAGTAAAAAAATCCTGAGAATTTCTAACTCTCAGGATTTTTTTTACTGTTGTGGTTGTTGTTGAAATTGAGGAGTTTGTGGTGCTTGTTGTACAGGCTGTCCTTGATTTGGATCAGTTACTGGAGCACTGTTTGGTTGTTGTCCTACTGTGGTGTTCGCCTGTGTAGTTGAACTTTCAGGTGTTGTAGAGGGGTTCTCTACTGACTGTGTTTGTTGGGTAGCAGGTGTAGCCCAAGCATTCTTGGCACCGTTCAAAAAGACGAACTCACCACTTCTGTATACTCCCTCAGGCATTGTCCAATCTCCAGGATGGTCATTTTGAGAGAGGGAAGTCATCATAGCACGATAGACTTTGGCAGCAACTGTGAAATCATCGCCTACAAGTGGTGTGAGACGATTGGTGTAGCCTGTCCATACAGCCATTGAATATTTACGTGTATAACCTACAAACATTTCATCAGGTGCTACAAACTGAGTCGTCTTGATATGGTTTTCGATTTCTTCATCTGTATAGTTCGAGGTACCTGTTTTACCAGCTTGAGGAAGCCAAGGTAGGTAGGCACCGCGACCAGTTCCGTAAGTCAAGACTGTTTTCATCATCTCTGTCATCATGTAAGCAGTCGTTTCTTTCATGGCTCTTGTGCCAGGGTCAGAAAATTCTTTTTCGCTACCATCGCTAAAGACAACCTTATTGATGTACATTGGTTTGTGGTAAATACCACCGTTTGCGAATGCGGCATAGGCAGTGGCCATTTTTTCACTACTTGCCCCGTACTGTTTGCCGGATTCGGTAGTATTACTTGAAATAGCATTTGAGTAGTGAATACTTGGATAGTCGATTCCCAAACCGTTCAGGAAACTTTTGGCTCTATCTAAACCAACCTTGTTTAGTGTCTCAACCGCAGGTACGTTACGAGATTGTTGAAGAGCATATTGCAGAGTAATATTACCAAAATATGCTCGATCCCAGTTGTAGACAGGTGTGCTTGTTCCCGGATAGTTATAAGGAATATCATTAACCATAGTTGCAGTGGAATCATAAACACCGTATTCTATGGCAGGTGCATAATCGGTGATTGGTTTCATTGTTGAACCCCAGTCACGATTGGTTTCCACAGCTTGGTTGGTACCAAATGAAACGTTACTTGCTTGGTGACGAGCTCCAAGTTGGGCGATGACTTTACCATTTGAAACATCTACGACCGTGGATGCGACTTGCAAATCATCGTCAGGGTAAGAGACGTATTGATCGGAGTTGTAGATATCCCACAGATGTTTTTGAGCTTCTTGGTCTACATTTGTGTAAACATCCATCCCAGTAGTTAGAAGGTTATAGCCAGTTTCTTGTTCTACTTGGTCGATAACCTCTTTGAGATAATTGTCCATATATGCTGGATAGCTATTGACTGATTTCAAACTTTGGAGTCCATCAGTAATAGGGGTATTAATAGCCTTCTCATACTGTTCGGCAGAAATGTAGCCTTGACCTTTCATCTCTGAAAGTACCAAGTTACGACGGTCAAGGGCAGCTTCTGGATGAGAATAGGGATCGTATTGATTCGGAGCCTGTGGCATTCCTGCTAGTAGGGCAAGTTGAGGTAGTGATAGTTCTCTCAAATCTTTGCCGTAATAGTTTTGGGCAGCCGTCTGCATTCCATAGTTTCCGTTAGACATGTAAACTTTATTCACATAGTAGGTCAGAATTTCTTGTTTTGTTGTTTTTTGCTCTAATTGAACAGCCAACCAAGCTTCCTGGGCTTTACGTGAAATAGTCTGATCAGAAGTGGAAGTTGAGAAATAGGTCAACTTAATTAATTGTTGGGTAAGGGTTGATCCTCCCTGGAGGGAGTTGTTTTGTAAGTTACGTAAAAAAGCTCCGATAATTCGGATGGTATCGACACCGCGATGATCGAAAAAACGATGGTCTTCGATCGATACGATAGCCTTGACCAAATCAGTAGGAATTTCGTTGGCCTGAGCGTTTACTCGGCGTTCAGAGCCCAGATCGGCAATCAGTTCGTTTTTACTATCGAAAATCTTACTAGATGTGGTTGCGACTAATTTGCTCTCAGATAGGGCTGGGGCTTTGCTGACGTAATAGAGAAATATGCCTCCTCCCAGCATAACTGCTGTGATAAATAAAGTTAAGAGGCAGATACTCACATACTTAGCTATTCGCAGGATAGTTTGTTTGTTCATCTTGTTTTACCACCTAATAAATGTTCTTTGATAACATTGAGATAGGGAATTTGAGGGAAGGCACCAGCCTTGATTTCATATCCATATTCTCGAATATATCCAAGTGGCATTGATTTTTGTCCCTTATCTTGATGATAGAAGCGAATCAAATCGAATGCCGGCAATAAGTAGGTTTCTTGCAGAGAAGAAAAGTGAAGAAGGACAAAGCAGATTCCTTGTTGGGCAAGGACTTGTTCCATATGCTGAATCTGATGTGGATGGAAATTTTTCATCGGAATCGCACGTTTTTGTTTTGTTTCCTTGGCTTCAAAGTCGATGTAATATCCCTTATAAACGCCAGAATAGTCTGTCGTTGAAGCTTGTCGAAAATAGGCTTCAACAATCTTGGCACGACTTCGTTGTGGATAGTCCACTCGTACGATTTGAATAGGAGTTGGTTTCTTGTGTATAACAGCCAAGCCCTGAGACAAATAGTAGTCGTTGGTAGCATTGATCATCTTTTCAAAAGACATTCCTCGATTTGCGAAATTTTTGGGTTGAGAAAGAGATGTTTGTCTTTTTTGTGATGAAATTTTATGAGGATAGTTGACCATAATTCTCCTTATTGGTACAATAACATCACTCTATTATATCATAAATTTGCACAGAAAGGGTTAAAAATGACTACAGCTTTGGTTTTGGGCTATTCTGCTTTTGATTTGGGTTTGTTTTCTGACAAGGATCCTCGTCTTAAATTGATTAAAAAAGCGATACGTAGGGATTTAGAAGCTATGGCAGAAGATGGGGTGACTTGGCTTGTATTTACAGGGGCTTTGGGCTTTGAATATTGGGTTTTAGAGGTTGCTCAGGAGATGAAGACAGAGTATGATTTCCAGTTGGCTACCATTTTTGCTTTTGAAACCCATGGGGAAAATTGGAATGAAGACAATCAGATGAAACTGAGTCGCTTTAAGCAGGTAGACTTTGTCAAATATGCCTATCCTCGCTATGAACACAAGGGGCAGTTAAGAGATTACCAGCAGTTTTTACTGGAAAACACGAACAGTTCCTATCTTTTTTATGATGAAGAAAATGAAACGAAACTAGCTTATTTTTACCAAAAAATGAAAAATCAAGAGGACTATTTTATAAAGAGATTAACATTTGATCAGCTAAATGAACTTGCTGAAAATTTTTCCGAAAATTGAAGCTTTGACCTTGATTTTTGTTTGCCTTTTTTTATATAATAATACTAGCAAGCGAGAATGGAGAGAGACATGGCAAGTATTATTTTTTCAGCGAAAGATATTTTTGAACAAGAGTTTGGACGTGAAGTCCGAGGGTATAGTAAAGTAGAAGTTGATGAGTTTTTAGATGATGTTATTAAGGACTATGAAACCTATGATGCCTTGGTCAAGTCACTTCGTCAGGAAATTGCGGATTTGAAGGAAGAATTAGCTCGTAAACCGCAAGTGAGTTCAGCCCCAAGTCCTAGTCACCCAGATCCAATTGATGTGGCAGCTTCATCTTCTATGACGAATTTTGATATTTTGAAACGCTTGAATCGTCTTGAAAAAGAAGTATTCGGCAAACAAATTTTAGACAATCCTGATTTGTAATTCAGGTCTTGTCACATGCAATTTTTGGATAATCGCGTGAGGAGAGTTGCTTCTCATGAGGAAAGTCCATGCTAGCACAGGCTGTGATGCCTGTAGTGTTTGTGCTAGGCGAAACCATAAGCCTAGGGACGAGTAATCGTTACGGCAGTTGAAATGGCTAAGTCCTTGGATAGGTCAGAGTAGGCTTGAAAGTGCCACAGTGACGGAGTCTTTCTGGAAACGGAGAGAGTGGAACGCGGTAAACCCCTCAAGCTAGCAACCCAAATTTTGGTCGGGGCATGGAGTACGCGGAAACGAACGTAGTATTCTGACTGCTATCAGCTAGAGCTGTTAGTGGTAGACAGATGATTATCGAAGGAAGTGGTCCTAGTCACTTCTGGAACAAAACATGGCTTATAGAAAATTGCATATAGGTTGGGGCTGAGAAATTTTCTCAACCTCATTTTTTAAAGTGTACATATAGAAAGGTCTTGCAAGACTGTAACATGAAAAAAGAATTTAATTTAATTGCAACTGTGGCAGCAGGTCTTGAAGCTGTTGTGGGACGAGAATTGCGAGAGTTGGGCTACGATTGTCAGGTTGAAAATGGTCGTGTTCGTTTTCAAGGAGACGTGAGAGCGATTATCGAGACCAACCTCTGGCTTCGGGCAGCAGATCGTATCAAAATTATCGTAGGAACTTTCCCAGCTAAGACTTTTGAAGAGCTGTTTCAGGGAGTTTTCGCTCTAGATTGGGAAAATTATTTACCACTTGGAGCTCGATTCCCGATTTCAAAAGCCAAGTGTGTTAAGTCTAAACTACACAATGAGCCAAGTGTGCAGGCTATTTCTAAGAAAGCTGTTGTCAAGAAATTGCAGAAACACTATGCCCGCCCAGAAGGTGTTCCTTTGATGGAAACTGGTCCGGAGTTTAAAATTGAGGTCTCTATTCTGAAAGATGTGGCAACTGTCATGATTGATACGACAGGCTCTAGTCTCTTTAAACGAGGATATCGTACTGAAAAAGGTGGGGCTCCTATCAAGGAAAACATGGCGGCAGCTATTTTACAACTTTCTAACTGGTACCCAGACAAGCCTCTGATTGATCCGACCTGTGGTTCAGGAACTTTCTGTATCGAGGCAGTCATGATTGCTCGAAAGATGGCTCCAGGTCTTCGTCGCTCTTTTGCATTTGAGGAATGGAACTGGGTCAGCGACCGCTTGATTCAGGAAGTGCGCACAGAAGCGGCTAAAAAAGTAGACCGTGAGCTTGCGCTGGATATCATGGGCTGTGATATTGACGCTCGCATGGTGGAAATTGCTAAGGCCAATGCTCAGGCAGTTGGTGTTGCAGGAGACATTACTTTTAAGCAGATGCGCGTGCAGGATTTGCGTTCTGATAAAATCAATGGTGTGATTATCTCAAATCCGCCTTATGGAGAACGTTTATCAGATGATGCAGGAGTTACCAAGCTCTATGATGAGATGGGGCAAGTATTTGCACCGCTGAAAACTTGGAGCAAATTTATCCTAACTAGTGATGAAGCATTTGAAAGCAAGTATGGGAGCCAAGCGGATAAGAAGCGTAAGTTATACAACGGAACCTTGAAAGTGGATCTGTATCAATATTTTGGTCAACGTGTTAAACGTCAAGAGTTAAAATAGAAAGGGATACTCATGAGTAAGAAAAGACGGAATCGTCATAAAAAAGAAAACCAAGAACCGCAATTTGATTTTGATGAAGCAAAAGAGCTAACAGTTGGTCAAGCTATTCGTAAAAATGAAGAAGTGGAAGCAGGAGTCTTGCCTGAAGATTCCATTTTGGACAAGTATGTCAAACAACACAAAGATGAAATTGAAGCAGATAAGTTTGAAACGCGTCAATACAAAAAAGAGGAGTTAGTTGAAACTCAGAGTCTGGATGATTTAATTCAAGAAGTGCGTGAGGCTGTAGAAGAGTCAGAAGCTTCTTCGGAGGAAGTTCCACCTTCTGAAAACATCTTACCACCCTTGCCTCTGGACGATGAGGAGCAGGGCTTGGATCCTCTATTGCTAGAGGATGAAAATTTAGCAGAAATGACTGAAGAAGTAGACGAGGAGCAAAACCTTTCTCGTCTGGATCAAGAGGACTCAGAAAAGAAAAGTAAAAAAGGCTTTGTTTTGACCGCTTTGGCGCTTGTATCAGTGATTATCTGTGTCAGTGCTTATTATGTCTATCGTCAAGTAAATCGCTCGACCAAGGAAATTCAAACTGCTCAATCAACTACAGCCAATCAATCAGATGTGGATGATTTTAATAGCCAATACGATGCCTTCTATACAGATAGCAATAAAACAGCTTTGAAAAATAGCCAGTTTGATAAGTTGAGCCAACTGAAGACCTTACTTGATAAGCTAGAAGGTAGCCGTGAACATACGCTTGCAAAATCTAAGTATGATAGTCTAGCAACGCAAATCAAGGCCATTCAAGATGTCAATGCACAATTTGAAAAACCAGCTATTGTGGATGGTGTTCTGGATGCCAATGCCAAAGCTAAATCTGATGCTAAATTTACAGAGATTAAAACCGGGAATACTGAGATTGACAAAGTGCTAGATAAGGCCATTAGTCTAGGTAAGAGCCAGCAAACAAGTGCTTCCAGCTCAAGTTCAAGTCAAACTAGCAGTTCAAGCTCTAGTCAGGCAAGCTCAAACACGACCAGTGAGACAAAACCAAGTAGTTCCAATACGGCATCAAATGAGACTAGAAGTAGTCGCAGTGAAGTCAATATGGGCGTATCAAGTGCGGGTGTTTCTGTTCAAAGAAGTGCTAGTCGTGTTGCCTACAATCAGTCTGCTATTGATGATAGTAATAACTCTGCCTGGGATTTTGCTGATGGCGTCTTGGAACAAATTCTAGCGACTTCACGTTCACGTGGCTACATCACTGGAAATCAGTACATCCTTGAACGTGTCAATATCGTTAATGGCAATGGTTATTACAACCTCTACAAGCCAGATGGAACCTATCTCTTTACCCTTAACTGTAAGACAGGCTACTTTGTCGGAAATGGCGCTGGTCATGCGGATGACTTGGACTACTAAGCAATCGTTACAAAATTCTTTCTTTTCAAAAGTAAAAATGATAAAATAAAACAAATGAAACAAGAGGAGTGTCAAATGACAAAAGCTAACTTTGGTGTCGTAGGTATGGCCGTAATGGGTCGTAACCTTGCCCTTAATATTGAATCACGTGGTTACACAGTTGCTATCTACAACCGTAGTAAAGAAAAAACGGAAGATGTAATTGCGTGCCATCCTGAAAAGAACTTTGTGCCAAGCTATGATGTTGAAAGTTTTGTAAACTCAATCGAAAAACCTCGTCGTATTATGCTTATGGTTCAAGCTGGACCTGGTACAGATGCTACTATCCAAGCCCTTCTTCCACACCTTGACAAAGGTGATATCTTGATTGACGGAGGAAACACTTTCTACAAAGATACCATCCGTCGTAATGAAGAATTGGCAAACTCAGGTATCAACTTTATTGGTACAGGAGTTTCTGGTGGTGAAAAAGGTGCCCTTGAAGGTCCTTCTATCATGCCTGGTGGACAAAAAGAAGCCTACGAATTGGTTGCGGATGTTCTTGAAGAAATCTCAGCTAAAGCACCAGAAGATGGCAAACCATGTGTGACTTACATCGGTCCTGATGGAGCTGGTCACTATGTGAAAATGGTTCATAACGGTATCGAGTATGGTGATATGCAATTAATCGCAGAAAGCTATGACTTGATGCAACACTTGCTAGGCCTTTCTGCAGAAGATATGGCTGAAATCTTTACTGAATGGAACAAGGGTGAATTGGACAGCTACTTGATCGAAATCACAGCTGATATCTTGAGCCGTAAAGACGACGAAGGTCAAGACGGACCAATCGTAGACTACATCCTTGATGCTGCAGGTAACAAGGGTACTGGTAAATGGACTAGCCAATCATCACTTGATCTTGGTGTACCATTGTCACTCATCACTGAGTCAGTATTTGCACGTTACATCTCTACTTACAAAGAAGAACGCGTGCATGCTAGCAAGGTCCTTCCAAAACCAACTGCCTTCAAATTTGAAGGAGATAAGGCTGAGTTGATTGAAAAGATCCGTCAAGCCCTTTACTTCTCAAAAATCATTTCATACGCACAAGGTTTTGCTCAATTGCGTGTAGCTTCTAAAGAAAACAACTGGAACTTGCCATTTGCGGACATCGCATCTATCTGGCGTGATGGCTGTATCATCCGTTCTCGTTTCTTGCAAAAGATTACAGATGCTTACAACCGTGATGCAGACCTTGCTAACCTTCTTTTGGATGAGTATTTCTTGGATGTTACTGCTAAGTACCAACAAGCAGTGCGTGATATCGTAGCTCTTGCTGTTCAAGCTGGTGTACCAGTACCAACCTTCTCAGCAGCTATTACTTACTATGATAGCTACCGTTCAGCTGACCTTCCAGCTAATTTGATCCAAGCGCAACGTGACTACTTTGGTGCTCACACTTACCAACGTAAAGACAAAGAAGGAACATTCCACTACTCTTGGTATGACGAAAAATAAGTAGGTCTGCCATGGGGAAACGGATTTTATTACTTGAGAAAGAAAGAAATCTAGCTCATTTTTTAAGTTTGGAACTCCAAAAAGAGCAATACCGAGTTGATCAGGTTGAGGAGGGGCAAAAAGCCCTCTCCATGGCTCTTCAGACAGACTATGACTTGATTTTATTGAATGCTCGTCTGGGGGATATGACAGCCCAGGATTTTGCAGATAGGCTGAGTCGGACTAAGCCAGCTTCAGTCATCATGGTCTTGGACCATCGTGAAGAATTGCAAGACCAGCTTGAGACAATCCAACGCTTTGCCGTTTCTTACATCTATAAGCCAGTTATTATTGAGAATCTGGTAGCTCGTATTTCAGCGATTTTCCGAGGTCGGGACTTCATCGACCAACACTGTAGTCAGATGAAGGTTCCAACGTCTTACCGTAATCTGCGTATGGATGTGGAGCATCATACAGTTTATCGTGGTGAGGAGATGATTGCTCTGACTCGTCGTGAGTATGACCTTTTGGCTACTCTTATGGGAAGCAAGAAAGTTCTGACTCGTGAGCAGTTGTTGGAAAGTGTCTGGAAGTATGAAAGTGCGACCGAAACCAATATCGTGGATGTCTATATCCGTTATCTACGTAGCAAGCTGGATGTAAAAGATCAGAAAAGCTACATTAAAACCGTTCGTGGTGTCGGTTACACCATGCAAGAATAGAAAAGCAGTTGCAGTTGTGTAGCTGCTTTTTATATGAGTTTTTATATAGGTTGACATACGATTTTGTATTTGCTACAATCAGTTATGGAGGATAGGTCTAATGAAAATAGTAAAAAAATTGATGCAAATCGCATTAGAAGTCTTTTTCTTCGGTTTGCTAGCGACAAGTACAGTATTGGCGGATACTACAGGTGGACAGTTTGTTGATAAGGATAATAGAAAATATTATATAAAAGATGACCATAAAGCAATCTATTGGCATAAAATAGACGGTAAAACCTACTATTTTGATGATAGTGGAGAAATGGTAGTCGGATGGCAATACTTAGAAATCCCTGGGACAGGTTATCGCGATGATTTATTTGATAATCGACCAGTTTTCGAAATTGCCCTTCAACCGAAGTGGTACTACTTTGGACAAGATGGGGTCCTACAAGAATTTGTTGGATGGAAACAATTAGAAGTTAAGGATTCGTTAAATGTTGGCAAAAAACATGGTGAAGGCTTTGAAGGCCCAGAAGTTCTTAAATTAGCACATTATTACTTTGATCAAGACCATTCTTTAAAAACAGGTTGGCTTTATAATCAGTCCAACTGGTATTACTTAGCAAAAATAGGTTCTTCAGGAAAAGACTACCTTGGTGGTGAAAGACGTGTTGGCTGGATCAATGATAACTCAACTTGGTACTATCTAAATCCAGAAACTGGTATCATGCAAACTGGATGGAAACAACTTGGCAATAAGTGGTACTACCTCCGTTCATCAGGTTCCATGGCAATTGGTTGGTATCAGGAAGGCTCAACTTGGTACTATTTAGATGCTGAAAATGGCGATATGAAAACAGGTTGGCAATATCTTGGTAACAAGTGGTACTATCTCCGTTCATCAGGAGTCATGGTGACTGGTTGGTTCCAGGTCGGTAGTAAATGGTACTATGCTTATAGTTCAGGTGCCTTGGCAGTGAATACGACTGTAGATGGCTATTCTGTCAACTATAATGGCGAATGGGTTCGGTAAATAATGATAGGATTTTGCAACTTGAGATAAATTTTAAGTAAGAGTGCAGTTTCACGAAGTGATACTGGATAAAAAGTTTTTAAAATCAGAAAACCGCATATTATCAGGTGTTGAAGAATCTTGATAATATGCGGTTTGTTGTTTAAATATTTACTTTTTTATGAAATTGAGTTTTGCCTAGTCTAATATAAAATCAAAAAGCGTAGAAATACCAATCATTGACTCATATATCATATGTCTTGTTGAGAACTCTATCATTGATTCCTCAGAGTACACTGATACATATAATAACTATTGAGTTTTAAACTATATACTTGAACTGAAATCTTTCTTGGACAGTCTGTCAACAAAATAGGTACACTGAGTCTAAAAATTATAGTTTTACATGACATTTTTCAGAAAAAGGTATATAATGTTAGTGTAATATCAATTGTTTTGTTGAAAACATCGTGAAAATTACAATTTTAGGCTTAAAAATCGAACCTCCCCTTAAATACTAAAATATTTAAGGGGGGGGGGTATTTTTATAAGTACCCATTTGTAAAAAAGAAATGAGGATGAAAATGAACTTTAAGTCAAGGAAATGTGAAGAAAACGGGAAAAAAGTTTTACGCTATTCTATTAGAAAACATCATTTGGGAGTAGCTAGTGTGGCAGTGGCTTCGCTGTTATTTTTTGCAACTGGCGTGACAACTGTTCGAGCGGACGAACCAGCAGCAACAGGAACAACAGGTGGATCAGCAACAACAGGAGCAACAGGTGGAGCAGGAACAACAGGACCAATAGGTGGATCAGCAACAACAGGAGCAACAGGTGGATCAGCAGCAACAGGACCAACAGGTGGATCAGCAACAACAGAACCAATAGGTGGATCAGGAACAACAGGTTCAGCAAGTACACCAGATTCACCAGCAGAATTCACAGCCTCTAATTACAAAGGTAGCGTTAGCCTCATTGGACAGTGGACAGGGGAATCTCGTGAAAAGAAAGATACAGTTAGTAATTATGAAGCGGCTACAGATAAATTAGGTAGTCCATTATCTAATCCAGGCTTATTCCGTGGTGCTGCAAAAACTTTTCTTGGTTGGTCTGATAAGCAGCCTGTAAATGGGAAAATTGCAGAAGGAGCGAGATTATTTTCTCCAGAAGATACTGTAGCTACAGCCTTTCCAGGTGGATTGAAAGCTGATTCTAAGCTATATGGAGTATATGCGAGTTTGAACGAACAGGATGAACCGTTCCCTACAGATAGATTCGGTATGGGGTTTGCTATTATCAATGGAATGGAAAACTTTGCCATTAACAATAACAAAGTTAAAATTGATACTAATGTAGAATCAGAAGATGTATTGCCAAATACTAAACTACATAAGGAAGAAATAGATGGGAACGTTCGAAAAATCATTGACAAAGTGAATCCGGAAAATAATGATACTACTAAGGTTAATGAAGTGGTTTTAAAAGCTGAGTTTGAGATGGATAACACTACAGCGATGACGGTGTATAGAAATCCTCATGTAGGATATGTTGGTCCTGTTTTATCAAACACATACAAAGGTAATAAATTTGAAGTAGATGAAAAAAGAAAGACTTACACATATGTAGACTTAAATGTGAATTTAGACAAAGATTTAGTTGTTCCGGAAAAATTATATGCAGAGTTTAATGGTTACTCATGGAGACCCTTATATGCTATTGGTCATAAGGAAGACGGAACAAAAGAAATTCTAAACGTTTATTCAAAAGAAGGAACAGCCTTAGGAAATACAAAAGATAGCTTTAATTCATTAGTTAGTAATACAGATCCTAGAGTTACATTTGGTGTTGAAACTAAGGGTAACCATAATATAACATTTAGAATGATTCTTAGATCTTTAAACGGATATGATAGTAATAGACCGGAAAGTGAACGAAATGAGCGTATAGCTGAGAGTGTAGTAAAACCGGATGAAGGTAAGTCTATTGCTGAAACCATTCTGCGCAATATGACACTTCGATCTCTTACATCAACAGAACTTAAAGCTTTATTCCCTAATAAGAGCGATGAAGAAATCAATCAGATGGTTGTTCGTATTGCACAGGAAAAAGCTAAAGAGTTGGCAGATACAAATGGTACAACAGTTTTAAAAGTAACAGGTTCTGTTGAGGGGAATGTTCATCCAAATGCTGGTAGAATCGGTAGTGGTTGGCTTAGTTTGGATTCAGCTACAAATTTACCTATCAATAAAGTGGAAGCTAATACTTTAGAATTAGGTTATGTTACATTTTATAACGTGTCTTATAAATTCCAAAGTGGAACTCCAGGTAAAGTATTGCCAGCAGCAATCGAAAACTATAAACCAAAAGATACAGCTACTTATGAAAATGGAGCAAATGTAACAACAATTCAGCCAACAACTAAAGAGTACGTTGATACAGAAAATGATGGAAAATGGGTATTCAAGAGTTACGATGCTGAAAATAAACAAGTAGCTAAAGCAGATGTAGAGTTTTTAGGAACATGGGTGTTCGAAGCTAATAAATACGGTGTAACATATAAATTTGTTAGTGGAACAGAAGGTAAAGCATTACCAGTAGCAATAGAAGGCTATAAACCAACAGACCAAAACCGTTATGTAGATAACTCAAATGTAACAACAATTCAACCAACAACTAAAGAGTACGTTGATACAGAAAATGATGGAAAATGGGTATTCAAGAGTTACGATGCTGAAAATAAACAAGTAACTAAAGCAGATGTAGAATTTATAGGAACATGGGTATTCGAAGCTAATAAATACGGTGTAACCTACAAATTTGAAAGTGGAACGCCAGGTAAGACATTGTCAGAAGCAATAGAAGGCTATAAACCAACAGACCAAAACCGTTATGTAGATAAATCAAATGTAACAACAATTCAACCAACAAAAACAGAGTATGTTGGTACAGAAAATGATGGAAAATGGGTATTCAAGAGCTACGATGCTGAAAATAAAGCAGTAAATAAAGCAGATGTAGAGTTTATAGGAACATGGGTATTCGTGGCTAATAAATACGGTGTAACATATAAATTTGTTAGTGGAACAGAAGGTAAAGCATTGCCAGCAGCAATCGAAAACTATAAACCAACAGACCCAAATCGTTATGTAGATAAAGCTAATGTAGCTGCGACTCAACCGACAACTAAAGAGTACGTTGATAAAGCAAATGATGGAACATGGGTATTCAAGAGCTACGATGTTGAAAATAAACAGGTAAATAAAGCAGATGTAGAGTTTATAGGAACATGGGTATTCGAAGCTAATAAATACGGTGTAACATATAAATTTGAAAGTGGGACACCAGGTAAGACATTGCCAGAAGCAATAGAAGGCTATAAACCAACAGACCAAAACCGTTATGTAGATAAATCAAATGTAACAACAATTCAACCAACAAAAACAGAGTATGTAGATGCAGAAAACGATGGAAAATGGGTATTTAAGAGTTACGATGCTGAAAATAAACAAGTAAATAAAGCAGATGTAGAGTTTATAGGAACATGGGTATTTACAGCTAACGCACCGAAGCCGGAACCTAAGCCAGATCCTAAGCCTGAACCAAAACCAGAGCCTAAGCCAGAGCCGCAACCAGAGCCTAAGCCGGAGCCTAAGCCGGAGCCAAAACCAGAGCCTAAGCCGGAGCCAAAACCAGAGCCTAAGCCAGAGCCTAAGCCGGAGCCAAAACCAGAGCCTAAGCCGGAACCGCAACCAGAGCCTAAGCCGGAACCAAAACCGGAACCAATCCCAAATCCTACTCCAATTCCTTCAGGGAATTGGAATCAAGGAAGTACTGAAGTGCACAAGCGGGATGAACTACCTCAGACAGGTAGTCAACAAGATGAATGGCTGGTAGCTCTAGGTGGCTTATCTATCCTAGGTGCTTTGACGGTATTTCCTAAAAAACGAGAAGAATAGGATATGCTAGAAATCGTTTAAATAATGAAATGATGGAAATATATCCCTATAATGGGAAAAGCGATTGTGAATGGAAACAATCGCTTTTTTTGTGAAAATATAATAAAATAGATAGGAGAGAATAAATACTTGTAGGAAAAAATAATACTCTTCGAAAATCAAATTCAAACCACGTCAGCGTCGCCTTACTGTACTCAAGTACAGCCTGCGGCTAGCTTCCTAGTTTGCTTTTTGATTTTCATTGAGTATGAGACGGTCTTTCCGTCTAGCAAAAGGAAAAAATGACAAAAAAAGTGGGTGTCGGTCAGGCACATAGTAAGATAATTTTAATAGGGGAGCATGCGGTCGTTTACGGTTATCCTGCCATTTCCCTGCCTCTTTTGGAGGTAGAGGTGACTTGTAAAGTAGTTCCTGCAGCGAGTCCTTGGCGTCTCTATGAGGAGGATACTTTGTCCATGGCGGTTTATGCTTCGCTGGAGTATTTGGATATTAAAGAAGCCTGCATTCGCTGTGAGATTGACTCGGCTATCCCTGAAAAACGGGGAATGGGTTCGTCAGCGGCTATTAGCATAGCGGCTATTCGTGCGGTATTTGACTACTATCAGGCAGAACTGCCTCATGATGTACTAGAAATCTTGGTCAATCGGGCGGAGATGATTGCCCATATGAATCCAAGTGGTTTGGATGCTAAGACCTGTCTCAGTGACCAGCCTATTCGCTTTATTAAGAACGTAGGATTTACAGAGCTTGAGATGAACTTATCCGCCTATTTGGTGATTGCAGATACAGGCGTTTATGGCCATACTCGTGAAGCTATCCAAGTGGTTCAAAGTAAGGGGAAAGATGCCTTACCATTTTTGCATGCCTTGGGGGAATTGACCCAGCAGGCAGAAGAGGCAATTATACGAAAAGATGCTGACGGATTGGGACAAATCCTCAGTCAAGCGCATTTACATTTAAAAGAAATTGGTGTCAGTAGCTCTGAAGCAGACTCGTTGGTTGAAACGGCTCTTAACCATGGTGCTTTAGGTGCCAAGATGAGTGGTGGTGGGCTTGGAGGCTGTATCATAGCCTTGGCAGACAATTTGACACACGCACAAGAACTAGCAGAAAGATTAGAAGAGAAAGGAGCTGTTCAGACATGGATCGAGAGCCTGTAACAGTACGTTCCTACGCAAATATTGCTATTATCAAATATTGGGGAAAGAAAAAAGAAAAAGAGATGGTGCCTGCCACTAGCAGCATCTCTCTGACTTTGGAAAATATGTATACGGAGACGACTTTGTCGCCGCTACCGACGGATGCGACAGCTGATGCCTTTTATATCAATGGTCAGCTACAAAATGAGGCGGAGCATGCCAAGATGAGCAAGATTATTGACCGTTATCGTCCAGCTGGTGAGGGCTTTGTCCGTATCGATACCCAAAACAATATGCCTACCGCAGCGGGCTTGTCCTCAAGTTCTAGTGGTTTGTCAGCCTTGGTCAAGGCTTGCAATGCTTATTTCAAGCTTGGATTGGATAGAAGTCAGTTAGCACAGGAGGCTAAGTTTGCCTCAGGATCTTCTTCTCGGAGTTTTTATGGACCACTAGGTGTATGGGATAAGGATAGTGGGGAGATTTACCCTGTAGAGACAGACTTGAAACTAGCTATGATTATGTTGGTGCTGGAGGACAAGAAAAAACCAATATCTAGCCGTGATGGGATGAAACTTTGTGTGGAAACTTCTACGACCTTTGATGACTGGGTGCGTCAGTCTGAGAAGGATTATCAGGATATGCTGGTTTATCTCAAAGAGAATAACTTTGCCAAGGTTGGGGAGCTAACAGAGAAAAATGCCCTTGCTATGCACGCTACGACCAAAACAGCATCGCCAGCCTTTTCTTATCTAACGGATGAGACTTATGAAGCGATGAACTTTGTCCGCCAGCTCCGTGAGCAAGGAGAAGCATGCTACTTTACCATGGATGCTGGTCCCAATGTCAAAGTTCTTTGTCAGGAGAAAGACTTGGAGCATTTATCTGAAATTTTCAGTCAGCGTTACCGCTTGATTGTGTCAAAAACAAAGGATTTGAGCCAAGATGATTGCTGTTAAAACTTGCGGAAAACTCTATTGGGCAGGCGAATATGCTATTTTAGAGCCAGGGCAGTTAGCCTTGATAAAGGCCATTCCCATCTATATGAATGCTGATATTGCTTTTTCTGACAGCTACCGTATCTATTCAGATATGTTTGATTTCGCAGTGGACTTGATACCCAATCCTGACTACAGCTTGATTCAAGAAACGATTGCTTTAGTGGAAGATTTCCTGACCTATCGAGGTCAAACTTTAAGACCTTTTTCTCTAGAAATTCGAGGAAAAATGGAAAGAGAAGGGAAAAAGTTTGGTCTGGGTTCTAGTGGTAGTGTCGTTGTCTTAGTCATCAAGGCCCTGCTGGCTCTGTATGATATTACGGTTGATCAGGAACTCTTGTTCAAGCTGGCCAGCGCTGTCTTGCTCAAGCGAGGTGACAATGGCTCTATGGGAGACCTTGCCTGTATCGTGGCAGAGGATTTTGTTCTCTACCAGTCGTTTGATCGCCAAAAGGTGGCTGCTTGGTTGCAAGAAGAAAACTTGGCGACAGTTTTGGAGCGTGATTGGGGATTCTCCATCTCACAAGTGAAACCTACCCTAGAATGTGATTTCCTAGTGGGATGGACCAAGGAAGTGGCCGTGTCTAGTGATATGGTCAAGCAAATCAAGCAAAACATCAATCAGAATTTTTTAACTTCCTCAAAAGAAACAGTGGTTACTTTAGTAGAAGCCTTGGAGCAAGGAAAAGCCGAAAAAATCATCGAGCAAGTAGAAGTAGCCAGTCAACTTTTAGAAGGCTTGAGCGCAGATATTTACACGCCTTCGCTTAGACAGCTGAAAGAAGCCAGTCAAGATTTGCAGGCTGTTGCCAAGAGTAGCGGCGCTGGTGGTGGTGACTGTGGCATTGCCTTGAGTTTTGATGTACAATCAACTGAAACCTTAAAAAATCGTTGGGCCGATCTGGGGATTGAGCTCTTATACCAAGAAAGGATAGGACATGACGACAAATCGTAAGGACGAGCATATCCGCTATGCCCTTGAACAGAAAAGTTCCTATAATAGCTTTGATGAGGTGGAGTTGATTCATTCTTCCTTGCCTCTTTACGACCTGGATGAAATCGATATGTCGACAGAGTTTGCTGGTCGAAAATGGGACTTTCCCTTTTATATCAATGCCATGACAGGGGGGAGTGATAAAGGAAGAGAAATCAATCAAAAGTTGGCTCAGGTGGCGGAAGTCTGTGGGATTTTATTTGTGACGGGTTCTTATAGCGCAGTCCTCAAAGATCCAACAGATGATTCTTTTTCTGTCAAATCTAGCCATCCAAATCTCCTCCTTGGAACCAATATTGGATTGGACAAGCCTGTTGAATTGGGACTTCAGACTGTAGAAGAGATGAATCCTCTTCTCCTACAAGTGCATGTCAATGTCATGCAGGAATTGCTCATGCCCGAAGGAGAAAGGAAGTTCAGAAGCTGGCAATCGCATCTGGCAGACTATAGCAAGCAAATCTCCGTTCCTATTGTCCTAAAGGAAGTGGGCTTTGGAATGGATGCCAAGACCATCGAAAGAGCCTATGAACTGGGCGTTCGTACAGTGGACCTATCAGGTCGTGGTGGTACCAGCTTTGCCTATATCGAAAACCGTCGCAGTGGTCAGCGTGATTATCTCAATCAATGGGGCCAGTCTACCATGCAGGCTCTTCTCAATGCCCAAGACTGGAAAGACAAGGTTGAACTCTTGGTCAGTGGTGGTGTTCGAAATCCGCTTGATATGATTAAGTGCTTGGTCTTTGGTGCCAAGGCTGTAGGACTGTCACGAACAATTCTGGAATTGATTGAAACCTACACAATTGAAGAAGTGATTGGCATTGTCCAAGGCTGGAAAGATGATCTACGCTTGATCATGTGTGCCCTTAATTGTGCCACCATAGCAGATCTGCAAAACGTAGACTATCTCCTTTATGGAAAATTAAAAGAAGCAAATGATTAGATGAAAAAGGCGTAACCACCGCCTTTTTTCCATCTTCAGACCGAGGTGACTTTTTTGAATTGTGATAAAATAGAAGGCAGAGGATATGTGTATGAGAAAATTTAAAATCTTTTTATTTATCGAAGCCTGTCTTTTGACAGGAGCTCTGATTTTGATGGTTTCAGAGCATTTTTCGCGTTTTCTACTGATTCTATTCCTCTTTTTGCTTTTGATTCGCTATTACACTGGTAAAGAGGGAAATAACCTTCTTTTAGTGGTGGCAACCATTCTCTTCTTTTTCATCGTCATGCTCAATCCTTTTGTGATTTTAGCTATTTTTGTTGCGGTTATATACAGCCTCTTTCTTCTTTATCCAATGATGAATCAGGAAAAAGAGCAGACCAATTTGGTGTTTGAAGAGGTAGTGACGGTTAAGAAGGAGAAAAATCGTTGGTTTGGAAATCTCCATCATTTTTCAAGTTACCAAACTTGCCAGTTTGATGATATTAATCTTTTTCGCCTCATGGGCAAGGACACCATTCATCTGGAGAGGGTGATCTTAACCAATCATGACAATGTTATTATCCTCAGAAAGATGATAGGAACGACCAAAATCATTGTGCCTGTGGATGTGGAAGTCAGTCTCAGTGTGAACTGTCTCTATGGGGATTTGACTTTTTTCAATCAGCCCAAGCGAGCTCTCCGCAATGAACACTATCATCAGGAAACAAGAGACTATCTCAAGAGTAACAAGAGTGTCAAGATTCTCTTGACTACTATGATTGGAGATGTGGAGGTGATCAGAGGATGAAAAAACAAGCTTATGTAATCATTGCCATTACCTCCTTCCTCTTTGTCTTATTTCTCTCCCACAGCTTGTTGGAAATCCTTGATTTTGACTGGTCAATTTTCTTGCACGATGTCGAAAAAACAGAAAAATTTGTCTTTTTGTTGTTGGTATTCAGCATGTCCATGACCTGTTTTTTAGCCCTGTTTTGGCGAGGTGTGGAAGAACTTTCTTTAAGAAAAATGCAGACTAATCTCAAGCGTTTGTTGGCAGGGAAAGAAGTGGTTCAGGTTGCTGATCCAGATTTGGATGCCAGTTTCAAGTCCTTGTCAGGCAAACTTAATCTTTTGACAGAAGCACTTCAAAAGGCTGAAAATCACAGTCTTACTCAGGAAGAGGAAATCATCGAGAAAGAACGAAAGCGCATTGCTCGGGATTTGCACGATACAGTCAGTCAGGAGTTGTTTGCGGCCCATATGATTTTATCAGGTGTCAGCCAGCAGGCTTTGAAACTGGATAGAGAAAAGATGCAGACCCAGTTGCAAAGTGTCACAGCCATTTTAGAAACGGCTCAGAAGGATTTGCGGGTTTTACTCCTGCATTTGCGACCAGTTGAACTGGAGCAGAAGAGCTTGATAGAAGGGATTCAAATTCTCCTAAAAGAGCTTGAGGACAAGAGTGATCTCAAGGTTAGTCTCAAGCAGAATGTGACGAAATTACCTAAGAAAATCGAGGAGCATATCTTCCGTATCCTGCAAGAATTGATCAGCAATACCCTCCGCCATGCCCAGGCCTCTTGTTTGGATGTCTATCTCTATCAGACAGATTTTGAACTTCAGCTGAAGGTGGTGGACAATGGGATTGGTTTCCAGTTAGGGAGCTTAGACGACTTGAGTTATGGACTGCGAAACATCAAGGAGCGGGTCGAAGATATGGCAGGGACGGTTCAGTTATTAACAGCTCCCAAGCAAGGGTTGGCGGTTGATATCCGTATTCCCCTGATTGATAAGGAATGATAAAGGAGTAAAGATGAAAATTTTACTAGTAGATGACCACGAAATGGTCCGATTGGGCTTGAAAAGCTACTTTGACCTCCAAGACGATGTAGAAGTTGTGGGCGAGGCGGCCAACGGGTCTCAAGGTATTGACTTGGCCTTGGGATTGCGTCCAGATGTCATTGTCATGGATATCGTCATGACTGAGATGAATGGGATTGACGCGACCTTGGCCATCCTCAAAGAATGGCCTGAAGCCAAGATTTTGATTGTGACTTCTTACTTGGACAATGAAAAAATCATGCCGGTCTTGAATGCAGGTGCTAGGGGCTATATGCTCAAGACTTCTAGTGCAGATGAATTGCTCCATGCCGTCCGCAAGGTGGCTGCTGGGGAGCTAGCCATTGAGCAAGAGGTCAGCAAGAAGGTCGAATACCACCGCAATCACATAGAACTACATGAGGACCTGACTGCGCGTGAGCGAGATGTCCTCCAACTGATTGCCAAGGGATATGAAAATCAGCGGATCGCTGATGAACTTTTTATCTCTCTCAAGACGGTCAAGACTCACGTGTCCAATATTCTTGCCAAACTTGAGGTCAGTGATCGCACCCAGGTGGCAGTCTATGCCTTTCAGCACCACTTGGTGGGACATGAAGAGTTTTAGTAGTTATATAAAATAATGTTGGAGAAATGACTTAATTTAGTATCAAAGAAGTGAGTAAGGAGCTATAGCACGATAAAATATTTTTTTCACAATGTTTTTATGTTATTTATTGACATTCATTTTATAGGGGAGTAGAATAGAGTTATAAAAAGATAGAAGAATATATTTACTATAAAAAGAATTGATATAAACTCAAAAGGAGGTTAAAATCATGTCCCCGTAAATTATTAAAATAAGGTCACTAGAGCGTTAAGGTCTTTATTTCATCTCTTTAAGAGTGTTATAAAAAAGATGGTTAAACTAACTCTATCTCTCAGTTTCAATTCGTGGAGGAAATAGCTATGAAAAAATCTAAATTACTTACACTTGGTTTGCTTGCAGGTGCTGGTCTGCTTTTGTCAATCAATCAAGCACAAGCTGCAGATACTTGGGTTAAAAATGGTGCTGACTGGAATCTTTCGCAAGATGGCAGCCTAGCTAAAAATAAATGGGTGCAAAATGCTGGTTCTTGGTACCACTTTGATGGTTCTGGTAAAATGCAGACAGGCTGGCTCAAAGATGGGAACACTTGGTATTCACTAGCAGATAGTGGCGCTATGCGTACTGGCTGGTACAAGGAAGGCAACACATGGTACTCACTAGCAGATAGTGGCGCCATGCGTACAGGTTGGTACAAAGAAGGGTCTACATGGTACTATCTTCATTTTAGTGGTTCTATGATGACAGGTTGGGAGTTCATAGATGGTAATTGGTATTATTTTGAACAATCAGGTGCCATGGCCTCTGATAGAGTTGTAAATTCTAGTGATGGGACAGGCTATATTCTCAGCAAGGATGGCTATATGTTGACTTTAAAAAATAGCCCTTATAAAAATGATGATATTGTCCGTTTAGGTGATGGATATGAGTATCTGATTACATCAAAATTTGACGGAAATAACTTTACTGATGTTATCGTGGATAAAAACACTTGGTATATCAAACCTGAGTTCAAGAAGTTTTCCGAAAAATATGGGGATCAAGTTTCCAATACGATGTTGGCTTTAGTGGATAATAAAGAAGAAGGACAAGAAATTGATCCTAAGGCTGTTATTCGTAATTTCCAAAATCTACCAGGTCGATATTACTTTGGAGCAGATGGTCGTAGAGTGACACCACTTCCAGAGATGACAACTAGATCAGAGATCAAAAAAGTTGGTAATGATGTCTATTTAGAAAATCCAGGTGTACGACTTAGACTTCCATCTACTAACTTCACAATCAATAACAATAAACTATACCATTTAGATAATGGACAAGGTAAGCTTAAAACAGGTTACTTTGTATTGATTGATGACGGTATGGCTACAACCCACTATCATTTCCTTGTATATGCAGACCAATCTGGTGAGGTTCTTAAGATGAAACGCTTGCCATCAAGATTTTCAGATTATTTTGACAAAGAAATCGATGGTTTCTATGGTCAAAAAATTAAGATTACACAGCCAAATAAGTATGAATATTACAAGGTTCTTGTGGTTAAATAAGACAAAACGAATCGCCTAATGAGGAATGTTTGGGCGATTCGTTTTTTACTGTAATCAGCCATCATTAAGCATCTTTTATAAGAGTATATTCAAATCCTAAAGAAAACCAAGAAGAAACCATACTTCCAGCATCATTGAAAAGCGCATTCATTACTTGAAAAAAGTCGCTCGTTTATGTTATAATAGACTGTATTTAAAAAATTTTAAGGAGAAATGACAGAATGTCTGTATCATTTGAAAACAAAGAAACAAACCGTGGTGTCTTGACTTTCACTATCTCTCAAGACCAAATCAAACCAGAATTGGACCGTGTCTTCAACTCAGTGAAGAAATCTCTTAATGTTCCAGGTTTCCGTAAAGGTCACCTTCCACGTCCTATCTTCGACAAAAAATTTGGTGAAGAGTCACTTTACCAAGACGTTATGAACGCTCTTTTGCCAAACGCTTATGAAGCAGCTGTAAAAGAAGCTGGTCTTGAAGTGGTTGCTCAACCAAAAATTGACGTAACTTCAATGGAAAAAGGTCAAGACTGGGTTATCACTGCTGAAGTCGTTACAAAACCTGAAGTAAAATTGGGTGACTACAAAAACCTTGAAGTATCAGTTGATCTAGAAAAAGAAGTAACTGACGCTGATGTTGAAGAGCGTATCGAACGCGAACGCAACAACTTGGCTGAATTGGTTATCAAAGAAGCTGCTGCTGAAAACGGCGACACTGTTGTCATCGACTTCGTTGGTTCTATCGACGGTGTTGAATTTGACGGCGGAAAAGGTGAAAACTTCTCACTTGGACTTGGTTCAGGTCAATTCATCCCTGGTTTCGAAGACCAATTGGTGGGTCACTCAGCTGGTGAAACTGTTGATGTTATCGTAACATTCCCAGAAGACTACCAAGCAGAAGACCTTGCAGGTAAAGAAGCTAAATTCGTAACAACTATCCACGAAGTAAAAGCTAAAGAAGTTCCAGCTCTTGATGATGAACTTGCAAAAGACATCGACGAAGAAGTTGAAACACTTGCTGAATTGAAAGAAAAATACCGCAACGAATTGGCTGAAGCTAAAGCAGAAGCTTACAAAGATGCAGTTGAAGGTGCAGCAATCGATAAAGCTGTAGAAAATGCTGAAATCGTAGAACTTCCAGAAGAAATGATTCACGAAGAAGTTCACCGTTCAGTAAACGAATTTCTTGGAAACTTGCAACGTCAAGGTATCAACCCTGACATGTACTTCCAAATCACTGGAACTACTCAAGAAGACCTTCACAATCAATACCAAGCAGAAGCTGAGTCACGTACTAAGACTAACCTTGTTATCGAAGCAGTTGCCAAAGCTGAAGGATTTGACGCTTCAGAAGAAGAAATCCAAAAAGAAATCGAGCAATTGGCTGCAGATTACAACATGGAAGTGGCACAAGTACAAAGCTTGCTTTCAGCTGATATGTTGAAACACGATATCACAATCAAAAAAGCTGTTGAATTGATCACAAGCACAGCAACAGTAAAATAATCTTAATAGACAAAAATCCCACCTGATTAGGTGGGTTTTCTTATGCACTATTTTCCAAAAATCTCTTTGAGGTCTGCGTCTGTAATCCCAATCATGGCTGGGATGCTGTCCCAGTTTTCCTCGGTGAGGATGTAGGATTCTTCAGAGGCGCTTGATGTGACTGTTTCAGAGACAGCTTGTTGCTTTTCTTCAACAGTTTCCAATAAATCACTGAAGCGTTCAATCAGATAGGTTTTTCGGGCAGTTCCGATATGTTGGGTGGCATAGTCGAAGGCCTGTAATTCGCCTAATAAGATAAGTTTGCTTTTGGCGCGTGTAATGGCTGTATAGATGAGATTGCGCTCCAGCATACGCTTACTAGCACTGGTAATCGGTAGGATGACAACAGGGAACTCACTTCCCTGAGACTTATGGATACTCATGGCATAGGCCAAACGAATCTTGTACCATTCGTTACGTGGGTAAGAGACCTCGTTGCCATCAAAATCAATGACAATTTCGTCTTGTTTCGACTCGGTGTATTTACCAGGAATCAGGTCTGTGATGGCTCCTAAATCTCCATTAAAGACATTGATTTCAGCATCGTTGACCAAATGAATGACCTTGTCGCCCTTACGATAGTGGCACTGGGGAGCTTCAAAACTGAGCTGGTCTTTTTGTGGTGGATTGAGGAGGTCTTGCATGAGCTGGTTGATGGCATCAATCCCTGCCGCCCCTCGGTACATGGGAGCCAGAACTTGGATATCACGGGCAGGGATGCCGCTTCTGAGGGCAGCGCCTAAGATTTTTTCAATGGTAGCAGGAATATGACCGCTAGCAATTTCAAAGTAGGAACGGTCTGCTTTTTTCTGGGTAAAGTCAGCTGGCAGGATACCCTGTCGAATTTGACTAGCTAGGGTAACGATGGTTGATTCTTCGCTTTGCCGGTAAATTTTTTCCAAGCGAGTCTGAGGAATCAGGGGAATATGAAGCAGATCCGCTAGAACCTGTCCAGGGCTGACAGACGGTAGCTGATCGCTATCTCCCACGATGAGAATTTTACTGTTAGAAGAGATGTTGGAGAAGAGTTGATTGGCCAGCCAAGTATCCACCATGGAGAATTCATCTACGATGATAAAGTCGGCATCCAGATAATCTTCCAGATGACTGGTATCATCGTCACCTGTCATTCCCAAGTGGCGGTGTATGGTCGCGCTAGGCAAACCTGTCAATTCATTCATGCGCCGAGCGGCTCGTCCAGTTGGAGCGGCAAGAAGAATCGGCAGGTTGCTTTTTTTCCTGAGGTCAAGTCCTTCTAAAAGGGCATAAACAGCGATAATCCCATTGATAACAGTTGTCTTACCAGTACCAGGCCCACCTGTAAGGATAAAGACCTTGTTATGGATAGCATCGCAGATAGCTTGTTTTTGAATGCTATCATACTCAATTCCAAGTTCTTGCTCGACAGTAGCGATATGTTTTTGAATAGTTTCTAAATCTTGACTCTTCTGTTTTCCTTTTTCAAGGATACGAATCAAGTGACTGCGGATCCCTTCCTCCGCGAAAAAGAGACTATTGTCAAAGATTTTGGTATCAATTTGCTGAACCTTGTCTTCTTCGATTAGGTAGGAGAGTTCTTGGGCCACTTGGCTGGGGTCCAGTTCCACGGGACGGGAAGACTCAAGGAGAGTGAGGGTTTGTTCTAGCAAATCCCGTGCTTCAACATAGGTGTCCCCTGTTTCCATACAGGCCTGAAAAAGACTATGAACTAGACCGGCACGGAAGCGTTCAGGAGCCTGACTTTCGATGCCTAGTTCCTCCGCTAGTTGGTCAGCAATGGTAAAGCCCAAACCCTTGATATCCTCAACCAACTGGTAGGGATAATTTTCAACCACATCAAGGGTTTCTTCCTTGTAAAAGTCTTGAATCTGAAAGGCTAATTTATTGGGAATGCCGTAGTTGGCTAGTTTTGCTAAAACCATCTCGGTTCCGTAGTTGAGACGAAGAGTGGACACGAAAGCCTCACGATTTTTGGCAGAGAGTCCTGCGATGCCTTCTAGCTTTTCTGGGTGTTGCAGAATCTCGTCAATGGTATTGTCGCCATAGGTATCCACGATTTTCTGAGCTGTCTTGAGACCAATTCCCTTGAAATGGCTACTTGAAAAGTACTTAACCAGCCCCTTGCTAGTTGGTTTTGCGCGTTCATACCGGCTGATTTGTAGCTGTTCCCCATACTTGGAGTGCTGGACAATTTGCCCCCAAAAAGTGTAGTCTTCTCCCTCAATCACATCAGCCATGGTGCCGGTGACAATGATTTCAAAATCATCAAAATCCTCTGCGTCCGTATCTTCGATTTCTAGGAGAAGGATGCGATAAAAATTGCTGGGATTTTCAAAAATAATCCGTTCAATGGTTCCTGAAAAATAAACTTCCATAAAATTCCTTTGCATGAATAGGTGAGAGTTGGGGTTGTTTTTACTATAGTCAATAAACGATCACTTCTCACGATAGAAGAAGAGGCTGAGATTCTTGATTCTCGGCCTCTTCGATTTCTTAAAATGTTCCGATACGGGTGATTGGCCAGAAGCGGAATTTAGCTTCCCCTGTGATATCTTTTGCTTTAAAAGTACCTACGTGGCGGCTGTCGCTCGAAACCAAGCGGTCATCTCCGAGGAGAAGGTACTCTCCTTCTGGAACAGTAAAGCTAAAGTTGGTATTGTAGTTGACATCAACTGTGAAGGCTTGGGCTTTTTGAGCGATACTTCTAAAGAAAGTTCCTTTATTTCCTTCAAAGCCCTTGCCTGAGTAAGTGCTTTGGAGTTTGTCATCCTTGAAGCGTTTGATATAGTCAGCTAGATAAGGCTCATCCGTCTCTTTATCATTGATGTAAAGTTTATCATTTTCGTAACGGATGGTATCGCCAGGCATTCCGATGACACGTTTGACAATGTCCTTATTACCGTCTTCCTCATGAGCCACAACGATATCAAAACGGTCAATAGGGAGGTGTTTGACAACAAAGAGGATTTCGCCATCCGCTAGGGTAGGGTCCATAGAATGACCTTCTACGCGGACGTTACTCCAGAAAAAGATACGGCTTAAAGCTAATAATGACAGAATCAGGAGGAACAATCCCCACTCTTTTAGGAAATTTTTAAATGAATTCATAATTTACCTTTCTAAGCGTTTTTTCGCTTTTTCAGTATTTTTAAAGTGCAGTTTGGCACAGAAGTTGAGTCCCTGCATACCATAGGCTTGCAAAATCTGGCTAGCCACCTTATCAGAAGCCATTCCAGCTCCACTTGGAAGTTGATAGTCCAATTCTCGTCCCAGATTTTCAAGATTTTCCAGAAAGAGATCACGCGCGATGATAGAAGAAACTGCGACAGCCAAGTATTTGCCCTCAGCCTTTTCTTCTAAGCTGATAGGATTGCTGAAACGATTGGCCTCTTGTGCCAAGTATTTGTCATAATTTTTAGCACTGGTGAAGGCATCAATCACAATTTTCTCAGGCTGAAGACCTTTTTGAAGGAGGAGATAGATAGCCTGATTATGGAGGGCAACCTTAACTGAAACAGCATTGTAGCGATCTCCGATGACCTCGTTGTACTTGCTTGGTGAGAGAAGTAGCGCTTGGTGCTGGATTTTTTCCTTGAGAATAGGAGCAAGCTGACGAATCTTTTGGTCGGCCAGAGTCTTGGAATCCCCCACACCGAGTTTTCGCAAGAAGTCATGCTGGTCAGGTGTGACAAAGGAAGCCACAACTGCAAGTCCACCAAAGTAGGAACCATTTCCCACCTCATCTGTCCCAATCAAAGGGAGATTTTGTCCGCTGTTTTGCTCTAGAACTTGATAGCCAAAGAAACTAGCGTATTTCTCAGCTCTTTCACCCTGAAGCAAGACCTTTCCAGAAGTATAGATAGAAGCCGTTGCCTGAGGTAGTTTCAAAAAGTAGCGGATATAGGGATTCTTACTAGGAGCCAGACTGGTTTGATAGTGTTCAAGAAAAGCCTGGATCTCCTTTTCGCTTGGTGTGAGTGTTATACTTGCCATAGTTTCTATTGTACCACAAAAGCAGGCAAATTTGTAAAAACTGACAAAGTTAGCGAATTTTGGTATAATATCGTGAGGTGAATTTTATGGCAAATCTAAATCGATTCAAATTTACATTCGGAAAAAAATCATTAACCTTGACAACCGAGCATGATAACCTTTTTATGGAAGAAATCGCTAAGGTTGCGACAGAAAAATACCAAGCAATTAAAGAACAAATGCCTAGTGCAGACGATGAAACGATCGCTCTTTTGTTGGCAGTCAACTGTTTGTCAACTCAGCTCAGCCGTGAGATTGAATTTGACGATAAGGAGCAAGAATTAGAAGAACTCCGTCACAAACTCGTGACTTGCAAGCAAGAACAGAGCAAGATTGAGGATTCCTTATGATTTCACTCCTTCTTCTATTGGTCTTGGCTTGGGGATTTTATATCGGCTATCGGAGAGGCTTGCTCTTACAGGTTTATTACCTGATTTCAGCCATGGCATCGGCTTTTATGGCAGGCCAGTTTTACAAGGGGCTTGGTGAGCAGTTCCACTTATTGCTCCCTTATGCAAATCCGCAGGAAGGTCAGGGAACTTTCTTCTTCCCATCGGATCAACTCTTTCAGTTGGATAAGGTCTTTTATGCAGGTATCGGCTACTTGTTGGTATTTGGGATTGTCTATAGCATCGGTCGTTTACTTGGTCTCTTGTTACACTTACTTCCTAGTAAAAAACTGGGTGGCAAGTTGTTCCAAATTTCAGCAGGTATCTTGTCTATGTTGGTGACCTTATTTGTCTTGCAAATGGCCTTGACCATACTAGCGACCATTCCCATGGCAGCTGTACAAAATCCTCTTGAAAAGAGTATCGTCGCAAAACACATCATCCAGAGCGTACCGGTAACAACCAGTTGGCTCAAACAAATCTGGGTGACAAATTTAATCGGATAAAAAGGGCAGGAATTTTCCTAGCCCTTTGTTTACAGATTTGACTAGAATCTATAAGAATGTAAAAAGCTAATACTCTTCGAAAATCTCTTCAAACCACGTCAGCTTCCATCTGCAACCTCAAAACACTGTTTTGAGCAACCTGTGGCTAGCTTCCTAGTTTGCTCTTTGATTTTCATTGAGTACAATATACCTAGACATTCAAAGACAAGGAAATAAAGATGAACAAGAAAATATTAGAAACATTAGAGTTCAATAAGGTTAAGGCCTTGTTTGAACCCCATTTGTTGACCGAGCAGGGCTTGGAGCAATTGAGACAGTTGGCTCCGACTGCCAAAGCAGATAAAATCAAACAGGCTTTTGCTGAGATGAAGGAAATGCAGGCTCTTTTTGTTGAGCAACCGCATTTTACTCTTCTCGCAACCAAGGAAATCGCAGGAGTCTGCAAGCGGTTGGAGATGGGAGCAGACCTCAATATAGAGGAGTTCCTACTCTTGAAGCGCGTGCTTCTTTCTAGCAGAGAATTGCAAAGTTTTTACGCCAATCTGGAAAATGTCAGCTTGGAAGAATTAGCCCTTTGGTTTGATAAATTACACGATTTTCCGCAATTACAAGGAAATCTTCAGGCCTTTAATGATGCAGGTTTCATTGAAAATTTCGCCAGTGAAGAATTGGCGCGAATCCGTCGAAAAATACATGATAGCGAGAGTCAGGTACGCGATGTCTTGCAAGATTTGCTCAAGCAAAAAGCGCAGATGTTGACGGAAGGGATTGTTGCTAGCAGAAATGGCCGTCAGGTTTTACCAGTTAAAAACACTTATCGTAACAAGATTGCAGGTGTCGTTCATGATATTTCTGCTAGTGGAAATACCGTCTATATCGAACCCCGTGAGGTGGTCAAACTGAGCGAAGAAATTGCTAGTTTGCGAGCAGATGAGCGCTACGAAATGCTTCGTATTCTCCAAGAAATTTCCGAGCGTGTCCGCCCTCATGCGGCTGAGATCGCCAACGATGCTTGGATTATCGGTCATCTAGACTTGATTCGTGCCAAGGTCCGCTTTATTCAAGAAAGACAAGCAGTCGTGCCTCAGCTGTCAGAAAATCAGGAAATTCAACTGCTCCATGTCTGCCATCCTTTGGTCAAAAATGCAGTCGCAAATGATGTCCATTTTGGTCAAGATTTAACAGCTATTGTCATCACAGGACCCAACACTGGTGGTAAGACCATCATGCTTAAAACTCTGGGTTTGACACAGGTTATGGCCCAGTCCGGTTTGCCGATTTTAGCAGACAAGGGAAGTCGTGTGGGTATTTTTGAAGAAATCTTTGCTGATATTGGGGATGAGCAATCTATTGAACAAAGCTTGTCTACCTTCTCTAGCCACATGACCAATATCGTGGATATTCTTGGCAAGGTCAACCAACATTCCCTCCTACTCTTGGATGAGTTGGGGGCTGGTACAGACCCTCAAGAAGGAGCCGCCCTTGCCATGGCTATTCTGGAGGATCTTCGCCTGCGTCAAGTCAAGACCATGGCGACGACCCACTATCCGGAGCTCAAGGCCTATGGTATCGAGACAGCCTTTGTGCAAAATGCCAGTATGGAGTTTGATACTGCGACTCTTCGCCCGACCTATCGCTTTATGCAGGGGGTGCCTGGCCGAAGCAATGCCTTTGAAATTGCCAAACGTCTAGGGCTTTCTGAAGTCATCGTAGGGGATGCCAGTCAGCAGGTCGATCAAGACAATGATGTCAACCGAATCATTGAACAACTGGAAGAGCAGACGCTAGAGAGTCGCAAACGCTTGGACAATATCCGTGAGGTGGAGCAAGAAAATCTCAAGATGAACCGTGCTCTTAAAAAGCTCTACAACGAGCTCAATCGTGAAAAGGAAACCGAGCTCAACAAGGCGCGTGAACAGGCTTCTGAGATTGTGGACATGGCCCTCAGTGAGAGTGACCAGATTCTCAAAAATCTTCATAGCAAATCTCAACTCAAACCCCATGAAATCATTGAAGCCAAGGCCAAGTTGAAAAAATTGGCTCCTGAAAAAGTAGATTTGTCTAAAAACAAGGTTCTTCAAAAGGCCAAGAAAAAACGAGCTCCAAAGGTGGGAGATGATATCGTGGTTCTCAGTTATGGACAGCGTGGGACCTTGACTAGTCAACTCAAGGATGGCCGCTGGGAAGCCCAAGTTGGTTTGATTAAGATGACCTTGGAAGAAAAAGAATTTGACCTTGTTCAAGCCCAGCAAGAAAAGCAAGTTAAGAAGAAACAAGTCAATGTTGTGAAACGGACTTCTGGTCGTGGTCCACAAGCCAGACTGGACCTTCGAGGCAAACGTTATGAAGAGGCTATGAATGAGCTAGATGCCTTTATTGACCAAGCCCTGCTTAACAATATGGCGCAAGTTGATATCATCCATGGTATCGGAACAGGTGTCATCCGTGAAGGTGTCACCAAATACCTACAAAGAAACAAACATGTCAAGAGTTTCGGCTATGCCCCACAAAATGCTGGAGGCAGTGGTGCGACTATTGTGACTTTTAAAGGATAGAAGTATTTCGGACTTTATAAAGTAAAAACGGTTGAATTAAGTTTTATTAATAAATCCATTGACAAAAGCCAACATTTTTTGTAAAATAAGAATCAATTAAATACCAACACCGAATGAAGTTTAATAGAAGTGGGGAATCGTTTGATTTTCCATGACTGTAAATGGACGGAACTCTGGAGAGACCGTAAAGGCACCGAAGGGGCAAGGCAGGCAACTGCTCAAACTCTCAGGTAAAAGGACAGAGCTAGGATAGACCGCTTTTTAGCATTTATCTAAGCATTCCAGAGTACATGTATCTTGCATGTGCTCTTTCTTTTGGGGTTGAAAAGATAGGAGAATAGAATGTTAGAATTGCTTAAATCAATCGATGCTTTTGCTTGGGGACCTCCCCTCTTGATTTTATTGGTCGGAACAGGGATTTATCTAACTGCTCGTTTGGGGCTTTTACAGGTTTTGCGTCTCTCTAAGGCCTTTCAGCTTATTTTTATCAAGGATAAGGGGCATGGTGATGTATCCAGTTTTGCGGCCTTGTGTACAGCTCTGGCAGCGACAGTTGGTACGGGAAATATTATAGGGGTGGCGACAGCTATCAAGGTCGGTGGACCAGGAGCTCTCTTTTGGATGTGGATGGCGGCTTTCTTTGGAATGGCTACCAAGTATGCGGAAGGGCTCTTGGCGATTAAATACCGTACTAAGGACGACCATGGTGCAGTAGCGGGAGGCCCAATGCACTATATTCTTCTAGGGATGGGAGAAAAGTGGCGACCACTTGCTATCTTCTTTGCTATCGCAGGTGTCTTAGTAGCTTTGTTGGGAATAGGAACCTTCACCCAAGTCAACTCGATTACAGAATCTATCCAAAATACCACGTCTATTTCGCCAGCCATCACTGCTCTCGTTTTGTCTGTCTTAGTAGCGATTGCCGTCTTTGGCGGACTCAAGTCTATTTCAAAGGTTTCAACTACTGTTGTTCCTTTTATGGCTATCATCTATATTCTAGGAACTCTTACAGTTATTTTCTTTAATATCGGGAAACTCCCAGCTACAATCGCTTTAATATTGACATCAGCTTTTAGTCCTGTTGCTGCGGTAGGTGGATTTGCCGGTGCTAGCATTCGGATGGCTATTCAAAATGGTGTGGCGCGTGGTGTGTTTTCAAATGAGTCTGGTCTAGGTTCAGCTCCTATTGCAGCTGCGGCTGCTAAGACAAACGAACCGGTAGAGCAAGGTTTGATTTCCATGACAGGAACCTTTATTGATACCCTCATTATCTGTACCTTGACAGGTTTGACCATCTTGGTAACTGGGGTTTGGAGTGGTGACTTAAATGGGGTTGCCTTGACTCAGTCAGCCTTTTCAACAGTCTTTTCACACTTTGGGCCTGCCCTCTTGACCATCTTCCTTGTGCTCTTTGCCTTCACGACGATTCTAGGTTGGAACTACTATGGAGAACGCTGTTTCGAGTTCCTCTTTGGAGTTCGTTTTATCTGGCTTTACCGTGTAGTCTTTGTGCTCATGGTCTTGTTGGGAGGATTTATCGAGTTGGATATGGTTTGGATTATTGCAGATATTGTGAACGCCTTGATGGCTCTGCCAAACTTGATTGCCCTCTTGGTCCTGTCACCAGTCGTTATTGCTGAGACTAAAAAGTATTTTGATAAATAATGAAATCACACAGCTCGTGTGATTTTTTGCTTTCATAAAGAATTTTTATCAGTGCAATTTAAAATATATATTATGCAAGGTATAGAATCTGTGATAGACTAGGTTTCAACAAAATGAAAAGAGGTTTTATGATGACAACATTTACAATTCATACAGTAGAATCAGCACCAGCAGAAGTGAAAGAAGTTCTTGAAACAGTAGAAAAAGATAACAATGGCTATATTCCCAACCTAATCGGTCTCTTGGCCAATGCACCGACTGCTTTAGAGGCTTACAGAACTGTCGGAGCTATCAACCGCCGCAATAGCCTGACACCAGTTGAGCGTGAAGTGGTGCAAATCACGGCGGCCGTAACTAATGGTTGTGCTTTCTGCGTCGCAGGTCACACAGCCTTTTCAATCAAACAAATCCAGATGAATGATGATCTTCTTCAAGCCCTTCGCAATCGTACTCCGATTGAAACAGATCCTAAATTGGACACCCTAGCTAAGTTTACCTTGGCGGTTATCAATACCAAAGGTCGTGTAGGAGATGAAGCCTTGTCTGAGTTTTTAGAAGCTGGATACACTCAACAAAATGCCTTGGATGTGGTTCTTGGTGTCAGCCTAGCCAGCCTCTGTAACTATGCCAACAACCTAGCCAATACGCCAATTAATCCAGAATTGCAACCTTATGCATAATTCATATCTGAACAAAAAATGAAGTCTGAAATCAACGGACTTCGTTTTTTTTAATCCCTCATTTAAGCGCTTTTATGCTATACTGAAATTAACATGATTATTGGAGGTTAGGATGAAAAAACTCCCCTTGGTATTTTCTGGTTGTTTGCTAGGTTTGGCAGGAGCTGGAAATCTCGTTTTAGATATGTTGCCAGTTCTGTCACATCTACTGAGTATGTCAGGTTTGATTTTGTGGATATTCTTTCTGATTCTTCATTTGCTCAATTGGAAAGAAACCAAGCAAGAATTGGCCAAGCCCCCTCTTTTGTCAGGAATGGCCACCTTTCCCATGGCTGGAATGATTTTATCGACCTATGTCTTTCGCGTGTTTCCTCATCTTCCTTTAGTAGCGCAAGGGCTCTGGTGGTTTTCATTTCTCTTGGATTTGGCCCTGATTGCTGGATTTACTATCAAATTTGCCTGTCCTGGTCGGAGGGTTCATTCCACTCCTAGCTGGACGGTTCTCTATGTGGGAATAGCAGTGGCAGCCTTGACTTATCCACTGGTAGGCATTATCGAGATTGCCTATGCGACCTTGAGTTTTGGTTTTCTCTTGACCTTCTATCTCTATCCCCTTATTTATAGCGATTTAAAGAAACATCCACTCCCTGTAGCCATGCTTGGACAGGAAGGAATCTACTGTGCTCCTTTCTCTCTGCTCTTGGCTTCCTTGGTTCGAGTTGGAGGAGCCAGCCTACCGACTTGGCTCCTGATTGCCATGATTTTGGCTTCTCAAACTTTCTTTTTCTTTGTTTTAACTCGACTGCCCAATATTTTAAAACAAGGCTTTCAACCAACTTTTTCAGCCCTCACCTTCCCAACCATTATCACAGCTACCTCGCTCAAGATGGCTCAGGGAATCTTGAAACTTCCATTTCTGGATTATCTAGTAGTGGTTGAAACTGTTATTTGCCTAACTATTTTATTCTTTGTCTTGGGTGCTTATCTGATTTGGTTACGAAAAAAGGTCTAGCTAGAAATAGCTAAACCTTTTTTTTTATGGTTTGATAACTTCAGCGCCACCCATGTATGGACGAAGAACTTCAGGAATGGTTACAGAACCATCCTCATTTTGGTAGTTTTCAAGAATAGCAGCCACTGTACGTCCAACTGCAAGTCCAGAACCGTTCAAGGTGTGGAGCAATTTAACCTTGCCATCTGCTTCATCACGGTAACGGATTTGGGCACGACGGGCTTGGAAATCTTCTGTATTTGAACAACTTGAGATTTCACGGTAGGTATTTTGCGCTGGAATCCAAACTTCTAAGTCGTAAGTCTTGGCAGCTGAGAAGCCCATATCTCCTGTAGAGAGAGCAACGACACGGTATGGAAGGTTAAGTTTTTGAAGGATATTTTCAGCGTTGGCTGTCATTTTTTCCAATTCTTCGTAAGATTCCTCTGGTTTGGCAAATTTAACCATTTCAACCTTGTGGAATTGGTGCAAACGGATCAAGCCACGAGTATCACGACCAGCAGAACCAGCCTCAGAACGGAATGAAGGACTCATAGCAGTGAAGTAGATTGGCAGGTCTTTACCGTCAAGGATTTCATCACGGTAGTAGTTTGTTAGAGGAACTTCAGCTGTAGGAATAAGGACATAATTGCTGTCGCTGAGTTCAAAAGTATCTTCCTTGAATTTTGGATATTGACCAGTACCAAACATAGAGTCATGGTTAACCATATAAGGTGTGATGACTTCTGTATAGCCTTCTTTACCATGCTCATCCAACATAAAGTTGTAGATAGCACGTTCCAAACGAGCACCGAGGCCTTTATAGAAGAGGAAGCGAGCGCCCGTTACCTTCCCACCGCGTTCCCAGTCAAGGATACCTAGGTCTTCACCAAGATCCCAGTGAGCTTTAGGTTCGAAGCCAAATTCGCGTGGAGTACCCCAACGGCGAACTTCTACATTGTCATCTTCATCAGCTCCAATAGGAACACTGTCAGCTGGGATGTTTGGAAGAGTAGTGGTAAATTCTGTCAATTTAGCATCGATTTCTGCCAACTCGGCATCCAAAGCTTTGATTTCAGCAGATAGATTTTGCATGGCAGCAATCTTGTCATCTGCATTTTCCTTGTTGCGTTTGGCTTGAGCAATCTCAGCAGAAACTGTGTTACGTTCTGCTTTTAAAGTTTCAACCTTGACCAAAATGTCACGACGCTTAGCATCGATTTCTTTCATCTCATTCAAGACAGCAGCATCTACACCACGTGTAGCTAATTTTTCTGCGACAGCATCAAAGTCTGTACGAATACGTTTGATATCTAACATAAGAACTCCTTTATGAAAAAAGCACACCTGACAAAGCGTTGGAGTGGCAGGGCCACGGTTCCATCCAACTTCACAGGTGTGCACTTGATTGTGTATGTAATTGTTACTAACGGTAGAATTTCACCTATCCCTCCTATCTGCTCGCAGCACCCGCAGACTTTCTGAAAGAAGAAGATAACCTACTTATCCGTTGCTATGATTATACTAAAGTTTCTACTTTTTTGCAAATAGATTTTTAAATTTTTGGCTAATTGTCTGAATCAGGGTCGGAAGTTTGACGACCTTGTCATTGCCCAGTTTTTCGCGTGCAATTTTGAGAATGGCACCTGAGTCTTTTGAAGCAAAGAGGAATTTTCCTCTATCTGTAAAGACTTCGAAGTGGCGACTGATTTTGCGACCAGTAACATTAGCTCCAATTTGGTTGATATGGCTCCAAGGAATCTGGATAAATTGTTCAACATTGACATCTGGGTAAAATTCCAGAGCCTGATCTCCGACAAGAAATTTCCCAACTTTTCCAGCTATAGAGAGGTAGGAAGTGCCTGTGGTATTGAGAAGCACTGTTTTGTTAAGAGATTGAGCCATGATTAGTCTTCCTTACTTTCACCGAAAAAGGCACTGTAGAGGGCTTTAATAGCTGCTTTTTCTTGGTCTTTATGAACAACAAACATGATAGAAACCTCACTAGAACCTTGAGACATCATCTGGATGTTGATCTTGTTTTCAGATAGAGCGCGTGTTGCAGTAGCAGTTACTCCAATGTGACTTTTCATCTTTTCACCAACAATCATAATGATTGAAAGGTCGTGTTCGATTTCTGCATGGTCTACTTCAGCCTTTTGAACCAACTGACGCAGGATTTCTTCTTCCTTGATAGGAGTTAGTTCGCGAGAACGGAGGATGATTGAAAGATCGTCGATACCTGTTGGCATATGTTCCCAACCGATATTAAGGTCTTCAAGGATTTGCAGGACCTTGCGTCCAAATCCAACCTCACGGTTCATGAGATATTTAGACATGTTGATGCTGACAAAGCCAGAGTCACCAGCAATTCCCACAACGGGGAACTTGTCACTACTATGTTTTAGAACGATACGAGTACCCGGATGGTCAGGGTTGTTGGTATTCTTAATGACAAGAGGGATTTTTCCACGGTAGGCAGGAAGAAGAGCTTCGTCATGAAGAACTGAGAATCCTGCATAAGCCAACTCACGCATTTCACGGTAGGTCAACTCAGGGATAGAGTGTGGTTGGTGAATAATTCCTGGGTGAGCTGCAAAGATACCATCAACGTCTGTAAAGTTTTCATAGAGGTCAGCTTTGACACCGGCAGCAATGATAGAACCAGTAATGTCTGAACCTCCACGTGAGAAAGTACAGATTTGATTTTCCTTAGTAACACCAAAGAAACCAGGAATGACAAGGACTTCATTTGCATTTGTCAATTCTTCAATCTTGTCATAACTTGATGGAATGATGCGAGCGTGACCAGGTTCACTTGTGACCACAATACCAGCTTCTCTAGGGTGAACATAGCGTGCATCGATACCATTTTGGTTAAAGTAGGCTGCGATCAATTTAGCATTGTTATTTTCACCAGCTGCTAGGAAAGTATCATAGAGAAATTCATTTTCTTCGATAGGAAGAGTGGCCAAAGCACGAATGCTTTTAGAAATTTTTTCTAAAACAGCTGGTTTCAGTCCCAATTCGCTAACCATAGCAGCATAGCGGTCGATAATCCAGCTTTGGCTCTTGCTAATATCGTTACCAGCAACATAATCGCGGTAGTATTTAATCAAGGCATCCGTAACCTTAGTATCTTCAGCATTGCGTTTACCAGGCGCAGAAACAACTACAAAACGGCGATCTGGATCGCTTTTGACGATGTTTAAAACTTTTTCTAATTGACCAGCAGAGGCAAGTGAGCTACCTCCAAATTTAACAACTTTCATAAGAACTCCTAAAGTAAGTATTTTATACGATTATAGCAGAAAGAAAGCCTTTTTTCAATGAAGAAAATAAGATGCTTTCTAGGATAAAGCGAGTCTTTTTAATCGGCCGAGACACTTTCAGCCGATTTTTCCTTGCTTTCGAGTTTTAAAAAGGATATACTTTGATAGTAAAATAATTTAAACTGCTTATAAAATAAAAAGGAGTCCTGATGGAACATATTATTTATCAGCTTGAAGAGGATTTGGCAATCCTTACCTTAAACCGTCCTGATGTCGCTAATGGTTTCCATATTCCTATGTGTGAGGAGATTTTAGAAGCTCTGACTTTGGCAGAAAAGGATCCGGCTGTGCATTTTATCTTAATTAATGCCAATGGAAAGGTCTTCTCGGTTGGGGGAGATTTGGTAGAGATGAAGCGGGCAGTGGATGAGGATGATATTCCATCATTGACGAAAATTGCAGAATTGGTCAATACTATTTCTTATAAAATCAAGCAAATTACTAAACCTGTCTTGATGGAGGTTGATGGGGCTATTGCAGGTGCCGCAGCTAATATGGCTGTTGCTGCAGATTTCTGTTTAGCGACCGATAAGGCTAAATTTATTCAAGCCTTTGTTGGAGTTGGTTTGGCTCCAGATGCAGGAGGGATTCATCTCTTGAGTCGCAGTACTGGTGTGACGCGTGCTGCTCAACTAGCCATGACAGGTGAGGCTTTGAACGCAGAAAAAGCTTTAGAATGGGGGCTTGTTTACCGCGTCTGTGAAGCTGATAAACTTGAAAAAACGAGAGAACAGCTTCTTAAAAAATTGAGACGCGGATCGGCTAATTCTTATGCAGCCATCAAGAAGTTGGTCTGGGAGAGCCAATTCAAAGATTGGCAAGATTATGCTGCTTTAGAATTGAACCTACAGAAATCCTTGGCCCAGACAGAAGATTTCAAAGAGGGAGTTCGGGCTCATTCGGAGAGAAGAAGACCGAAATTTACTGGAAAATAAGAAAATACTTGCACCATTCTTTGAAGTTTGATATAATTCTTTTGTCAAATGTTTTGATTGTGAAAGTTTTTTGAAAAGGAGGGAAAAGAGATTGGACTACCAACGAATTAATGAATATTTAACATCTATATTTAACAATGTCCTCGTTATCGAGGAAGTTAGCTTGAGGGGTAGTCGTTTCAAGGATATCTCCATCAAAGAAGTCCATACAATCGATGTAATTGGAAAATTCCCAGACGTGACGCCAAGTCAAGTGTCGAAAGAGTTGATGGTGACTCTTGGGACGGTTACGACGAGTTTGAATAATCTTGAACGCAAGGGTTACATTGAACGCATTCGCTCAGAGCAGGATCGTCGTGTGGTGCATTTGCATTTGACAAAGAAAGGTCGCTTGGTTCACAGACTTCATAAACGTTTCCATAAGGCCATGGTCGAAAATATTATCGAAGGTATGAGCAAGGAAGAAACTGAAGTTATGAGCAAAGGTTTGACTAAACTTTATCAATTTTTGGAGGATTTGAAATAATGGCTTTTGCAAAAATAAGCCAGGTTGCTCATTATGTTCCAGAGCAAGTGGTTACAAATCATGATTTGGCCCAGATTATGGATACCAATGATGAGTGGATTTCAAGTCGGACGGGAATACGACAAAGGCATATTTCAAGAACAGAATCTACTAGTGATTTGGCTACAGAGGTTGCTAAGGAACTGATGACAAAAGCTGAAATCACAGGGGAAGAGCTGGATTTTATCATCCTAGCTACCATTACTCCAGATTCGATGATGCCCTCTACAGCTGCTCGTGTCCAAGCTAATATTGGTGCAAAAAAAGCTTTTGCTTTTGACCTAACAGCTGCTTGTAGTGGATTTGTATTTGCCTTGTCAACTGCTGAAAAGTTTATCGCTTCTGGTCGCTTTCAAAAAGGTTTGGTGATTGGTAGTGAAACCCTCTCTAAGGCAGTCGATTGGTCAGACAGATCAACAGCTGTTTTGTTTGGAGATGGTGCTGGTGGTGTCTTGCTAGAAGCTAGCGAGCAAGAGCATTTCTTGGCTGAGAGTCTCAACAGTGATGGGAGTCGTAGTGAGTGTCTGACCTATGGACATTCAGGCTTACATTCTCCATTTTCAGATCAAGAAAATGCAGATTCATTTTTGAAGATGGATGGGCGCGCGGTCTTTGATTTTGCCATTCGAGATGTAGCTAAATCTATCAAACAAACTATTGAAGAATCTCCTGTAGAGGCGACAGACTTGGATTATCTGCTACTTCATCAGGCTAATGACCGTATCTTGGATAAGATGGCTAGAAAAATCGGTGTCGACCGAGCTAAACTTCCAGCTAATATGATGGAATATGGCAATACCAGTGCAGCCAGTATCCCGATTTTACTTTCAGAGTGTGTAGAACAAGGTCTCATCTCTTTAGATGGTAGTCAGACTGTTCTTCTATCAGGCTTCGGTGGAGGCTTGACCTGGGGCACGCTCATTCTTACAATTTAGGTAATCATGTGGTGAACACATTGTTATAAAAAACTATTTATTTTAAAGGAGTCCTATCATGGCAGTATTTGAAAAAGTACAAGAAATTATCGTTGAAGAACTTGGAAAAGACGCATCAGAAGTAACACTTGAATCAACTTTTGATGATTTGGACGCAGATTCATTGGACTTGTTCCAAGTAATCTCAGAAATCGAAGATGCTTTTGATATCCAAATCGAAGCAGAAGATGACTTGAAAACAGTTGGTGACTTGGTTGCCTACGTTGAAGAGCAAACAAAATAAGCAGAATAGAAATAGAAGGAGTAGGGAAACCCGCTCCCTCTTGTTTAGGCAATAGTTTGATTTTCAAATTATGACAGTATCGAACTATTACGTAAGCAAGAAATGATGGAGGCACTATGAAAACGCGTATTACAGAATTATTGAACATTGATTATCCTATTTTCCAAGGAGGAATGGCCTGGGTTGCTGATGGTGATTTGGCAGGGGCTGTTTCCAAGGCTGGTGGACTAGGGATTATCGGTGGGGGAAATGCCCCTAAAGAAGTTGTCAAGGCTAATATTGATAAAATCAAATCATTGACGGATAAACCCTTTGGTGTCAACATCATGCTTTTATCTCCCTTCGTGGAAGATATTGTAGATCTCGTTATCGAGGAAGGTGTTAAGGTGGTTACAACAGGCGCAGGAAATCCTGGTAAATACATGGAACGTTTCCATGAAGCTGGCATTACAGTGATTCCTGTTGTGCCAAGTGTGGCTCTAGCTAAACGTATGGAAAAAATCGGTGCGGACGCTGTTATTGCAGAAGGAATGGAAGCTGGGGGGCATATCGGTAAATTAACAACCATGACCTTAGTGCGTCAGGTAGCTGCAGCTGTATCTATTCCTGTTATTGCTGCAGGAGGGATTGCGGATGGTGAAGGTGCTGCGGCTGGCTTTATGCTAGGTGCAGAGGCTGTTCAGGTTGGAACACGTTTTGTCGTTGCAAAAGAGTCTAATGCCCATCCGAATTATAAGGCCAAGATTTTAAAAGCGAGAGATATTGATACTACGATTTCAGCCCAACACTTTGGCCATGCTGTTCGTGCTATTAAAAATCAATTGACTCGTGATTTTGAAAAGGCTGAGAAAGATGCCTTTAAACAGGAAAATCCTGATTTGGAAATCTTTGAACAAATGGGAGCAGGTGCCCTAGCCAAAGCAGTTGTTCACGGAGATGTGGATGGCGGATCTGTCATGGCAGGTCAAATTGCGGGGCTTGTTTCCAAAGAAGAAACAGCTGAAGAAATCCTAAAAGATTTGTACTACGGAGCAGCTAAGAAAATTCAAGAAGAAGCCTCTCGTTGGGCAGGAGTTGTAAGAAATGACTAAAACAGCCTTTTTATTTGCTGGTCAAGGTGCCCAGTATCTAGGTATGGGACGGGATCTCTATGATCAGTATCCGATTGTCCAAGAAACGATTGATCAAGCGAGTCAGGTACTCGGTTATGATTTGCGTCATCTCATTGATACGGAAGAAGAAAAACTTAATCAGACTCGGTATACACAACCAGCTATTTTAGCAACTTCAGTTGCTATCTATCGTTTATTGCAAGAAAAGGGTCATCAGCCTGATATGGTTGCTGGTTTGTCTCTTGGAGAATACTCTGCCTTGGTGGCTAGTGGAGCCTTGGATTTTGAAGATGCGGTAGCCTTGGTCGCTAAGCGTGGAGCTTATATGGAAGAAGCAGCTCCTGCTGGCTCTGGCAAGATGGTCGCAGTTCTCAATACGCCAGTAGAGGTCATTGAGGAAGCCTGTCGAAAAGCTTCTGAACTTGGAGTCGTTACACCAGCCAACTATAATACACCTGCACAAATCGTGATTGGTGGAGAAGTGGTTGCAGTTGACCGAGCTGTCGAACTCTTGCAAGAAGCAGGTGCCAAACGCTTGATTCCTCTCAAGGTGTCAGGTCCCTTTCATACCGCTCTCCTTGAACCTGCTAGCCAGAAACTAGCTGAAACTCTAGCTCAAGTAAGTTTTTCAGATTTTACTTGTCCCCTAGTTGGTAATACAGAAGCTGCTGTCATGCAAAAAGAAGACATTGCTCAACTTTTGACGCGTCAGGTCAAGGAACCAGTTCGTTTTTATGAAAGTATTGCGGTTATGCAAGAAGCAGGCGTAACCAACTTTATCGAGATTGGACCGGGGAAAGTCTTGTCAGGCTTTGTCAAAAAAATTGATAAGACAGCTAAACTAGCCACTGTTGAAGATCAGGCTAGCTTGGAATCTCTGCTGGGAAACAAGTAATCCCTTCTCCCATAAATACAAGAGGAAACAGGAGAAAAGAATGCAACTAAAAAATAAAAATATCTTTATTACAGGTTCTAGTCGTGGTATTGGTCTTGCCATTGCCCACAAGTTTGCTCAAGCAGGAGCTAATATTGTCTTAAACAGCCGTGGGGCCATCTCTGAAGAATTGCTCGCTGAATTTGCAGACTATGGTGTCAAGGTAGTTCCCATTTCAGGAGATGTATCCGATTTTGCAGACGCTAAGCGTATGGTTGAGGACGCTATTGCAGAGCTGGGTTCAGTAGATGTTTTGGTCAATAACGCAGGGATTACTCAAGATACCCTTATGCTCAAGATGACAGAAGCAGATTTTGAAAAAGTTCTCAAGGTTAACCTGACTGGTGCCTTTAACATGACACAATCAGTCTTGAAACCGATGATGAAAGCCAGAGAAGGTGCTATCATTAATATGTCTAGTGTTGTTGGTTTGATGGGAAATATCGGTCAAGCTAACTATGCTGCTTCCAAGGCTGGTTTGATTGGTTTTACCAAGTCTGTGGCGCGTGAAGTGGCCAATCGCAATATCAGGGTTAATGCTATCGCACCTGGAATGATTGAATCTGATATGACAGCAGTTCTATCGGACAAGGTAAAAGACGCCATGCTAGCGCAAATTCCTATGAAAGAATTTGGACAGGCAGAGCAGGTTGCAGATTTAACAGTATTTTTAGCAGGCCAAGATTATCTAACTGGTCAAGTGGTTGCCATTGATGGTGGCCTCAGTATGTAGCAGAAGCTAGAGGTAAAAAAGATGAAACTAAATCGCGTAGTAGTAACAGGTTATGGAGTGACATCTCCAATCGGAAATACACCAGAAGAATTTTGGAATAGTTTGACAACTGGAAAAATCGGAATTGGTCCAATTACAAAATTTGATCATAGTGACTTTGATGTTCATAATGCAGCAGAAATTCAAGATTTTCCTTTTGATAAATACTTTGTAAAGAAAGATATCAATCGTTTTGATAACTATTCTTTGTATGCCTTGTACGCAGCTCAAGAGGCTGTCAATCATGCCAATCTGGATGTAGAGGCTATTGACAAGGATCGTTTTGGTGTTATCGTTGCCTCTGGTATTGGTGGAATCAAGGAAATTGAAGATCAAGTGCTTAGACTCAATGAAAAAGGGCCAAAACGTGTGAAACCATTGACCCTTCCAAAGGCCTTGCCAAATATGGCTTCAGGAAATGTTGCCATGCGTTTTGGAGCAAACGGTGTTTGTAAATCCATCAATACTGCCTGCGCTTCATCAAATGACGCGATTGGGGATGCCTTCCGCTCAATTAAATTTGGTTTCCAAGATGTTATGTTGGTAGGTGGTTCAGAAGCCTCTATTACACCTTTTGCTATCGCTGGTTTCCAGGCCCTAACTGCTCTATCAACTACAGAGGATCCAAGTCGTGCTTCCATTCCATTTGATAAGGACCGCAATGGTTTTGTTATGGGTGAAGGTTCAGGGATGTTGGTTCTTGAAAGTCTTGAACACGCTGAAAAACGTGGGGCTACTATTCTTGCTGAAGTGGTTGGTTACGGTAATACTTGTGATGCCTATCATATGACTTCTCCACATCCAGAAGGTCAGGGAGCTATCAAGGCCATTAAACTAGCCTTGGAAGAAGCTGAGATTTCTCCAGAGCAAGTCGCCTATGTCAATGCTCACGGAACGTCAACTCCTGCTAATGAAAAAGGAGAAAGCGGTGCTATCGTAGCTGTTCTTGGTAAGGAAGTACCTGTATCATCAACCAAATCATTCACGGGCCATTTGCTGGGTGCTGCGGGTGCAGTAGAAGCTATTGTCACTATCGAAGCCATGCGTCATAACTTTGTACCAATGACAGCTGGAACAAGTGAAGTATCAGATTATATCGAAGCCAATGTTGTTTATGGACAAGGCTTGGAGCAAGAAATTCCATACGCTATTTCAAATACCTTTGGTTTTGGTGGCCACAATGCCGTTCTTGCTTTCAAACGTTGGGAGAATAAATAAGTATGAATTTAAACGATATTAAAGACTTGATGGCTCAATTTGACCAGTCAAGTTTGAGAGAATTTTCTTATAAAAATGGAACGGACGAATTGCAGTTTAGCAAAAATGAAGCTAGACTTGTGCCTGAAGTTGCAGCTCCAGTTGCTCCAGCGCCCGTTTTAGCAACACCAAATCCAGCGGCTCCTACATCTGCTCCAGCAGAGACTGTAACAGAAGAAGTTCAAGCTCCAGCTGAAACAAGTGTGGCTGCTGAGGGAGATGTTGTAGAGAGCCCACTTGTTGGGGTGGCTTACTTGGCTGCTGGCCCAGATAAACCTGCCTTCGTTTCAGTTGGCGATAGTGTCAAAAAAGGCCAAACATTGGTAATCATCGAAGCCATGAAAGTCATGAATGAAATTCCAGCACCTAGGGATGGTGTGGTAACGGAAATTCTCGTTTCTAACGAAGAAATGGTTGAGTTTGGTAAAGGATTGGTACGTATCAAATGATCGATATTCAAGGAATCAAAGAAGCTCTACCCCACCGTTATCCTATGCTTCTAGTGGACCGTGTCTTGGAAGTGAGCGAGGATACTATTGTTGCCATCAAAAATGTAACCATCAATGAGCCCTTCTTTAACGGTCATTTTCCTCAATATCCAGTCATGCCAGGTGTTCTGATTATGGAAGCCTTGGCGCAAACAGCTGGTGTTTTGGAGTTATCAAAGCCTGAAAATAAAGGGAAACTAGTTTTTTACGCTGGTATGGACAAGGTTAAGTTTAAGAAGCAAGTTGTACCAGGCGACCAATTGGTTATGACAGCGACTTTTGTAAAACGTCGTGGCACCATTGCCGTGGTTGAAGCCAAAGCTGAAGTGGATGGCAAGCTTGCAGCTAGTGGTACTCTTACCTTTGCAATTGGGAACTAAGGAGGTTCTCCATGTTTCGAAAAATTTTAATTGCCAATCGTGGTGAAATTGCGGTTCGTATTATCCGTGCGGCGCGTGAATTGGGGATTGCGACGGTAGCGGTTTATTCAACTGCTGATAAGGAAGCCCTTCATACGCTTTTGGCCGATGAAGCAGTTTGTATCGGTCCTGGTAAGGCGACAGAGTCTTATCTCAATATTAATGCGGTTCTATCAGCTGCAGTCTTGACTGAGGCTGAAGCCATTCACCCAGGTTTTGGATTTCTCAGTGAAAATTCCAAATTTGCAACCATGTGTGAAGAAGTGGGTATCAAATTTATTGGCCCATCTGGTCATGTTATGGATATGATGGGGGACAAGATCAATGCGCGTGCTCAGATGATCAAGGCAGGCGTGCCTGTTATCCCAGGTTCAGATGGAGAAGTGCATAACTCTGAGGAAGCCTTGATTGTTGCTGAAAAAATTGGCTACCCTGTGATGCTCAAAGCTTCAGCAGGTGGTGGTGGTAAAGGGATTCGTAAGGTTGAAAGACCAGAAGACCTCGTTGCAGCCTTTGAAACTGCCTCTAGTGAAGCCAAGGCCAATTATGGCAATGGTGCCATGTATATAGAACGAGTTATCTATCCAGCTCGTCACATCGAGGTTCAAATCCTAGGAGATGAACATGGAAATGTAATCCACTTGGGGGAACGAGATTGTTCTCTACAACGGAATAACCAAAAGGTTTTGGAAGAAAGCCCTTCGATTGCAATTGGGAAAACGCTACGCAATGAAATTGGTGCTGCGGCTGTTCGAGCGGCAGAGTCTGTTGGCTATGAGAATGCAGGAACCATTGAGTTTCTGCTTGATGAAGCTAGTGGCAAATTCTATTTCATGGAAATGAATACTCGTGTTCAGGTAGAACATCCCGTTACAGAGTTTGTGTCAGGTGTTGATATCGTTAAGGAACAGATTCGCATTGCGTCAGGTCAGTCTCTGTCTGTTAAGCAAGAAGATATTGTCCTACGCGGCCATGCTATTGAGTGTCGTATCAATGCAGAAAATCCAGCCTTCAACTTTGCCCCAAGTCCAGGTAAGATTACCAATCTCTATCTGCCAAGTGGAGGAGTTGGCTTGCGCGTGGATTCAGCAGTTTATCCAGGCTATACCATTCCGCCTTATTATGATAGTATGATTGCCAAAATCATCGTTCACGGCGAAAATCGTTTTGATGCCTTGATGAAAATGCAACGCGCCCTCTATGAACTAGAGATTGAAGGGGTGCAGACCAACGCAGATTTCCAGCTTGACCTCATTTCAGATCGCAATGTCATTGCTGGAGATTACGATACTTCCTTCTTAATGGAAACCTTCTTACCCAAATATCAAGAAAAAGAATAAAATGACTTCAAGAGTTTAAACCGAAAAGGGGAATCAATGGCTCTATTTAGTAAAAAAGATAAGTATATTCGAATCAATCCCAATCGTTCGGTTAGGGAAAAACCTCAAGCCAAGCCAGAGGTTCCAGATGAATTATTCTCCCAGTGTCCGGGTTGTAAGCATACCATCTATCAGAAGGATCTGGGAAGTGAGCGTATCTGTCCGCACTGTAGCTATACCTTTCGTATTTCTGCCCAAGAACGCTTGGCTTTGACGATTGATATGGGGACTTTCAAGGAATTGTTTACGGGGATTGAAAGCAAGGATCCCTTGCATTTCCCTGGTTATCAAAAGAAACTAGCAGTTATGCGTGAAAAAACAGGTCTGGATGAAGCCGTTGTGACAGGAACTGCTCTTATTAAAGGTCAGACTGTGGCTCTTGGGATAATGGATTCCAACTTTATCATGGCTTCTATGGGTACGGTTGTAGGTGAAAAAATCACTCGCTTATTTGAGTATGCGACTGTCGAACAATTGCCAGTTGTTCTCTTCACAGCATCTGGTGGGGCCCGTATGCAGGAAGGAATCATGAGTCTCATGCAGATGGCCAAGATTTCTGCAGCGGTTAAACGCCATTCAAATGCAGGCCTCTTTTACCTGACCATTTTGACAGATCCAACGACTGGTGGTGTGACAGCTTCCTTCGCTATGGAAGGCGATATCATTCTGGCTGAACCACAGAGTTTGGTTGGTTTTGCTGGGCGTCGTGTCATTGAAAATACGGTTCGTGAAAGCTTGCCTGAGGATTTCCAAAAGGCAGAATTCCTATTGGAGCATGGCTTTGTGGATGCTATTGTCAAAAGAAGAGATTTGCCAGATACCATTGCTAGCCTAGTCAGATTGCATGGAGGGAGTCCTAGATGAATATTGCAAAAATAGTCAGAGAAGCGCGTGAGCAGAGTCGCTTGACAACCTTGGACTTTGCGACAGGCATTTTTGATGAATTTATCCAGTTACATGGTGACCGTTCCTTCCGAGATGATGGTGCAGTTGTTGGTGGTATTGGCTGGCTTGGAGATCAAGCTGTAACAGTGGTTGGTATCCAAAAAGGCAAGAGCTTACAAGATAACCTCAAACGGAATTTTGGCCAACCGCATCCAGAAGGCTACCGCAAGGCCCTAAGGTTGATGAAACAGGCTGAAAAGTTTGGCCGTCCAGTAGTGACCTTTATCAATACAGCAGGTGCCTATCCTGGTGTGGGAGCGGAAGAACGTGGACAGGGAGAAGCTATTGCTCGCAATCTCATGGAAATGAGTGACCTGAAAGTTCCGATTATCGCTATCATTATCGGTGAAGGTGGTTCAGGTGGGGCTTTGGCTCTAGCAGTCGCAGACCGTGTCTGGATGCTGGAAAATTCTATCTATGCTATTCTCAGCCCAGAAGGTTTTGCTTCCATTCTATGGAAGGACGGCAGTCGTGCCATGGAAGCAGCAGAGTTGATGAAAATCACTTCACATGAGCTGCTAGAGATGGACGTGGTGGACAAGGTGATTTCTGAAGCAGGACTTTCTAGTAAAGAACTGATTAAGACTGTCAAAAAAGAACTTCAAGATGAGCTAGCTATACTCTCACAAAAACCGCTAGAAGAGTTGTTGGAAGAGCGTTACCAACGATTTAGAAAATACTAATATAAAAACTAGAACTGGCAGTCAGTTCTAGTTTTTTGAGATTCTTACTCTCTGTCGAGAACACAAAAAAAGTGCTTGGAAGACCAAACACCTTTTCGATTATTCATTTTCTTCAGTTACAAATTGACTAAGCAGTCCGTTGATAAAGCGGGCTGATTTTTGATCTGAAAAATTCTTGGCAAGTTCAATGGCTTCATTGACGGCTACTAGCTGAGGTGTATCAAATGATGTGATTTCAAAGATACCTAAGCGTAGTAAGTTTTTTTCGACCAAGGTCAAGCGTTCAACTGTCCAGCCTGACTTGAGATGCTGGTTGATTTGTTTATCCAACTCGTCTTTTTGAGCTTGAACGCCAGAAACCAAGTTCAGAAGAAAGGCAGGGATTTGCACATCTTCATCTTCACGGTCATGTGTGTAGGCAAAGCGACAAGCTGTTTCCATATCTGTGTCGAATTCAAGGCTCATGAGAGCTTGAAAAGCGCATTTACGAAGTTCGCGTCTGGATTCTAATAGTGGACTAGTCATTGAGGAAGTCCTCGTCAAACAAATCTTTCAACTCAGGTTTTGGTGTTTTATCTGGAACGATTCCTGCAACGTGAATGTTAACAACAGCAAGTTCCACATCAGCCATGTTACGAACAGCGTCCTTAACAGCTTTTTGAATAGCCATAGCAACTTTTGGTACTTTCACACCATACTCTAGGTAGAGATAGATGTCAGCAGTTAGTTCTTCGTTGCTTTCTTTTAAGTAGACGCCACGACCAAGAGAGAGTTTTGATAGGGTATCAGATACGGATTTATTTGAAAATGAATGGACACCATCAACTTTAGCAGTTGCGATGGCAATGATTTTTTCAAGTACACGTGGAGCGATAACGATTTCGCCAAATTGTTCTTCAATTCCCATAGAATGACCTCTTTCTAGAGATTAGGCACGAGAAACGTAAGTTCCTTCTGCAGTGTTGATGATCAATTTTTGTCCAGCTTCGATGAAGTCAGGAACGTTGACAACAAGTCCAGTTTCCATAGTTGCTGGCTTACCAGAACCTGTAACAGTAGCACCTTTGATAGATGGTTGTGTTTCAGCAACTGTCAATTCAACAGTAGTTGGAACAGTTACACCGATTACTTCAGTTCCGTAGAATTGGATTTTCACATCAGAGTTTTCAAGGATGTAAAGCAATTCATTTTCAACGTTTACGACTGGGATTTCGTATTGGTCGTAAGTTTCAGTGTTCATGAAGTAGGCAGTTTCATCCATTTTGTACAAGTATTGAGCTGGAACAGTTTCGATAATAGCTTGTTCGAATTTTTCTTCTGGACGGTAGCTTGTATCAAAAGTAGAACCAGTACGGACATCACGTAATTTCATACGCATGATTGTGTTCCCTTTACCTGGTTTGTGGTGGCTAGCTTCCAAAACGCGGATCAATTTTCCGTCTGCAGTTTCAAATGTCATACCAGCTTTCAATTTGCTTGCTTCAATCATGTTTTTACCTCTTTAATAAATATTATTACTCTTCATTTTACCATAAAATCTTCTGGAAATAAAGCCAAAATAGTTATTGAGAGATGGTAGGGGCGAGGAAGCTGAGTAAAACCTCAATTTTAGGAGAAAATAATCTAGAGCTTCCCACAACAAAACGCATAGCATCAAGGTTTCTCAATACCTGATAGTATGCGTTTTTCAGATTTTAAAGATTTTTTGTAGTCTCTTTTTACTTACTCTTCTTTCAACTTGGCCAATTCCTGTGCAAGAAGTTTAAGGGCGACTTGTGGGTTGGCTTGGCCTTTGGTTGCTTTCATGAGGAAGCCTGTAAAGGCCTTGTCTGCATTACGTTTGCCTGACTTGAAGTCGGCAACAGCAGCTTCGTTATCCGCAAAGACTTGGTGGATAATTGGAATCAAGACAGCTGGATCTGAGATTTGCACCATGCCTGCTTTTTCCACGTATTCACGCGCGCCACCACCATTTTTAGCCAGGTGGACAAAGACTTTCTTGGCAATCTTAGATGAAATAGTACCGTCTTCGATGATGGCAATCATTTCAACCAAGTTTTCTGGTGTTAATTCGATTTGTTCCAGTGTCTTGCCTTCAGCGTTCAAGAACTGAGCGACTTCACCTTGGAGCCAGTTAGAAACTTGCTTAGCGTCACCGCCAAGGGCAACAGCTTTTTCAAAGAAATCAGAAGTGACTTTGTTTGCCGTCAACTGGCTAGCATCGTAGTCTGACAAGCCGAGGTCAGAGACGTAGCGAGCACGGCGTTCTTTTGGAAACTCTGGCAATTCAGTACGCATTTCTTCGATCCACTCGTCTGAGATTTCAAAGAGAGGTAGGTCTGGTTCTGGGAAGTAGCGATAGTCTGCAGCACCTTCCTTGACACGCATGAGGATGGTTGCCTTATTAGCTTCATCGTAACGGCGTGTTTCTTGGCGAATCTGACCACCTGAGCGAAGGATTTCAGCTTGACGTTGGACTTCGTATTCAAGACCTTTACGAACGTTTGAGAAGGAGTTAAGGTTTTTCAACTCAGTTTTGGTACCAAATTTTTCTTGACCATAAGGACGAAGGGAAATGTTGGCATCCACACGCATCGAACCTTCTTCCATCTTAACGTCAGAAATGCCAGCATACTGGATGACTTCCTTGAGGGCTGTCAGGTAAGCATAGGCTTCTTCTGGTGAACGCATGTCAGCTTCAGATACAATCTCAATCAATGGCACCCCTTGGCGGTTGAGGTCAACATAAGAGTAGCCATCTGTACCGTGGGTATTTTTGCCAGCATCTTCTTCCAAGTGAGCACGTTCGATACCGATTTTCTTAGTTGTACCGTCTTCTAGTTCTACTTCAATCCAGCCGTTATAACCGATTGGCTCATCAAATTGAGAAATTTGGTAGGCTTTGGGATTATCAGGGTAGAAGTAGTTCTTGCGGTCAAAGTGCATCTTTTTGTGGATGTCCATGTTGAGGGCAAGAGCAGCCTTGATACCGGCATCGACAACACCCTTATTGAGAACAGGAAGTACTCCTGGGAAAGACCAGTCAATTACGTTAGTGTTGGCATTTTGGTCATTTCCAAAGTGGGCAGAAGTAGGTGAGAAGATTTTTGAATTGGTGTTGAGCTCTACGTGGACTTCAAGTCCAATGACTGTTTCAAAGTTCATTAGTTGTCACCTCCAAAAATCACGGGTTGTTGTTTGTGGTAGTCTGTTGTTGCTTCAAAGGCAGCAGCAGCTTGGTAAATGGTTTCCTCAGAGTACTTAGGACCAATCAATTGTAGACCGACTGGTAGACCTTGGGCAAAACCTGCAGGAATCGAAATCCCTGGAAGACCAGCCAAGTTGACTGGGATGGTCAAGAGGTCAGCCAAGTACATGGCAACTGGATCGTGGTTGAGTGAATCCAAGTCGTAGGCTACGCTTGGTGCAGTTGGTCCCAAAATTAAGTCGTAATCCGCAAAGACTTTTTCGAAATCTTGGATGATAAGGGTACGAACCTGACCAGCTTTCTTGTAGTAAGCATCGTAGTAACCTGATGAAAGGCTGAAAGTACCTAGCATGATACGGCGTTTCACTTCTTCACCGAAACCTTGGCTACGGCTGTTTACATAGATTTCATCAAGATTAGTCGCATCCTCTGCACGATAGCCATAACGGATACCGTCAAAACGTTGCAAGTTTGATGAAGCTTCAGATGAAGCGATGATGTAGTAAACGGCAACACCGTATTTAGAGTGAGGAAGGCTAACTTCTTCAACGATAGCACCGAGTTTTTCAAAGTGTTTAGCGGCATTCAGGATAGTTTCCTTAACCTCTGGGTCAATCCCTTCACCAAGGTATTCCTTAGGCAAAGCGATTTTCATACCCTTGATATCTTGTCCGATTTTTGAAGTAAAGTCAGCGATGCGGACAGGAGCAGAAGTAGAGTCTTTAGCATCTTCGCTAGCAATAGCGTTGAGTAAGAGAGCATTTTCCTTAACAGTTGGAGCAAAAGGTCCAATCTGGTCTAATGAGCTACCGAAGGCAATGAGACCGAAACGAGAAACAGTTCCGTAGGTCGGTTTGAGACCAACAATCCCGTTAAAGGCAGCAGGTTGGCGGATAGAACCACCAGTATCAGAACCAAGTGATAAGCGGACTTGCCCTGACGCTACAGCTGCGGCAGAACCACTAGACGAGCCACCAGGAACCTTGTTTTGGTCCCAAGCATTTTTAGTGGCACCATAGTGAGAAGTCTCACCTGAACCACCCATAGCAAATTCGTCCATGTTGGTCTTTCCAACGACAATCATACCTTTAGCCTTTGCATTGGAAACGGCTGTCGCATCAAAGATTGGCTCGTAGTTGTAGAGCATTTTTGAGGCTGCAGTTGTAAGGATGCCGTCAGTAGAGATATTATCCTTAATTGCCAGTGGAATTCCTGAAAGGACATTATCCGCGTCAATTCCAGCTTCATCAATAGCTTTAGCTTGTGCAAGGGCTTGCTCCTCAGCGATGGTAACGAAAGCATTGATAGCTGTCTCGCGAGATTGGATATCTTCAAGCGTTGCTTGGGTCAATTCAGTTGCAGAAATTTCCTTAGAAACAAGGAGATTGTGCAAGTCTTCAATAGTTTTGTTATTAAAAGTCATTAGGCATCTCCTCCATCGTCTAGGATAGCTGGTACCTTGATATAGTAATTGTCTTTTTCAGGTACGTTTTTAAACAGGCGGTCACGGTCTGTTCCTTCTTCGGCCACATCAGGGCGGAGTACAGTCTTGCGGTCAGCCATGGTCGTAGTAGGTGCGACACCAGTAGTGTCGACTTCGCCCAGCAATTCAACCATGTCTACAATCTTAGACAAGGTAGTCGCAAAAGCAGCAGTTTCTTCTTCAGAGAATCTTAATTTTGAAAGATTGGCAACGTGTGTTACCTCTTCTTGCGTAATTTTCATCTTGCATCCTTTCGTGAAATGATGATTTTTAGTCTGTTCTATTTTACCATATTTTCCTATAAATAAGGGAGGGAAAGGTGAAAAAAGACAGGTATAGGATGTATAACGGGTTTTAATGACGATTTGTTTGAAAAGAGGATATCAGAGGAGAAATTATATGGTACAATAGTTTGACAGAGAAGTGAAGACGGTGGTTACGAAATCGAAAGGATGGTGATGCTTATGTGCAGATCCTGTAAAATCTTAGTAGAAAGGAGTAACCAGTTTTGTCCCCTTTTGAGGCTTTGACACTCATGTTTGTAGCTGGTAACTTTGTTATCACGCTCTTGAAGTTCCTCCTTGAATTGGTAAAAGAGACAAAAAAATAGCCGTCCTAACTTTGGCGAGTTAACGAGCTATTTTTTAGTTATGTAATTACAGCCACCGTCTTAAACGGCTCTGTGGGGTGTTGTTGACGCAACACCTTTTTCTATATTTATTGTAACATTTATTTTAAAAATTGCAAGGGGAATTGTTCTACTTTAGCAGTGCCTACTATAAAATAGAAATTGAAAAAAATGCTAAAATCCGATATAATGGAGTGTTGAAAGGAATGGTAAAATCCAATGTAGAAATCATTCTTAGCTATTGAACCAAGAAAAATAGAGAATCAAAGAAAGAGAACTTATGAATATTCAAGAAGAAATTAAGAAACGTCGTACCTTTGCCATCATCTCTCACCCAGACGCGGGTAAAACTACCATTACTGAGCAGTTGCTCTACTTTGGGGGTGAGATTCGTGAGGCTGGTACGGTAAAAGGGAAGAAAACAGGGACTTTTGCCAAGTCTGACTGGATGGATATCGAGAAGCAACGTGGGATTTCGGTGACTTCATCTGTTATGCAGTTTGACTACGATGGCAAGCGCGTCAACATCCTAGATACACCAGGGCATGAGGACTTTTCAGAAGATACCTATCGGACCTTGATGGCGGTGGATGCTGCGGTCATGGTCGTGGACTCTGCCAAGGGTATCGAGGCCCAAACTAAGAAATTGTTTGAGGTTGTCAAACATCGTGGCATTCCAGTCTTTACCTTTATGAACAAGCTAGACCGTGACGGTCGAGAGCCGCTGGACCTCTTGCAAGAATTGGAAGAAGTCCTTGGTATTGCAAGCTACCCGATGAACTGGCCAATCGGGATGGGGAAAGCCTTTGAAGGCTTGTATGACCTCTATAACCAACGCTTGGAGCTCTACAAGGGGGATGAGCGTTTTGCTAGCCTGGAAGATGGGGACAAACTTTTTGGCAGCAATCCTTTCTACGAGCAAGTCAAGGATGATATTGAGCTTTTAAATGAAGCTGGGAATGAGTTTTCAGAGGAAGCGATTTTAGCTGGAGAATTGACACCTGTCTTCTTCGGTTCAGCCCTTACTAACTTTGGTGTGCAGACTTTCCTTGAAACTTTTCTCAAGTTTGCTCCAGAACCACACGGTCACAAGAAAACAGATGGCGAAATTGTGGATCCTTACGACAATGATTTCTCAGGCTTTGTCTTTAAAATCCAAGCCAACATGGACCCTCGTCACCGTGACCGTATTGCCTTTGTCCGTATCGTATCAGGTGAGTTTGAGCGAGGAATGAGTGTCAACCTACCTCGTACTGGTAAGGGGGCTAAATTGTCGAATGTTACTCAGTTTATGGCGGAAAGTCGTGAGAATGTGACCAATGCCGTGGCAGGTGATATTATTGGGGTTTACGATACAGGTACTTATCAGGTTGGGGACACTTTGACAGTTGGAAAAAACAAGTTTGAATTTGAACCCCTGCCAACCTTTACTCCTGAAATTTTCATGAAAGTTTCTGCTAAGAACGTCATGAAACAAAAATCCTTCCACAAGGGGATTGAGCAATTGGTCCAAGAGGGAGCCATTCAGCTTTATAAGAATTACCAAACAGGCGAGTACATGCTAGGCGCTGTCGGTCAACTCCAGTTTGAAGTCTTTAAGCACCGCATGGAAGGCGAGTACAATGCTGAAGTTGTCATGAGCCCAATGGGTAAAAAGACCGTTCGTTGGATTAAACCAGAGGACTTGGATGAACGGATGTCATCAAGCCGAAATATCTTGGCTAAAGACCGTTTTGACCAACCAGTCTTCCTCTTTGAAAATGACTTTGCCCTTCGCTGGTTTGCGGACAAGTATCCAGATGTAGAGTTGGAGGAGAAGATGTAGATCGCCCAAGTTACTTGATTGTGTAACAATCTAAGTAACTAACGCCAAGTTTCTATGGAACTTGGCTAGGCGCTCCACTAGTAAAGTTTTACGAATAATATCGATTCGTAAAACTTTACGTCGTAACGGGTAGTGAGTGGTCTAGCTAACTGCCTTACTAACTACGTTTGGCAAATAGAATCGATTTGCCAAACTCCGTGTCGTGGTGTAAAAATCGGTCTACCTAAACGCTTCACTAGGAAAAATCCATGAATATTATCGATTCGTGTATTTTTCCGTCGTAACTACGTCTTCAAATGAAATCGATTTGTAAAACTCAGTGTCGCAGTTCAGTAAATTTACTTGATTGTGTAACAATCTAAGTAACTAACGAGGGTGAGCTAAAACTCAATTTCAGGAGAACATGAATTAAATCTTCTCACAATAAAACGTATAGTATCAAGGTTTTTCATTCAAGACCTGATATTATACGTTTTTTTGATTTTAAAGACTTTTTACCCGGTTTTTTTAGTAAAAAATCAAAAAAATAATTTGACTTAACATAGTAATTTGTGTATAATGGGAAACGATTGCATAAGGCTACTTATTATAGGCTTTTTTGGAGGAAAAAAATAAATGTTTTTCAGACGTCAAAAGGGTCAATACCGCGAAACTGATCGTGTGACTCGCTATAAATTGGTTAAATCGGGTAAACATTGGTTGAGAGCTTCAACCTCTCTTTTTGGCTTGTTCAAGATTTTGCGTGGTGGTGTAGATACTACTCAAGTTATGACCGAAGTAGTAGAAAACCAAACTAATAAAACGATTACAGGTCTTGATATTATAAGGGGGCTTGCAGCAACAGGTGCAGTGTTAGGTGGTGCTGTTGCCACTCAGACAAAAGTTTTTGCAAACGAAGCGGTAGCTCTTGAAAAAACGCTCGATAGTTCAGATACTCTAGCAACGCATGATACAGTTGTTCTTGGCACAACTGCAAAAGTGGATGCTGAGAATTCGGCAAGTCTGTCTAATTCAGTAAGCGAGAGTGTATCTACTTCAGAATCAGTATCAGTATCAACTAGTCTATCAGTTAGCGATAGTTCTTCTGCTAGTATGTCAACAAGTGCCTCAGAAAGCGTATCAACTTCGGATAGTGTCTCAGCAAGTACTTCTGTAAGTCCTAGTCAGTCGATAGTAGCTTCAGTCAATAGTGAACCTTCTACTACTGCTTCTGAGATTTCTGGAAAAGAAGAGTCTGTGTCAAAAGAAAGTCAGTCGGCTAAAGAAGGCTTACCTACCTCTAAGCTAGGCGCTCCTGTATTGGAATCAGCTAAATTGGAAAAAGGTTTGGTTGATACGAATGCAGAAATAAGTAGCTTGGCAGGAGTGACTGCTGGTACCATAGTAACATCGGAAGTTTCAGCTAAACAACAGGATGAAAATCGGAAGAAGTTAACCAAACTTTCTGCTGAGATGGGGGAGTATTTAGCAAAAGCGGTCGGTTTACCTAATAGTGATGCAGCTATAGCGAAAGTGAATGCTGCGGTGACTGCTATCGAGACAGCCCTTGCTAATCCTAAGGCAGATTTGACAGAAACTGTAAAACTAGCGACCTCTGCTCGTAATTCGATTGCTAATGCTGTTCTAGGTGCACATTCAGGTCGACGTGATAGTCGTAACGGACAAGCGATAGAGAGAGGAACGTCTCCTAGGACATCAAATCGTGCAGCAGGTCAGGGTCGTGCGGCCTCTAATCCGCCTACGATTAAGATGCCATCTGATGTCACTTTTTATAATGATGATGCAGTCACGAATTTTCAGATACAATTACGTGATGATAGAGGGATGGATAAAATCAGTGCTTCTGCATCCAATGCTATTATTACAGGTATAACTTCCCCAAATTATCCTGCTACTAGTAGAAGAGGGCCAGGGGATTTGTGGACTTATGACTATAGAGGAAATCGAACAGGATATCAAACCTCCCGCAATATTGATATAACAGGGACAGTTGGTCGTAAAGGTACTGCTTGGGAACCGTATAAACCAGGTACTTATCCTCTTGAATATACCGTTACAGATATTGATGGTCAGACTGCTAGAGCTGTTACCAATTTCCATGTCAAAGGATTTAATGAGCGACAATCGCCTGTAAGCGGTGCGACTGTCGCAGTTAATGATACGACAAATCTGAGTCAGACGGAAAAAGACCAAGTGTTGGCTAACTTTAAAGCAGCCAATGCAAATGTTCTCTCAAGTACAGATTACAAAAAAGGAACTGAAGAAGGATCTATTAGTGTAGCTAATAATGGAGATGTTACCATTACTTATCGTGATAGAACCACGGATAAAGTGACAAATAATGTTAAGTATGGTGTAGAGAAGACAACAGAACACTTCTATGCAGTAAGCAATGAGTCAGTGTCTAGTATAAATCCAAGCAGTCTTGTGCGCCCAGTCGGCGGAGCAGCTAACTTCCCTAGTGGAACAACGTTTTCATGGAAACAAGGTCAAGCTCCTACAATGGCAGTAGGAACTCGGACTGCAACTTTAACTGTAACTCATCCAGATAAAAAGACTACAGATTTAACATACAATTATACGGTTTATCCAAAGATCGAGACCAAGACCAATAATGGTGAGACAGGTAAGTTCTATGCCTTTAAAGCAGTCCCAGGTAGTGATAGAACTGTTGGAGGCAGCTATGCTAATAATATGGGTGGATTTTCAAATCTCTATATTAATAACGACTCTCTTCCTTCGGGGACTACATTTGCTTATGAGTATCAACTGAATGATAATCGATCAACACCTGTACGTAAACAAGATGGCTCTCCAGCCTTTAGTAGCGTATGGAATACAACTGCTGATTCAGCTACAACCCACAGCACGACCTATACTGCAAAAGCAACTTATCCAAAAGGACGACTTGGCGATGTAACAACTTCAAATCCTGCTCTCACAAGTACAGTGACCTTTAATTATACAGTAGTTGATCCAGTAGCCAAGCAAGAGTATGTTACCACAGTTGGTAATACAGCACCACTAAATGATATCATTGCTACCCCGGATAAGGCGATTAAGAACTCTGATGATAGAGTTGTGATACCTGCAGACACGACATTTAGGTGGGAGCAAACTCCTAATGATATCATGGTTGCAAATCCAGGGTTCTATACAAGAAAAGTTATAGTGACCTTGCCACAAGGTTCTACTACTGTAGCAAGAAATAGCACATCTGTTCCAGTAATCTTTAAGGTTAATCCACAAGCACCTGAAATCGCAACTGATTCAGTTACTGAAAAGGGTGGCTTGCCGAATCGCTCAATTGTAGTAAATAATGTAACACCAGGAGCAACAGTCACTTTAACGATAGGTGGACAGAATTTTACTAAACAATCTACTGGAACAAGTGTGACATTTGAACCGTCTGAGTTGAAACGGGTCACTGATACCAATCATGGCTTGTTACCTACAGGAGAAGTAACGGTTAAACAAGAGAAAGTTGTTACAGATCCAAATGGTAGAAATGTAACTCTTCAATCTGCCACATCTTCTAAAAACATTACTAAAGAAAATGTAGCTCCAAATCCTGAATTTGAAATCTATGTCAAGAAGGATGGTAAATGGGAAAAACTTTCTCCGAAAAATAATGTCCGTCCTGGTACGAGTGGATACGAGATATTTGCTGGAGATGAAGTTAAAGTTGTCTTAAAAGGTTCAGATAATAGTGGCAAACTTAGAGACTTGAAACTTTATGGTGGTGTTTCTGATAAAGATAGAATATTCTCAGGTGACTATTCTTCGAATGATAGTGCACCAGGATTCAAGAATACACCAACGAATGCTCCTGCTACTTTAGAGTATATAGCGACTTATAATCCTAATCAGAAATATGCAGACGGGAATAAATGGATACTTGGGGTAAAAGCTGTAGACTTGTCCAATAATGAAGCACGTACTCCAGCAGCAGTTGTTGCTCAAGGTAAATTGAATGAAAGATTCCCTGGTAAGAAGCCGTCAGTAGTCTTCCAAGTTGAACATCCAAACGCTTTGAAAAAGGCCGAGAAAGATAAAATCTTGGCAGCTGTGAAAGCGGCAAATCCAGAGACTGCAAATCGTATCAGAAGTTATTCTATTGCAGAAAATGGAACGGTGACCATTACTTACAAAGATGGAACGGTGAATACGGTAACGGCAGATATATCTGACTCAGATTACCGTTCATCAGTGTCTGCGTCTACCTCAGCGTCAACCTCAGCTTCAACAAGTGCCGTAGCCTCTACCTCAGCATCAACAAGTGCAGTAGCGTCTACGTCAGCGTCAACAAGTGCGGTAGCCTCTACATCGGCAAGCACAAGCGCCGTAGCGTCTACCTCAGCATCAACAAGTGCGGTAGCATCAACATCAGCAAGCACAAGTGCGGTAGCCTCTACGTCAGCAAGCACAAGTGCGGTAGCGTCTACCTCAGCAAGCATAAGCGCTGTAGCCTCTACCTCAGCTTCAACAAGCGCCGTAGCCTCTACCTCAGCATCAATAAGTGCTGTAGCGTCTACGTCAGCGTCAACAAGTGCGGTAGCCTCTACTTCAGCCAGCACAAGCGCTGTAGCGTCTACGTCAGCGTCAACAAGTGCGGTAGCGTCTACGTCAGCGTCAACAAGTGCGGTAGCATCTACGTCAGCAAGTACAAGCGCTGTAGCCTCTACCTCAGCTTCAACAAGCGCCGTAGCCTCTACCTCAGCATCAACCAGTGCGGTAGCGTCTACGTCAGCGTCAACAAGCGCCGTAGCGTCAACGTCAGCGTCAACAAGTGCGGTAGCCTCTACGTCAGCGTCAACAAGCGCCGTAGCCTCTACCTCAGCATCAACAAGTGCGGTAGCGTCTACGTCAGCGTCAACAAGCGCCGTAGCGTCAACGTCAGCGTCAACAAGTGCGGTAGCCTCTACGTCAGCAAGTACAAGCGCTGTAGCATCAACATCAGCAAGTACAAGCGCTGTAGCATCAACATCAGCAAGTACAAGCGCCGTAGCGTCTACTTCAGCATCAACAAGTGCCGTAGCGTCTACCTCAGCGTCAACAAGTGCTGTAGCGTCTACCTCAGCATCAACAAGCGCCGTAGCCTCTACCTCAGCATCAACAAGTGCTGTAGCGTCAACGTCAGCGTCAACAAGTGCGGTAGCCTCTACGTCAGCAAGTACAAGCGCGGTAGCCTCTACGTCAGCAAGTACAAGTGCTGTAGCGTCTACCTCAGCAAGCACAAGTGCGGTAGCCTCTACCTCAGCTTCAACAAGCGCCGTAGCGTCTACCTCAGCGTCAACAAGTGCTGTAGCGTCTACCTCAGCAAGCACAAGTGCTGTAGCGTCTACCTCAGCAAGTACAAGCGCCGTAGCCTCTACCTCAGCAAGCACAAGTGCAGTAGCCTCTACGTCAGCATCAACAAGTGCCGTAGCGTCTACCTCAGCAAGTACAAGCGCGGTAGCGTCTACCTCAGCGTCAACAAGTGCCGTAGCGTCTACCTCAGCAAGTACAAGCGCCGTAGCGTCTACCTCAGCATCAACAAGTGCAGTAGCCTCTACCTCAGCAAGCACAAGTGCGGTAGCATCTACATCGGCAAGCACAAGCGCCGTAGCGTCTACCTCAGCATCAACAAGTGCGGTAGCATCAACTTCAGCTTCAACAAGCGCTGTAGCGTCTACCTCAGCGTCAACAAGCGCCGTAGCGTCTACGTCAGCGTCCACAAGCACTGTAGCATCTACGTCAGCAAGTACAAGCGCCGTAGCATCTACCTCAGCCAGCACAAGCGCCGTAGCGTCTACCTCAGCAAGTACTAGCGCTGTAGCGTCTACCTCAGCAAGTACTAGCGCAGTAGCGTCTACTTCAGCCAGCACAAGTGCAGTAGCATCAACCTCAGCGTCAACAAGTGCAGTAGCGTCTACCTCAGCAAGTACAAGCGCTGTAGCGTCTACCTCAGCAAGTACAAGCGCTGTAGCGTCTACCTCAGCAAGTACAAGCGCAGTAGCGTCTACTTCAGCCAGCACAAGTGCTGTAGCATCAACCTCAGCAAGCACAAGTGCCGTAGCGTCTACTTCAGCAAGTACTAGCGCCGTAGCGTCTACCTCAGCAAGCACAAGTGCTGTAGCGTCTACCTCAGCAAGCACAAGTGCTGTAGCCTCAACCTCAGCCAGCACAAGTGCAGTAGCATCAACATCAGCAAGTACTAGTGCCGTAGCATCTACGTCAGCAAGTACAAGCGCCGTAGCGTCTACGTCAGCGTCAACAAGTTCGGTAGCCTCTACCTCAGCAAGTACAAGCGCGGTAGCGTCTACCTCAGCAAGTACAAGCGCGGTAGCCTCAACCTCAGCAAGTACTAGCGCCGTAGCGTCTACTTCAGCAAGCACAAGCGCGGTAGCCTCAACCTCAGCAAGTACTAGCGCCGTAGCGTCTACGTCAGCAAGCACGAGTGCCGTAGCGTCTACCTCAGCAAGCACAAGTGCGGTAGCCTCTACCTCAGCAAGCACAAGCGCCGTAGCGTCAACCTCAGCATCAACAAGTGCAGTAGCGTCAACCTCAGCAAGTACAAGCGCCGTAGCCTCTACGTCAGCAAGTACTAGCGCCGTAGCTTCTACGTCAGCGTCAACAAGTGCAGTAGCGTCTACGTCAGCGTCAACAAGCGCCGTAGCGTCAACGTCAGCAAGTACTAGCGCTGTAGCGTCTACCTCAGCCAGCACAAGTGCCGTAGCGTCTACCTCAGCGTCAACAAGTGCGGTAGCGTCTACGTCAGCGTCAACAAGTGCGGTAGCGTCTACGTCAGCAAGCACAAGCGCCGTAGCATCAACCTCAGCAAGTACAAGCGCCGTAGCGTCTACCTCAGCAAGCACAAGTGCAATAGCCTCTACCTCAGCGTCAACAAGCGCAGTAGCTTCTACCTCAGCGTCAACAAGCGCGGTAGCGTCAACGTCAGCAAGTACTAGCGCCGTAGCGTCTACCTCAGCGTCGACAAGTGCGGTAGCGTCAACCTCAGCTTCAACAAGTGCTGTAGCGTCTACCTCAGCATCAACAAGTGCTGTAGCGTCAACCTCAGCATCAACAAGTGCTGTAGCATCAACTTCAGCGTCAACAAGCGCTGTAGCTTCTACTTCAGCGTCAACAAGCGCTGTAGCCTCAACCTCAGCAAGTACTAGCGCTGTAGCATCTACATCAGCAAGCACAAGTGCAGTAGCGTCTACTTCAGCAAGTACTAGCGCTGTAGCGTCTACTTCAGCCTCAACAAGCGCCGTAGCCTCTACATCAGCAAGCACAAGTGCTGTAGCGTCAACCTCAGCGTCAACAAGCGCGGTAGTGTCAACCTCAGCGTCCACAAGCGCCGTAGCCTCTACTTCAGCAAGTACAAGCGCCGTAGCGTCTACCTCAGCAAGCACAAGTGCAATAGCCTCTACCTCAGCGTCAACAAGCGCAGTAGCTTCTACCTCAGCGTCAACAAGCGCGGTAGCGTCAACGTCAGCAAGTACTAGCGCCGTAGCGTCTACCTCAGCGTCGACAAGTGCGGTAGCGTCAACCTCAGCTTCAACAAGTGCTGTAGCGTCTACCTCAGCATCAACAAGTGCTGTAGCGTCAACCTCAGCATCAACAAGTGCTGTAGCATCAACTTCAGCGTCAACAAGCGCTGTAGCTTCTACTTCAGCGTCAACAAGCGCTGTAGCGTCAACCTCAGCAAGTACTAGCGCTGTAGCATCTACATCAGCAAGCACAAGTGCAGTAGCGTCTACTTCAGCAAGTACTAGCGCTGTAGCGTCTACTTCAGCCTCAACAAGCGCCGTAGCCTCTACATCAGCAAGCACAAGTGCTGTAGCGTCAACCTCAGCGTCAACAAGCGCGGTAGTGTCAACCTCAGCGTCCACAAGCGCCGTAGCCTCTACTTCAGCAAGCACAAGCGCCGTAGCGTCTACCTCAGCGTCAACAAGTGCGGTAGCGTCTACGTCAGCAAGTACAAGCGCCGTAGCATCTACCTCAGCAAGCACAAGTGCCGTAGCCTCAACCTCAGCCAGCACAAGTGCCGTAGCATCAACATCAGCAAGTACTAGCGCTGTAGCGTCAACGTCAGCGTCAACAAGTGCGGTAGCATCAACATCAGCAAGTACTAGCGCTGTAGCCTCAACCTCAGCAAGCACAAGTGCAGTAGCGTCTACCTCAGCTTCAACAAGTGCCGTAGCCTCTACCTCAGCTTCAACAAGTGCCGTAGCCTCAACCTCAGCAAGCACTAGCGCGGTAGCCTCAACCTCAGCAAGCACAAGCGCCGTAGCCTCTACGTCAGCAAGCACAAGTGCTGTAGCCTCAACCTCAGCAAGCACAAGTGCTGTAGCCTCTACGTCAGCCAGCACAAGCGCGGTAGCATCAACCTCAGCGTCCACAAGCGCGGTAGCATCAACCTCAGC
>CAJNDF010000008.1 GCA_905221455.1 bacterium | reverse complement strand
CCTAGGATTAAAGTTGCTGTTTCAGTTTGAACTTCATTATAACGAGTTAGATAAACACTTCTTCCTTCTTTAAGATAAGATACTTGCTCATAAATTCCAGCTTTCTTCAAGAGTTCTAGCCCACTCTCATATCCTTTAATAAAGAGTTGTTTTCCAGCATTGATAGACCAAATAGATTTGGAAATGATACTATCACCTGTAGATGTTGGAGTAAATACAACTAAAATCGGATCAGTTAAGTACTGGATGGATACTGGGCTTTCACCGTTATTATAAATAAATCGCTTTTCTCCAGTTGGAAGATAGCTAACAATCGCTCTCATTTCATACTCTAAAGGAGCACTTGCCTCCTCACCAGATTTTCCATAATAACTCAATCTTTCTTCAAAAGCTTTCTTAAGTTCTGCTTCCTGTGAACGAAGAGATTCTGGTAATAAGAGTCCAAACTCCCCTTTTTGAAGATGAGCTAGTTTCTGTCTAGTATCATCATTTACAGTAACATTTTCCTTGTCCAAATAACTTGGGCTGACATAAAGAACATTAGCATCTGGACTATAGGTATCCAGTGTCTCTCCGTTTTTATTTTTTCCTTGAGGATTTGCAAAATGAATGAGATTATCTTTTACAAATAGAGCCTGTTCTTTTTCAACTGCTTCCTTGGCAAAGGCATACCACTTGCTCTGATTTTCTGTATCTTTTCCTCTATCACCTAAGCCAAAAGAAATTTGATAATAGTCTGCTCTGTCCTTCCACGCTTGTTTTGAAATTTCAAGTTCTTTCAATCGTTGGTAAGACGTCAAGCCTGTCTTAACAGCGTAGCCCACTGTAAAAACAGCTACTAACTGACACAATAAGGTTAAAATCATCAAGCGTTTAAGGGGTAATCTCCCTTTAATAACAGGAACTAATGCTTTGTAACTCAAACTCATTAGATAAAGGAGCATTAGTAAAATTGAAATACCCAATAAAAACAAAAGATAGAAACTAATCCCAAAACCATAGGTGGCTAACAAGATAGGATAAAACAAACCTTGACTAAAAAGAACGACTCCTCCACCTAGGAAGGAAAGGAGGGCTGATAGAAGGATCCACTTGATATCAGTCGATAAAGAATGCCCCATGATGGATAAGAGAGTCTGACCAGAAAAGAGTTTTATACCTGCTGCTCTCATTTCCTTAATCCGAGTAATAATCACTAGAGCAAAGAAAGATAAGCCAAATATTGCTAAACTAATTAAGATAAGTGGATTTAATAACATTCGAAAAGCAAGAGAATAGGGCGGTGTCTTTCGGTCAGCAATTGCTTTATAACCCAAATCTCCTAATTTATCGGCTAGCTTTTCTTTCGTCAAGGAGCCTGATAAAAGGAGATAACTATTTAGCGGATCACTACGTTCACGACTTTCTTGACTAGCTTCTTGGAATTCTTTTGGTAAAGTTCCCTGACCATAAGTTGCATAAGCAAAGTGAGTCGTTCCATCCTTACTCGGCTCTACGATTCTTCTAGCTATTAAACTCTGTTCTGAGTTTGCAAACTTCTCCAATTCCTGTTCAAATACCTCACGCGTCGGTTCCTGAGTATCTTTTTTGACACGAAGTAAAGAGACGGAATCATAGCTTGCATATAAATATTGTGGAGCACGTAAGACAATAATCCAAGCAAGGAAGAAGCTGAGAAAAAAAGTTGATAATAATATGAATAGTTTCTTCATAGTAGACTCCTTGTAAACAAAATTCCCCTTGTAATTTCTTACAAAGGGAATTATCTAAGAAAACTAAATATTAGTCATAGTCATAGTAAAATGATACTTGTTCCCCAAATTTAGTCCAAATCCAAGCCTCTGAAGTTTTCCCTGCAGGTGCTTCTCCTTTATCTGAATGGCTATCCCATTTACTTACAAGAGAAGAATAATGATATTTTTGACCATGATAGTAATTTGAAAAAGCCCAACCACCACCTGAACCTTCTCCATATGTCCATACTCCTCCATCTGGATATTGTACAGCGGCTGATGCAGCTCCCAATAATGTAAAGCTTGAAATAAGAGCTAGAGCAAGTAATCTATGTTTTTTCGTTTTCATTTTATTTTTCCTTTCAAAAAAAGCACACCCTGAGCGACAATGCAACAAAATAAATCCTCCTCTCTCTTTTTTTGAAACCGATTTCTTTATAGAACAATAATAACATTTTAACCATTATATGTCAATTAATTTTAAGTAAATCAGAAAATTTTTTTCAAATAAACTATTGTAACAATAAAAAGAATAGTGACTTACAGAACCTGTAAGCCACCTAGTCAGTCGGTTTATTCTGGTGTCTGCCACCGCTTGGCCCTGACGTCCAAGATTGCTATCGGATTTCGTTCTGGTGTCCGCCACCGCTTGGCCCTTATGTCCAAGATTACTATCAGATTGACCATGAGCCGACCACTCATTTACACCATTATTCTAACTAATATGAGCTACAAATACAAGAGAAAAACTTATTTTGGATTTATACACTATAGAAAACATACACTATCTTTAGATTGAACTTTTGTTCAAAATAAGCTATAATGAATTTAAGTAGAAACAGGAGGTAGAACAAATGGCTACAATCAGTTTAACACGTGATATAAAACTAACAAACGAAGATGCTCTAAAAATTCTTAATCATAAACCATCTAAAAAGCTACAAGCAGTCTTGAAATCTATTGAATCACAGGACGCTACCGCTCCAACGAAAAATAAACTCATTTCAAAGTATCTGTAAGATGACAATTCAAGTAACACCACTTAAGCAATATCTTGAAAATATTCAAGTGCTAGCTCCTGATAAAACTGAGAAACAAGTTCAGGAGCTATTTAAAACTATCATTTTAGAAAATGTTGATTTCAACGGTAATGAAGAGATGTTGACTTATCTATCTGATAAAGCTCCCAATTTTGAAAAACAACATCGTTCTCGTAATTTTATCGTTGAAGAAACTGAAACAAATAACATCATAGGATTCTTTAGTTTATCTCTCAAAGTTGTTGATATTTCTGATTTAGAGAAATCCTTAAAAAAGAAACTCGTCCTAAAAGGGAAAAGTCCCAAAAATATTGATTATCTCCCTGTGTTACTTATCGGTCAATTCGGCAAAAACACAAAGCTAAATAAACTATCAGGACAAGAGTTATTTGAAATTGTAATTCAAAAAATTGAAGAATTTCGAGCAATTGTAGGAACTCAGATGGTATTTTTAGATAGTATCAATCATCCTAAAGTCATTCAATTTTATGAACAGTTCGGATTTGTTGCTTACAGTCAATTGATTAAAGATGATCATCAAGTAAGTTATCAGCCTATGGCATTAAATATGTCACTCTATAAAAAATAAGAATCATGTCACCTAAACTGATGACATGATTCTTTTATTTCACCGTATAAGCAAAACTAATGGCGCTATCTGCTTGCGAGATTTTTCTAAAGGTATAGTTAGGATTGCCACCATAGTTTGTCTCAGACACAAGGAAAGAACCATCATCATATACTTTCTCGACAAAAGCCACATGACCGTAGATGGCTGGTGTGCCATGTGTACCTCCCACAAAAGAAACAATAGCACCTGCTCTTGGTATAGAGCCAGTTTCCCCTCCAAGACTTGAAGCTGTCGAAACCCAATCCTGACCATTTCCCATGGTATTAATGATTGAAATCTTTTCTCCATTACTTCCTTTTAATTTTAAGCCTAATTGATTCATACGAGCCGCAACACCCCATGTACATTGTCCATAGGCATAGGCCATACCATCTCCACCACCAGGAACAGAATGATCATACAAGTCTCCACGAACCCCTTCAAGGGATTGTGGGTCACTCTTTGCTTGTCCTCCGTTTGTTTGGCTAAATCCTTTTTCAATTTGGTAATACCATTCCGTTGCTCTGGTTTGTCTTTCCAGTAGTTTGTCACCAGAATTTCCCTCCCAATAGGTAAGGAAGAGTTGGGCGAGATTGGCTGCACTGCCCGTATTTTTAAAGAAATCCTTTAACCAACTTTGATAGTAAGGACTATCCCCATGAAGCATAAAATCAAGTTGTAGGTCTAAATCATACCATTTCTTATTTTTGGCGTGTGCATAATTCAATAAAGCTGTATGACGTGTTGAACCATCTGCAGTATCCGTCCATTGCCCTAACCCCAAACCTCTATGAAGAATATTAGGATAAGCACCACTATAAATGGCTGGACCTCCAATCGCTAACCAGCTTTCATCATCCCATGAGGAATCGGTAGCGCCAACTGGAGGAGATAAATAATCTCCTTCAGCTCGTTTAGGATTGATAGAAGACTCTACCGACCAATTTCCTAAAATAGCCGCAATGGCTTGGGGACTTGCCCCTTGAGATTTCAAAAACTCATAAATATGTTTTGCTCGTTCAAACTCATCCCCACCAAACTGACCAATGGCAGGTAAGATAGTTGTCTGAAGTTGAATGACTTTTGGAAAATAAAATTGCGGATTGACATACACTAATTTTTCTTTCTTGTTCTTATACTTTTGATAGGAAACTTTCAAACCTGTATCATCTGGTGTTTCACCGATAATATCACCTGTTAGGACTCTTGTTCCCTCAATCGCACGGCCATTATGGATGGAATATAAGGTTAAACGACTCTCATTCTCTCCTTTTCCGTTAGTGAGAATAACATTGTCACCGTCTAGAGATACAACTCCATCCATTGGCGCGACAATCGTTTGGTGAGCCTTTGCTTCTAGTAGAATGTACTCCTGAAGAGTAGGTTTCCCATCTAAATCATAATATCCGTAACGATAAGTCATGGTTAAACTATCTTCGTTGCTTTTCCCCTCAAATGGATTATCCAATTCCTGCATGGAAGCATAGACACCTTCTTCTTTTAGTTCCTTCATTTCCTCTTGATCGTCTTTCGAGAGTTTATACTTAGGAGTTTCATAAAGGTCTTGCATGGATTTCAAATCATCCCCATCGTTTAAATCATGCCATAAAGTAGACAGATAATCCTTGTAAGTTTCGGAACTAAATAAGTGAACTGGTTTGTGTAACTCATAGTCATGGAATTTAAAGTTCATATACCCCATCACATCATCAACTTTTGTGTAATAAGTAATTCCTTTGTCATTTGTGCGAGTATGTTCTGCATCTTCCCAAGTTAGGTGGGTATAAGCTTTTGTTAATTCAAATTCATCTTGTTGAATCAAACTAGCAGATGAAAATCCTAAAAAGAAGCTCATCATAAGTAAGAGAAGAAAGACTAATCCTCCAACTATCCATGTTGCAGGATTTCCAGCCGCAAATGTAAAGAAGGAAAAGGCTGCTTTTAGTTTTTGATAGATATTTCGGACACTTGTAAGACCTTGTTTCTTTAATTTTCGAAACCGATTTTTAAAGGAGCTTGGATTATCTTTCGCTAGTTTCCATCCTTTTCCATCCTTAAAATGATGGTATCGCTCTTTTGTGTTGGTCAGTCTTTTCTTGGTAAAACGACCTGTTGCTTGTCCTGTTTTGACACTAGCTTTCCCAATGTTATAAGAAAGCCGACTGTAGCGTTTTCCTTTTCTAATGGTCTCTTGAAGTGTGCGATATCCTTCTAAATCTTCATTTTCTGAAGCTAACTCTCCTCCTTCACGTCCAAGGACATAAAGAAAAGTTTTGGCTTTCCTACTGACTTTTTTGGACTTATAGGCTTGTTTAGTAGATTTTAGATTCTCTTTTGCGGCCTTGACTTCTTTCTTAGCTTTTAATTCTTCTAAACTCTTCCCTTGAAAGAAAAAATTAGATTTATGTTTCAGTTCCTGACCATAGAGAAATTTTTGATTGGTTTTTCTTTCTTTACGACGCTCTTTTCTTTCTTCTTTTGCTTCAACCTTAGCTTCCTTAAATTGTTTCTTGGCTATTTTCAATCGTTTCCTAGCATGAGGCAATCGTCTATCTCTTAATTCTTTCCGATTCAAAAGAGATGGAGGACTATTTTGAAGGATGTGATTGTAGTCTTCATTTGCTTGTTTTACTCTAGCCTTTGAAGCTTCTCTCATCCCCTCTAGCTTTTGCTTTATCTCTTTTTTCCATGCTTTTTCATCCAGTACAGCGGAATCTTTTTTCTGTTTCTTTACCTCCTTCTTTCCTTGTTTCAAGAATTTCTTCTCATCTTTTAGACTTCTTCTAAATGCCTTTCGGGCACGTATGATTTCTCTCTTATCCTTCATTATACTTCCCCTTAGTTAGAAGCCATTTTATCAGGATCCGTACTCATAATATCAAACAATTGAGTACCTTGAGGAATCTTATTTTTAAAGGGAACGACAACGGAACCAGCTTTTATCAGTCCAGCCCCTTTTTCTGGATTGACTAGGTATTTTTCAAGTTCTTTTGACAAGCCTAAGAGTTGAACCAGTTCTTCTCTATCATTTTTTGCTTGCTTGAGGAGAATCATAAATTCACTATTTGCAATAATCCGTCTACCATTTGGATCTAACAATAAGGTTTCGACATTTTGGGTTATCCCAGTCGGACTGGCTCCATATTTTCTGACACGACTCCACAATTTAAAGAAGAAATCACTGGCATATTTATCTAATAAGAGAAGCTGCATTTCATCAAAATAAATCCAGGTCTTCTTCCCTAATTTTTGGTTCCGAACGACACGATTCCATATCTGATCAAACACTACCATGAGAGCGATTTGTTTCAGCTCATCTCCTAACTTTTTAACATTATAGATTAAGAAATTAGATCCTGTCTGAATATTGGTCTTATGAGAAAAAATATCAAGAGAACCCTCGACATACAGTTCCATATCAAGTGCCAAATTCTGCGCTTCTTCTTCTGGTTGTTGACTCAAGACAAAAACCCATTCTTCCAAAGAAGGCTCTTTAAATGACTGATAGGTGAGTCTGGTGACTCGGTCGATAATCGATTTTTCTCTTCCATCCATTTTTCTATCCAATAACTTGCCGATAAAGGATAAAAGAAATTCTGATTTTACCTTTACAGGATCTTCATCCATATTTTCTTCAGACAAGTCAAGGACATTGAGATAAGTTTGGGAATCGGGCGCAATATCAATCATTTCTCCACCAAAAGCCCGTCCAATGACACTGTATTCTGCTTCTGGATCCACGATGATAATTTCAGTATTTTCACCAGATTCCTTGATTTTGGTCGTGATAATTTCATGCTTGGTTGCCATCCCTTTCCCAGCTCCTGATGTTCCTAAAATCAGACCAGACGGTGTATTTAATAGGCTGCGATCAATAGTAATAATATTGCTTGAGATTTGATTGATACCATAATATTTCCCACTACGGTCTTGTAAATCTACTGAAGTCCAAGGTGAGTTCACTGCTACATTGGACGTTAATAAACTCCGTGATACTCCCTCTAAAAAATCACAACCAAATGGCAGCAAACTATTAAAGGCTGCTTCTTGCATATATGGAAGTTTATCAATCATTAGGTCATTTGAGCCGGCCACTTGTTGAATCGTGTCTAGAGCTTGTTTAAGTTCTTCTTCATCCTGACCAAAAACACCAATCAAGAAGACTGTTTGAAATAGTTTATCTCCTGTCTCTGTCATGGTTTTTAAGAGTTCCTCAGCTTCATCGATATTGCTTTCTAATACATGACCTACTTTTTCCAAATAGATACCTGTACGAGCTAGTTTTTGTTGTTCCCCAATCTTTTGGGATTCCATCAAGGTCTTCTTTGTTCGTAGTTTCTTCATGGCATCCGCCTTGGTCGAACTTTGAGCATGAAGGCTTACAATCAATTCCAAATCTCCTTGCATGAGGTCTCTGATAAACTGATCTCCTAATTCCATACCGTAGTCTCTGACATAGACAATCTGCAATAAGCGGTCATTGATTTGTAGGTAATTCTTGTTTTTAAAATCCAAGAGATTAGGTGCTATGAAGTGACGAGTTGTCTGACCAGATCTCGTTAAATCACGGTAAGAAAAAGGAAGATGGTGTTCTCCTCTAAGCATATCGGCCAACAAGTTGACACGCTCTTCTCCAGCCAAGGATTCAAATCGTGCATCAATTTCTGAGAAACCACTCTTAAAATATTCTCCAATTTGGGACAAGGAACGATAGGCTTGTTTGGGATTAGAATCCTTTCTACCAAAGCTAATCAGTTTAACAGCCGAAAAGTTATTTTCACCACTATCTAAATTCTGATTCATCATCCGATTCAATTCTTTACGATAGCTATCATACCCATCTTCTTTTTCCTCATATAAAACACTTTGTCTGAATTTTTCTAAATTCAATCTTTTATTAAAAATAGTCAATTGGAAGTTGGTTTGGTCGTCTAGGGAGTTAATCAAATCAGAATACTTCTCAATGATTGCCCCCTTATCTTCTAAACCAACGGTCTGGTAATTGACATCACCAAGTAAATAGCTTTGTGAGAAATAATCTTCTTTCACCTGCATCAGACCATTTTGATACAGGGCTTGATAGGAAAGAGTATTCGCCGTTGATGGTAACACTTCCTCTTTTTTTCCTTTAACTACTTCTTTCTGATTAGTCATTGAAGTTTTTTGTTTCTTTAATGTATTTGATTTTCTTTTCATATTCAGATCCTTTCTTTCCTGTAATTGTGCGTAGGGGAACCGTTAATTCAAAATGAAGACGGTATTTCAAATAATGTTCAAAATATAAATCATTGGGTTTATAGACTCCAAAAAGCATGAGGGGAATGGTAAAGGCAAACACAAAACCGTAAACAAACCAATCTCCAAATTGCCAGAAAAAGAGATTCAAGCCCAAAACAATAATTGTGACAATAAAGGCTGGTAAAACAAAGATAATTTGTCTTGTGGTGAAGCCTAACCAAGCCCTGTGTTGGTATTTTGAGATGTCTTTAAAGACACGTGTATTCATGACTTTCCTTTCTAAAAAGGCTAAGAAGCATTCACTTCCTAGCCTTTATCTAATTACATACCTAAGATTGAGCGAGCCGTACGTTGAGAACCAACGAGGGCGATAATCAGTAAGATAGCTTGTATTAAACTACCAAACATAATCGCAAGTGATTGCAGGACTCCTGCACCATTTGAAACAGCTATTTTCCCAGCAGATTCAAACAAAGGAACAAGAGAAACAATCAGAAAAATAAGAACCCCTTGTACCGCATAGACCATAATATTTTTTAAATAGCCAATACCAATAGACTTCCACTCATCACTTAAAAATGTTGGAATCGTAAGAGGGGCAAATGGAATCATAAGGTAAAGTTGAATAAATCGAATGGATACCAAAAGATTGACCATGGCTGCACTTACTATCCGAACAAGCCAAATGAGGAGGGCGAAAAATCCCACAATCATCCGGCCAATAAATCCTGAACCTTTTAATCCAGAGATGGTATCATACTTTGCCCCACCGTGAGCCACAATCGAAGCCACTTGTTCAATGGCATGACTCGCAATCCCGATGATGGCTTCTACAATGACGGTAGTGTTGGTAATTACAACTGCGACCATAATATAACTAATCAACATCGGCGCTAATGCTTCAAAGGTCATCGCTCCACCTGAGTTAGCAATTTTCTTTGCCATCTTCGAAAATTCTAAGATGAGAACAACTGATAAAATCGCAACTCCAATAGGCTGCATGACACTTTTAGTAATACTAGACATATAAGTCCAAACAGTTGGATTGTAGCTAGATAGAGATTTAATCAGATCTACCGTAGATTGTAAATCTACATTAAACCCTTCAAATAAATTTTCAGCTGATATTTTTTCAGATGCAAGGTAAACAAAGGGTGAGACTAAACTAAGATTCATATCATTGTTTATCCTCCTAAATTGAAATCTGGGTTACAAAGGCTCCAGCAGCCCCTACCATAACTCCACCGACAATTTCAAGAATGGCATTCCGAACACCTGGTCCACCATCTTTAATGTTGGTTGCAAGATTGACAATCCCCACAACAACGAGAAAGGCACCAACCGCAATCAAGCCCTTCTGTAACAAAGACATAGCTTGTGCAAACATAGCACTTGCGTCTACTCCATAAACAAAACCTTTAAAATGCGTAATCATCTATTTCCTCTTTTCTATTTTTATTTTAAACTAGATTCAAAAGTTAAATCACGAATTCTAAGGCCTTCAAGATGATTTTCTTGTCTTTGATTCAAAGGATTGATTTGATAGTTCCACCACCGTTCATCGCTTTCTTGATTGGCTAGGTATTTCCAGTTTGGATGCTTAATAGAATTGTATTTTTTGCTTTTAAAGACAGGCATATTGGCAATTCGAACCAAGCATTCATGCCGTTTCATATTTCCGACTTCATCGGGTGTCATTAAATCACGAGCAATCTTTTGATGAGAAAGGGATCCTGAACCTGTCTGGCCAAAGGAACGACTCGTATTTCGAACATCAATGGTTTGTTTACCGAGTAAGCCACTCATAAATTTAAAGGTATCTTCATCATTACCACCTAAGTAGACTAAGCTATCACAGTTCCCCAAAATGGTTTTCCAAGCTTCTTTTTCTTTATAGAGCCCTTGAAGTTGGGCAATATTTTGAAGAATGGGAACGAGACTCATATTCCGAGAACGGACTGTTGAGGTTTGTTCAGCAAAATCTGGAATTTCTCCGATATTTGCGAACTCATCTAAATAGACTCTCACATGAAGAGGCAATTGACCCTTAAAATCAATATCTGCTTGTCTTGTTAGGGTTTGAAATACGGTTGAAAAAAAGAGGGCTGAAAGAAAGCGAAAGGTACTATCGTTATCTGGGATAACTAGGTAAACCATTGATTTTTCCTTGCCCCATGTCTTCATATCAAGGGTATCTCTTTTGGTCAAATCCATGACACTTTGAATATTGAAGAGGGCAAATTTAGCAGTGGTTACAGCTATAACAGAATCCAGAGTCTTATCCTTATAATTTTGGAAATCTGCCCAATTTCGCATGGTGAAATTTTCAGTCCCATACTTTTTAGCATAATTTTCAAATAGAATTTCCAAGACACTTTTTTCTTGGTTTTCACCCTTGGATAAGTGTTTAATGAGTTTTGAGATTTCAGCAAAACTTGGATAACGCCCTCGTTTTTTTCGCTCTTCCACTTCTTTTTTTTGACGTTTCAACAAGTTTTGGTATTCCTTTTGACTTAAACGACTCTCTTCAATGAGCTGTTCTCTTGTTTTAGGTGGGTTATAGAAATCGACCAAGTAGGAAGCTAAAGCTCTTACCAAAGTCATAGAAGCTTCATCCCAAAATGGATCACTACGAGAGCCAGAGCCTTTGGTGTTATTGAAATAAACCGTCAGCATACGATTCAAATCATTTTCTGTCTCTATATAGCGAAAAGGATTGAAGCCATCTGAGTTCTTCATATTGACTAAATCTAACACCTTTACTTGATAGCCATGTTCTAAAAAGAGTTTGCCTGTTTTTTCGGCCAAGTGATCTTTAGGATCCACTACAATATTAGAACTATTCATTTGAATCAGATTGGGTTTCACAAAGCGAAATGTCTTCCCACTTCCTGAACCTCCAATCACCGCAATATTCTTATTCCTATCATATTGGGCTGATTTTTTATCTAATAATGTCAAACGAACATCTTGGGCTAAGATTGTATCATGAGAAAATTCCTTACCGTAAAAGAGCTTCTTTTCTTTTAGAGTTCCAAAACGGGCGCTCCCGTATTCTACTCCTTCTCGATATTGTTTTTTACCAGTCTCTAAATAGAGATAAACCAGCAACATCATCACAAAGCCTAGTAGAAAAAAAGCACTGGATTTTCCAGTAAAGGAAACATTCCATGGCGATTGAAGAACTTCATCTTGACCTTCCATCAGAAGATGAGTCCATTTATCTAAGGTATTTCCAGTATAGGAATCATACAAAAGCGTCAAACGATGAAAAAGATAGCCTAGTAAGATACCTAACAGTGAGAATAATAGGAATTTCTTTCCACTGTACATCATCTCACCATCTCTTTCTGTTTGACGGCTCCTTCTTGTCTAAAGGTAATTTGGGATTTAGCCTCATCAATTGCATCGTCTAATGACTTATCCATGGTAAAATCAGCTAATTTCTCCGGATCATTAACCATTTTTTCTAACAGATGGTCTAAATGATTGTCTAGAATCGAACGGTCTTTCGTGTAGAAATGAAGAGAATCCCCTTGCCAAGCGATGGCTAAAGGAATCTCTTCTTTTTCTAAAAAAGCTTTAAATTTCTCTATATCAATTGGTTTATCTAAAAAATCTTTTTTCAGATTAATCGTATCAATCGAATAAGGAGATTGTAGCAATTCTTCTAATTTCTGTACCCCTATTTTATAGGCGGAATCCTGTGCTAAAGCCTGACGTCTAGACCATTCTAGAATCTTTAAAAGACTTTTTACAGTAAATAAAAGACTACGCTCAGCATATTGAACTGCCATTCGTTCCTGTTGTTCAGAGGACATCTGATGCCTCCTTCTTCACAAATAGCAGCTTTCCTTCTTTATAGCGATAAGCTATCAATTTTTGACGTTGCTTAATCGATTTGACAACCTGCAGTAGATCTCTCGAATAAGGTTCTCGAAGAGTAACTTCTACTGCTTTCCCATCAAAGATACCAACACGTTTAAATTCAATGTAGTCTTTTTTGAGATGTCCTAAGCCCATACCAAAGGGAAAGTGATGAATCAATTGGATGGTACAACCACCTTTATTTCCCATTTGTTTCAAATCATACAAGTTTACTACCTTCATGATTAACTCCTTTATCTAGTTTGTCGCATCGTTTCAGTCTGGTAACGATAAACTCCGTGTCTGTTAGAAAATTCTCACACACGTCTTGTGCCAGTTGCCCTTCACAGGGAAATACTCTCAGTCCCTACTTACACAGGCACGCTAATCAAGACGGAGTGGATTCAATTTTCAAAGAACAGGTAGCTTTATTATAGATAAGAGTAGTTGAAATTTTTATCACATTTTTTATTTTCCTGTAGAGCTAAATTCATACTAAATAAAGATTTTGAAATAAAAGACTAACATTATGAAATAACGTTAGCATTTCATTTCCCTAAACAAGCAGCAAACTATAAACTAGTAGGTTCCACACCAAATGTAAACCCATACTTCCCCATAAGTCAGATTTATAGCGCACCATCCCTAAAAACATCCCAAGTGAAACATATAAACACCAAGCTAGAATGGTTCCTGGATGATGTACTAAGGCAAATAAAACACTTGTCAAAGCAACTCGAATATCTAATTTTCTAACCAAGTTCCATAAAATTTCTCGATACAGAAATTCTTCAACCATACTCGCATTGATTAAGAACAATAAAAATGAAAACCAAGGAACCTGATGTTGTAGGTCAATTAAGTTTGCTTGATTCGTGCTTCCTTGAGCATGGATTAAGCTAAAACATAGACTTATAATCAGTAGACTAGCTAATCCAATACCAAGCCATTTCATCCTAGATTTCATACTGACCTTATGCGCTTTTTTACGTTGACCATATATCCATAAAAATGAAATGAGTGACGAACCATAGAGAATCTGTAGTATAGTTAACTCACCGATACAAAGCAATTTCAGTAAGTATAGAGATACCAATAAGACATTTACTTGTTGGAATATATAAACTGGAATTATTCTTTTCATAGTTACCTCCGAAATAAATCTTCATAATCTAAATCTAATACCTGCACAATCCTTTCTACCCATGGACTTTGAGGCATTCGTTGTTCCATCTTATAGTGGCGAATCTTTTGATACAAACGATTCAATTCACTTGGATAGTGAAACTCTCCTGCAAACATTTTTCTGGTTAACTCAATCCAGCTAATATTTCTTTCAGCCAAAATAATGGACAAGTTCTCCCAAAATCGTTCAGCCATATTGCTTCTCCTTTAACTAGATAAATAATGTGTTTGTTCCATGTAAATCAATTGTTTCGTATCTCTTGGCAATAAAGCTCTAGCTTCCTCCAAATTTAGATTTGGATAAACTCTCTTATTTGAAACCGCAAGAGGAAGTCTGATGGTTAGTTCAGGATTTTTTAATATCATTTCAATGAAATCCGTTAATCTTAGATTGTCACGGTTCTTAAATCGTAATAAGTTGGGCGATAAAAACTCAAAACAATCTGAAGAATAGCTCATCATCTCAATTAATTTGTCCTTTGTCATTTCAGAAATCGAATGACAAGATACCTCGATGCCATAGTTTTGGAAGAAGTCTAAAAGAAGTTGATTTCTTTGGCTATTTTTACTTAGATAGAGATCAATCATGGGAGACCTCCCAAAGATTCGGTTCCATTTGATATTCTGAAACGATTAAGGAATCTAATAAATTTGCGAAGTTAATCGGTTGCTTGTCTTCATCATAAGCTTTTACAGTTACTTGGGTTGTAAGTATTCCCTCTTTTCCCTCGGCTCGATAGCCTTGTCCATATAAAACAAAAACAAGATTTTGATGATCATCTACAAAGGCATCAGCTCCGTTCTTTATATCCTGACTTTCAAGGAATTCCATAATGTTTTGAAGATAGGATTCATAAAATAGGGGGTAGTTGTGTTTTTTATGGTAATCATCTAAAAATGTCACCTCAAACTCACATGGATAATTGGGCATCAAAAATATTTGTTCATCCAGCTGTTTGATTTCTGCATCATGTAATTCTGTTTCTAATTCATCACAATCTAGTATTGACTCTTTATTTAACGCTTTCATCTTTTTCCTCTACTTCTTTTAATTTCTTTGCGATTGCGGCAATCACAGGAACGGTTACACTGTTACCAGCTTGTTTATAGAGCTGACTATTACTAGAGACTTTTCTAGCAGCTTCAAAAGCCCAATCAGGAAATCCCTGCAGTCTAAAACACTCTTTAGGGGTGATTCTTCGTATCCTCAAACGGTAAAATTGCCCATCAATTAAGACACCGGCTACATGATAAACTTGCTTATCTTCCCCTTCATAGCTAGCCACTACTACTCCCATTTGCCCACTAGTTGTTAACGTATTCGCTATACCTTTTCCAACTCTACCACGACGATACTGAGAACTTGGTCTTTCTAAATTGATTGAATCTCCAATCTCTGCTTGAGCATATCCTTTTTTAGTTGCTTCCCGCACTTTTAAAAATTGGATTGGTTCTGGAATCAGTATTTTGGGGATTTTATCTCCACCTTGCATCGTAGTCAGTGTTGGAGATAAGCCCTCACTTCCATAGACGCGACCTGTTTCCTTAAAGCTAGTTGGTAAATCTCCAACAACGACAATACCATGGCGATCCTGAGTATTTAAAGTAAACATTGGCTCTTGATTATCCTTGAAACGTCTACCATTTTGTCTTTTTTCTAATCTGTCTGGTGTCATACAAGGAATCGCAACTTTAAATCCTTCTCCTTTTCCACGAACTAAGGTTGGCGCAAGACCTTCTGAATAATAGACTTTACCACTCATTCCACTTCTTGATGGATTTAAATTCCCTAGTGCTTTCAAAGTCTCAGGGTTAGTTGCTTGACCTTCTCGTCTGAAAGGAAATAGGAGTCTGGTACCTTTCTTTCTAGAATGTCCGATAATAAACACCCTCTCTCTGTTTTGGGGAACGCCAAAATCCTTACTGTTAAGCACCTGCCACTCAACATCAAACCCCAACTCATCAAGTGTGGTAAGAATTGTGGTGAACGTCCGTCCCTTATCGTGATTGAGTAGGCCTTTAACATTTTCAAGAAAAAGAAAACGTGGTTGGATTTGTTTGGTCGCTCGAGCAATTTCAAAGAACAAAGTTCCTCTAGTATCTTCAAATCCCAATCGTCTTCCTGCGATTGAAAATGCTTGACAAGGGAATCCCCCACAGATGACATCGACTTTCCCTCTAAGTTTTTTAAATTCGTCATCTGAAACATCTCGTATGTCATGAAATTCTATTTCTCCTTTCGTTTGAAAAATGGACTTATAAGATTTTCTAGCAAATTTATCAATCTCACAAAATCCAATACACTTGTGTCCGACACTTTCCATTCCAAGTCGAAAGCCACCGATACCTGAAAATAAATCAATAAATTTCATTTCTTTATCACCCCTTTCTGATCGACTATCAATGTCCAAATAGTCACACCACTTGAAATGAAAATGAGCATAACTAATATCCACTCGATTGGCGACATTTAACCACCTCCTTTTCTAACACGGTTATTCCAAACGGAATACAAGCCATTAAACACAAATTCAGCAAGTACTTCCGCTCGTCTAACAAAGCGAACATTATCTAGAGCATACTGATAGACTCTCTCAAAATCAGTCATAGCAATTTCACTGGCTGTTTCAGAAAAACCCTCTCGTCTAAATTGATCTTGTACCAATCCCCAAATATAATCTCGATCATATTTTGTGACCTTTTCTACTTTTCTTTTCAAGATAGGTTGAGTATTCCTATCCTCCTCATCCTCAATAAATAAAGAATCAGTCTCACTATATTTAGTCTCACTAACTTCAGTCTCACTAGGGGCTGAATGTGAGACGGGGGCCGTTTCATTTTCAACCTGCCCTAGTCTTTTTTTAATACTAGGCCTGTTTGAATTACCTACTGGGGTAGAAGATAATTCCCCTAAATAAATCTTATTAGCTAGTCTTCCTTTCTCACTTGAAGACTGCTGGACTTCATCAATTAAGTCATATTCTTTAAGAGTTTTTTTGATGGACAGTAATTTTGACTTCGAACAACCTAATAGCTTCATCAGTTTAGAATTAGAAAATACTAAATAGACTGCTCCTTCTTCATCTATCCAACCACGACTGAGAGATAATTCTAAACGATCTTTTAAAATAGAATAAGCCACCTTTACTTCTAGTTTCATATCCATATATTTCTCATCCTCAAAAAGAATTTTAGGTAATTTATAATACCGTTCTGAAGTTTGGTATTGATTTGCGGTAATTCGTTTCATAGCGCTCCTCCAAGTTCTTTGAGTATTAAATCTCCACTTGATTCCAATCGAACCAAGCCACTTTTTTCTAATTCAGCCATAAGAGAGATGGCTTCAACAATGTCAATTCCCATTTCACGTACTAAAAATGAAATGACAATATAGCGTGATGATTGTAATTCTTTTGTCATTTTCCCTCCTGAAAATAAAAAAACGGAAAGATTGTGAAATTCCTTTCCGTAACATAATAAATATTTGAACACCAAACTCAACACCAAAAAAATGTTTTTATTGATGATTATTGCTCAATCAAGCACTTATAACAATGTAAAAAATAAAAATCTGTACTCACAAAAACCCTTGAAATTCAAGGGTTTTAAGCATTTATTCTACTTCACAATGTTTTATTATTTTAATTCTTCTAGACCAACCATTGAATAGTAGCCATTGAGTTTTTTTCCTTTCGTAGCAAGGGTTTAGAGCCCCTATTTTATTTTACTATCGTCTAAACACCAAGCGAACACCAAAACTACCACGAAATGGAAAAACCTTTGATTTGATTCCCGCTTAATTTCACAATCTTTATATCAAAATGTGGGTGATATTTGACAATATCTTTTTTGATTTTTAACAGTAAATTTGAAACAATATGTTTGGGTGAGTAACGTGAACCAAGGTGTAATAAGTCTTTAAATTCATCAACACTTAACTCTACTTTATTGTTATCATCACAAGTTTCAATGAATTGTTCAATCATTCTCGAATATTTACAGGTGTAACTCTTCAATTCTTTAAAGTGAAAATTGTGCTTTTCTACAAATTGATTTAAAGCAGTTACAGTATTTTCTTGTGAACGACTGATGTTATGGGTGTAGCCCATCGTGGTTTCAAAATTCGCATGACCAAGTCTAGTCATAATATCCTTTACAGCTATGTGCATTTCATTACTTTGAAGATAACTAATGTGCATATGTCTGAAAGAATGAGGGGTCACATGCTTGACCCATTTAAAACCATAATCCTTCTGACAATTTTTTAACAACTTCTCCTCAACCCTCTTCAAAACTTGACGAAATGAGTGAGAAGTTATCGGAGAACCATACTCAGTTTGAAATACACTATCACACTTTTTGAAAGCAGGACTAGGATTTTGTTCCATATAGGCTTCAAATTCCTGATTTCTTTTTATAGATCTCTGGATTGCTTCACTCGCTGCTATTGGGAGGGCTACCTCTCTATCAGCATTGACGGTCTTAGTCGTATCAAAATAAAATTCATCAACTTTTAAATCATGATATTGGAGAGCCTTATCAATATGTAAAATCCCCTTATCAAAATCAACATCTGATGGTAAAAAAGCAGCCTCTCCAATACGAATCCCTGTCAGTAATAATACAATAGCAAGGTCATAATAGCTAGCATTTCTACACTGCCCTAAAACATCAAAAAAGGCTTGCAATTCATGAATTTCAAGAAATTTAGCATCAAGCCTTTTTCTTGCTTCTCTCTTTTTCTCCAGAGGCACATCTATTTTAACAGCGGTCATTGGAGAGTACTTAATGACATTGTATAGCACACCGTGATTAAATATCTTGTTACACGTACTTTTTATATGTGTCATTGTTGAAGGTGAAGCGTCGTATTTATCTAGATATTTATTAAGACAATTTTTCATCAGTAGTGGTGTAATTCGATCGAGTAAAAATTCATCACCGATAATTTTACCAAGCCGTTCTATCACCAACTCTTCCTTTTTTATTGTCTGGGGCTTGACAGATACGCACCAAGTTTGAAACCAACTCTCTTTTAACTCTCCAAAAGTTGTAATCATTTCAGGATTGTACTGACTTTCAAGGGAAGAGGTCAGTTTTTCTATTTTATCCATTACCTCTCTTTCAGCTTGCTTTCGTGCTCTACTAGTATTTCTAGTATAGCTGACAGTTACTGTTCTCCACTTATCAGTAAGTGGATCTTTATATTTTTCAACCACTTGATACAAGGGTTGTCCTTTTGAATTTGTTTTAGTTACATAATACATAATTTAATTCCTCGAAAAGAAATAAATCATTGTTGTATAGAATAAATAACTACTCTATATTATACCATGACTTCCTTATTTTGTCCGCTTTTGTTTCCATCTCAAAAAGCATTCGAATCCCTCAAGATTTATAAACACCAGCTTATGTGTAGGATTGATGACGTATAAAGAAAATCTCTTATTTTCTCTCATTTCTTTGATCCATCTGTTAAGAGTGTAGAGATTCAAACCTTCCCATCGTTTCAGTATGCTTTTCTTATCCGCCCACTCAGCTACCGAATTTTCAACAGATACGTATTTTATCTCCATATTATCATCCTTTCGAATAATTTCTTCTCCCTCCATGGCATGACTGATGGGGTCATCATAAGAATCTCACTTACTGCTCTTTTACGACGGCAGCCTGAACGTTCAGAAGTATCATTGTATATCATTTGCATCATGGCAGATAGAGTATCGCTCTATTTTATTGGTGATTGTCCCCGCTCCTATCTTGGCGAATCAAGCAAAACTGCTACACAAATGAGGAAAGTACCATTTTAGGCTATTCATTTGTCAAAGGGCAAATAAAAAATCTCACTCATTTTCAAACTCTATGAAATTGAGGAGATTATTTTCTAAAGCGAATTTTATCAGGAAAATCAGTTAATCCCAATAAATAGTCTGTACTGAAGTCATAGAAATCTGAGAGTTTAACCAATACATCAGCCGTCAACGCATGCTCACCCCGTTCAATTTTGGCATAAGCTGAATTTGTAAACGAAAGTATTGTAGCTATTTGCTTTTGGGTCAGATCATGATCCTCCCTCGAATCTCTCAAACGTCTGTACATCTAGCTTTCTCCTAAGAAAAAGTATAGACCATATATTGTAACTATTTAGGATATTGTCCAAATCGGACAACAGGAATTTTACCATCCTTTATATAGACTTTTATTTTTATGTATCAAGTTTTTTAAATCAAAACCACCAGTGTGAACTGGTGGTTTGTTCTGCGGCTATAAGCCGCTTCTACCGGCCAGGGCCAAAGGCCCACCGAAATAGCTTCCTCGCGCACCACTTTCCCGAGCAGGTGCTAAAGCACCTTAGTTACTTCCTCTTATTTATTTCGCCAGTAAACGGATCTACTGACTCGAATAACGTGAGCTGGTCTGCTACTCTGTCTTCTTGTAATTGATTCTGAATATATTCAGCTATCACTTTCTGATTACGGCCTACCGTATCTACATAATAGCCTCTACACCAAAACTTGCGATTGCCATATTTGTATTTTAAATTCGCATGCTTATCAAAAATCATCAAACTGCTCTTGCCCTTTAAATAGCCCATAAAGGACAAAACACTAAGTTTCGGAGGAATACTGATAAGCATGTGAATATGGTCTGAACAAGCATTCGCTTCATGGATTATTACACCCTTACGCTCACATAAGTCACGTATGATTCTTCCGATACTAGCTTTGTATCTGCCATAAATGATTTGACGACGATATTTGGGTGCAAAAACAATATGATATTTACAATTCCATGTGGTATGTGATAAACTTTGATTATCCTCTCTCATGAGGTACCTCCTGTATGATATGTTGTAGTGGCGGAGAAACCACTACAACATATCATTTTAGGAGGTTCTTTTTGTTACCACGCTAAAAGCTCTATGGAACCACTAGCATAGCTAGTGGTTTTCGGGAGACAACAAAAAAGTTGGATGACCCAACTTTTATCTTTCTATCAGTATCAATTTTATCTTTGGTATAATAAAAGATACAGATATAAGGACAAGTAATGATGTTAACAATAAGAAAACTAATTCCAAAGTTGTTGAATTTTTAAAATAAAAGTTTCTCAAAATAGTTAATTGATAAGTTAAGGGATTTAACTGACCAATCCATCTCACAATACTAGGAGCAGAATCTATTAAGTAGAAAACAGGAGCTGTAAAACCAAGCGGTGTTAGTACAAAACGTATTACAATATCACGTCTTCTGTAATCATTGATAAACATTGTAAGTAAAATTGCAAGGGAGTCCCAAAATAATAAAACAACAATAGATAACAAAACTGTATAAAAAAATCTATCCATTGCGATATTTATCTCAAACGCTAACGTAATTATATATATAATAATTTCTTGAACTATCAACCCTAATATAGAATAGATACTCATCCCTAAAATATAATATAAAGGACGAACTCCACTGCATAACTTAAGAGCAAGTAGCCCATATTTTTTATCTATTGTCACCCTATAAATAACTTGAGTCATCTGCCCGATTATCAATAAAGCTATAACACCAATGATTGTATATTCTGCATAAGAGGTTTTTATATCATTAAACTGAATGTTCTTTATCGAAGAATTTAATCCTATTATTATAAAAACAACATATAAGATTGGTTGTAGAAACTGAGAAATAATTAAACCTTTACTTCTAAAAAAAGCAATAATCTCATTTTTAGCAATAATCGCTAGACCTCTTAAACCTAAGTCCGATTTGTGCCTTAATTGATCAGCCTTCATTTTTCTCCTCCTATTCTTTGCAAATAACTTTCTTGTAAGGTTAATTTACTTGTTGAAAAGTTTTTAATTTCACATGCTTTTCCTACCTCATTGATAACATCTAAGATATTTTCTTCTATAGGGACTTCTATTGTAAAACTATCATTATCTTCGATGTGAACTTTAAATCTAAAATTTTCTAAAAATTCAATTTGATATCTAGAAATTCTATTCTGCATTGAAAAATTTAATTTGATAGTTGAATTATCTACAAAGTCACGCATATCACCAAAAAATGATATGGAGCCATTTTGTAAAAAAAGTATTTTTTTACAAAACTTTTCGAGTAGATTTATGTCATGTGAAGATATGATAATAGTTTTTCCTTCCAAACTCTTATCTTTTAAATACATTAAAAATTTTTCGGCAGATTCAGTATCTAAACCAACGGTAGGTTCATCTAAAATATAAAAATCTGGATTATGAGCTATTGCTCTAGCAATCTGGACGCGTTGCAGTTGTCCACCTGACAATGTTTCTACCAAATTATTTTTTTTATCAGCTAACCCAACAATTTCTAAGGCTATTTGACACAACTTCTCAGCATTTTTCCCAAACTTTCCAGCAAGGTTCAGCCCCAATATTACATTGTCCTTCACAGTAGTATAAAAATCAATTACTGTGGTTTGAGGAGTAAAGCCTAAATGAGCAAAAGGTTGAGAACTAACTATCAAATCTTTATCACAATACTCTATTTCTCCTAAATAAATCTCTTGAAAACCTACAATAGAATTAATTAACGTAGATTTACCTGCACCATTTGAACCTAATAAGCCAATGAAATCTCCCTTATTTATTTGTAAAGTTATATCTTTTAAAGCTATTACGTCATCATAACGAACACTTACATTATTCATTTTCAAGAAACAATTCATAACACCCCTACCTTTATTTTAATACCTCTATAAAATCTTTTTTTAATTCAGAAAAAGTATCATATTTATAATTGAACGCTTTTTTATAAATATCATAAAGCCAATCTGATTTATCAAGTGTGTCTAAGCGACGCGAATTAAAATTCATTGCATACTCCATCGCTTCTAAAAAACTCATTTTTGAAAAGACGTTAAAATCATCTAAATTCTGACTCCAATATAATAACAAAACCAATCCCATAATATCCTCTGGTTGATTATTCAATAAATTTAAGTTGGTTTCATAAAACCCTGGAGTTCCAAATAGAGGCAACTTTTTTTCTTCAATTTGAGTTTCTTTCCTTAGGGCATGCTCAAAGTCTATAATATAAATATTATTTCTATTATCAATAAGTATATTATTAAATGATAAATCTCTATAGGAAAGATTATATTTGGAGTTTATTATCTCCATATAATCAATTAATGTTAAAAACCAATCATACGAGCCACTAACCATATTATACTCGCTTAATTTATCTGCAATAATAAACTCAAATTCCACAAAATACGAATTCTTTATGTAAAAATCGTTAAAAACTTTTGGAGTAAATTCCTCCTTTTCCAATTCTACTAATATTTCTCTTTCATTTATTAAACGATTCACAGAATCTCTATTTGTAAAATCAACCAACGATAAATCACTAGCTTCTTTTAATAAAGAATAAACTCGCTTTTGAGTATTAAATACTTTATAAACTCCACCTTTGGCATTTTTAGAAATCACTTCCAAAATAATATATTGATCAGGAATAGTGTTATATCTTGGAATATAGTAATCCCTTATTGGAACATTCACATTTGAAGGGATTTTCTTATCTCTTTTATCCTTGAAAGTGCTATCTTTTACGAACTCCCCATATCTGTAATATACAACCTCGCTAAGTTGAAATCTGAAATCTGATGGTATGTTTACACCCTTTACACCTTTATACAATATTTCTAATTTGTGTAACAAACGTTGAAACTCTTTATTATCTTTTGGATAAATTGTAATGAATTTCCCGACTTGTGAATAACCATTAAGCCCTGTATTTTGCAAAGAAAGTTCTTTAATGCTAACCAAAATTTTGAAATTTATCTTCTTCTCTCTAGAAAATATAAAATCAAAGAATTTTTTAGCAACCAAATTAGCATTTAATATTGAGGCGCTCAGGTGTATTTTAAATCCCTTAGATTGGGTGATATTAGACGGCAAATTATATAACCAATGTTCATCACTAAAATTATCACTAATTTTATATTCTAATAATAAATTATGGTATGCGTCTTCTATTTCAGTTTCATAGTCCAAATAGTTTAAATACTTTTCGTAATTCATATTAAGAAATCTTCTCCATAAATTTTTAGACCATCATTTAAAGCCAAACAATTTAAAGCGTGATAATAAATGTTGATAATCAATGTAACTTTCAGTCCTCTATTTTGTAATTCCTTCACCAATAATTTTATGCTATATCTATTTTCTCGAGGCAATTTATAGGACTTCAAGATAAAACCATAAAAGAGATAAGTATTATAATCTGACAATCCAGTTTCAGAATAATTTTTTAGAAAAATATCTAGTGATTCTGATAATTCATCCGGAATAATTCTTTTAACATCGTATTTATTTTTCATATCGGCCACTCTTCCTTAAAAAGCTCACAATAAAATTTTAAATTTCTATACAACAATCCGAGAGTAGTCTCACAATTTGAACATTTCACATCACTCTTAATATATAAAAAATGAATTAATCAGAAACCTCTGACTAAGATTTCCTAATTAATTCACTTTCTATATCATAGTAAGGAATTCTATTATCCCTAATTGAAAATTGAAATTTTATGTTTTATATATTAACAATTATGCGGATTGTAAATCTTGTCTAACAAAATGGCAAGTGCTACTATGTGCCCCAGAAGGCGATGCAACGCTATTTTGAATTGAAAGAGCATAATCATCCATATCATTTAAGTCACGGATTAGCAATGCTTCCTTCTCTCTTCCGACAATTCCAAATTTTCTAATTACCTTTTCAGGATTATCAAAAAATTCTCCAACAACTTCCATATTTCCTTGAAGTTCATTCAAGAAAGCTTTCATTTGACTACTCATTATATAGCTCCTTTTCTATTACTTTATTTGGAATCAAAACTTACTTGTACATTGGAAACACCTCTATTCTACGCTTTCATATTGCTGCATGACACTTTCAAAATCAAATTGCTAAAAATAATTTTTTAAAGCTTAATTTAGATTTAATTACATATATCTCAAAAAATTGTTTTGAAATTAGTAAATTAAAATAGGTTTCTGTACTTATAGGAACTAGTTATAAAAACTTCGCCCATCATAAAATATCTATTTAAGTAAAACAAAAATTTTATAATTTTTTGATTTTTAAGTGACTATAATCTCCTATCTATAAATACCATTCGCAGGACCTGGATCAATCCCTCTAGCCATCTTATGAACTTGAGGTGTTCTCGCAATTCCTAACAGAATTAAGCCAATAACTAATACAGCAACTATTTTCTTAAACAAACTTCTCATATGCCTCTCCTTTTTTTCTTTCATTTATTTTATCACTTCAAAATTAGCTCGTCAAGTGTTTTTATAATGTTTTTTTATTTTTTTTTGTTTGATACTTTTTTGTATCTAAGATAAGTTTAAAAAACGATGCTCACTTGAACACCGTATTCATTATTCTGTTATATCTGCAATGTAATGCTCAACTTTCAAAGCCATTGACATGTTTTCCTCTAATTTGTAAAGGAAATGAGCTGTCTCAAAATATTCTTTCACTGAACTTTTAGAAGAGAAATTTTCACTTACGTTTCCCATCAATAAGTACAAATCAGCCAAAAGATAATTCGTTCTGTAAGCCTTACATTGTTTTATAGTAGCTGTAATTTTAGTAATAGCTTCTTCAATATTTTTCTGTAACCATAGATAACGACAAACGTTATAATTGAATTTAATTGATAGTTCTAACTCTTCAATTGTGTTTAAATTAAGCTGATTCACTTGATGCTCTAGCTTGTCTCTAATCTCATTAAAACGTTCTAAATCTTCAATATCATAATAAAAATTGAATAGAGTGTTTGAAACTTGAAGGTAGTTCAAATCAGATACATTTAACTGAGGTAGCATATTCTCTAATCGTGTAATTGCCTCTTCTTTCTGTCCATAAAAATAAAAATCTATAAGAGACTTTATCCATTCCATGTAAAATTTATCTGCTAGAGATAAGCGATGGGCTTTTACATTTTCCAATTCATATATATATTTTAAAGATTCATAATTACGATTTGTGATAAATGTCTGTGCTAACTTCTTAAACTCTGATAACTCATTGACTTCCTCTACAACCTGCTCATCAAAAAAGTAGTCCATACTAACTTTTAATTTCTTAGCAAGGGCATGTAAAAAATCCGCTCCAGGGGTGAACTCTCCACTCTCTAATCGACTAATTTGCCCCTGTTTACAGATACCCTCAGCTAATTCTCGCTGAGACATTTTTAATTCTTTTCGTCTATTTTTTAATCTTGTTGCTAATAGTGTACCCACGTTTGCATCTTCCTTTTCTATTTGATTTCAATGTTAATTGTAACATGATTAAATTTTAAATACAAATTAATAAACCAAAAAATACAAATTATATATAAAATTTGATAAATTCAACTTCATCTCTTGCTTGTTTTCAACTGAAGCCAGTAAATATTCTGCTACTTGATTTAAGGTTATCACTCGTTCTTGCAAAACATTGATTCTCAACTCAGACGCTGCTAGTTCAAGCACTAGCTCGTCTTTAATCGTGACATAAGATTGATTTTCCACATCCAGCTTAATCAAAGCATCCACTTCTTCAATCTTTTCTTCAATCATCTCCACAGTCGTTTTTCTGCGGAATGGAATTGTTTGATTTTCAGAACTGAATTGGCGAATCAACGTTCTACCTTTCATATAGCGATTTTTCTCGGCGTCATATTTGTGATACCATCCGTTTTTCAGACATCTCTAACATACGCTCCATTCCATCCAAATAACCGCTATATCTCTCTATTTCATCAAAAGTTCCTACTAAATAGATATTCGTATGAATCAAGTCAGATAGATCATCACTCATTAAAATCCAAGGGTTAGATTCATCATCAATGCTAATTCCCTGACTATCTTGATAACGATAGAGTCGAGATAATAGATTAGTACCTCTTTCTTTCACAATTTCAATTTTTAAAGTCAATTCATAATCTTCAACAGGATTGAGCATTTTATCTTCTCCTACAATATCGACATAAGATACATTAAACTTCTGACAAATGATGTCTATTAATTCGGTAGAGACTGAACTCGTTCCATTTTCATAACGACTTAAGCTATTTCTAGGAATTCCTATAATTTGTGTAAATTCTAGTTGTATCGGGGCATGTATCTTAAGTAAGGGGTTTATATTATCTCCGATCATGAATCTTTCCTTAAATTTTATAAGTCCATTATAGCAGCAAAAATTATGAAGCTAGTTTTTGCCCAGGCTTTTTTGATAAATTTTATTGCATCTCTTCTAAGTCAATAGTTAAGATGATTAGCCAACTGGTCGGAAAGCCATAATTCAGTAATTCAATTTCTCTTTTAGAACTTTCTTTGTCCAAATCCTTTACCTTATTATTCCAAAAGTGCTGTGATTCCCTCGACATACAGCATATGATACGCTTCATAACTAAAAAATAAACAAATAAACTTTTGTCCATATTCTGACCATCGTTTATTATCTCCCTATCATCAAAATGAATCTTTGGTGGTATATTATGAAGTTTTTTATAAAGTCTACTATTGTGTGAACAAAGATTCCTAAGGTATCTTAATGAATTCGTCCAAGATAATAGTAATTTTGCAGATATTAGATTATCCTTATTTGAATCAATACTAATATAGTTTGCAACTTTATTTCTATAATCCGGTTGCAGAGCAATTAAAAATGATGACAAATTTCCAAATGTCATTATACGAAACAAAGTCCATGGCAATACAACTCCGTATTCATCAAGTTGTTGTTTTATCAGAGGAGCATCCTTCTTTTCTATTACCAAACGTGAAAGATGATATTTTGTTTTCTGTATTAATTCTGTACGTTTTGGACTTGTAGAACTATACTTTTGCTGATCTGAATAGTAAATACTATCATCATTAAATATGTAAAAATCACCATTGTAGCCGATTGTAATTGCATCAGCAGTTGATTTTTTTAAAAAAACTTCAATTCTTTCTAGGAGTTCTTGAAGAAAATTTCTGAGATAATTGTCAAATAAATACGCTATTTTTGCGGAACGATAGTTTATCTCTGTTAATTTCCCATATTGCGAAAAAGATTGAAAGTCAGTATCACGTAAGAAATCAATGCAATCTTGTTTAAAATACTCTACATCATCTTTAAGCGTAAAAATCCATTTAGAATTCTCTTTCATATGAATATATAGTTGCTCTTCTGTCAAGGATGGTTCTATCTTTTTCTTCAATTCAGTTGAAATTAATATCGGTCGATATACTAAACGTTCTTTATCTGTAATATCAACATCTAGCGGTAAATATTCCTTAAAATCCTTTAACACAAATTCTTTATCTTCCATACATCTATCCTCTGTACAAAAAAAAGGCCACCTAGTTATGCTTACGCACCTTCGATGACTTCTAATCTACTTGTAGTAGACACTAAAATATTAAAAATATCAATACTTTTTACAATTTTTATTCTTTTTTCCTTTTTGCCAAATTTCAAGTTCAATTTAGCCAGCAAGAAGTCTTCTCTGGGTGACTTATAGTTTAAGTATTTCTTCTTTTGTAATTTCATTCTGACGAAAACGAGCTAAATCTTGGGTTGGATTGTCATCAGTCTGAACACCATAGATAAAATCAAAATGGTGTTGTAATTTTCAAATAAAATTTCAAAAGAACTGCCAATGCTTATTTTCCCCATACTTAACTTTCTCTATCTTTTTTTGTAAGATATACGTAATACAATAGCATTATAGGGAGAAATACCATGTCAACACTTACACGAGATTGAGTTTATAACTTCCGAGTCAATAACCAACTATTCGAAGAAGCAAAAATTATCCTAGAAAGCAAAAACATCAGCCTTTCAGATACCCTCAACCTTTTTGTAGAGCAAATCGTCCTTGAAAAAGGTCTCCCAATTAAAACAGCCGATCAACTCAAAGCAGAAGCCTTCCTAGGAGAACTCAAATCAGAACTAGATAAAGGCTATCAAGACATCATCGAAGGACGTCTCTACGACGCAGACGAGGTCTTTTCAAAGTATGGACTATAAAGTGCGCTTTACAGAACAAGATAGACAAGACTTAGACGATATTTTCATCTATTACTCTACAGAGTTCAGTGAAAACATAGCCAAGAAAGTTATTACTCGCCTACGACAAACTACCAACCTACTCATGTTTTCACCAGAGGGCGGTATTAACTTTGATCATAAAATTGGATACCCCCCTCTATCCAGAAAACACTTTCAGAATGATTGTTTCTAAACAATACCTACTCTTTTACCTCATTCATGAAAAAGAAGTCTATATCCTGAGAATTATCAACTCACGCACCGACTCCCTCAACCAACTCGACCACCTCTTTCAACATATCCAAGACTGAGAAGTAAGCTCTCAGTCTTTTTATCTACTACAAATTGCTTGTAGATGAAAAATCATAAACAAGAGTTTTTTATAGTGAAATAAAATAGAATATGAACAAATCAATTTCTAATAATATTTTAGAAGCCGCACTGTACTGTTCTAACTTCAATATTTTATATTACCAAGGTGCAATACTTTTTACGAGGCTCTTATGTCCTCTTCGTGTTTCAATTGACTATATAAAATATCAAGTAGTATAATAAAATGAAATAAAAACAGGACAAATTAATTATAGCAGTCAAACTAATTTCTAGCAATGTTTTAGAAGTAAAGGTGTACTATTCTAGCGTCAATCTACTATATTTGTAATTTCCTATTATTTTTTTGGATACAATAACACCTACCATGGCATTTCCACGGTAGGTGTTACTCATATCAATAATCGTTCTAAAAATGGTTTGATGCAGTTGAGGAGAATTCCTTCTATCCAGCTTTCTTGTGCTGATGAGAGATGATCTGCTTGAAGGCTTTCTTTTAAAAAGTCTCGGACTTGTTCTGGTGCGATTTCAAACTCAAAAGCTTTCATTTTATAGAAAAAGTCGATGAGATGATCTGACAAATACTCGGTTGAAAAGGGAACTTCACCACTTTTTCGATATTCTAATAAGAGCCGAGCAAATCGAGCTTTTTCTTCAGGAAGATCACGGAAATAGGAATTGAGGAGCCAGGTCTGCTTCTGCTTTCTCTCAATTGGATCCTGACCTGCAATTCGTTGGTCTTTTTCCAGCTCTTTTTGGTATTGTTTAGCCTTGATAGCCCGTTCTGCTCGATTTTTACCAAAAAGAATTTTCTCCCATTTTCGTTCTTCTTGGGTTAGGGTTTCTGTAAAGCCAAAGTAATCCTGATAAGCCCGTTCTGCCGGCCCCATGGCTAGAACCAGATTATCTGCATATTGCTTGGCAATTTTATCCCTCTTCTTGCGCTCTTTCTCTGCTTGGATACGGAGTTCTTGTTCGTAGTCAATTTTCTCCTTGCCTAGCTTGACAAGGTAGAGTTGGTCATCCGGCTTTCCAAGTAAAAAGGGTTTGATGCATTTTTCAAGGACTTCTTCCATGCGAGCCTTCTTCTTGGGCTCTGCTTTGGTCCAACTACCACCTTGAAAGACTTCTAGGAAGAGTTGGTAGTCTCTCTCAGGCGTGAATTGATTGCCGCGATTGGGTTTAAAAACACCTTTTTCCCAGAGCCACTTTAGAAGACGCTCGTCAAAGTCACTTTTATTGACCTTGATTTTCTCCTTTTTCTGGGCCTTTCTGGTCAGATTTTCAACCTTTTTGAGTAGTTTTTCTTCCTCTTCCAGTTGCTGGTCAAGGCTTAATCGATGAAAATGACGAACACAGTCGCTACCAATCGGAAAGAGGCGTTGGCCTGTGACACCATTAAAGAGTTCGTAGGCGTACTTGATGGCATTTCCACAAACACAATTGCTACGGCCGATACCGTTGAAAATCAAGGAAACTTCATTCCATTCCTTGGTAGCTTGTTCCCAAGTATCGGCTTTTGAAGCCTGTAAAACAGCATCGTGCAGGGATTTTCTAACTGGAAGTGTCATGAGGTCTCCTTTATAGGTTTATACTTTTACAACTTGAACCTCGTCTTTACCGAGTAAAATCAAGTATTTTTCAATATTTTCAATCGAATAGGCTCGAGATAAAGCCTCTCCGTATAGGGCTAACTGACCGCGATAACGGTCTATGAGTTGACTTGGCTCATTATAGCGGTCTGTCTTGTAGTCGAAAAGAACGATTTTGTTGTCGTAAAGCAGATAGCCGTCCAAGATTCCACGAACAACGAAGTCTTCTTGACTCTTGTGGTCTCGTTTGAGCATGGAGAAAGGTTGTTCACGATAGAGATGGTCGGTATTGGCAAGAATTTCCTGACCAAGTGCTGTGTCAAAGAATGCAAGGATTTTAGCAAGATTGATCTTGTCTCTGACAGCTGGGCTGGTTTGAACTTGTTTGAGAGTTTCTGTCAGACTAGCAAGCGTTGGTCGCTGACTGAGGTCAATTCTCTGCATGAGTTCGTGGGTAGCACTCCCAATCTCAGCTCCTGTTACCTTTTCTTTGGTTGAAAAATCTGGCAAATCAAAACTAATTTTCTTGTCTCCTAACTGGCCTTGACCAGCAATCTCGACACCCTCCATATCCATAACTGGTTCGTAGAATTTCTTGATTTGACTTGGGGTTTGAACACTAGGAAGCTCAATGGCTGCGCGGTGAAGAGTATTATAAACTTCCACCTCTTTCAGCATTTCCAGAGCTTCTTTAATGGTTTCTGACTGACGATTGTCAGCTTGGGAGCTATCTTGTAGAAGGCTCTTATTTTCCAATTGACCGATAGTTTCTCTAGTTAGCTGATCTTCGCCAATAAAACGATAACTAAAGTTGAGGTTATCCTTGGCAAATACTTTGCTGATAGCCCAAATCCAATCTTGGAAATTCTTGGCTTGAAGCCTAGTATTGCTATTTAGTTTCCCATTTTTAGCTGCTGGGTATTCCTTAGATTCCAGCTTTTCACGCGAACCCTTGCCGACAAGATAGAGCTTTTTCTCAGCCCGCGTCATGGCAACATAAAGGAGACGCATCTGCTCTGAATAGCTAGCCAATTGTAGTTCTTCCTCATTCTGGATATAAGTGAGGCTAGGAATGGAGAGTTTGATGGTTTTAGGATAGTGAGCTTCTACTGCTCCTGTCTCCATCTTGGCAATGTATTTGACACCTAGTCCATTTGTACGGCTGAGAATGACTTCTGACATGCTGTCTTGCTTATTGAAGTCTTGATCCATATTGAGAATAAAAACGTAAGGAAACTCCAGCCCTTTACTCTTGTGAATGGTCATGAGTTCTACAGCATCCTTGGGCGGTGCGACAGCAACGCTCGCAAGATCGTGCTGGGCTTCCAAGACTTGGTCAATCATACGAATGAAACGCGACAAGCCCTTGAAATTGCTCTTTTCAAACTGGTCAGCCCGCAGAGCTAGGGCATAGAGATTTGCCTGTCTAGCAGGACCATTTGGCAAAGCCCCAACATAATCGTAGTAAAAACGGTCGTTGTAAATCTTCCAAATCAAGTCATAGAGAGAGTGCGTTTTGGCATACAAGCGCCAAGAATCCAAAATATCCATGAATTGGTTTAGTTTTTCAGCTATAGCTGTGTGAATCAAGTTTTTCAGGCTTGTTGACTGTTTTTGAGCATTGACCAGTTTCTCATAGAGATTTTCTTGAACTTTGTCCTCATCTTTCTGAAGAGACAAACGTGCTAACTCGTCCTCGTCAAATCCAAACATTGGAGACTTCATAAGGGCAGCTAAGGCATAATCTTGTAGGGGATTGTGAATGACACGAAGGGTGTCCAGCATGACTTGTACTTCTAAGGATTGGAGATAATTATTTTGCTCACCATCGGTTTTGACAGGTATCCCGTACTCAGACAAGGCAAGAAGAATCTGGTCATTTCGACTGCGGCTAGAGGTCAAAAGGGCAATTTCCTTAAAAGCAACACCTTTTTCCTGATGGAGTTTAAGGATTTCCTTGATGACTAGGCGCATTTCACCAGTTAGTTTCGTTTCTGTTTGGTCCTCTTCTTCCTCTTGCCCGCTGTCGTCCTTGTCGTAGAGGAGAAATTCTGCCTTGTTGTCTGGATTAGGAGTTAGTTTGCTATTGGCAAAAACAAGCTGGTGCATGCGGTCATAGTTGATTTCGCCGACCTCTTGGTCCATAAGGCGTGCAAAAACATCATTGGTTGCTGACAGCACTTCTGAACTGCTACGGAAATTTTCCTTGAGGAGAATGAGTTTGCCCTCTTTAGGATTTTGCGCATAGCGTTGGAATTTCTCATTGAAAATCTGCGGATCTGCCTGACGGAAACGGTAGATAGACTGCTTGATATCCCCCACCATAAAGCGATTGTGGCCATTAGACAGCAATTCCAGCATTCGTTCTTGAATGTGGTTGGTATCCTGATACTCATCGACCATGACTTCGTGGAAACGTTCCTGATAAGCCTCACGGACTTGCGGGAAATTCTCTAAAATCTCAATGGTAAAATGGCTGATATCAGCGAATTCAAAGGCATTTTCCTGACGTTTTCGCTGACGATAAGCCTCCACAAAATCACTCATGAAGGCTTGGGAGGTTTTAGCTAGTTCCCAAGAGTCTTCATGATAACGTTCTTGATAGTCGAGAATGGTTATCTGGTCTGAAAGTTGTCCTAGTTTAGCAAACTGGGTCTTTCTTTCTTCGTTGTAGGCATCCGCCAGGGGCTTCAAATCAGCCTTACGACTGGCATTAGTCAGAGCTCGACCATTTTTCTCTTTCGAAATTGCGACAACACGCGCAAGCACTGCCTGATAAGCCTGACTATCGGACTCCTGATTTAAGGAGCCAATTTCATCCAGAATCAACTGGACATTTTCTAAATAGGCAGCCTTTGGAAACTCCTTGGCATCATTATCCAGATGATAACGGAAGAAACTTTCCAAGTCCCAAAGGGCTTGCTGGATTTGTTGGGTCAGTTTTTCTTTTTCATTCGTAAAATCAGCTTTTTCAAAGCCTTTTAGGAAAGATTCACTCAGCCATTTCTGAGGATTGCTGGTGGATTGGAGGAAGTCATAGATTTTATAGACCTGCTGGCGCAGACCACGTTCATCCTTGCCACGCCCTGCAAAATTTTTCAGCAGATGACTAAAGTTCTCTTTCTGTTTACCTTGGTAATGGGCTTCAAAAACCTCGTGGAAGACTTCGTTTTTTAGAAGAAGTTGCTCGCTCTGGTTTTGTAAAATTCGGAAATTAGGCGCAATATCAATCAGATAGCCATGTTTGCCAAGGAATTTTTGTGTGAAAGAGTCCATAGTTCCGATGGCAGCGTTGGGAAGGTCTGCCAATTGGCGTCCCAAGTGTTGTTTGAGGTCAACATCATCGCTTTCTTGGATTTGTTGGCTGATTTTCTTTTCCAAACGTTCCTTAAGTTCAGTCGCAGCCTTGACGGTAAAGGTCGAGATAAAGAGCTGAGAAATTTCGACACCACGCGCTAACTGATCCAGAATACGCTCTGCCATGACAAAGGTTTTCCCAGAACCAGCCGACGCTGAGACTAGAATATTCTGGCCAGAAGTGTAGATGGCTTCAATTTGCTCGGCAGTTTTCTTTTGTTCCTTGCTCGAGTGCGCTTCTGCTTCTTGCAATTTTTGAATTTCCTCCTCAGTTAAAAAGGGAATGGGCTTCATCGATTCAACTCCTCTCTTATTTTTTCAAACCAAGCTTGCTTGAGTTTTTCTCCGATTAAACGCTTGCCATCGGCTAGGTCTAACTTCTCTAGAAAACGGGCTTGACCTAAGTGGTAATTGGCTTCAAATCCTGTGATGGCTTGATGTTGCTGGACGTATGAGGCAATGCTTCTGCCATTTTCAGTATAGGGATTGATTGCGAATTGCCCTTCTAAGATTTTCTCCGCTGCCTTCTTGTAAAGATGAGCATTGTAGTCCAGTAGGAGCTGGAATTCCTCATCTGTTAGCTGGTTAGCCTTGTTTTTGTTGTAAAATTCGCCCAAATGACTGCTTTCTTTTTCTAAAAAGAGGCCTTGGTATTTCATAGACTTGCTGGCTTCTACTACTGCACCTGCCAGACTTTTAACGGCCATCAGAGATTGGACAGGCTCAGCCATTTCCAAGTACATGGCACCGAAAAAAGTCTGCTCCCCTTCTCTTTTAAGGGCAGCTAAGTAGGTTGGAAGTTGGGAATTGAGCCCATTAAAGAAATGAGGAAACTGGAACTGAGTTAGACTCGACTTGTAATCTACTACTCCTATCGCTCCATCAGCTTTCAAACGGTCAATGCGGTCAACCTTGCCTCGCACATGGACACTGCGTCCATTGCTCAATTGAATAAAGGCCTGCTCTTTTCCACCAAAATTTGCCTCTTCTTTGATGGTTTCGATAGCTGGATTATGGCGGAGAATGTGGCCTGTCGTCCGTGCCACATCAAGCAGAACTTCCTTGGTAAACTGGGCTTCCAAACTTTCTTGATAAATAGCTTCAAATTCCCGTTCTTGACTGGTTTCTTGGATAGCTTGTTCCAAACGTTGGTCAAAGGAATCTTCGTCAGGCAACTGTAAGGCACGTTCAAAAATGCGGTGCAGGAAATTTCCATGACTACGAGCATCCGGACGCAGACGCAATTCTTCCTGTAAGCCTAGAACATAACGGAGGAAATAACTGTATTGGTTACGGTAAAACTCTGTCAAACCAGAGGTAGATAGGTAAAACTCCTGATCAGCAGGATAGAGAGCCTGTAAGGTGTCCTTAGCCAACTGCTTACTGCTTGGACTGGTTGGGAGGGCTGGATTTTCCAGACCTTGCTGGTCTAGTTTTTTACCCATTACACGTGCCAGAACCTTGACAAAGGTTAAATCTTGCTCCCTATCACTCGTATCGCCCTGCTGGTGATAGGCAACCAGACTAGACAAAAGACTGTGATATGACCCCATATCCTCCTTAGATAGCCCTTTGTGATTCATCCTCTTCTCTTTCCGACTAAATCCAAAATGGACCAGCTCTTGAAGATAGGCAGATTCCTTACTTTCACTTTCATTAAAAAGGCTTGGAGCTGACAAGACCAACTGCTTACGAGCAGAATTGACTAAGGAAAGCATAGTATAGCGATTTTTCTTGAGATTTTCACTGCTGGCAATCAGCAATTGCGCCCCATCTTCTGTCGCTTGGTTTAGGCTCTGTCTTTCTTCGTCTGTCAAAAGACTGGTGTTTTGCGCAATTTTTGGCAAATTGTCCTGAGTCAGCCCAATGGCATAGATAAAGTCAGTTGTCAGAGGAGCAATCAAATCGTAACTCTGGACCAGAACGGTGTCCACTGTTGCTGGAATGGTGCGGTATTGGGACAAACTCATTCCTGAATGAATCAAGGCTAGGAAGTCCTCTAGATTAACCTGTGAATCAGCAAAAACAGTCGCAAATTGTTCTAAAACATGACAGAAAGCCTTCCAAACCTCAACTTGTCGCTCTTGTTCAAGAGCTTCCATAGTGGATGTCAAATCTTGAAACTGTTTGGTCACAGCTCCTTCTTTTAGAAAAGAGTTCCACTTTTGCAAGAGATTTTCAGACTTCTGTTTTCGACTGGCAAATAGGGTTTCAAGAGGGGCTAAAATACGCAGACGAAGAGCATTTAAACGCCCTAAATCAAATTTTCCGTGGTGAGATTTGGTGAAGGTTTGCTGAAAGGCTGGCAAGCCATTGATACCAAGATAGCGGATATATTGCTCAAATGCGTCAATATCAGCCTGACTAAGGTCGGTATACAAACCAGTTCTGAGAAGGTTAATCAAATCCTCCTGACGGAAACGATAGCGTTTCAAAGACAAAATAGACTCGACAAACTGTGTCAAAGGGTGGTGCGCCATGGATTCGCTCCTACCAAGATAGAAAGGAATCTGATACTGGTCAAAAATAGTTTTAAGAGATAACTGGTAAGAAGCCACATCTCCCAAGAGAATACGAAAATGCTTGTAGCTCATGTTTGGATTGGCATGCAATTTCTGACGAATACTACGGGCTACCAACTCCAACTCTTCCTTTTGTGTCAAACAAGACCAGATTTGCAGGTTTTCACGGTCCTTCTCATCGACGTCCAAAGTGAGCTCTGAAAAGTCATAAGAAGACTCCAACAATCGAGAGGCCTTGTCAAAACTATCCATCTTCTCATGAGCTTGAGAATAGTCCTGAGCAGGTGTTTGGTATTTAGAGGCTAGATGATGGAGAAACTCCACACTGGCTTGGTAGAGATTCCCCTCGCTAAAAGGACTGGTATAAGCTTTCTTACTAGCATAAGCCCCAATGATAATCTCAACCCCCTTGCTATGAAGTAAGTCCACAATCCGCTCTTCCTCAGCAGAAAAACGGGTAAATCCATCAATGACTAAAGCAATTTGAGTAAAATCACTACTTACCTTATTATTCTCAATAGCCTCAATCAAATGGGACAACTGACTTCCCTGAGCTAACTGACCTTGATTGAGATAGGTAGTTACTTTCTCAAAAATCAAGAGTAAATCTGCTCGCTTATCCTCATCCGTCAAACTTTCCAAGTCTAAAAAACTCATCTGAGCTTTGGTCATCTCGTGGTAAAGCTCTATCAACTGCTGGATAAATTGAGGATCCTGCTTGATAGCGCCATAAACACGCAAGTCCTTGGGGTCAAGTTCTGCAAGGCACTTATAAAAGGTCATCCCAAGACCAATATCATCAAGACTGGTCTTGGCAGACAAATCATTCAAAATCAGGTAACGAGCCATTTGAGCAAAGCGCGTGACGGTAATCGCAAAAGAAGCCTGCTGGGACAAGCATTCCAGCACGGCGCGTTCCTTTTCAAAAGAAAGAGAGTTGGGAGCGATGTAGAAGACCCGCTTGCCAGTAGCAACTAGCTCTTCTGCCTCTCTGGTTAGAATTTCTGTCAAAGAAGTCCGAATATCAGTATAAAGTAATTTCATCTCAGCCTCGTTGGAATTTTTCATTACCTTTTATTATACCATGATTAGCCGAAGATTCTGTCTCCTTTCCTCCAAAATATGCTATAATAATACCAAAAGATAAAGAAGGAAAATCTATGATTAAACTACTAGCCTTGGATATGGACGGAACTCTCCTCAATGAAGCCAAGGAAATCCCACAAGCTCACATTACTGCTATTCACCAAGGTATCGAAAAAGGTGTCAAACTGGTTCTCTGTACGGGTCGCCCGCTTTTCGGTGTCCTCCCCTACTACAAAAAACTGGGGCTTGACCTGCAGAATGAGTATGTCATTGTTAACAACGGTTGTTCAACTCACCAGACCAGCGACTGGGGACTAGTTGACTGGCAAGAACTTAGTCCAGCTGACATTGAATACCTCTATGACCTAGCTGAAAAAAGTGACGTCCAGTTGACTCTTTTTGATGAGGAACACTATTTTGTCCTCGGTGGTAAGCCTAATGAAATCATTCAAAATGATGCCAAACTAGTCTTTTCAGACCTGACTGAAATTTCTCTTGAGGAAGCGACTAGTGGCAAGTTTCGTATGTTCCAAGGTATGTTTTTAGGAACAGAGAGCCAAACAGACGATTTTGAGCAGCGTTTTGCTGAGGAGCTTTGCCAACGATTCAGCGGAGTTCGTTCGCAGCCTGTCATTTATGAAGCCATGCCACTTGGAACGACAAAGGCTACTGCTCTTTCTCGACTAGCTGAAATTTTGAAGATTGAGCCGTCAGAAATCATGGCCATGGGCGACGCCAATAACGATATCGAAATGCTCCAGTTTGCAGGGCTTGGTATTGCTATGGGAAATGCCAGCGATTATGTCAAATCCCTAGCTGACGACGTTACAGCAAGCAACGAAGAAGACGGCGTTGCGCGTGCGATTGAGAAATATATTCTATAATTAAGAAGCCCAGTTCGTGTCAACTGGGTTTTGATATTTAAGAATTCCTAAAACTTTAGAAACTCTTTAGAAATGCTTGAGCTTTCTTTGATTTCTATGCTTTATACTAAAGTTATCAAAATAAATCAAAAGGAGAGAATCATGAAAACAGTACTTGATATTCATGGATTGTCCAAAAACTTTGCCAAACAAGCTATTCTTCAAGATCTTCATCTAACGATAAGAGAGGGAGATATTTATGGACTTATAGGAAAGAATGGAGCTGGGAAGACTACCTTAATAAAAATCATTACGCAACTACTCTTTGCGGATAAAGGAACTGTTTCCCTCTTCTCCAGCAAAACGGAAAATGAGTGGAGCAAGTCTCTATCTCGAGTAGGTTCAGTGATCGAATCACCTGTAGCTCATAATCACTTAACAGCCTATCAAAATCTGAAATATTACTGTATGATTCGTCATATTCCAAATGCTGATCAAGTCATTCGAGAAACGCTGGATTATGTAGGATTGTCAGATACAGGTAAAAAAGTCTTTCGAAATTTCTCTCTTGGAATGAAGCAAAGACTTGGGATCGCCATTGCCCTTCTATCTAAACCAGACTTCTTGATTTTAGATGAACCTATCAACGGTCTCGACCCAATCGGTATTAAAGAGTTTCGACTGATGATTCAACGGCTCAATCAAGAAAAAGGAATCACCATTCTCATCTCTAGCCATATCTTGTCAGAACTCTATCTCGTAGCAAATCGCTTTGGTATTTTAGATCAAGGCAAGATTATCCGTGAAATCAGCAAAGCTGAATTTGAAACACTAAGTGAGGATTATATTGTGCTTAAGACAGCTGACAAAGAGAAAGCTTGCCAAGTATTGAAAGAACAAATCCAGCTCCAGTTCAAGGTTGTCAATCCTGAAAACGAAATCCACATCTTTGGTCAGGAACAAGATGTCAAACAGATTCTTAAGGAATTAACCTTGGCAGATGTCGCTATTGACGAGATTTACTACGCCCGTCAAAACCTAGAAGAATACTTCACTCAATTGGTCGAATAGGAGGAAAATCATGATACATACCATTCAAGCAGACTTTTACCGTCTTTTCCGCTCCAAAGGATTCTGGATTACAGAATTCATTCTCTTTGTACTCTTGCTAATGGGTGCCACTATCGGGGCTACAGGACATTTAATGGCAGTTCAGACAACACCTCCAGAGACTCGAACCCATGGTTGGAATGGGATAGAGGCTCTTATCAATGCGTCTAGCAATGATTCAAACCTCGTTTTTCTCTGCATTATTCTAGTGTGTTTAGTTCTTGGGGTTGATTTAATCGGCAAGCTTTATAAAAATAGTTTGACAGTTGGCGTTTCTCGTACAGAGTTTTTCCTTGCTAAATCCTTTGTTCTAGCAAGTATCGCTCTCTTACAACTCATCGCCAGCCTTGTGATTGCTTTTGTTCCCTCAACTCTACTAAACGGACTTGGTACGATACCTGATGGTTTTGTTACTAATCTCCTCTTAATGATTTTTCTTCAATTTCTCTGCCTTCTCGCTTGGCTTTCGATTATTTCCTTTATTCTCTACCTGACTCATTCTTATCTTGCCGTATTTATTGGTTATCTGATTAGCTCTATCATCCTTTCTATGCCAATGATCATTTTTCCAAATATCAAATTTTTACCATATTTGTCCTTGCATTTTTCCTATGCTATGACTGCTAATAGTGAATCCATTTTCTATACACTTATAGTTACCTTAGCTGTTATTGTAATCTTTAATCTAAGTGGACTGGCAGTTTTCAAAAAGAAAAGTCTATAAAAAATGACCTCCTCTAGCCTACAGAGGAGGTTTCTTTTCGTTAAAAGTAAATGAAAACCGACAACCATTGCCCATCTGTGCTTAATTTCATCTCTGCACCGAGAAGATGGCATAATTCCTCAGTGATATAAAGGCCTAAACCAGAGGATTCTTCCGTATCAGATAGATTTTCAGAATAAAAACGGTTGCTGAGATTTTCTATTTTTTTGATGGGCTGTTTGACAAGGTTTGCAATCTCTAAGACAAGCTGTTCCTTTTCCTTTCTCAAAGATAGACGCGCTTCTTCCTTACCATGCTTGAGGACATTTCCAAGCAGATTTTGTAAAATTCGATCTAGCAAGTCTTCATCAGTCCTCGTTTTTAAACCAGCTTCAACCTTAAAATCAAGTGTGATATTTGCCACCTGAAAAACATCATAATAAGTCAAAGTCTTTTTGGTAATAAAAGCGGAAAGATCCACTTCTTCCAGTTTCGGTTTGACAGCTCCTTCCATCAAACGACGATATTCTAGGAGAGCCTCCAAACGTTTGGAAACTAAATCAAGATGCTGGGCTATTTTTTGTAAGGTTTCTGCTTTGTCTTCAGGAGACTTTATCAATTGTTGGGTGTAACCTGAAGCGATAGTCAAAGGCGTTCGAATATCATGGGCAATATTGCTGATGGCCATATCCAGAGTCTGCTTTTCCCTTTTCATAACCAACCGAGATTGCTCTACTTCCTGAAATAGATTCTCAATCTGCTGGTAGAGATGTAAAAAATGTTTGGAAAAAATGCTGACCCCTACTCTTTTCATACTACCCGTGATAATCTTGTCTTCAATCTGTTGACTCAGGCTTTCAAGCGCTAGGTGGTAGCGAATTAATACAATCGATAAAATAATTAGGAGTACCAGTAGGACAAAAATTATCATGTAGGTCATTGATTATCTCCTTTTAATCTTACCCCAACTCCCCAAATGGTTTCAATATATTCTTGAGTTGGATCCAGCTGGTTTAATTTTTTACGAAGATTACTCAAATGCGTATTGAGGGTATTATCTCCAGGTAGATAGCTATCCTCCCAGACCAATTCATAAAGTTCTTCCTTGGTGAAAATTTTCTTAGGATGTTTAAGGAGAGTTTGGAGAATCAAGCATTCTTTCTTAGCAAGGCGAATGGTTTCCTGACTATTTTTGATTTCGAAACTTTCTGCATCAAACTGGATATTTTTTAAGTTTTGTGGCAGATTTTCAGTTTTTCCTATTTCCATAGGCTGTTTTTCTGCACTTTGGCGTAATTGAACAGTAACTCTAGCAAAGACTTCGTCCAAATCAAAAGGTTTGACTATGTAATCATTGGCACCGTCTAAGAGGTATTGACTGATTAACTTCTTATCGCTCAAAGCTGTTAGCATGATGACTGGAGTTTGACTTTGTTCCCTGATAGCTTTTAAAACCTGATCCCCATTTTTCCCAGGAAGCATGATATCTAGCAAAACGAGGTCAATCCCACCTTGGTCAAAACGCATGATTCCTTCTGTACCAGAGAAGGCTTGAATCACCTCATGCTCCTCAGTAAGAAGTGTTCGTAAAATCTCTTGAATGTCACTATTGTCTTCAATAACCAATATCCTAGCCATAAATACCAACCTTTCTGCAACTATTATAGCATGTTTTATTGATAAAGCTTAAACAGAAAAGCTCTTTTTCATTAGAATCGTGCAACTTTTTTCAGACAGTTTTAAAAGATTGATTTCCTTATATTTTTCCTTTATACTGGATAAAAAGGAGAATAATATGTCAGAAACAAATCACGAAATTGATTCAAATTTTGCAGGTCGTTTAAATATCCTGCGTGCGGGTGTGCTTGGTGCCAATGATGGGATTATTTCCATTGCTGGTGTGGTTATCGGGGTTGCCAGTGCTACAAGCAATATCTGGATTATCTTTTTATCAGGCTTTGCGGCTATCTTGGCTGGTGCCTTTTCTATGGCTGGTGGAGAATATGTTTCGGTTTCAACTCAGAAAGATACTGAGGAAGCAGCCGTTGCGCGTGAGCAAGTCTTGCTAGACCAAGATATAGAGTTAGCCAAAAAGTCTCTCTATACCGCCTATATCCAAAATGGAGAATGTGAAACCTCTGCCCAACTCTTGACCAACAAGGCCTTTCTTAAAAATCCACTCAAGGCTTTGGTAGAGGAAAAATATGGGATTGAGTATGAAGAGTTTACCAATCCTTGGCATGCTGCTATCTCTAGCTTTATTTCTTTTTTCCTTGGTAGCTTACCACCCATGCTTTCAATTACCATTTTCCCAAGTGATTACCGCATTCCAGCTACTGTCCTGATTGTAGGTCTTTCACTCTTGGTGACTGGCTACACAAGTGCTAAACTTGGAAAAGCCCCAACCAAAACAGCTATGATTCGGAACCTTGCTATTGGCCTCTTGACCATGGGAGTTACCTTTCTGCTAGGACAACTTTTCAGCATTTAATACTCTTCGAAAATCTCTTCAAACCACGTCAGCTTCGTCTTGCCGTATATATGTGTAACTGACTTCGTCAGTTCTATCTGCAACCTCAAAACAGTGTTTTGAGCTGACTTCGTCAGTTCTATCTGCAACCTCAAAACAGTGTTTTGAGCTGACTTCGTCAGTTCTATCTACAACCTCAAAGCAGTGCTTTGAGCAACCTGCGGCTAGCTTCCTAGTTTGCTTTTTGATTTTCATTGAGTATAAAATACAAGAAATACCTCGATTTTGAAGTCGAGGTATCTTTTTTACATTTGGACAATCTTGCGATAGCTTCTTGAAGTAATCATGAAAATCAGCACATAAGCGATGAGGAAGATAGCGCAGATAGACAAGGTCACAGTCAACATCATAGTCGTATCTATTACACCAATCACTTTTAAAATCAGACTAAGCATATGGTAGGCAAAGGCTAGATGTATGAAGGCAAAAAGCAAAGGAAGGAAGAAAACAGTTAAAACCTGTTTGTTGATGGTTTGCTTGATTTGCTTTTGATCTAAACCAACTTTCTGCAAGATAATAAAGCGTTCACGATCTTCATAACCTTCAGAAATTTGTTTGTAGTAGATAACCAGAACGGTTCCGACCATAAAGATAATGGATAGGAAAATACCGATAAAGAAGACACCACCAAAGAGGGCACTCATCTGAGCACTAGCATCTGATAAATTACTACCATAAACATAGCTACCTTCCGTGTTTAATTGAGCATTAAACTGATCAAGGTATTTATCATACTCGTCAGCGACCTTGAGTTGTTCTTCTTCGCTGGCATTTACATTCATGCCACCGTAAAACTGATTATAGATAGCCGAATCTGGGAATTGATCCAAAAAGGCTTGTAAATCAGGTACAACAAGGTAATTGTAATCAGCAGTCAAAATATTAAACTGATTTGGGACATGGTTGACAATAAAATCTTTATTAAATTCTTCTTTGACAGAAAATTGATGATCATTCAGAGTTAGAGTTTTCTGTTCTTTAACTCCCTCATTCTTTGCAAAGAGTCCGACCTCATTTCCTGATAGAGACAGTTTTTGACCAGTCATATTTTCATAATCTTTTTGGTCAAATACCATGAAAACTGTTGTGGGTTGGACACGATTTTGTCCTTTTTCAAAAAGGGTTAACTTGCTACCTTCTTGGTTTGCAACACCAAAGTAAGCGTAACGAAGAACTTCTTTCTCTTTAATCTTATAACCTTTGTCACTTGCAAACTGGCTCAAGAGTTTGTCCAAGTCTTCTTTTTCAACATTTTGCCCTGAAACCCCAAAATCATGAGGATTTAGAACTTTTTTAAAGCTTTCTGCGGAATTGAAAATGCTTGTCGCTGCTGACATGGTTACCAAAACCATTGTTGACAAGATAGCGATGGTGGCTAGTCCAACTGCATTTTTCTTCATACGGAAAATCAAGTTAGACACTGAGATAAGGTTATTTGGTTGGTAATAGTATTTCTTGTTTTTCTTTAAGATTTGAAGGAAAACGGTAATTCCTGCATTAAACAATAGATAAGTACCAAAGATAACCAGTAAAACAGCTATGAAGAAGGTTGTTAAGGCTGTAAGAGGATCTTTTACCGTAAGGGCAAGATAGTAGCCAATCCCTAAACTAATGGAACCAAGAATCGTTTGGAGAGGAAGGAAACGACCTTTTTTCTCACCGCTAGCTTTCTCACGCGAGAGCTGGAGGGCATTCATACGGGCGATTCGAAGGGCATTCAGGAACATGAGGCCTAGGAAAATCAAACCGAAGACAACAAGTACTGTAATGACAACTTTCATCTGGAAGGTAGCGACCAGTTCCACCTTCAATTTCATCAGTTTGAGCAAGAAAGCGAAAATTAACTTGTCAAACAAGGCTCCAATACCGATACCCGCTCCAACAGTTAAAATCCCAAATACCACTAACTCCTTAAAGGTCATACTGATCAGATGACGCTTCTCCAAGCCCAACATGCCATAAATTCCCAGTTCCTTGGAACGGTTTTTCATGACAAAACTATTGGCATAGAGGACGATAATGGCTGACGCAAGTGTGACGACAAACATACCAAATCCAAGAGTCGCTTGAATGGTGGACCCTCCACGGATTTCCGCAATCTTGGGATTAAAGGTTAGAGAGTAAAAGAGATAGGTGACAGTGACCGCCAAGAGAACAGCCAGCGCAAAAGGATAGTAGAGTTTGCGGTTTTTAATCAAGTTCGATACCGCTAACTTATTGGTTAATCGAAACATACTAATTCACCTCGCTTGCCATGACAGTCAAGGTATCAGAGATCTCTTGGAACATCTGACGTTCTGTCTTATCTCCACGGTAGATTTGGTTGTAAAGAATGCCGTCCTTGATAAATAGAACACGTTTGGCCCTGCTGGCTGCTGCTGTGGAGTGGGTTACCATGAGGATGGTTTGGCCGCGCTCATTGATTTCATCAAAGACATCAAGTAAGGCTGCAGATGATTTGGAGTCAAGGGCTCCTGTTGGCTCATCCGCAAGGAGAATTTCAGGTTCTGTGATGATGGCGCGGGCTACTGCTACACGCTGTTTTTGCCCACCTGAAATTTCATACGGGTACTTCTCTTGCAATTGGTTGATGCCTAGATTCTCAGCTGTCACCACCAATTTCTTCATCATCTCTGTAATAGGTCTTCTTGACAAGACAAGCGGAAGCAAGATATTGTCCTTAACAGACAGGGTATCTAGCAAGTTAAAGTCTTGGAAGACAAAGCCCAACTTTTCACGACGGAAGCTAGAAGCCTGTGAATTTTTAATAGTTGCTGTGTCTGTTCCATTCAAGTAAACCTGACCACGTGTTGGTTTGTCCAACATAGCTAGGATATTGAGAAGAGTTGATTTACCAGAACCAGACTCACCCATGATAGCAACGTAGTCACCTTTTTCCACGGTAAAGTGAATATCCTTGAGGGCCTCTACTTGGTTGCCCTGAAAACGAGTTTTATAAATTTTTTGAACGTGTTTTACATCTAAAAGTGTCATGAGAATCTCCTTTCTTAATATCCCATCAAATGAAATGTCTCTTGCATCATAGCGCATCCCAGCTGAACACGCTCGATATCTTTGTGGCTTGGTTTTCTTGATTTCTTATGTAAGATTTGTTTCATGATGTTACTCCTTTGTTCTTTATGAGTCTAGTTTACATCAAAAAAAGACCGCTTGCCATAACCTAACCTTACAAAAGAGACTTTAATCTTACATTTTTGTAAGATTGGGGGAAATGTAGGCAAAATTACTTAGAAAATGATTTGATTTCCTATTTTTAAAGTTGTAAAATATAAGTGTGAAAAGGCTTACTTTGGAAAGGGGGAATCGGAACTATCATTTGAGTAAGCTTACCTAGATAACATATCATTAAATTTAACACTTGCAAGTCGTTCTACCTATAAGGAAAGAAGGGGCGCTTTAATGAAACATAAAGAACATATACTCATCGGACTTCTCTATCTGCTCTCTCCATTCATCGGTCAGCTCTTAGTTGAAAAAACACACTTTATCGGTACAGAATTTACAGCTACTGCTTATGCTATTTGCTGGCTATCAGTTGTTATCAGCATCCATCATTTATCAAAAAACGTATTGTCTCAGCAAGAAAAATCAGATTAGAAACATGAGTTCAAAATATTATTTTTAATTTGTATATGAGGCTGAGAAAATCTTATTAAAAGTAAAAAAGCTTTAAATCAAGCAGTTTAGACTATTGATTTAAAGCTTTTTGCTTATTACAAATCTTTTGTTAAACCTCACCAAAACCAGCCTTCATTATCGTCAATGGCTTGGGCTTCTTTGCGTTTGCGTGGGCCTGTTCCGTACATTTCTGCTTCGATTTCTTCCTTGGTTGGCATGACAGAAGCTAGGATGATATAGATAATCACGCCAAGTCCAAAGTTTGCGACTGTAAAAATGGCAAACAAGAAACGAACAAGGGTAACATCAAAGTTCCACTTGTCTGACAGACCTGCCAGAACTCCTGAAATCATACGATTTCGTCTCATTTTATAAAATTTACTGTTCATGTTATTTCCTCTCTACTAGGTTAGACTTATACTCTTCGAAAATCAAATTCAAACCGCGTCAGCTTCACCTTGCCGTACTCAAGTACAGCCTGCGGCTAGCTTCCTAGTTTGCTCTTTGATTTTCATTGAGTATTAGTATAACACGGATAGGCTCGGCCTTCATCGGTCCTCAGACTGATTTATTAGTAGCAACTTTCCTCGACAAACTCCACAGCGATAGCGTTTGGTATCAATCCTACGCTTGCGATGATAAGTTTGCTGGCAGTATTGACAACGATAAAGCTTGATTGTCTTGGAGTTGCTATTTGGCAAGGTTAGCACAAAGCGTAATCCATCAACTGCTTTCAAAAGTTCCTTAAAATCCCGATCCTTGTGTTGATAGCCCTTTCCTTGAAAATAGAGGTGATAGTGACAGAGTTCATGGCGAACAATTTTCCTAAAAACGTCTAAACCCAGTTCCTGATAAACCTTGGGATTGAAATCCAAATGCCCATCTTTTGGGAAAAATCGTCCACCTGTCGAACGTAGACGAGAATTCCACTGGGCATGATGGATAAAAGGTCTGCCGAAGTCTTCTAGCGAAACCTGCTTGACGTAATCAGTCAGTTTCATTTGGAGCTAGGAGCGACAGATTGACTTTTTCACGTTCAGTATCAATTTTCTTAACCCAAACGGTCACCAAATCTCCGACAGATACCACTTGACTGGGGTGTTTGATAAACTTCCGACTCATATGGGAAATATGAATCAAGCCGTCCTCGTGAATCCCGATATCAACAAAGGCACCAAAGTCAACGACGTTACGCACCACACCTTCTAGCTTCTGGCCTACCACTAAGTCTTTGATATCTAGGACATCTTGGCGAAGCACAGGTGCGTCAAAGGAATCACGGAAATCTCGACCTGGTTTTAGAAGGTCTGCAATGATATCTTTAAGAGTTTCTGGACCAAGGTCTAGCTCTTGCGCCATTTCCTTGACTGAAAGCGACTTGAGTTTGCTTTGGGCTTCTTCATTTAGGTCCTTGATGTCCAAGCGTTTGAAGAGTTCTTTAACGGCAGCGTAATTTTCTGGGTGAACTCCTGTATTATCAAGGATATTGCTACTTTCAGGGATACGGAGGAAACCAGCTGCCTGCTCAAAGGCCTTAGCTCCCAGACGAGGAACTTTCTTGATTTGGGCGCGCGAAGTAATTTTCCCTTCTTCCTCACGGTACTTGACGATATTTTCAGAGATAGTTTTATTGAGTCCAGCTACATGGGAAAGAAGAGCTGGGCTGGCTGTATTGACATTGACACCAACTTGGTTTACCACTGTATCCACGACAAAGTCCAGACTTTCAGACAGCTTCTTCTGACTGACATCGTGCTGGTATTGACCAACGCCGATTGACTTAGGATCGATTTTAACCAACTCTGCAAGAGGATCTTGCAAACGACGGGCAATAGAGATGGCAGATCGTTTTTCAACGGTCAAGTCTGGAAACTCCTGACGAGCAAGTTCGCTGGCAGAGTAAACAGAAGCACCACTTTCATTGACGATAACATAGCTGACCTCAGGAAAATCTTTCAGAACTTCCGCTACAAAGGCTTCACTTTCACGACTGGCCGTTCCATTTCCGATAGCAATAATCTCTACACCGTATTGACCAATCAAGTCTGCCAGATCTTTCTTGGCTTCTTCGATTTGACGAGCTGATGCTGGTTTAACAGGATAAATGACCTGAGTTGTCAGCATTTTTCCTGTTGCATCAACGACAGCCAGCTTGGCACCTGTACGAAAGGCTGGGTCAAATCCAAGAACCACGCGCCCTTTCAGCGGAGCAACCAAGAGGAGATTGCGTAGGTTGTCAGAAAAGAGTTGGATAGCTCCTTCTTCTGCCTTCTCAGTTAGTTCTGTCCGAATACGGCGCTCGATAGCAGGCAAGACTTTTTTCTTAACTGACTGTTGAACCACTTCATCAATATAGGCATTCTTCACCTTGAAACGAGCAGCAAAGAAGGCAAGAATACGGTCCGTCGCATGTTCAAAACTGACCTTCAAAATTCCTAGTTTCTCCCCACGATTAAGCGCCAAGGTACGATAGCCTTGCATAGTTCCCACTGTCTCTGAAAAATCATAGTAAATCTGAAAAACCTGCTTTTCATCAAGACTTTCATCCTTGACTTGAGAAGTGAGTTTAGAGTGTCTCAACACCTCCTGATAAGTCATGGCGCGCAGTGTCACATCTTCCGATAAGGCTTCAACCAAAATATCAACTGCACCAGACAATGCTTCCTTGCCAGTCGCAAATCCTTCACAGACAAACTTTTCAGCCTCTTTCTCTAAGTCCGCTACATTCTGCAAGATTAAGCGAGCAAGAGGAAAGAGTCCAGCTTCACGAGCAATGGTTGCCTTGGTTCGACGCTTTTCCTTGTATGGAAGATAGAGTTCTTCTACGTCTGCTAATTTTTCGGCAGCTAAGATAGCTTCTTCCAACTCTTTAGTCAACTTGCCTTGTTCTTGAATCTTAGCTAAAACAGCTTCCTTACGGTCGTTGAGATTTGTCAGACTTTTATCCAAGTCAATAATAGCTTTAATCGCCACCTCATCCAGACTACCAGTCATGTCCTTGCGGTAACGCGCGATAAAGGGAATTGTTGCCCCTTCAGCGGTCAAACTTAGAACAGTATCAATTTGCTTTAACGTCACTCCCAAATCCTGGGAGATTTTTTCATATTTTTTATCCATGAATCTATTATACCACAAGCTAATATTATTCAAATTATCTCTTACAATTTTAAAACATAAGTTGGGAAATAAATTTACTTCATTTCAATATTCTATGGTGCAAATAACGTATTATTTATATAGCATTGCCTCCTTTTTTTAACCAAGCCATGATATCAAAAGTATTTAATGGATCAGACATAATAGCCAGTTCTGGAAGATGTTCCTGACCTGGAATAACACATTGACTTTTTAAATTTTTATCGAAATAAAAAACCGCAAGCCTGAGCCTGCGGTGGGTGTAATCTATTTTGAAATTTTAAATAAAAAAGGAGCATTTAAGCCACTCCTTTGAAATAACGGACACTTGGCTGGTCGGTGTACCCAGCATCTCAGATACCTTTTTCAAGGTGCGGCAGGAACCTTTCTGCCCTCAAATGTCTTTCGTTAATGTTATTCTAGCACTATCTACTTTTTTTGTCAAGCTTTCTCAATCTACCAGACTTAATACGACTTTGTAACTTGAAATCTTGTAAGCGATACATGGTCGGAACATAAAAGAAATCGCCACTTTTATGTAACTTGATGGCAACAAGAACATTATCATCAAATCTTTTAACATATTCAAAACTAGCATCTTTCTCTCGTGGATTGACCCCAACGAAATCTGGATTACTTAGTATAAGTTCCAGGTCTTCGATATGATGAATTACATCATTATGATGCCGTTTCAACATATGACTTCTTAAACCTTCTTTGTTGACCTTGATATCACTAGCTTTAAGAACAATATTAAAAATTTCTTTTACTTCGTCGGTAACCTGACCGATTTTTTCGTGATTCATCATTTCCTCCGTTATTCCACAACTATTATATCACAATCATAGTGTATATTAGGATATATCAAGCTCTATTATTCGTTAGATACTCAATTTTAACTTTTCCCTTTTCCTCAAAATAATAGTATAATAGAGGTAGAATTTAGAATAGAGGTATCCCTATGGCTGTAAAATTTACAAAACGAGACGACTTGGACAAGATGTTTGAAGAGTTTGCGAAACTCCCTGATTTGAAACAAGTCACTTTCCCTGATGACAAAGAGAAAAAAGCTAAAGCAGAAAAGAAAAACTAGATGACTGCTTTCCAACAACTCCCATCTAGTGTGCTTCAGACTGGAGCCATTTTTCTCTCCATTATCATCGAAGCCCTCCCCTTCGTTCTGATAGGAAGTATTGTCTCAGGGCTGATTGAAGTCTATATCACACCTGACAAGGTTTATCATTTTCTCCCTCGAAATCGTTGGGGGAGAATCTTTTTTGGGACCTTCGTTGGGATGCTTTTTCCTTCTTGTGAATGTGGAATCCTCCCCATTATCAATCGTTTTCTGGAAAAGAAGGTTCCTAGTTACACGGCCGTTCCCTTTCTTGTGACAGCACCTGTTATCAATCCCATTGTACTTTTTGCGACTTATTCTGCCTTTGGCAACTCCTTCCATATCGCCCTGTTACGAGCTCTGGGTTCCATTGTTGTAGCTGTGATACTAGGAATTTTTCTGGGATTTTTCTGGCAAGAATCCATTCAAAAAGAAAATCGTCTGGCCCGTCATGAGCATAATTTTTCTCACTTAAGCTCTGCAAAAAAGGTTTTTCAGGTCTTTGTGCAAGCCATTGATGAATTTTTTGATACGGGGCGTTATTTGGTATTTGGCTGTCTCTTTGCCTCTGTCATACAGGTCTACGTTCCTACACGCATTCTGACCTCTATCAGTGCGACCCCTCTTTTTGCCATCTTGCTCTTGATGCTTTTGGCCTTTCTTCTGTCGCTCTGTAGCGAGGCGGATGCTTTTATCGGTGCTTCTCTTCTCTCAAGTTTCTGTTTGGCACCAGTTCTGGCCTTTCTTGTGATTGGCCCAATGCTGGATATCAAAAATATTCTCATGATGAAAAATTACTTGAAAGCACGATTTATCAGTCACTTCATTATGATTGTGACACTCGTTGTCTTAGTCTATTCTCTCTTGATTGGAGTCATCCTATGATTCGATTTTTAGTTTTGACTGGCTATTTTGAACTGACTATTTATCTCCATCTGTCGGGCAAATTAAACCAGTACATCAACATGCACTATTCCTATCTGGCCTATATTTCTATGGTGCTTTCCTTTATTTTGGCAATTGTTCAACTGTATATCTGGATGAAGCAAGTCAAAACCCACAGTCATCTGAACAGCCGATTGGCAAAGGTGACTAGTCTTGCTCTTCTTGCCATTCCGATTGTCATCGGTTTAACTTTTCCAACTGTTAGTTTGGATTCGCAGACCGTTTCAGCTAAAGGCTATCATTTCCCCCTATCGGAAGGAACGGATCAAGCCATTCAGACAAGTGAAGGTACGACAAGCCAATATTTGAAACCAGATACCAGTTCTTATTTTTCAAAATCAGCCTATGAAAAGGAGATGCGAACGGCGGCGGATAAATACTTATCCCAAGACAGCATTAGCATTACTAACGAAAACTATATGGAAGTCATGGAGGCTATCTATGACTATCCAGATGAATTTGAGGGAAAGACAGTCCAGTTCACAGGTTTTGTCTATAATGACCCCAGTCACTCCAATAGCCAATTTTTGTTCCGCTTCGGTATTATTCACTGTATCGCAGATTCGGGTGTGTATGGATTGCTGACCAAGGGAAATACCCGTCAATATGAAAACAACACCTGGATTACAGCCAAAGGAAAACTGGTCAATCACTACCATAAAGAACTCAAACAAAACCTCCCAACCTTGGAAATCGAAAGCTTTACCAAAGTCGATAAACCAGAGAATCCCTATGTGTATCGCGTGTTTTAAAAAAGCAAGATAAAAACGAACAAGTTCTCTTCTGAATGACAGAAAAAGAGCCTGTTCGTTTTTTGTTATATGAGACTTAGTGACTTGTAGATTTAAATCTTATACCATTTCAAGTAATATAAGAAGCTCAGTGAGAATTAGAGAGCCACTCATTAATCATACTAGCCATTTCTTTAGGTGCTTCAGTATAAAGTTCATGGCCAAAGTTCTCTAGAAAAATAGTATCAACATAGTCTGGCAATTCTTTTAGGGATTCCTCTCTCCATCTAGCTTCATTAGGATAGCGAGGACTAATAAACAAGGTATCCCCCACTTCTCTCTTGAAAGCTTGTATTTTCCGCCGTAGTCGGAGAATCGCTTCTATATTTTCATAATTTATAGCTAACTCATATCTATTATACTCCGCATTCCAGTGATAAGACTGTCTTACAGCTTCTTCCATATTTTCTGACCAATGCTTTGCTTCAGATTTCTCTTTAGAAATAAGAAGAGCTAAGTCTGAAACGACTTGAGATTCGATATAGTTTTTAGCTTCCTCTAACTCTGTATCTAAAGGTAAAATCTTATCTAAATCTATATAGCCACCATCCAAAAGAATCAGTTTTTTCACTTCATGGAATTCCGATGTGAGATAACGAGCTAAATCCCCTCCAAGGGAATGTCCTATCAGACAGATAGATTCTTTCTCAACAATCGTATTTTTAAACCATGCTTTCAATTCTGTTTCATCTCGCAGATGCTTTTCATACGGATTTAGAAAACAGACCTGCGAATCTAGTTCTTGAAGAAAATCCTTGCTATGATAGACATTGCTTCCCAGACCGCCTATAAAATATATTTTCATTCTCTACTTAATACTATGTTTATTCATCTTTTGTTCAAAGATAGTTGTGATAATCTGACGCAATTCTTCGCGTTCTTTTTCTGGGATTTCACCACTTGTTTGAGCTGCAGCGTAGAGTTCAGGGTGTTCAATTGAAATACGTTTAATCGTACGTGTCGTAGCATGTTTTCTGACGAAAAACGGGATTCGCTTAATCAAGTCTTGTGGGACGAGTGCAAGAATCTTCTCAGCAGTTTCCTTGTCACTAATCTTAGACGTAGTGAGCCCCTTCTTAATCATTTCCTGTTCTTTTTCTGTAAAATCTTTTAATTCCATTAGATTAATCCTCCTATTTTCTCTAAGTTAAATTATATACCAATTGTAGCAAGACGACAAATAGTCTGTTTGTAAAATGTTCTCGATACTACAACTTTCATGACGCTCATAATTGCTCTTTAATGAAAAATCACAAATCCTTTTGGAAAGATGACAAGCTGATTCTCCAATTCTTGGCAATTGCTTACTAGTGCTACTGCTTCTTTCTCTAAAAGATAGTCTTCTTTGGACTGGTTAAAAATCGCTTTGAGGACCTGTCCATCGTAATTCCATTGCAAGGTTAGTACATCAGATTTGATTTCTTGGAGGCTATACTTGCCATGCTGAATGGTTGCTGAGGCATGTTTGCGAATCTTGATTAGATTCTTGATAAAGTTCAGCATATCGTTGTCACTTGATACACGTTCCCAAGGCATACAACGACGACAATCTGGATCTGGTCCTCCTGTCAAGGCTAGCTCTGTTCCGTAATAGATACAGGGTGTTCCTTTTTGTAAAAAAAGGAAGGCTAAGGCTGACTTGACCAGTTGAACGTCTTCATTGGATGTCCACAAAATACGTTCTGTATCATGTGAATCTATAAGATTAAACATCACTTCTGAAATCTGCTGCTTGTAATACATAGATTGGCTATTGATTTCATCGATGAATTGGTCTGTCTTCTTAACACCTCGTAAGAAATAGTCCTTGATGCTATCAGATAAAGGATAATTCATGACCGCGTGAAACTCATCTCCGTTTAGCCAAGGCTGAGACGTATGCCAAACTTCTCCAAGGATATAAAGATCAGACTTTTTAGCTAAAATTGCCTTGCGAAAATCCTTCCAAAACTGATGGTCAATCTCATTAGCCACATCCAAACGCCAAGCATCAATATCAAACTCTTCAATCCAATAAGTCGCAACCTTTAAAAGATAGTCCTTGACCTCTGGATTGGCTGTATTTAGCTTGGGCATATAGTCCTCGAAACCGAAAGCGTGATAGGGTAACTCTCTCTTATTGGCTAGCTTTTCAGTCGTCACTGGGAATTGTTGTATATGGAACCAATCTTTATAAGCAGACTGTTCACCATTTTTTACTACATCTTGCCATTGAGGCGATTGCGAACCAATATGGTTAAATACCGCATCCAACATAATTTTCAAACCACGCTGATGGGACTCATCCACTAATTTCCGAAAAATCTCCTTGTCTCCAAAATGACGGTCAATTTCAAAGTAATCCGTCGTATTGTACTTATGATTGCTCGTCGATTCAAAGATTGGACAGAGATAAAGTCCAGTAATGCCCAAGTCTTGCAAGTAATTCAGATGGTCAATAATCCCTTGTAAATCACCACCAAAGAAATCATCACTCTTAGGTGTGATAGAAGAATCCCAGTCTAATGTCCTTTCTGGGTTTAATCGAGCATTTCCATTAGCAAATCTCTCAGGAAATATCTGATACCATACCGTGTCTGAAACCCAGTCAGGAACCTGGCAGCCATCAATCTCATGAATATAAGGCAACTTAAATCCATTCCCAATAGCATGAAGATTTTCTAGAGCATTTTCCACGCAGCCTTTATCGCCGTACAAAATGCTCTGGCCTTCTGTATCCGTGACTTCAAAGAGATACTGGATACGTGCAAAGTCGACGGACACTTCAACCTGCCAATAGTCAAATAAGGCGTCGGAAGTCAGCTTGGCCATTTCCTTTGTATCTTGATAAAACTCCTCCATAAAGATAAAAGGGTCCCCATAATGTAAGTTGATACTTTCAATGTCCCCTTTCTTAGTTCGAATCCGAATATGAAGTTTCTTATCCTTATAAAGATAGGCAAACCCCGACTCAGGCCTATGGTAAATAGCGCTTAATTCCATCAATTTGTCTCCTTAAGTTTTGATCCAAATTTTACGCAAACGTTTTCAAAATTAATAAATCCAGTATACTATTTTTGTAAATCATTTGCAAGGAATGTCCGTTCTTAAAAGAATTATCTTTTTAAGTATACAAAAAGCCTTAAAAAAGGCTTCTCTATATACTATTCCTCTTTCGGTTTTGAAAATACTTCAATATGTTGGCCTAGTACCTTGATTTCTACAGGTAGGTTATCTGACTTATCGCCGTCAACGTCTGACTCCAATTCACTATCTGAAGAGATTTTAATATTGCGCGCTTTGATATATTCGATATTATCATTTGCGACAACGTCACCTTTTAATAAATCAGGAATGACGGATAATTTGGAGAATATTGAAGCATCTTTTAGAATCAAAATATTGGCATAGCCATCTTTATTTTCTTCAAATATTTTTTTGTCAGCGAAGTAATTTGTCAAAAGAACCAAAACATGGCTCGCTTCACCAATATAATTTCCATTTTCTGTTTCAACTTTAATGTTAAAGACCTGATCCGTCATGACAGATTTCATGGTATTAACAGCATAGGCAAGAATACCAAATTTTGTCTTGTCCTCGATTTCAACATTGTGAATCGCTTCAGGAAGAGAACCGATACTAAAGATATAACCAAAATAGTTATCATTTGCTTTACCAATATCAATCTTATTAGTTAGATTAAAATCGAGTTCATCAATAGCGCCATCGATATCTTGGTTGATTTCCAAAAGTTTTGTAATGAGGTTACCCGTCCCACCAGGGATAATACCTAACTTAGGAACGTAGTCTCTCTCAGCGATACCCGAAATAACTTCGTTGACAGTCCCATCTCCACCAAAAACAACCACTGCATCGTACTGCTCACTAGAAGCTTCCTCAGCAAAATGTGTTGCATCCAGAGCTTTTTCGGTAATTTTGGTTTCTACGTGCTCAAAGTATTCTTTTGCTTTATTCTCCAGCTTTTCTTTATAATCCAGAGCCTTCTCCCCACCAGAGGTAGGGTTGATAATTAACATTGCTTTTTTCATTGATTTTCTCCTTAATATTCATAAGAAATGTTTATATTACATCGTATGCAAGTAAATGTACTACCATTATACAATGAAAATACAGAAAAGAGAAATATGAAGTACTAGAGATTGAAACGCTTTTATTTTATATCAACTTTATTATCCCATTGCTTGAGTACATCCTTTAAGGGGGCATCCAAGTAAGAGTAGGCCTTTTCCTTTATCCAATCAGGAATACCATAAGCTGCCTCTGCTATGCTGCCAGTGATTGCAGCAAGTGTATCACTGTCGCCACCAAGTGAGATGGCGTTTCTTATAGCATCTTCGAAATCTGTACTTTCAAGAAAGGCAATAATGGCCTGAGGAACAGTATCCTGACATGTTTCGTTGAAACGGTATATAGGGCGAATTTCATCTAAAGTTTGAGATAGATTGTAGCCGTATTCCTGCTCAATATAATCCTTAATCCGTTTTTTACACTCCGTAGGATTGTCATTGATTGGTTGCTCATATTCGCTACAATAACCACCAAAGTAAAAACGACATAGAAAGATAGCATCAGCTGTAGCCATGGCACCTTTAATACCTTCTGGATGGTTATGGGTTACCTCTGCAGAAAGACTCGCAAGTCTTCTAGATGATGGCCACATACCAGACCTTGCACAAAAACCACAGTCCATGACCCAAGCACAGGGAGAAACACGCATAGCCGAACCATTCCCAAAGCTATTATAAGGCTCACGGTTATCGCTCTTTAGCCATACATTAAACCGAGCACCATAATCAGCATTCGGATACAGTCTGCCATATGTCTTCATCGCGGCAATGAAGTCGTCTTTTTGTCCCCCGTTCATAATCGCTTCTGCAACAGCACAGGTCATAACCGTATCATATGTAAAAAAGCAGTCCTTCCGAAATAAAGGAAAGTCCTTCGTTTTGATATTGTTCCATTCGTAAACAGAGCCTACAATGTCTCCAACGATTGCTCCGAGCATAAATTTCCTCCTTATGGCATATCAGATTCGTTACACATTTCTAATGAATCACTCTTTAAAAATGACACCACCAAATCAATCCACTCATGAGGCAGGTAAGCTGATAAATAGCCGTGGTTATAGCCCTTTGCCTCATACAAAATTGTATTTGAATATAGCTGATGAAATAATTTCGCTGATTCTTTCACACAGTTCAATTCTTTTTCACCATAGATATACAGAACCTGAGCCTTGCTAGCAGAAATCATATCTTTCAGCTTGTAATGCCCCATATAGGTTTTGTAAATGGTCACCAATGTTTTAACAGGCATCCTTGGCAGATCCTCTAAATAATAAACTTTTATTTCCTCTGGATAAGCCAGTTTAGGATAGAGTTTGTTCATCATGTTTAACTGAAGTTTGCAAGAGAATTTATTGAATATCAGTTTACCAAATAGAGACACTAGAAAGATGCTGATTTTAGCTAACCTTGGTTGAGGAATACAGAGGCTTCCATCTATGACGGCCTTCTCAGCAATTTCACTATCTAAAGATAAAATCTCCATGGCAATTTGACCACTAAGTGAAACACCACCGATTGCAAACAATTTCCCACTACAGTTCGCTTTGATATAGTCTAGAATCTCCAAAGCAGAATCTTCAGTAGAAACATAATCAAGTTGATATTCCTCGCCGTGGCCATTCAAAGTGGGTAGAATAATACGGTATTCTTTTGACAAGATTCGTGCTTGACGAAGATAATTCCACCAAGAACTGCCACCACCATGTATCAGTAAAATAGGAGGCAAATTTTTATCACCAAATTCATGGAATTTCATGTTTAAACTCCTTACTGTAGGACTTTCACTAGATACATCCTTGTTTAATCATTTTGAACAAGCAGGGATACCACCTCAACATGTGGTGCTAGCAAACTTCTATATTATAGAATGAAATGGATAGAGTTATTGTTATAATTAAACTTTAGAATGAAAATATTTTATAGTTACCATTTTTCAACTTTTTAGCTGATAATTATCACTTAATAAATTTACTTGCTAACTTGTAAACTTGTGAAATCACTTTACTCTTAACGTCTCAACTATCAAGTTCTTCTTTAATCAACTCTGGAAATTTTTTGCTAATATTCCTCAAAGCATTTCCAACTGATTTTCTAACATATTCACTAGAATCTTCTTTTAATGTTACGGTTCGTTTAATAGCTTCATCTGGATTATCCTTGAAATATGGTCTACTAGTCCATATTCTCAAATCTTCTGTAACAGCTCTTCTAACATTTGGATTACTGTTTTGTAACCATTCGTCAATAACCGGAAGAGATTTTTCATAACTTGTTTGCTTACAAAATTCATCAAATGCTTTTGCTAATACTTCTTGAACTCTCCAATTGTCATCCTTTGAAACCTCATCCCTCATGAAAATCAAAATTTCACATGATAACAATTTACTACATAGGATATAACAACTGCTTCAAGTTCTTCAAAAATAATTTTTCCTGATTTATTCATATTCATTACTCCTCAATTTTAAATTTAATGATTTTTCTATTTAATAATATCCAAATAGTTACGATAGCGTATATAATAGTTGCAATCAGGTAAACAGCCTGTATACCAATCCGACTACTTAAATAGCTAAATATTGCCAAAGAGCCAGATGAAGTAATCGTTAATATTAATTGCCTTAGAGAAAAAACACGTCCTATCGAATAAGTAGGGGACTTCTCTTGTATTAATGATTGTTGCACCAAATCTCTAATTTGATACGGAATTCCAATGAAAAAGTTAATAATAAGAGCCAAGAAAGCTACTTTATTAAAAGCGTATATACCTGTAAAAATAGTAACCAAAAGTGATGAAAAAAAGATAACTTTTCCCCCAAACTGAGAAATATACTTAGAGTATCTAATGCTTATAATTCCTCCTACAATCGAACCTACAAAGTAAGCAGCTCCTTGAAATCCCCACCATTCCTCTGATAAGTTCAAAACACTCGTCGTGAAAAATAATAGAAAAGTTTGCGTCCAAATCACATTAGCAATTGATTCACATGTGTCCATAATGGTTATATTCCACAATTCAGTAATATGGAACAAATCATACCATCCCTGCTTCAATCTCTCAAAATAAGGGAGTAAATTCGTTTGCACTCTATCTTTTGTATCTATTTTCTTCAAGAGCCACAAGGATATAGTAATCATCAAAATAATCACACAAAATGCCGCAAAAGGATTAAGGAATAGAACAAAAGGTATTCCAAATGTCCAAGTAGCAGTTTGAAATACTTGAATGACAGTATAGAAAATACTATTTAAACGAATTCTATCCTCTTTAATTATATCTGTAAGCAATACACCTTGAGCAGGAGAAATAGCACTATCTAATAAACTCAATAAAAATTTTGATATTAACACAAGGTATATATATCTATAAGTACATATGAGTAGTATAATAATAAAAACTTTGGCTATCAATGCTCCTAGCATAATCCACTTTGCTGAAATCTTGTCAAAAATATTTGAAAGTAGAATACTTCCTAATATTCGTGAAATAGATCCAACAACTAGAATCATACTTGTATCAAATAGTGATTGACTCATTTGATATACAAAGAGAATTAAAACCATATCTAACAATATTCCAGCAAGAATAATAAATACTTGGGCTGTTAGAAACTTTAAAAATGACTTACTAAGTTTATTACTTTTTATTTCTGTTCTCACAACTATCCTTTTTCAAATATTCATTTAGTTTAGAAAAATACTTGAAGTAACTTTTCCCATCAACAGAAATAAAATGATTTTTCACTTACAATCAGATGTTCATTTACTTCTGTTAAATAATGTATTCTTTTAGTCCACATTATCTTCTCCATTTTATTAAACTAGTGATAGAGGGCGTACATTTATTCCCATTAACTTATTTTCTTTGGTAACAAAAACATCCCCACGGTGTTTATGGAAATAGAATCCATCTCAAATAAGTTATCAAACCTAGAAAAAATATGAGAGGTTACTTTAATACTTCCCCACTAAACGAGAAAAGTCTTTACCTACAAGGATTTTCTTAACCCCTTTCTTTACAAGGTTTCTAAGCTTTTACCAGCAACACTACACACTCAGCGGTTCGGACTTACCCTATCATTTCGTCGGTTTAGCTCCTCATTCTACGAGTCCTATCCCATGGGCGGAGCATCTACTTCTACTTCGCTGATGTCTCAGCTCGTACAAGCAGTGATACCGCCTCAACATGATGCGTTTGTGGGACTCAAAAGGTTTGGGTGAACCTTTTGAGGATTAACTCCGTTTCACTAACAAACTTACACACTCAGCGGTTCGGACTTACCGTATCATTTCGTCGGTACCCCTCCTCATTCTCCGAGTCCTATCCCATGGGCGGAGCATCTACTTCTACTTCGCTGATGCCTCAGCTCGTACAAGCAGTGATACCGCCTCAACATGATGCGTTTGCGGGAATAAGTCAACCGGCTGTACTCTCTTCAATTCATATCCCAATTCTCGGTAGAGTTTGATATCACGCGCCATGGTTGCGACATTACAGGAGATATAAGCGATGCGGTCAGCTCCTGTTTGGGCGCTTGCTTTGATAAAGCTTTCTGTCAAGCCCTTACGTGGAGGATCAACCAAGATAACGGTTGGTTGAATCCCATCTTTAAGCCAAGTCTTCATAGCATTTTCAGCTGTATCGCAAACATAGTTGGCATTTGAAATATTGTTCAGCTGAGCATTCTTCTTGCTATTATCAACTGCTTCTGGAATGACTTCAACACCATAGACTTCCTTGACATGTTTTGCAACAGAGAGGCCAATCGTCCCGATACCAGAATAGGCATCAATAACCACGTCATCTTCTTTTAACTCCGCAAAGTCAATGGCTGTTTGATAGAGTTTCTCCGCCATTTCTGTATTGACTTGATAAAAGGCTGGACCAGCGATTTGGTAGTCATTCCCCAACATTTGGTCGGTGATACGGTCTTGACCATAAAGAGTGCGCCACTCCTTACCAAAAATAGCATTAGTATTCTGGTCATTGATATTTTGCATAACAGACACAATCTCTGGGAACTGCTTGATTAGTTGTTCAATCAATTGTTCCACACGAAAAATTTTAGGACGAGTGGTTACCAAAATCACCATGATTTGTCCTGAATAGTGACCACGACGCACCACAAGATTCCGAATTAAGCCAGACTGTTCCTTTTCATCATAAGGTTTCAAATCATAACGGCGGAGCAAGTCGCGTAGAGCTACCACTACCTCGTCAATCACAGGATCTTGGATAAAGAAATCTTCCAGTGGCATGAGGTCATGGGAATTCTTACGGAAAAAGCCAGTTTCCAAGACACCATTTACTCGACGAACAGGCACCTGCGCCTTGTTGCGATACTTGAGTGGTTTTTCCATACCAAGGGTTTCAGCAACCTCTACATCTGAAATTCCAGCAATCTTGTAGAGACTGTCTTTGACTTGCTTGGTTTTAAACTTGAGCTGTTCTGGATAGGCAAGATGACCCAAATCCGCGATTCCTGAACGCAGGTAAGCCAAATCTAGATCTTTATTACGGTGTGGTGACTGGATAAGATATTCTTCAACTTTCCCAAAGCCAATCTTTTTATTAACCTTGAGAACTCGCATGAGGATTTTTTCACTTGGTAAAGCATTTTCTACAAAAAATACCAAACCATCTACCTTAGCCACACCTGCACCTTCATGGGTCAAATCAACAATTTCAACTTCTACAATATCATTTTTCTTTAACATTTTATTCTCTTTCTATTGGCCGACAAAAAAGACGGCAACGTTACAGTTACCATCTATTATACCATGAAATTTCCTAAGAACCAAAACTCTTGAAGAAGTTGACAATGGCTTGCCAGAGAGAACTTAAGAAGTTACCCCCATCCTCTAGCGCCTTATCAGCATCAAAGTTAAGGTTGATATTTTTAAAACTGTCGCCAGCTTGTGATACGATACTTTGTTTAAGGTCATTTAGGGTTTTAGTGAAGTCTGTATTGCTGAGGATATCACTTTTTGAAAGATTCAAAGCAAAATTGATGATGATATTGATCTGGTTTCCTGTTATCACCTGATCGAGTTTGTAATTTTTCAAGGTATCTTCAACGATTTTACGGACATCTTCTTCTGTCAGATTTCCCTTGCTTTCTTTCGCTTTGGCTAGTCCTGACTTGATATCCGCTAGGGCAACGTTTAATTTATTCGCATCATAGCCAGTTTTGTCCTTGTTTTCAGAATTGATATCTGACAAAGCCTTCAACTCTTCTTGAGCCAAGTCTTTATTGGCTTGCGGTACCTTAGCTCCATTAGCCTCTAGCGAATAATAAATTCCTGCTAAAGCACTCTCTCCTGTAACGGGAATGGGTGCTGCTACAGTGATTTTGGCGTGTTCCACACCCAAAGTTACGGCCGCATTGCGGTACATATCCTGCGTCACCTTAGTGATGTTTTCTGGTGTTTCAATCTTAACCTCAAGTGGCGACTTGTCACCTAGTTTTTGAATCTTGGCTGATGAATACAGTTGTAAGCTAGAGTCATTTGCCACATTCATGATTTTAGAATAGACATCAGGCGTCATTGTCTTGAGTTCTTTGGTGTCTGTTGAGGCATTGTAGCCTAATTTTTTTAAAGTTTGATTTTTTTGGTCTTCAGATAGTGATGAACCTAGAACATATTCAGGTTGGACATAGGTTTCATCGATAACTTTTTGCACATCTGTTGCTGCATGGGCGCTATTCATAGCTGTTACTGCCCACAAGACCGCAGCACTGGTCAGAAAGAGTTTCTTTCTCATGGGGAATTCCCTCCTTTACCTTTCTAGAGTAATATATCTATCTTAAAGAAAACTTATAGCAAAAACACCTGGACTAGCCAGATGTTGAAAAGAGAGTGAAACATTTGATGATGTAAAGGTTGAGTTGCACCTGTCTAGAATAGTAATAGTTTCCTCCATTTACGTAAAGTTCAGCACCGTGAAAGATAGAAATAGGGTGAATATAACTGTAAGTCTTTCCAGTGGTATTACCCAGCAAGGGGGCAACAGTATCACGAGAGTATTGTTTGGCCAGAGCCAAGGTATTTTCCTTGCCATTTTGGGCGATAAAATCGATATAGGCAGGTCCAAAATTATAGGCTTGCACAGCCGTCCAGACATCAACACCCTTATTCTGGGCCAGATAGAGATTGTCTGTCAGAGTTTGAACGCCTTGCCGAATGCTAGAGGCATTATCATTGATGGTATTGGTGGAACCACTTGCAGACTCGCTAGACTGCATGACATCGCCTTCTTTTCCTTTTGTTTCTGTATAAATCATAGCGAGCACGAGCTCTTCGTTTGCTGGGGTGTCTTTTTCACTCAAGATTTCGCGCACCATGGGTTGATAGGTCATGACTTGCTTGACATCTTGGTGCACGCAGTAAGCTTTATAGCCAGCAAAAAGGAAGACTGCTAGTACAAGCACTCTTCGAATTCGTTTAAACATTATTTACTTTGAATATCCTCGATATTTTTGATTAAGATAGAGTAAGTTCCATTGTCGTTTTGGATAAACTCGACCGATTCTGCGTCTTGATAGACGTTATTGGGAACGATGAGCTCAATTCCGTTTGACAAGGAAAGTTTTTGGTTTTCAAATTTTTTAAGCTGACGACTGGCATCAATTTCATCAAATTGAACAGGCTCTGGGACTGCTTCTTTGACTTGGTCAATAAAGCTCAAACGAGCCGTCAGGTTGTTATCAAAAAGGTCATTAGCCAATTTCTCAGGTGACAATTCATTGCTTTCTTCTAGATTATTGAAAATAGCTGATTTAACCTTAGATTGAAATTGAAAATCATCTGTGTTAAAAGTCTCAGCAATCCTCTGGGCCGTTTTTTCTAGTTCCTTGATAGATTTCTTAGGAGAAATCTTAGGGGCTACAGCAAGGAGATTGTCTGAAAAATAGTTTAAAAAAGTCCCGTTGTACTTGATTCGTTTTTCAATCAGATGGTACTTGCGACTTTGAAGATTAACCACCAAGGCCTCATCAGCCCCCGTTCCAAATCCCGGCAAGTTATTCTGAGTTAGCTTGATTGGATTATCAACCTCTCCACCGAGGTGAGTCAAGGTCTCACGCAGGGCAATTCGCAAGAAAGCGAAATGTTCCACGCCTTCTTTAGAAAATTGCACGAAAATCAAGTCATTGGTCTTGAGGTTTTCAGAAATGCTGAACTCTTCTTTCCAGAGATTAGCCAGTGTTACTGATGTCTCCAATAAATCATCTGTGATGTGATTGAAGAAGGGATTTTCTTCTTCGAAAATCCCAGTCTTGGCTTCATCTGAATACACACGTTCAATTTTTTTACGCAGGTATTCCTCGATTTTTGGAGTGATATTGAGAAACTTATCCGCTAGGAACAGCTCGGTATCATCCGGACTGAACTGATGGATAATGGCTTTCTTAATATAAATATCCATAAAAATTTTAGTCCTCGTATAGTGGGAAGGCATCTGTTAATGCTTTGACTTCACTTCTCACTTCTTCTAAGACAGCTTCATTTTCTGCATTTTTAAGGGTTTTAATGATGAGTTCAGCCACTTTGCGACTTTCTTCTTCACCAAATCCACGCGCAGTAATAGCTGCAGATCCGATACGAATACCACTTGTCTTGAATGGTGACAAGGTTTCGTATGGAATTGAGTTTTTATTTAGGGTAATATTGACTTCATCCAGCAAGTTTTGAGCTACTTTTCCGTTTTCTACAACCTTGGTTACATCCACTAGGAAGAGATGGTTTTCAGTTCCGCCAGAAATGATACGGAAATCAGGGTCTTTCAAGAAGACATCTACCATAGCCTTGCTGTTTTTGATTACATTAGCAGCATATTCCTTGAAGGCTGGATCCAAAACTTCTTTGAAGGAAACAGCCTTAGCAGCCACAACATGCTCTAAAGGACCACCCTGAATACCTGGGAAAATAGCAGAATTGATTTTCTTAGCTAGGTCTTCATCATTTGTCAAAATCAAACCACCACGAGGGCCACGAAGGGTTTTGTGGGTTGTTGTTGTAGTGATGTGAGCGTATGGCACTGGGCTTGGGTGAAGACCAGCTGCCACCAAACCAGCGATATGGGCCATATCGACCATAAGCTTAGCCCCAACAGCATCTGCAATTTCACGGAATTTTGAAAAGTCGATAATTTGAGAATAGGCTGAAGCACCTGCTACGATCAATTTTGGTTTTACTTCTTGGGCTTGTTTTAAGATAGCATCAAAATCCAAGAGTTCCGTTTCAGGGTCAACACTGTAAGAAACAAAGTTGTAGGTTTGACCTGAGAAACTAACTGGAGCTCCGTGGGTCAAGTGTCCACCTGCTGCCAAATCCATCCCCATAACGGTATCACCTGGCTCAATCAAGGCCATGTAAGCCGCACAGTTGGCTTGGCTTCCTGAGTGAGGTTGGACATTAGCGAATTTAGCACCGAAAATTTCTTTTGCACGTTCAATAGCTAGACTTTCTACCACGTCTACCACATCAGTCCCACCATAGTAACGGCGGCCTGGGTAACCTTCGGCGTATTTATTCGTCAAGATAGACCCTTGAGCTGCCATAACAGCCTTGGAAACTACGTTTTCCGAAGCAATCAACTCAATGTTGTTTTGTTGGCGTTCTTCTTCTTTGGTAATAGCATTCCAGAGATCAGCATCGTATGCTTTAAAATCATCTTTGTCAAAAATCATAGGTCTTCTCCTTTATTGTGTGACTAGTCCATTAGTTAAATTTTCTTATTAGAAAATCAAACTAAAAGATGCGAATAAACCGTTTCTGCATTTTATCACAAGTATAACCAACTTTTTCATAAAATGCATGAGCACCCAGACGATGATCGGCAGAGTTTAAGCGGATAAACCCATAACCACGTCTTTTTGCTTCTTGCTCCAACCCTTGTAATAAGCTTTTACCAATACCTTGCCCTTGTGCTTGAGGCGAAACCGCTAAGCCTAAGATATTAAAGCCTGCTTTGGAATAGAGGGATTCATAAACTTCAGCATGGACATATCCAAGTAGGACATGACTGACTTCATCCTCATAGCCAAGTAGGAAATGATGGGAATCCTGAGATAATCTAGCTAGTTGACTAGCCGTGTCCTCTGGACTAAAAGAATAACCCAAAGCATCTTGGTTAATTTCACAAATGGCTTTCACATCAGTTTCTCTTAAATCTCTTAGCATCTCATTCCTCCTCAAAAGAAATCTCTGGCAACCGAGCAAGAATATCTTCTCGCTTAATGGCCCCTTGGCGTAAGATTTTCACCTTATCTCCAGACAAATCCAAGATAGTAGAATCCTGTCCAGTTAGAAAAGCATCGTCTTCCAGACCCAAAACATCTTGGTCAAAATCCTTCAGAATCTGATCAAAGGTTACACCACTTGCCTGACCCGAGATATTAGCAGACGGCCCAATCAAAGGACCTGTCTCTCTAATCAAATCAAGCGTGATGGGATGACTGGGCATCCGAAATCCAACAGTCGCGAGACCAGAATTGACCCAATAGGGAACTCGGTCATTGGCTTCGAGAATAATGGTCAAGGGGCCTGGTAAAAAGGTCTCTACAAGTTTTTGTAGATAAGTTGGCTGATTCTTTGAAAAATGCAAGATGTCCTCTAGAGATGCGATATTGAGATTAAGTGCCTTGTCTCTAGGGCGACGTTTGAGTTGGTAAACATGATCAACTGCTTTTTCGTCTAAAGCCTTGGCAAAGAGACCGTAAACCGTTTCTGTAGGCAGAACGACAGCTCCACCATTTTCCAACTCTTGTCTAATCCTGTCCATCATCAACCACGACCATCCTATCTTGACCAAATTGGTCTTTAAGTGTTCTTACATGCTTTTCAGGAAGATGTTTCCTAAAAAGTTCAGGAACACTTTGACCTTGCTTGTATCCAATTTCAAGGTAAATCTTACCACCATCTTTGAGATAGTCTTTTGCATCTTCCGCAATTCTACGGTAAATAGCTAGGCCATCCTCGTCTGCAAAGAGAGCTAGATGGGGCTCCGAATGCAAAACGTTCAAACCGACCTCTGACTCATCTTCACAAGAGATATAGGGTGGATTGGAAACAATTATATCATATTTTTCAGAAATTTCTGTAAAACAGTCAGATTTTTTTAAAAATATTTGAAGATTTTGATTTTTAGCATTTTCGCTAGCTACATCTAAAGCATCTTGGGAAATATCTGCTGCTGTCACTGACCAATCTGGTCTGTTTTTTGCTAGAGCGAGAGCAATAGCTCCACTACCTGTTCCAATATCCAGAACTGACAGATTCGTCTCAGGATTTTCAGCTAGGATAAGCTCCACCAACTCCTCTGTCTCTGGACGAGGAATCAATACGCGCTCATCAACTTTTAACTGCATTCCATAAAAATCTGCCTGTCCAATGATGTACTGGGCAGGTTTATGAGTTGCTAACTGTTGGAAAATTCCTTTAACAAAAACTTCTTCCTCTTCCGTCACTTCCTGCTGAAGGGCAAAGATAAAGTCAGTAAAAGAGAGATTTTTTAGGCTACGATAGACAAAAGAGAGGCTTTCAGCTTCCTCTCCTTGTCTTATCAACTCTTCTTCAAAATCTGAAAATAATTGAGCTAATTTCATTATTTGTTTAATTCTTCTAATTTTTGTGTTTGGTCATAAAGAACCAAGGCATCCACAACTTCGTCCAATTTACCAGATAAAATCGTATCTAGTTTTTGGAGGGTTAAGCCGATACGGTGGTCAGTCACACGGTTTTGTGGGAAATTATAAGTACGGATTCGTTCTGAACGGTCACCAGTACCAATTGTCGACTTACGCTCAGCGTCCTGTTCATCTTGTGCAATTTGTGCGAAGTGGTCAGCGACACGCGCACGGATGATTTTCATGGCCTTCTCACGGTTCTTCTGCTGGGTACGTTCTTCCTGCATCTCAACCTTAATATTGGTTGGCAAGTGAACGATACGAACGGCAGTTGCAACCTTATTGACGTTCTGTCCACCAGCACCTGATGCGTGGTAGATATCAACACGAAGGTCTTTTGGATCGATATCGTATTCAACCTCTTCGACTTCAGGCATGACAAGAACTGTGGCTGTAGAAGTATGGACACGACCTTGGCTTTCTGTCACAGGGACACGTTGCACACGGTGAGCACCTGATTCGTACTTGAGTTTAGAGTATACAGACTGACCAGAAACCATAGCAACCACTTCTTTGAAACCGCCGACGCCGTTCATAGAAGCCTCCATAACTTCAAAGCGCCAGCCTTGGGCTTCTGCATACTTTTGGTACATGGTTAGCAAATCCCCAGCGAAAAGTGCTGCTTCATCTCCACCAGCTGCTCCACGGATTTCAAGGATGATGTTCTTGTCATCGTTTGGATCCTTTGGAAGGAGCAAAATTTTTAGTTTTTCTTCGTATTCTTCTTTTTCAGCCTTGGCATCTTTGAGCTCTTGCTTGGCCATTTCTTCCAAGTCCGCATCTCCGCCTGATTCCTTAATCATCTCTTCGGCATCAACGATGTTTTGAAGGACTTGTTTGTACTCACGGTAGGCTGTTACCGTATCGCGAGTAGAAGCCTCTTCTTTTGAAAGTTCCATGAAACGCTTGGTGTCAGACACTACATCTGGGTCACTCAGCAATTCTCCTAATTCTTCATAACGGTCTTCTACAGCTTGTAGTTGATCATAGATGTTCATTTTTTCTCCTTATTTCTCAATTGTTAGATCATAAATTGCTACTACTTCGTTCTCGGATATTTCCCCAGTTTCTTTAAATCCATAACTGAGGTAACAAGATTTTGCATGTTCATTTTCTGGTTCATAAGACAACCAAAGTTTATTGCTTAAACCTGCTGGCGCTGTCCGAACATAGTCCAGTACTTTATCCATAATTGGTTTAAAATATCCTTGATTTTGAAAATTCTTATCAATCATAAAACGAAATAGTAAATAATTTCCACTACTAATTCCGATCTTTTTATCATAAGCTATCATCACAAAACCTATAATTGCATCATTATCATAAACTGCCAATGGAGCGACAAAATCTCCATTTTTAGTGTAGACATATGCTTCAGCTAAACTAATTGCGTTGGTTGCAATGAATTGTTTTTGATATTCCTTGACATCCAAATTCAAAACATCAAAATAATTTTCCATTGTAACATCTCTTAGTTCAATTGTCATAGTTTTGCTCCTTGTTAGAGGTTGTCATTGGCGCAAAATAATGTTTACGGCAAACTGAGATATAGGTTTCGTTACCACCAATCTGGATCTGTTCTCCATCGTAAACGGGCAGTCCATCCTGTGTTCGCAAAACCATAGTTGCCTTTTTCTTACAATACTGACAGATGGTCTTGATTTCGTCAATCTTGTCTGCTAAGAGCAAGAGATATTTAGAACCTTCGAACAGTTCATTACGAAAGTCATTTTTCAAGCCAAAAGCCATGACGGGTATGTCTAACTCGTCAACAACACGAGCTAGGTCGTAAACATGGTGACGCTTGAGAAACTGGGCTTCATCGACCAAAACACAGTAAGGTTTTTCTGGTAGGTCTCGGATATAGCCAAAGATATCCGTTGTTTCCTCAATCGCAAGGGCAGGGCGTTTCATACCGATTCGACTCGATACATAGCCAACACCGTCACGAGTATCCAGAGCTGAAGTCATAATCACAACACCTTTTCCTTGCTCCTCATAGTTATAGGCCACTTTGAGAATCTCAATGGTCTTACCAGAGTTCATGGTCCCATAACGATAATACAACTGTGCCATGTTTCTTGCTTCACGTCCATTTCTAAATTTTGCTATATTCTAGTATATCATAATTTTCTTAAGCTTTAAACGGCAAAATGTGGTAAAATAGAAGAAATCAAAAACTAGTGGAGGAAGCTATTATGCCATTTGTACGCATCGATTTATTTGAAGGACGCACGCTCGAACAAAAGAAAGCTCTTGCTAAGGAAGTAACGGAAGCTGTTGTCCGCAACACTGGAGCACCTCAATCTGCTGTTCATGTCATCATCAACGACATGCCAGAAGGAACTTACTTCCCACAAGGGGAAATGCGCACCAAATAAGCTAGCTTAAGCAGAAATGCTTAGGCTTTTTCAATCTCCAAGTAGCATCCATTGAAGAAATAGTCCAAATTTGTTACAATTTGAAAAGAGACTTGGAATATTCCAAGAAAAGAGCTATTAATTAAAGGAAACATTATGATTACACGTGAATTTGATACCATCGCTGCTATCTCGACTCCACTAGGTGAAGGGGCTATCGGTATTGTCCGCTTGAGCGGAACAGACAGTTTTGCCATTGCGCAAAAGATTTTCAAAGGAAAAGACTTGAATCAGGTTGCCAGCCACACTCTCAACTATGGCCACATCGTTGCCCCTCAAACTGGTAAGGTCATGGATGAGGTTATGGTTGGGGCTATGAAGTCTCCAAAAACCTTCACTCGTGAAGATATTATCGAGATTAACACCCACGGTGGGATTGCGGTGACCAATGAGATTCTTCAGTTAGTTATACGTGAAGGAGCTCGGTTGGCAGAACCTGGTGAATTTACTAAACGTGCCTTTCTAAACGGTCGCGTGGATTTGACACAGGCGGAGGCGGTGATGGATATCATCCGTGCCAAGACTGACAAGGCCATGAACATTGCTGTCAAACAACTAGATGGTTCTCTTTCTGACCTGATTAACAATACCCGTCAAGAAATCCTCAATACTCTTGCCCAAGTCGAGGTCAATATCGACTATCCTGAGTATGACGATGTTGAAGAAGCGACTACTGCTGTTGTCCGAGAGAAGACTATGGAGTTTGAGCAATTGCTAACCAATCTGCTTAGGACAGCTCGTCGCGGTAAAATCCTCCGTGAAGGAATTTCAACGGCTATCATCGGCCGTCCCAACGTTGGAAAATCCAGCCTTCTCAACAACCTCTTGCGTGAGGACAAGGCTATCGTTACAGACATTGCTGGTACTACTCGAGATGTCATCGAAGAGTACGTCAACATCAACGGTGTCCCTCTCAAACTGATTGATACAGCAGGTATTCGTGAAACAGATGACATTGTAGAACAAATCGGTGTCGAGCGTTCCAAAAAAGCCCTCAAGGAAGCTGACTTGGTACTACTTGTATTAAATGCCAGTGAACCACTGACCGCCCAAGATCGCCAACTCTTAGAAATCAGCCAAGATACTAATTGCATTATTCTACTTAACAAAACTGATCTTCCTGAAGCAATTGAAACTTCGGAACTTCCTGAAGATATCATCCGTATTTCAGTCCTTAAAAACCAAAATATCGATAAGATTGAAGAGAGAATCAACAACCTCTTCTTTGAAAATGCTGGTTTGGTTGAGCAAGATGCTACTTATCTATCTAACGCCCGTCACATTTCCTTGATTGAAAAAGCAGTCGAAAGCTTACAGGCTGTTAACGAAGGCCTGGAACTTGGGATGCCAGTTGATTTGCTTCAAGTTGACTTGACTCGTACTTGGGAAATCCTCGGTGAAATCACTGGGGATGCTGCTCCAGATGAACTCATTACCCAACTCTTTAGCCAATTCTGTTTAGGAAAATAGGAAAATCCATGATCCTTCTTGCGGTCATGGATTTTATTGTAATTATTAGTAATCTGGTCTTAAGACACCTGTTACAGTTGCCTTAGTTGCTTCGTAGTCGCCATCTACAACAACCTTGATAATGCGTTTGGCATCTTCTTCTGGTGCTGGAACTAGAGGTAGACGAGTTGGGCCCACTTCAAATCCCATATAGTTCAAAACTGCCTTAACAGGAGCAGGACTTGGATAAGAGAAGAGGGCATTGACCTTAGGAATGAATTTACGTTGAATAGCTGCAGCCTTCTTCATATCGCTTTCTGCAATGGCAGTAAACATTTCGTGCATCTCATCCCCATTTGTATGAGAGGCAACAGAAATAACCCCGTCCGCACCAAGGTTCATGGCATGGAAAGCATCTCCGTCCTCACCAGTATAGACCAAGAACTCTTCTGGCTTGTGCTCAATCAAGTAAGCCATATTGGCCAAGCTGGTACATTCTTTGACACCGATGATATTTGGATGGTCAGCTAAACGAAGCATGGTTTCTGGAGTTAATTCGACAACCACACGACCTGGAATGTTATAGATGATAATCGGTAGGTCCGAAGCATCTGCAATCGCCTTAAAGTGCTGATACATTCCTTCTTGAGAAGGTTTGTTGTAGTAAGGTACGATAGCAAGTCCAGCAGCAAAACCACCAAATTCTGATACTTCTTTGACAAACTCGATCGAGTCACGCGTATCATTGGTACCTACACCCGCAATCAAAGGAACACGTCCATTGACAATCTTTTGTACAGCCGCAAACAATTCTAACTCTTCATCGTGGGTCAAGGTTGGACTCTCAGCAGTCGTTCCAGCTAAAAGAATTCCGTCTGTGTGGTGGGCCAATAAATGCTCAATCAAGGCTGGAATGGCATCAAAATTGATGGAACCATCCTCATGGAAGGGGGTAATGAAGGCCGTGATGATTTTACACTCTTTTAAATCTTGATAAGACATGAAAACACCTCTCTATTTCAAAGAAGGAGTTCATCTGAACTCCTAAACGATATGACTATTTTAATTCAAATTTCAATTCAGCTGTTGGACGAACCAATCCACGTTCGTGAAGAGTTTCTGCAATCTGAACTGAATTCCAAGCAGCACCTTTGAGAAGGTTATCTGAAACAACCCACATATGGATTCCTTTTTCAGCATCCAAGTCTTTACGGATACGACCAACAAAGGTATCACGTGAACCTACTGCATTGATGGCTTGCGGATAGATTTGATGAGCTACATCATCTTCAAGAACAGCCCCTGGGAAGGCCGCGATAGCTGCTTTGACTTCTTCGATTGGAGCCACTTCTTTTGTTTCGATATAAACTGACTCAGAGTGAGCTGACAAGACTGGAATGCGCACACATGTTGCAGATACTGCGATGCTATCATCTTCCATGATTTTCTTAGTTTCCTTGGTCATCTTCATCTCTTCGTAAGTGTAATCATTGTCAGTGAAGACATCGATTTGTGGAAGAGCGTTAAAGGCGATAGGATAGTGTTTCTTGTCACCACCTGAAGGCAAAATTTCCGCATGCAAATCACGTGGTTTCACACCATCATTCAACACTTCACGAAGTTCACGTTGTGTTTCAAGAATCGCACCCATACCAGCACCTGAAACAGCCTGGTAAGTTGAAACGATGATACGATCCAAGCCCCATTTTTGACGAACTGGCTCAAGAGCCACCATCATTTGGATTGTTGAACAGTTAGGGCAAGCAATAATCCCGTTGTGAGCATCAAGTGCGTGAGCATTGACCTCTGGGACAACCAATGGTACGTCTGGATTTTGACGGAAGTAAGATGTATTATCCACTACTACCGCCCCAGCTTTCACTGCGTATGGTGCATACTTAGCTGATGTCGAACCACCTGCTGAAAAGAGAGCAATGTCAACTCCTTCAAAAGCAGTTTCAGTCGTTTCTTCAATCGTAATATCTTGATCTTTAAATTTCAAAGTCTTGCCTGCTGAACGTGCAGAAGCAAGTAAACGGATTTTATCAATTGGAAGTGTTGATTCTTCCAACATTTTTATCATCTGAGCACCGACAGCACCTGTCGCGCCGACTACAGCAACTGTATATCCCATAAATAACCTCTTTCGGAATTTTCTAAAAATTTCTATAATAGATGTATTATACTACTTTTTCCATGAATTGCAAAGCTTTTTCATCATTTTTTGGAAAATAAAAATCCCCAGTCGCTAGACTAGGGACTAAGAGGCATCTTCATGTGATGAGCAGGTTCACACAACTCATCAAGGTCCGCTCCTGCGTTATGACCTCCTTATGCTCAATAGTAGCCCGAAGGCTACCTATCGACTCATCGCATCTATTATATTACTAGAGATAATTGGTTTTGTCAATAAGAAATTTTTGCAGGATAACTTTTATTATACAAAAGTCAGAATTTTTTCTCGCTAGCATAAGAAAAAACTCTTGTATTCAAGAGTTTCCCTGTTTATTTCATGCTAATTGCCGGGATTGAACCGGCGACCTCATCCTTACCATGGATGCGCTCTGCCAACTGAGCTAAATCAGCCTACCTAAAAAGTATACTATAGTTAGAAAAACTTGTCAAGTTTCCTTAGAAATTTTCCATAAGAAAAAGCCAGGTAATAGCTACCTAGCTTTTCTGGTTCTATTTAGTTAAATCGATTCGACGACCAATTTTTCCAATGATAATCGCTCCAATAATCAATGAGGCTAATTCACCAATTCCTGTTGTGAACCAAGTAAGGAAAAATGGTAATTGCGCTACAATATTCAACTCTGCAGCGATGGTAAACATGGAAATTGAAAAGAGGATTGAAAAGAAGAAATGATCTTTTCGAATTAATCCATTAAAGAGGTAATCTTTGCTGTATTTTGCAAAAAGCCAAACACCTAGACTGAGGAATACCAAGGTTGATCCACCACCAACAAAGACATCTAGCAGTCCGAAGCTAAAGAAATTAGCAATCATACAACCGATGGTAACTCCGATGATGTACTTAGGATTGTAAAAAGCCATAAAGTTCATCATTTCTGAAATACGGAACTGATAAGCACCATAGCTGATAGCATTTAAGGGCGGTGTGACAGTCAAAACGACATAGATAGCAGCAACGATTGCAATATCTGCAACATCACGAATAGTTAATTTTTTCATCTTTTCTCCTTTAGCGGTTGCCCGCGTGTAATATGCTTGGTGAAAGAAGCTAAGCACCAAGGGTTGCTTTATTCAACCTTACTAGTATAGCATAATAGCCTGCTTTATGCTATACTTAAACCATGAAAATTCCTATTCAAAAATTTTTTAACAATGAAATCTTAGCCTATCTCTTTTTTGGCCTTGCAACAACTCTAGTTTCGATTCTCTCACGACTAGTCATTTATCAACTAAGTCATCAAGAACTCCTTGCTACTGCCCTGGCAAATATTATCGGTATCCTCTTTGCCTTTATCACAAATGATACGGTTGTATTTAAGCAAGCTAGGCAGAATTGGCCAAGACGTCTAGTGAAATTTACTCTTGCCCGCCTCTCTACTTTTCTGTTAGACTTGCTCCTTACTTTTCTCTTTGTAAGCCAGTTTCCTCATATTATAGGACAATTCGTAAATGAAAATATTGATAAAGTAAATGCAATCGAAACAGTCCTTGCACAATTGTTGATAATTATCCTTAATTATATTTTTAGTAAGGTTTTTGTTTTTAAAAAATAAAATTTCTGAGCATATAGCTTGCAAGCTCTTTTCAATTAATATATAATGAAGAGTAAAAATTTTTGAAAGGTAAAATGAAAATGTTAAAAGATCTTAAAGCATTTTTGCTTCGTGGTAATGTTGTTGACCTTGCTGTCGGTGTGATCATTGCCTCTGCTTTTGGTGCTATCGTAACTTCATTTGTTAATGATATCATCACTCCACTTCTATTGAATCCTGCTTTGAAAGCTGCAAAAATCGAACGTATTGCTGAACTTTCATGGAATGGGGTTGCTTACGGTAACTTTTTGAGCGCTGTTATCAACTTCCTTGTAGTTGGTACTGTTCTATTCTTTGTGATTAAAGCTATGGAAAAAGCTCAAAATCTTACCAAAAAAGAAGAAGTTGCTGAAGAGGAAGCACCAGCTGGTCCAACTGAGTTGGAAGTACTTCAAGAAATCAAAGCTCTTCTTGAGAAAAAATAATCGATTAAAAGGATCTAGCACACAGCTAAATCCTTTTTCTTTACTCTTTCGGCAACTTGCCTGCTTTCTCTAGCATTTTCTTAATCAGATAAGGCATCTTAACATTTTCACGACCTTTTTTCTCAATCAGTTTTTTCACAAATTCTGGCATTTGTAAATCTTCAGATTCAGCCAAAATGTTTTTCGTCTCATCTGAAGGAACTAATTCATCAAAGGTTTCTTCTTCTGGAAGAAATTCCTTAAATTCTTTATCCTCATTAGCTTTGACGGTATTGACCAAAGCATCAATCAAACGAGAATCTGTATTTGGCATTGGTGGACGATGGTAGTTTACTCCAAATTCCTGACATAAGTCATAACATTCCACATCATTGTCGAACAAAACTTCAATGTGCTCGCTGATGAAGCTGATAGGAACAAAAATGTAATGGTCTGGATGTTCTGTCTGTTCTCTGAGATACTCCAAAACATCTGGTTTAATCCATGGGATACCGATATCACTTTCACTCTGCCAAGTGTTGGTATATTGTTCTGAACTCAAGCCCAGTTTTTCAGCGACTAGCTTGCTATTTTCGAAAATTTGATCGATATATGGGTCACCAAAATCCAAGGCAAAAATGGGCACACTGTGGGCTGAAAAGATAACTTTAAAGCTATCCTGCTTTACTTCTTCTTTTAAAATCTTACCGATTTCATCCGCCCAATAGTTTAAGAGTGCTTCTTCTTGATACCAGTCCTTAATGACCAAAAATTGAATTTGTTTGCTTTCTAAAAATTTTTCATAGCCCATGACAGAGTAGAAAGAATAATGAGGCTCCAAAATCAAGCAGATACACTGTTCAATGCCGTCTGCTTCCATCTGACCGATCACATCTGGAATAAAGGGTCTAGAAAACTTATTAGCAAAATAAACACTATACTCATTTCCCAGCCTAGCTTCTACCAAATCAACCTCTTCACGCGTAATTCTTTGCAGAGGCGTACCCCCAATTCGTACATAATTATCATAGAGAGTCTGAATCTCGTGGTCTTGGGGTCTCACTCCACGACGAATATTTGTGAAAAAATCAGCCACACCTTCAAAGGTAATCTCTTCTGGCGAACCAAAGGTCATCATTAAAATTGCTTTTTTCATAACTGCTTCCTTGTGATGTTTTTATCAAGTTTATTTTATCATTAATTTATCAATAAGTAAACGCTAACATAGCAATATTCACAATCTTTTGTTTTTCTCTTCTTTCTATGATACAATGGAAAAAATGAATTAAAAAGGAGTTTTTATGACTTATCCAAATCTCTTGGACCGCTTTTTAACCTACGTTAAGGTCAACACGCGCTCTGATGAACACTCAACTACTACTCCAAGTACACAGAGTCAGGTTGATTTCGCAACCAATATCCTTATCCCAGAAATGAAACGTGTTGGACTTCAAAACGTCTACTACCTTCCAAATGGTTTTGCGATTGGTACCTTACCAGCCAATGATCCATCTTTAACACGTAAAATTGGCTTCATCTCTCACATGGATACTGCTGATTTTAATGCCGAAGGTGTTAATCCGCAGGTAATTGAAAACTACGATGGTGGTGTGATTGAACTAGGGAATTCTGGTTTTAAATTAGATCCAGCTAACTTCAAGAGTCTTGAAAAATATCCAGGACAAACGCTCATCACAACCGATGGAACAACCTTGCTAGGGGCTGATGACAAGTCAGGGATTGCTGAAATTATGACAGCTATTGAATATCTGACTGCTCATCCTGAAATCAAGCACTGTGAGATTCGTGTTGGCTTTGGTCCAGATGAGGAAATCGGTGTTGGTGCCAATAAATTTGATGCAGAAGATTTCGATGTAGATTTTGCCTATACAGTTGATGGTGGCCCACTAGGTGAGCTTCAATACGAGACTTTTTCAGCAGCTGGGGCTGAATTACATTTTCAAGGACGTAATGTCCACCCTGGTACTGCCAAAGGACAAATGGTCAACGCCCTTCAGTTAGCAATTGATTTTCATAATCAACTTCCAGAGAATGACCGACCTGAGTTAACGGATGGTTACCAAGGATTCTATCATCTTATGGATGTGACTGGTAGTGTCGAGGAGGCTCGTGCAAGCTACATCATTCGTGATTTTGAAAAAGATGCCTTTGAAGCGCGTAAAGCAGCTATGCAGTCTATCGCTGATAAAATGAATCAAGAACTTGGTAGCGACCGTGTCACTCTCAACTTGACAGACCAGTACTACAATATGAAAGAAGTCATTGAAAAAGATATGACTCCAATTACCATTGCTAAAGCCGTTATGGAAGATCTGGGTATCACTCCTATTATCGAACCAATCCGTGGAGGGACAGACGGCTCTAAGATTTCCTTTATGGGAATCCCTACTCCAAATATCTTTGCTGGTGGAGAAAATATGCACGGACGTTTTGAATACGTCAGCCTTCAGACCATGGAACGTGCAGTTGATACCATCATTGGTATCGTAGTTTATAAAGGCTAAAAAAGACGAGGTAGCTCAGCTACTTCGCCTTTCTTTTTATTGAGCTGGTTTTTCTTGATTTCCAGTACCTGTTGCAGATTCTGTTGTTTCCTTTTCTGAAGCTGGTTCAGCAGGTTTAGAATCTGTTGCCTTGCTCGGTTTGTTTTCGTCACTTGCAGTTTCACTGTTAGATTCTGTAGCTGCGTTAGGTTGGTTCTCAGCACTGGGCTTATCACCATTTGTCTCGGCATTTGTTGCTGGAGTTGCTTCTTCACTCGCGCTTGATTTTGACTTGATTTCTTGATTCAAGACCAGAATAGCTTTTGTCAATTCAAGTAAAGCAGCCTTATCTTTACTCTTAGCAGAAAGTTGATCTAGTAGAGCATCCACCTTATCAAAGTCCGCATCAGACCCCTTATTGTTTTCTAAATAAGCGTGAAGTGACATGAGGATATCGTAGAGTTTTTGATAGAGTACAAGTGTCTGAGGATCTTGCTCAGCATTTTCCTTCTCTTGTTGAAGGGCACTAGCGATACGAGTCAAGACATCTTTCACCTGACTATTTACTTCATCCAAGTCTGCATCAGCCTTGTTTGTGGCAGCTTTGAGATTTTCTACTTCTTCTGCCAAGGATTGTCTGATTCCTTCTTCTTGGATTTGCTCTAAGAGTTGAGTTGCCTTGCTCAAGAGACTTTCTACTTGTTCCTTGCTAACATGATTGACATGCTCTTCAGGCATAAAGTCTCCGTACAATTCTTTCAAGAAGCCATAAATAGCTGTCTTGGCACTTTGATTATCAACTTTTTCAGTATCTAGAACTGTCTGACTCGATTTCGCAGTAGTTGGCTGAGCTTTCAAAGCTTCTTCCACTTCTTGTTTTGCTTGATAGATGCTTGGGAATAATTTGTTCAATTCTGCTGCCTTAAGGAAGGATTGAGATTGATACAAGGTCCAAGTCAACTGAGCTACTTTGTTTCGAAGTTCATCACTCAAACGACCGTCATTAACGTGTTCGTAGAAATACTTGATGTATTCTACAGTTGTAACACCTGTTCGATCATTAAAGTCCTGCAAGGCTTGAAGTTGTGATTCAACCGCTGCTAAACCAGCCTCATCTTTAGCTAACTTAGCTTCTTGGAGTCGAACGAGTAGGTCTTTCTTAGGAAGTCCATAAGTGTCTGTATCCAGTGTGTTGATTTTATCAATCAAGGCCTGATATTTCTTATCTAGAGCGCTTGTTTCAACAGGTTTGACACTTTCATCAATATGGATATATTGCTTATCAAAGAGATCAAGGGTTGCAAGATAACCTGCTGTAGAGTTAGTTGCCAATTTCTTCATGTTTTCAGTAAATTGACCCAAGGCTAACTCAATCTGTCTTTGTTTGATTGGATCGTCTTTATAGACGTTTCGACTTTCAGCTAGAAGTTGGTCTACTTTTGCCAAAACTGCCTTTTCATCAAAAGCTCCAGGTTGGTAGTTAGATTGAAGAGCTGGAATCTTGTTTTTCAAAGCTACTTCATAGCCCTTGGTTTGAACCTTGATATAGTGATTGTGGTCGCCATGAGGAATCACAAAACTACCATTTTCTACCTGTAAGCTATAAGGAGACACGCCATCTCGCAAAGCAGTCGTGTAAAGTTCATTTAGGAAATCAAGTTCTGGATTTCCAGTTTGGAGTGGCAAACGAACATGTTCCTTACGAACAGCATATGGGTGGATATGAGTTGGATCGTAGGCTTGGTCTGGATTTCCAAAGACAAAGAAGCCGTTTGAAATTCTAATAGCTTCAAGTGGAACACCGTAGGTCTTAGAAATATAAGCAATCTTTTCTTCATCGCTAGCATCTTTTGAGAAAGACTCTACTGTTTTAGCAAGAGGTTTTACAGGCTCTGCATCATGATGTGTTTTCAAGTGATCCTGCGCTGCCTTAATTTGCTCTGCTGTCAAGTCCTTCTTGAAGAAGTAATGATTGTGGTCTCCGTGACTCATAACAAATCCTTGCTCATCCTCACTAATGACACGATTGGCATTAAAATCGTGATCGTGTTCCTCACCATGATGATGTCCATGATAATCTTCGTCGTGATCGTCATCATGAGCTGGACTTGGTGTTGTTGTATTTGCCCCTTTCAAGTGGTCTTGCGCTGCCTTGATTTGATCAGCAGTCAAATCCTTCTTGAAGAAGTAATGATTGTGATCACCGTGACTCATGATAAATCCTGAACTATCTTCAGCAATAATCCTATTGGCATCAAAGCCGTGTCCACCTTCTTCATGTTTCTCATGTGAAACACTAGGATTGGCTGGAAGAGATGGCGAAGGTGTTGTCAGACCATTATTTGGAAGAGTCGGCTGCCCAATTGGGTTCGATTTGGGAATGTAATGGAAATGATCACCATGTCTGACGATATAAGCTGTAGCTGTTTCTTCAACGATATCTTTTGGATTAAAGATATAGCCATCAGATGTTGCAGAGATAGCTTTATTCGCAGCCAATGAACCATGATTCAAAGTAGATGGACTACTTGAAAGACTTCCTAGACTAGACACTACTTCATGAGGTTTTTCATTTGTAGAGACCGTAGAACCAGTTCCACCGATAGGCACCAATTTGGCAATCTTTTCTTCTAAAGGAGAGAGTTTGCTGTAAGGAATAAAGTGATAATGGTCGCCATGCGGAATCGCAACTCCATTTTCCGTGCGACTGATAATCTTAGCAGGGTCAAAAACCAGACCATCTGATTCACTGTAACGTTGGTCACTAGGTGAATCATAGAGTTCTTTCAAAAGACTTTGAAGATTTTCAGCTTTATTTGCTGGCTTGCTAGTTGAGCCTTGTGCTACAGATTGCGTGTTATTGTCACTAGCTGCTGAAGAATAGCTTAACTGACTCGGTTGCGTATTTTTACCAGCTAGAATAGCTTTTGCTGCGGCTAATTCACTAGCAGACAAATCACTTTTGGGAATGTAGTGATAGTGACCTCCGTGAGGAACGATATAAGCATCACCCGTATCTTCAATAATATCAGCTGGATTAAAGACATAACCATCATCTGTCGTATAGCGTCCCTGAGACCTTGCTACAGCAACATCAGAGCTGACCTTCTCATTATCTTTGACATGTTCTTGTTTTTGACGGTTGATTTCATCTTTGGTTCGAACATTATCAGCATGGGAAATATCTTTCAGGTAGACATAATATTTTCCATCGACTTTGATGATGTAGCCACCCTTGACCTCATTGACAATATCTCCATCCTTAAGTTGGTAATTTGGATCCTTCATCAGAAGTTCTTCACTAAAGAGGGCATCATAAGGAACTTTCCCATTATAGTAATGGTAGTGATCACCGTGTGACGTCACATATCCCTGGTCTGTAATTTTGATTACAATTTGCTCGGCCTGAATTCCTTCTTTTTGGCTAACCTGGTCTGGTGTCAGGTTTTCGGTTTTCTGACTTGACTGACTACCATCCACATAAGAGACACGATTGTTGTCCTTATTTTCCTGCGATCGATGCTGATTTAGTGCGTAGGCGCAAAGACTTAATGACACGATAACAGCTGATCCGGCTGCTATATACTTTTTACTGAATTTCATAAATCCCTCATTTCAATAAATGATGAAGCTATTTCGTAACTTCTTTTTATCGGTTAAACAGCTTTTCTAAACCGGTTATTTAACCAATTAATTAACCAGTAAATAGTTTACCTTTTTTAAGTTTATCTGTCAAGAAAATTTAGTGAGTGAGAATAAAATTATTACTTTAAGAATCCTTTCTTCATTTTTTTGACCGGAAATTTCATCTATTTATTAACAAATAAAAGGACATTATTCTATCCAAAAATAGAACAATATCCTTTCAACTAGTTTATCATTAGTCAAAATATTCTAAGGTTTTATTTGCTTAAGGGTTTTAATATCATAGGTTACTAAATCCCCATTCTTATTATAAAATTGAACACCTTCTGATGAAAAAATAAGATATTTAGGATCAATTTGAGCAATTTTCACTATTTGATTTATATGATCTTTTAAAGTAGCTTTATCTAATCCATAATCCGGTATATCATCATAGTCATCTGCTTTATTTTCTGTATGTGATTTTTCTTCTTCACCAACTTTTTCGACTGAAGGATTGCTGCTAGTCGCATCTGCCTCATTTTGAGATTTATTATCCTTTGGTTGTTCATCAACTTTGTTTGAATCCGTTGCATCTTTCTTTGTTTCCGATTTCTTATCTGAAGAAACTAGATGTGAAGTAGAAGAAGCATTTGTTGTCTCTTTTTCTTCATTTCTTTTAGCTATCAACTCTTGAGCTTGTTTCCACTCTTTCTCTGATAAATCAGACTGATTGATACTTCTCAATGAACCACCGCTAGCTTTTGGAATACTGAAAGATTTATCTGCCCAAATATAAGTTCCCTTTGCCAATACATCCTGGGGATCAAAAATATATCCATCAGGAGTTGCAAACTTGCCTTCTTTAAGTGCTTTCTGAACTTCTTCCGCAGAATGGATAATTTGCCAGTTCTGCATTCCGGCACGATTTTCAAGAGGCGTTACATTAGCAATAACAGATCCAGCATCATCATGACCTGGTTTTGACCAAACTTCAGGACGCACATCAGGATGTTGCATTACATATTTTATTGTTGCTATTTGATCACTACTTAACCAAGAATATGGTACGACATGAATGTGATCGATATGTGGAATAATGAAGGAACTTCCAGTATCATATGTGGTATTCGCTGCATGCATAGGCAAGCTAGATACATCCACAACTAATTTGGGTTTAACTTCTGTTTCTACAATATCATAACGATAATTATCTTTATCTTTAAGCATTAGTTCCTGCTCAGAAAAAGCTATTTGAGTAAGATCGAGTTCTTCACGTGAATAAAAATAATCTTTCCCACCTTCATTAATTATATAACCAACTTTACTATTTCTAGAAACTTTACTAGTTACTTTTTTATAATCAAACTTTGGTTTTTCTTTCTCATGTGAGTGAACTGAAGAAACGATGTCATCTGGATTTTTACCAGTCTCTTGAATCCATTTAGCAACCTCATCCAATTCGAATTGTTCTAATTCACCATACCCCATATAATGGAAATGATCTCCGTGTTTAGCAATAACACCTGATCTATCAACAGAATCAATTGAATCTTTGGTAAATATATATCCATCACTCGTATCATAAGGCTTACCATCTAAACCTTTTCCATATGCTTTGATCGGTTGTCCTAAGAACTTATGTACTACTTCTTTTGATACTAAAGGTTTAATATCTGTACCAATTTGATTTAATCCATTTTGCCCTTTTAACGGAATAATTCTAGCAATCTTCTGCTCTAAATCAGACATTTGTGAATAAGGAATAAAGTGATAATGATCTCCGTGGGGCACTGCGACACCATTAGCTGTACGTTTGATGATTTGTGCCGGATCAAAGACTAAGCCATCAGATTCCACATGGCGTTCTGATAAAGGTTTGGCATACAATTCACTTAAAAGTGTTGAAATGTCTTCCCCTTGATTTTGATGATAAGTTGGTGTGACAGTCAGATTTGGAGTCGCTGTCAAACTTGGTTGTGCCAGACTCGCATTATCACTACTTGGTTTACTAGAACTTGAAGAAGTACGAGAGCCCTGCTTACCATTCCAATAAGCTTGAGCTGCAGCTAATTCTCCTGCCGACAAAGCGCCTTTTGGTATGTAGTGGAAATGATTGCCATGAGGGACAATAAAAGCGTCACCTGTATCTTCAATCACATCTGACGGACTAAAGACATACCCATCATCCGTTGTATAAGCGCCTCCAGTTCCTCGATTTGGTGCCTGAGTATTGAGATTAAAGTTTGGTTTAATCGTTGTACTTGGTGTTGAACTTGGTTTATCTATACTGCTTGGTTTCGTATTTTCAGCATGACTTTGAACTGGCTGACCTCCAATTGGTAGATTTCGAGCCAATTTTTCTTCCAAAGCAGACATTTGTGAGTAAGGAATGAAATGGAAATGATCCCCGTGAGGTACTGCCACACCATTTGCAGTACGTTTTGTAATCTGTGCTGGGTCAAATACTAAGCCATCAGACTCCACATGACGTTGGCTAAGTGGCAAAGCGTACAATTCTTGAAGGAGACTATCCAAGTCCTCATTTTGACTCTCAGAAGACGTTGTAGGATTTTGAGGTGTCTCAGCTTGACTCGTTCTCACACTAGATCTTATTTCTCCTCTGCTAGAACGATATTCAACCGTACTTAATTGACCGCCTTTTCCAGATAAGAAGGCTTGGGCTGCAGCTAATTCACTGGCAGATAAGTCACTCTTAGGAATATAGTGGAAGTGATTGCCATGAGGAACGATATAAGCATCACCCGTGTCCTCAATGATATCAGATGCATTGAAGATATACCCATCATCCGTTGTATAACGTCCTTGGGCTCTGGCAGCAGCCACAGCATTATCTGTGCTTGCATTATGATTATGACTATGTTCCTGCTTCTGACGCTTAATCTCTTCTTTTGTCCGAATATTGTCCGCATGGGCGGCATCCTTGAGGTAAACATAGTATTTCCCGTCTACCTTAATGACATAGCCACCCTTGATTTCATTGACAATATCTGAATCTTTCAACTGATAATTCGGATCTTTCATGAGGAGTTCTTCACTGATGATAGCGTCATAAGGAACCTTCCCATTATAGTAATGATAATGGTCTCCATGAGAAGTCACATAACCTTGATCCGTAATCTTGATAACAATTTGTTCAGCGTTGATTCCCTCTCTCTTACTAACTTCATCTGGTGTCAAATTTTCTGCCTTTTGACCAGCCTGGTCACCGTCTATATAAGCAACTCGATTAGACTCTTTCTTAACTTGACCAGCTTGGTAACGACCAAGTTCATAGGAACAAACACTTAAGGCAAGAACTGCCACTGAACCTGCTACATATTTTTTATTGATTTTCATTCTTTCCTCACTTTAATTCTTCTGCTAGAACACTCATATTTTCTTCCAGATTTTCTAAATAAGTCTTGTCATTTTGCGGGTCAGCCTCTAAAGGATTTAGGGTTTTAAGACCTACACCTGTTGACTTGACAAGAGTTTCAGCTACTTTTGAAGAAGCATTACTTTCTGTAAAAATCGTTTTAACCTTATAAGTTTTAACAAATTCCTGAATTTCTGTTAGTTGTCGTGGACTTGGTTCTTGTTCAGGAGAGATACCTGCAATACCAAGTTGATTAAGTCCAAATCGCTTAGCTAGATAAGAAAAGGCTGTATGTTGAGTTACAAAAGTCTTTTGACTCGCTTTTTCAAATTTAGGCTGGAATTTCTTAGTCAATTCCTGAGCTTTTTTGATAAAGGCTTGCGCATTTTTCTGGTAAGTTTCTTTATGCTCACTATCCACCTCTGAAAGTTTATCAGCGATAATTTGCGCTTCTTCGCCAGCTTTTTCAGGATCTAGCCAAGTATGCGGATCGTAGAGCGATTTTTCATCAACTCCATCCCCTGCTTCCACATCTTCTAGCCCTGAAACGCGGTCCAAGGTCATTCCCTCAGATGCTTCTAAAACCTTAACTTTAGATTTTTTAAGATTGGGATCCAAACTTCCTGCCCAAGATTCGAGCGTATGTGAATGATAAACAAAGACGTCTGCATCATAGATAGCTGCGATATCATTTGCTGAAGGTTCAAAGGAGTGAATCCCGCTACTTGACTGAATCATCCGAACATCATTCAAGTCACCAGATACTTCCTTGACCATGGCATAGATAGGATAAAAACTGGTCACAATTTTCATCCCTTTCCCTGTCTGGCTTTCCTTTTGACCACAGGCACCTAAAAACAAAAGAAAGACACTTAACAATACTAAAAATAAACTTTTTTTCTTCATTGATAACTCCTTAACTATTTAATTAACTGGTAAACATTCTACTCCTAAAAATTTAATCTGTCAAGCTATTTTTAGAAAAAAATTGAAAATTTCTTTCACATATAAAAATCTGCTGAGTTTCAACAACTCAACAGATTCTCACTTTATACTCAATGAAAATCAAAGAGCAAATTAGGAAGCTAGCCGTAGATTGCTCAAAACACTGTTTTGAGGTTGTAGATAAGACTGACGAAGTCAGCTCAAAACATGTTTTTGAGGTTGTAGATGAAACTGACGAAGTCAGTAACCATATATACGGCAAGGCGAAACTGACGTGGTTTGAAGAGATTTTCGAAGAGTATTATTCTTCTATGGTAGAATGCTTATAACCATAAGTGAAATAAATCATACTTCCTACTAACAATGCAACTAGGAAAGCAATCCAGGTTTCCATATTATACTGCAACATAAAGGATAAACAAATGATGATTGATAAAATTGGTAACAGAGGTACCAATGGTGTTTTAAATTCTCCAGCTTTGGGCATTCCTTTTTCTTTCCGTAAGCGAATCAAGCCATAAGCCAGCATGATCAGGTAGGACAAGGTACAAATATTTAAGAAGGCTGCAATACTAGCTAGTGGGAATATTCCTGCAGCTACCGCTGAGGCTAGACCCGTCAAGATTGTCGCATTTTTGGGTACCTTGCTTGTTTTGGTCAGTTCTTTAAAGGCAGCAGGCATCAATCCGTCACGGGCTAAACTGTAAATCATACGCGACAGAGCATAGGTCATTGAAATACAAACTGTAATCAAGGTCAAGATAGCCACTAATGACACATAGTTGGCTGCCCAACTAATCCCAACACTTCGAAGGGCAAAGGCAACGGCATCATCAACATTTAGATGACTATAGTGAACCACACCAGTCAAGATAAGCGTCACCAAGGCATAAAGAATAGTTACGATAGAAAGCGATAAGACAATCCCTCTAGGAATATTTTTTTGAGGAGTCTTAACTTCATCTACAGCCATAGAGATGGATTCAAATCCCAAAAATCCAAAGAACATTAAGGACGCACCAGCCATGATACCAGTACTAGCGCCATAAATTTGACCAAAACCATAAGGAGCGAAATTGCTCCAATTATCAAGTTTGATATGCCAAATTCCCACCAAAATAAAGAGAGCTAAAGCGGAAAATTTCAAAATAACTAGAATAGAATTAAAGCGTAAGGCTGCTTTAGCATTGAGTAAAACAAGCGAGGTCACCAAGACCAAAACAAGAATAGGCAATAAATCAACAAATGTCCCTGCTTGAGGATTAAAGGTACCATTTAAAGCCTGAGGAAGGGCTATCCCGTATTGAGAGAGCAAGCCTTTAAAATAAGCTGCCCAACCCGAAGCTACGCCTGATATGGCTGTCATGAACTCCATCATGGTTAACCAGCCAGCCAACCAGGCAGGGAATTCTCCTAAAATAGCATAGAGATAGCTGTAGGCACCACCTGTAGCAGGTACTCGCGAGGCAAATTCCGCAAAGAAGAGGGCTGATAATCCCACACACAAGGCAGAAATTACGATTGATATCACTAGGGCTGGACCAGCAAGCGTTGCAGCTGCAGTACCTGTAATTGTAAAGACGCCTGTCCCTACCATGGCTCCGATACCTAACAAAATCAAATCCCATAACTTCAAATGCCTGTGCATCTCCGTTTTATCTAAACTAACATTCTTTGTTCTAAATATATTCATCTTTGACTCCAAAATAAACTGATGATTCTATTTTACCATAAATATAGGAGATTTGTGAATATTTATAAAATAATTTTCTAAAAAAATCTGACTACATCTTGTAATCAGATTTTTATCGATTCTAGTTCATTTCTTTAAAGGCTGCTTCTGCATCCGCATTACTGATAGCACCAAATTGTATCTTTCCTATCTTTCCTTGACTGTCAATCAGGTATTCTGTAGGAATGCTTCGAATTTGATAAGCTTGGAAGGTCGTTGCTTTGGTATCATAAAGAACTGGGATATCCTTATAACCTTGATCTTGGAACCATTGTGGGAATTGCTCAACAGTTTTTTCGCCTTGAATACCCGGTGCAATGACACTAAGAATTTCAAAATCGCGATCTGGTTTTGCAGCTAATTCCATCAACTCAGGCATACTTTTCTTACATGGACCACACCAGGAAGCCCAAAACTTCAAATAGACTTTTTTCCCCTTATAATCAGATAACTTAACTTCTTTACCATCCATGGATTGCAAGGTGAAGTCTGGGGCATCTTTTCCAACAGCAATTTGTTGTACAGGCGTTTGTTGCTGTTGTTTTGGGGATTGTTGTGGTGCTTGAGTCTTTTTAGTTTCTTCCTCACCACAGGCCATCAATACGACTAATGACAAGAGGCTTAAGCCAGCAAACATTACTTTTTTCATCTTTTTCTCCTTTATTCAAAAATTCCAGCTAGAACATTTACTTGTCCTAATAGTAACAAAATTCCCATTAAAATAATGAGGAAACCACCAATTTTCTTTAGTAGCATCATATGACGCTTGATTTTACTAAAATAAGGCATGACTACACCTGAAGCTAGTGCCAAGACCAAGAAAGGAATAGCCATTCCTAGAGTGTAAATAAGAGTATATATGGCTCCTTGCCAAGCCCCACTGCCTCCAGAAGCCGCAAGCGCTAAAACTGAACTTAAAACTGGACCAATACAAGGCGTCCAACCAAAGCTAAAAGTAATACCGAGTAAAAAGGCTGACCAATAACGATTGGCTTCTGATTTCTTAAAAGTAAAGCTTTTTTGAACCTCTAATTTCTTTAAATGAAAAATTTCCATCTGGTGAAGGCCTAAAATGATGATAATCGTACCCATGGTATAGCGAAACCAATTGGCATAGAGAATATTACCAAAGTAACCAGCACCAAATCCTAGAATAAAGAAAATAAGAGAAATACCTGCAATAAAGCAAAGCGTCCGAATCAAACCTGACCAAGCAACTTTTCTTCCAAATAAGGAGAAGCTTTTTGCACTTTCCTGATCATCTAATAAAATTCCAGTATAAACGGGTAACAGAGGAAAAATACAGGGGGAAAAGAAGGACAAGATCCCTGCTAAAAAAACGGAGATTGAAAATACTATCGTTTCCAATAAAGAACCAACTTTCTTAAGATTTCTAATCCTATTTTACTATAATCAATTTTATTTGTATGATTTCTGCTACGCAAATTGAATTAGCCTATTTTTGAATGACCTTTTCTGCCACTAGTTAATTCAGATTTTGCCCCAAAAATGCCCTAAGAACACAAAAAAGCCTGTCACACAAGCTCAAATGCTTGATATGACAGGCTTTTTAAAGCTGATTATTTAACAGCGTCTTTAAGAGCTTTACCAGCTTTGAATGCTGGAACTTTAGAAGCTGCAATTGTGATTTCTTTACCAGTTTGTGGGTTGCGACCTTTACGTGCAGCACGCTCACGAACTTCAAAGTTACCAAAACCGATCAATTGAACTTTTTCACCAGCTGCAAGGTAGTCAGCTACTGCTGTGAATACAGCTTCAACTGCTGCTGCTGAGTCTTTCTTAGTCAATTCTGTAGCTTCTGCTACTTTAGCGATCAAATCTTGTTTGTTTGCCATGTTAATGATTCCTCCAAATTAATTTCTAATTAACAAATATAATCATATCCTAAAATTCCTTTTAGGTCAAGTTAAAAACGCTATTTCTTCCCATTTTCTTTATTTTTTTAGGAGTGGTAACGTACCAAAATAGCCCAAGCATTCTCACCTGTGTGAGTTTGAATAATGGAACCCGTTTCCAAAACAGAAATTGGCTGTTCAACATAAGCTTGTAAGCTTTCTTTCATCTCTTTTGCCCAATCAGCACTACCAGAATATGAAATTCCAATCTCTGCTACAGAACGTTCAGAGAGTGATGTTCTCAACTCATCCAACCATTTTTTAAAGGTTTTAGCACCACGACCTTTAACCATTGGCTGCAATTCATGGTCCTTCATTTGCATGACAACACGGATATTGAGAAGTGAGCTCAACAATCCAGTTACACGGCCAATTCGTCCACCTTTTACTAGATTTTCTAGAGTAGAAACACCAATATAGAGCTCCGTATGGTTTTTAACCTCTTCTACATGAGATAAAATTTCCTCCAACTCTTTGCCTTCTTGTGCTAACTTCGCAGCCTCAACAACTTGGAATTTCAAGGCTTGGTCAGTGAAGGAGCTATCAATAACTGTCACGTCGGCAGTAGATAAGCTGGCACCTTGGCGCGCTGCTTCTACAGTACCAGAAAGAGCATGGGACATATGAATAGCAAGAATCTGGCTACCATCCTTGCATAGGTCTTCAAAAACTTCAGCGAAGACACCTACAGGCGGTTGACTGGTTTTCGGAAGATTCTTACTTGCTTGCATCAACTGAAGAAATTTACCTTCTTCTTTCAAATCAGCATCCGAATAAACAACATTATCGATCATTACAGATAATGGAACAATAGTGATATCTAATTGCTTTACGAGTTCTGGTTCAATAGTAACAGATGAATCGGTTACAATCTTAATTTTTGTCATAGTGTCAATCTTTCTATTTTAGGATTCAGATTGGTTTTCTTACTTCTAATTATATCAAAAAAAGATTAAAAATCCTAATGGAGTCAATCAAATTTTCCGTAAAAATTTGATATAATCATCTTATAAGAAAAGAGGTGTCCTATGATTAAAAAAATTTACCCCATTTTTACCATTTTACTAGGTGCTGCTATTTATGCTTTTGGCCTGACTTATTTTGTAGTTCCTCATCATCTCTTTGAAGGAGGGGCGACAGGTATTACCCTTATCACCTTTTATCTTTTTAAAATCCCTGTTTCGCTCATGAACTTGCTGATTAATATTCCCCTTTTCATCTTGGCTTGGAAAATATTTGGAGCAAAATCTCTCTATTCTAGTTTGCTTGGAACCTTAGCTTTGTCCGCCTGGTTGGCTTTTTTTGAGCGTATTCCCCTTCATATTGACCTTCAAGGTGATTTACTAATCACAGCTCTTATAGCGGGAATTCTATTGGGAATTGGCCTCGGAATTATCTTTAATGCTGGAGGTACAACTGGCGGAACTGATATTCTAGCTCGTATTCTCAATAAATACACTCATATATCCATGGGGAAACTGCTCTTTATCTTAGATTTTTGTATTCTCATGCTTATTCTCCTAATCTTCAAGGATTTACGATTGGTCTCCTACACACTCTTATTTGATTTTATCGTTTCGCGTGTCATCGATTTGATTGGCGAAGGTGGCTACGCAGGTAAAGGCTTTATGATTATCACAAAACGTCCTGACCAACTTGCTAAAGCAATTAATGATGACCTAGGAAGAGGTGTTACTTTTATTTCCGGTCAAGGCTACTATAGTAAAAAAGATTTGAAAATCATTTACTGTATTGTCGGTAGAAATGAAATTGTGAAAATGAAGGAAATGATTCATCGAATCGATCCTCAAGCTTTTATAACTATTACAGAAGCCCATGAAATCCTAGGAGAAGGCTTCACCTTTGAAAAAGAATAAAAAGAGGTCTTGTAGTTACCTCTTTTTTGTTTTATTTACTCAAGCTCTTAAGACCAATTCCGAGCTACTTCTTCATCTGCCTTTAACTGATCCACTAATTGGTCAACAGAATCAAATTTTGTCATATCACGAATGCGATCAAGCCAATAAACCATGACGGTTTCCCCATAAATATCTTGATTAAAATCAAAAATATTGACTTCAAAACGTGCTTCTTCTCCATCAAAAGTCACATTTTTCCCGACACTAGCCATGGCACGATACTTCTGTCTTTGAATTTCAACATCAACGACATAGACACCATCTGCTGGCATATAAGTACGGTCTAAAAGCACCAAATTAGCTGTTGGATAACCAATCGTACGACCACGAGCATTACCATGAACGACCATACCTCTAGATGGAAGTGGTGCCCCCAAAAGTTCCCCTGCTTCTTTCACATTTCCGTCCAAAATAGCTTGACGGACACGAGTTGAACTAATCTTTCCTTTCTCATCTTCTACAGGTGGGACAATGATAACTTCTCCATCAAAGTAATCCTTTAAGTCTTCTGCCGTTTTTTGGTCAGAACCAAATGTATAATCAAAACCTGCAACAATAATTTTGGCATTCATAGCCTTGATATAAGTTGCAAAAAATTCTTCTGCAGTAAGACTAGCGAATTGACTACTAAAATCAAGGAGATATAATTCCTCTACACCTTCACGTTTTAATTTTCTTTCACGTTCAGCAGGATTCAAAATATGTAAAAACAAATCAGGATGATAAGGCTCTAAAGCGATTTTTGGAGATTCATTAAAGGTCATAACGACGATAGGCAATAAATCTTTTCTCGCAGCCTTATTGGCAACACGAAATAATTCTTGATGCCCCTTGTGTATACCATCAAAATAGCCGAGAACAACGACTGAATCAGATGGTGTGCCAATATCTTTTTGGTTTTTTATAGGAATAGTAATAATCATAAAATAATTATATCATAGTGATAGCTATTTCTGGAACAGAAAATCTGAAATGTCGTTTTTTTAACCTGAAGTGTACCATTTTAGAAGAATTATATTTTTAAAATCAGAAAAACGCATTATATCAGGCACTTAAAAGCTTGATACAATGCGTTTTTTATGAAAAGATTTACTGAATTCTATAAGAAATGAATTTCTAGCAGTCTTTTCACTTTCTTTTAATAAGTTCCTTCTTCACCTTGACTAGTCAAGATAACAGGCCCATCTTTTGTAATCACAAATTGGTGTTCATACTGACATGACAATCCACCGTCGATGGTCTTATGCGCCCAACCAGTCTTCATATCTGTATCAATTTCCCAATCGCCTGTATTAATCATTGGTTCGATAGTCAGTACCATGCCTTCACGAAGACGGAGTCCACGACCAGCAATACCATAGTTAGGAACCATTGGCTCCTCGTGCATTGTTGGACCAACACCATGTCCAACCAAATCACGAACAACACCGTAACCACGGCTTTCAGCGTATTCTTGAATGGCTGCACCGATATCACCGATACGATTTCCAACAACAGCTTGCTCAATTCCCTTATACATAGCTTCTTTAGTTACATCCATCAAGTTTTTCACTTCTTCAGACGGTGTACCTACAGCATAAGCCCAACAAGAATCTGCTAGACCACCAGAATAGCTCTGAGTGTATTTTTTCATTTGCTCAACATTGTTGAAGTTTAATTTTGAGACATTCAAATCAGATTTGGCAATAGGGCCTCCCAAAACCATATCAACCTTGAGCAAATCGCCATCTTTTAAGATATAATGCCGAGGGAAAGCGTGAGCTACTTCGTCATTAAGAGAGCAACAGGTAGCATAAGGATAGTCCATCATGGCACCGTCAACCCCAATCTGAAGTGGGAGGAAATTTTCTTCCTTACAACGACGGCGAACATATTCTTCAACTTCCCACATATCTACGCCAGGCTTAATCAAATCACGTAAGCCGATATGAATACTTGCTAGAAAATTACCAGCCTTGTCCATAGCTTCGATTTCACGAGCTGATTTTAATGTTATCATCTTTTCTCCTAGTTTCTAATTAATTTTAACAGTAACATTTGCTTTTGAAACAATCTGATGACCATGATAAATATCGTAATCAATAATAGCTGATCGTCTCGTATGATGGATAATGCGTGCTTGAATGCGCAGTATATCATCAATCTGAACAGCCTGCAAAAAGTAGATCAGCATCTGCTCTATGATGAGATTGCGACCGCTATTCACAACTAAATCTTGGGTCATATGAGTCAAGATTTCTGCCAATACACCGTTAGCTAAAACACCGTTTTTCTCAAGCATAAAGGGTTCCACTGTAATGACGACTTCATCATGGTGATAAGCGAGTTTTTGACCAATCTGCTCAGAAAAAGTTGGTAGAGCCGAAACTTGGGAACGACTCATCTTCTCCATGACATCTCGTCGTGTCACAACTCCAAGCAAGGTTTGATTATTCCGAACAACCGGTACCATTTCAAAGTCTTCAGCAATCATCCGTTGACTCACATTGGCAATATTTGTCGATAATCCAACCAAAAATAGACTACGCGACATGACCTTGTCAATTGTGGTACTTGGTGACTTATCACCAGCGTCTCTCATGGTTACAACTCCAACAACAACCTGATGTTGATTGATAACTGGGAAACGACTGCTACGATTCTTACGAACTAAGTCCAAATAATCTTTAACGGTGTCGGTCTCTCTCAGAAACCCATACTCATGACTCGGACGATAAAGTTTCTCAACAGTTAAAATATCCGTCTTAATTTGAACATTTGACAGGGCTTTATTGATCATGGTCGCGACGGTGAAAGTGTCATGCTTGCTTCTCAAAACAGGAATTCCTTTTTGATTGGCCAGTTTAAGAACATCATCATGAACATGAAATCCACCTGTAACCAAGATGGCATTTTCATTTTCAAGCGCTAGTAATTGGATACGGGTCCGGTCTCCGACAATCAAGAGCCCCCCATCGTGAAGGTAAGACAAGATATTTTGTTCTGTCATAGCACCGATTGAAAATTTACTAAATTCTCTCTCTAAACCTTCTTGCCCAGCCAGAACCTCAGAAGAAGTCACTTCTGCAATTTCAGCAAAAGTTAATCTTTCAATCGCAACTTTCTGGGATTTGACGCGGATTGTTCCACTTCTAGGACGGGTCTCCACAATTCCACGATTTTCCGCTTCCTTGATAGCGCGATAGGCCGTTCCATCACTGACTCCTAGATGGTTGGAAATACTACGAACACTGACCCTTTTACCTACTGGTAATTCCTCTAAATAGCTTAGAATTTCCTGATGCTTACTCATTGAATTCTCCTTTTACATACCGAAATTCAAGATAATCCCGCATTTTTCTTGTGTAACGATCACTTCCCTTAAACTGACGGAACAAACTAAATCCAGCTTTAAGAGCAACCTTTTGACTTGCTTCATTTTCGAGGTGGGTAATGATGGATAATTGTTTTAAACCAAATTCCTCAAAAGAAAGTTGACAAATTTTTCTAACAACTTCTGTCATAAATCCTTGCGACCAAGCATCTTTTCTCAAAAAATAGCCAAGTTCTGCTTCTTTTTTAATTTCATCTAGCTTTTCAAACTTAACAGAACCAATCATTTTTTCAGATTTCTTGTCACAAATTGCCCATACTCCCAAAGGAGCCTTCATAAAATAATTGGCCAATGCATACTGGCTTTCTTCCAGACTTGCCTGAGTCGGGAAAATAAATTGGAGATTTTCTGGATTCGAAGCGATCTCATGGAAGTCTTGACTATCACTAAAAAAGAAAGGACGCAAATACAAGCGATCCGTTTCAAAAAAAGAAAACATTGCTAATTTGGTCCAAATATTCATAAACACCTCTACGGTTTAATCCTCAACAAGTCTAATATCCGCTCCTAGATTACGTAATTTTTCGATAATATCAGAATAACCACGTAAGATAAACTCGATATTGGTAATTTCAGTTTGCCCCTCGGCCATCAAACCAGCAATAACTAAAGCTGCACCAGCTCTCAGGTCAGTTGCTTTCACACTTGCCCCACGCAAATCACGTCCACCTGTGTACAAAATATGACCATTTGTTGTCGAAATATCCGCATCCATCTTTGCTAGTTCAAAAACATGATTTACACGTTTTTCGTAAATCGTATCGACAATTGTACCACGACCATTCGTTCTTAGTAAAAGTGGGGTAATCGGTTGTTGTAAATCAGTTGCAAAGCCTGGGTAAGGAGCTGTCTTAATATTGATTGCTTTCAAATTAGACTGTTCTTCGACAAAAATACTGTCTTCAGATACAGTCATTCTCACTCCCATTTCTTCCAACTTAGCAATAAATCCTTCTAGGTGTTCGTAAAGAACATTATTTATACGAATTCCTTTACCAACTGCAGCAGCTAAAGAAATATATGTTCCAGCTTCGATGCGGTCTGGAATTACCTGATGACGAGTTCCATGTAATCTGTCAACACCATCAATAATGATGATATTAGTTCCTGCACCGCGGATATGAGCTCCCATATTATTCAAGAGAGTAGCTACATCAATAATTTCAGGTTCACGGGCTGCATTTTCAATAATGGTACGACCATTTGCTTTAACTGCAGCAATCATCGTATTAATCGTCGCACCCACACTAACCGTATCCATGTAAATACTTGCACCATGAAGACCAATCTCTTTAGAAGACAACTTCATGGTATCCCCTTCGTAGCTAACCTTAGCTCCCATAGCTTCAAATGCCTTAAGGTGTAGGTCAATCGGACGAGGACCAAGATCACATCCTCCCGGTAAACCAACTGTAGCTTCACCAAATCGGCCTAAGAGGCTCCCATAAAAATAGTAAGATGCACGAAGACTGTTAATTTTACCATAAGGCATTGGAATGTTTTGAACACCTCTTGGATCAATCTCCAAGACATCGTCATAACGCTTAACAGTAGCTCCCATCAATTGCATAATTTCGACAAGACTGGCTACATCCGAAATATCTGGAACACAATCCAAAGTCACCACATCATCAGCCAATATAATAGCTGGAATTAAGGCCACAACGCTATTTTTAGCACCACTAATAGTGATTTCACCTTGCAGTGGTAATCCACCATTGATAATAATTTTTCTCATTATAAGTTTTTAATACTCTTTCAAGATTTCTAATAAGGTCCTTAAAATAAAGTATATCATAAATTTATCCTTTTTTCCATCCTTTTCAATTTTATTGGATCGGAGTTGATGAGTTATTTTCTGAATTACTAATCTTTCTCAAATTGCTATTTGCCCCCTTTTATGCCCCTGAACACAAAAATAGCCCTTCGGAAAAAATCCGAGGGGCTAGAAACGTTGTTAAATCAACGGCCGAACTTTTGAATTTCAAGGTTCGGGATAAAATAGTTCACTGAACTATTTTATTTTTTCAAGTTGTAGAATGATTTCAATCCACGGTATTCAGCTACTTCACCAAGTTGGTCTTCGATGCGAAGCAATTGGTTGTATTTAGCGATACGGTCTGTACGTGAAAGTGAACCAGTCTTGATTTGTCCTGCGTTAGTTGCAACTGCGATGTCAGCGATTGTTGAATCTTCAGTTTCACCTGAACGGTGTGATACAACGGCAGTGTAACCAGCTTCTTTAGCCATTTCGATAGCATCAAATGTTTCAGTAAGAGTACCGATTTGGTTAACTTTGATAAGGATTGAGTTAGCAGCACCTTCTGCAATACCTTTTTCAAGGTAAGAAGTGTTTGTTACGAAGAAGTCGTCACCAACCAATTGAACTTTACCACCAAGACGTTCAGTAAGAGCTTTCCAACCGTCCCAGTCGTTTTCATCCATACCATCTTCAATAGTGATAATTGGATATTTGTTTACCAATTCTTCAAGGTAATCGATTTGTTCTGCAGCAGTACGTACAGCAGCGCCTTCACCTTCGAATTTAGTGTAGTCGTAAACTTTACGTTCTTTATCGTAGAATTCTGATGAAGCACAGTCAAATCCGATAAATACGTCTTTACCAGGAACATATCCAGCAGCTTCGATAGCAGCAAGGATAGTTTCAACTCCGTCTTCAGTTCCTTCAAAACGAGGAGCGAATCCACCTTCGTCACCTACGGCTGTTTCAAGACCACGAGATTTAAGGATTTTCTTAAGAGCGTGGAAGATTTCAGCACCCCAACGAAGAGCTTCTTTGAATGATGGTGCACCAGCAGGTACGATCATGAATTCTTGGAAAGCGATTGGAGCGTCAGAGTGAGAACCACCGTTGATGATGTTCATCATTGGAGTTGGAAGAACTTTAGTGTTGAATCCACCAAGGTAGCTGTAAAGTGGGATTTCAAGGTAGTCAGCAGCAGCACGAGCTACAGCGATAGACACACCAAGGATTGCGTTAGCACCCAATTTACCTTTGTTAGGAGTACCGTCAAGTGCGATCATAGCACGGTCGATAGCTTGTTGGTCACGTACATCGTAGCCGATGATAGCTTCAGCAATGATGTTGTTTACGTTGTCAACAGCTTTTTGTGTACCAAGACCACCGTAACGAGATTTGTCACCGTCGCGAAGTTCAACTGCTTCGTGTTCACCAGTAGAAGCTCCTGATGGAACCATACCACGTCCGAAAGCACCTGATTCAGTGTAAACTTCTACTTCAAGTGTTGGGTTACCGCGTGAGTCTAGGACTTCGCGAGCGTAAACATCAGTAATAATTGACATTTTTTACTCTCCTTATGAGTTAAATTTTTTACACCTCTATAATACCTTAAAACCCCTCCTTTTTCAAGAAAAAACGTTATCTTTGTGCAAATTTTCCTTAACTTTATAAAGTAATCGCTTTCTTTTGTCTGTTTTATTCTAACTTTTATGATATACTGTTTTCATGACAGATTTATCAAAACAATTACTTGAAAAAGCTCATGGTGGGCCAAAATTAAATCCAGATGAACAAAGACGCTACCTTGGTACTTTTGAGGAAAGAGTTCTTGGATATGCAGATATTGACACGGCAAATAGCCCTCAATTAGAAAAAGGTTTTTTATCTATTTTAGAAAAACTTCAAGAAAAGGCTGATCCACTATTTGTGAAGATCTCACCAACTATCGAATTTGACAAGCAAGTTTTCTACTTGAAAGAAGCGAAAGAAATCAATAGCCAAGCTACCCTAGTATCTGAAGAGCACACTTCTTCTCCTTTCGGTTTGGTTATTCACACCAATGCACCCGTTCAAGTAGAAGAAAAAGACCTTCGACTTGCTTTTGCAAAACTTTGGGAAGGTAAAAAGGAAGAACCTGCCAAAACATCCATCTGGAAGAAATGGTTTGGCTAAATCTTAGGCATCTTTAATAAATGTCCAATATTGGTGGCCGTATGCTCTAAATAGAGACTGGCATTTTTCAGACTATCTTCTAGTGGTTCACTTTTCTCCAAAATAGAAAAGGCAGCTTGGATATTTTCAAATGGTAGGGAAGGTAAATCTTCAGCAATACTACCACAAATAGCAATAACAGGAACTCCGACAGGGGTTCTTTTTGCTAGGCCTATAGGCGCTTTCCCTGCTAAACTTTGACGATCTAGTCTTCCTTCACCAACGATAACCAAATCAGCATCTGCAACTTTCTTATCAAAGTCAATCAAATCTAAACAGGTGTCAATTCCAGATACGATACTTGCCTGAGCAAAGGCACACAAACCGCCAGCAATGCCTCCACCAGCTCCTGCTCCTTTAATTTCCAATGTTGCAGGGAAGACTTTTTCATAAAAATCTTGGATTGCCTGATCTACGACTGCAAACATAGTAGGATGTAAACCTTTTTGTTTACCAAACGTGTAGGTCGCACCTTGAGGACCACATAAGGGACTCACGACATCTGCTAAAATACGAATGTGAACATCTTCTGGAATTTCATAGCGATTTTCTGTTGAAACAGAAGCTAAGTTTAGTAAGGTCTGACCGCAAGCGGTCAAGGTATTTCCATTACTATCATAAAATTGATAACCTAAACCAGCAGCAATCCCCATTCCTCCATCATTACTGGCCGTACCACCAACGCCAATATAAATTTCTTTAATCCCTTGAACAATGAGATGGCGAATCAACTCTCCAATTCCACGAGTTTGGATTTGCAGTGGATTTCGTTTCTCTAGCGGAATTTTTCCAAGACCAACCAAATCAGCAATTTCGAAGAGGGCCAGTTGTCCTTTTTGGAAATAACGCATGGCTTCTTTTTGGCCAAAAGGTCCTGTTACTTGAATCCATTTTTCTTCTAGGTCAATAGAATGTCGGATAGCATCTACAGTGCCTTCTCCCCCATCACCAACAGGGCAGAGGAGACAGTCTACATCTGCTAGCGATTCTTGGAACCCTCTTTTAATAGCTTCAGCTACCTGATCAGCGGTCAAACTTTCCTTAAATGAATCTGGTGCAATTACAATCTTCATATTTTCCCTCATTCTAAAAAGTCAATCAAAGGAAGAACTTCTAAAAAATCCCTCTTGTCAACATGATTCGGTATTTCTTGTTTCAGCACCTCTTTGGCACAAAAAGCAATTCCTAGTCCTGCTGATTTCAACATTAATAAGTCATTGGCCCCATCACCGATTGCAACTGTTCTTTCTTTAGGGAGTTTGAGTTCCTTTCTCCATTTTTCCAGAGTTGCTTGTTTGAGTTCAGGGCTTACAATTGCTCCAACTAATTTTCCTGTTAGAAGGCCGTCTTTGACTTCAAGTTGGTTGGCAGAGAAATAGGTAATACTAAGGGATTTTGCTAGTCTCTCAACTATTGGTGTAAATCCACCAGACACCAGACCAACTAGGATGCCATTCTTTTGGAGAATAGAAATGAATTCATGTGCATTTGGCGTTAAATGAATAGAGTTAAAAACTTTCTCAAAGACCGAAACAGGAAGACCTTCCAACAAGGACACTCTTTTTCGTAAACTGCTTTCAAAGTCCAACTCTCCTCGCATCGCCTGACTTGTAAGCTGCGCAATTTCTTCCTCACAACCTACCTCTCTTCCCAAAAGGTCAATCACTTCTTCTAGGATTAAGGTGCCGTCAACATCCATGACACACAAGCCTTTTATTTGAGACATAAGCTCTCCTCTCTAAATAGGCTAAAAATCGTATGAAGTCATCATACGATTTTATCTATTAATTAACTAAACTATGGTACAAGTCAAGATATGACTTGCAAGCTGTATCCCATGAGAAATCACACTCCATAGCTTGTTTTTGTAAGTTTCTCCAAACATCAGGATGGTTTCTATACAAGTCCAATGCTGTTTGGAAAGTCCAATTTAACCAATAAGGAGATAGATTGTCAAAGCTAAAGCCTGTACCATTTCCTTCGATTGGATTGAAAGCGCGGACAGTATCTCGCAAACCACCAACTTCATGAACCAATGGTAAGGTTCCGTACCGCATCGCCATCATTTGAGACAAACCACACGGTTCAAAACGACTCGGCATGAGGAAGAGGTCACAAGCAGCGTAAATTTCTTGAGCAAGTTTGACATCAAAAGTAATATTTGCTGATAACTTGTCAGGATAAATCTGAGCAAACCATGAGAAAGCCCCTTCAAAGGCTGGATCTCCAGTTCCCAAAAGAACAATCTGAACATCATTTTGCAAGATATGATGCAAACTTTCGACCACGACATCAAAACCTTTTTGACGTGTCAAACGAGAAACAATTCCCACCAATGGCACGTCAGTTCTAACAGGCAAGCCAACTCTTTCTTGCAATTTTGCCTTGTTTTGGGCTTTCCCAGACAAATCTTCTTGACTAAAATGATAGTCTAAAAAAGCATCCGTCTGAGGATTATATAGGTCAGCATCAATCCCATTCACGATACCAGAGACCTTGCCAGACTCCATTCGAAGAATCTGATCCAAGTTACATCCGAACTGACTGGTCATAATTTCATGAGCATAACTAGGCGAAACTGTTGAAACACGGTCCGCATAGAGAATACCAGCCTTCATCCAGTTCAGACAGTTGTTCCAGCGAAGGGTACCATCAGCATAACGTTCAAAGCCGACTCCAAACAAATCCCATAACATTCCTTCTGAAAATTGTCCTTGGAATTCCAAATTATGAATAGTTAAAACAGTTTTAATTCCTTGGTAGGCTTGAATCCAACGGTATTTTTCCTTTAACAAGAACGGTATCATGGCTGTATGGTAGTCATGAACATGGAGAAGGTCAGGAATGAAGTCAATCCTTTCCATAGCCTCAATGGCAGCCAGTTGGAAGAAAGCGAAGCGTTCCCCATCGTCAAAATCACCGTAAACATGACCACGGAAGAAATAATATTGGCTGTCAATAAAGTAGAAGGTTACACCGTTGAAGACGGTTTTCTTAATTCCACAGTACTGTCTGCGCCAACCGACGCTCACCTCAAAATGAAGCACATCTTCAATTTGATTTCCAAATTTAGCCTCTACCATGTCATAGTAGGGTAGAATCACTGCAACTTCGTGCCCAGCTTTTACCAGTGATTTTGGAAGAGCGCCAATAACGTCTCCCAAACCACCTGTTTTTGAAAAGGGTGCACCCTCTGCTGCTACAAATAAAATTTTCATGAATGAATATCCTCTGTTACTTTGCTACCTTTCTTAACGACAACTGGATGTTCTGCAGTTCCTCGAATCACAACACCAGGCTCAACTTCAACACCCTTGTCCAAGATAGCATATTCTACCTGAGCACCTTCTCCAATAACAACACGAGGGAAGAGCAAGCTATCTTTAACCAGGCTATCCTTATGGACATGAATATTACGTGATAAAACAGAGTTAGCTACTTGGCCTTCAATGATACTACCAGATGCAAACTGAGAAGTACTTACCTTAGATGTATTAGCATAGTAAGTCGGCTCTTCATTTTTGACCTTTGTATAAATCTTTTGGTTTGGTGAGAAGAGAGAGTAAAATTTTTGTGATTCAAGCATATCGATATTCGCTTGATAATAAGACTCTACAGAGTGAATGTTGGCTAAGTAGCCTGTGTACTCGTAGGCAAAAGCTCCTTCTTTGGCCGCCAAATCACGTAAAACATAGCGTAACTTCTCTGGATGTTCTTTCTTAGCTTCTTCTTCCAAGCGTTCAATCAACCAAGGGGTATCAACGATAAAGATGTCTGTAGACATATTGTAAACTTCATCTGTAGACTTGCTATCAAAGAGTTTGTGAGAACGAACATGGTCTGTTTCATCCACTTCCAAGATTGCATTTACTTCTGAAATGTCTTTCTTAGCTAGTTTTTTATAAACTACAGTAATAGGCCCTTTTGTTGTACTGTGCAAATGGAAAACTTGCTTCAAATCAATATTAATTAAGACATCACAGTTGAGCGATACTGTTTGGTTTGATCCAGAACGTTTCAGGTAGGTAAGAAGCTGTTGATAGTACTCTTTACCAACGGTACTACTTTCTACTCGAGTATTGTAAATACCTAGATAGTAGTGACTGAGAAGAGTTGACAAGCCCCACTCACGCCCTGAACGAATGTGGTCAAAGACTGAGCTGATATTATCCTGCTGGAAAATACCAAAGACACTGCGAACACCTGCATTCGCAAGACTTGAAAGCGGAAAGTCAATCAAGCGATATTTCCCACCAAATGGCAAACTTGCTACTGGACGGTGGTCTGTCAATGTTGACATATCGTGAAAACCAACTGTGTTTCCTAAAATGGCAGAATATTTATCAATCTTCATCTGTTGCTACCCCCACTACTTCATCATATCCTACTACTTCTACTTCCTCTGTTCCATCAATTTCGACACCGTCAGAAATAATCGCACCTTCGCCAATAATAGCTCGCTTAATCTTAGCTCCCTTACCAATGATGGCTCCACTCATGATAACCGAATCAAGGACTTCTGCTCCCTCACGAACTTGTGCCCCTGTTGAAAGAATAGAATGTTTAACAGTTCCATCTACAAAACAGCCATCCACAACCAAGGAATCTTCAACCTCAGCATGTTCACCAAGGAAGTTTGGTGGTGAAATCAAGTTTCTTGAGTAAATCTTCCATTGACGGTTACGGCTATCCAAGGCATTTTCTGGTGAAATGTATTCCATATTAGCTTCCCAAAGTGACTCAATGGTACCAACATCTTTCCAGTAACCATTAAATTCGTAGGCATAGACACTTTCACCTGACTCAAGGTAGTTTGGAATAACATTTTTACCAAAGTCTGACATGTCAACCTTGCTCTTTTCAGCAGCGACTAACATATTACGGAGACGTTGCCAATCAAAGATGTAAATACCCATAGAAGCCTTTGTAGATTTAGGTTGAGCTGGTTTTTCTTCAAACTCAACGATACGATTGTTAGCATCTGTGTTCATGATACCAAAACGACTAGCTTCTTTAAGAGGGACGTCTAAAACCGCTACTGTCAAGCTGGCATTATTATCCTTGTGAGACTGGAGCATATCATCATAGTCCATTTTATAGATGTGGTCTCCAGAGAGAATCAAGACATACTCAGGATTGACACTGTCGATATAATCGATATTTTGGTAAATGGCGTGACTAGTCCCTTCGAACCAACGATTTCCTTCACTTGCAGAATAAGGTTGAAGAATAGAGACACCAGAATTGATACCGTCTAGTCCCCAGCTTGAACCGTTTCCAATATGATTGTTGAGAGCAAGTGGTTGATACTGTGTAATGACTCCAACATTGTGAATCCCTGAGTTGGCACAGTTTGAGAGAGCAAAGTCAATAATACGGTAGCGCCCACCAAATTGCACAGCTGGTTTTGCAATGCTTTGAGTGAGTTTTCCAAGACGAGTTCCTTGCCCACCAGCAAGAATCAAAGCTAACATTTCATTCTTCATTTTCTACTCCTTTTTGGTTTTTACTTGTGACGGTTTTTGCAGATTTCAAGCGACGTTTGATTTTCCATACACTTGCTCCCATAGCAGGTAGGGTAAAGGTCAGGGTATGCTCATAATCTTTCCATAGTCCTTCTTGCGTTTGAACAGTTTGATTATGTTCTTTCCAAACGCCTCCCCACTCTTCTAACTCAGTATTCCAGACTTCTTCATAAATCCCTGCGACAGGCAATCCGATTGTGAAATCTTTTCGTTCAACAGGTGCCATATTAAAGACGCAGACTAGCATGTCGCCCTTCTTGCCCTTACGGATGAAGGAAAGAACACTCTGGTCTCGATTATCCGCATCAATGATTTCAATACCATCATAGCTGGTATCGATTTCCCACAGACAGCGATGGTCTTTGTAGAATTGATTAAGCTGAGAAGTGAAATACTTCATCTTAGCATTCATAGGGTCTTCTAGATTAGACCATTCCAATTGTTCCTCAGATTTCCATTCTAGGAATTGGCCGTATTCGCTACCCATGAAGAGCAATTTCTTACCAGGGTGACAAATTTGGTACGTATAGAGATTGCGCAAGCCTGCAAATTGATTGTAACGATCTCCCCACATCTTATGCATCATGCTCTTCTTACCATGAACCACTTCATCGTGCGAGAATGGTAGGAGATAATTCTCCTTGAAGACGTACATAAAGCTGAAAGTCACTAGGTTAAAGTCATACTTACGATAAATCGGATCTTCTTCGTAGAAACGGAGGATATCATTCATCCAGCCCATATTCCACTTATAATCAAATCCTAGACCACCAAGCTCTTTCATTCCCGTAATCTTGGTTGCTGACGAACTTTCTTCCGCAATCATCATCACATCTGGATGTGCTAGTTTAATGACATCATTCAAGCGTTGAAGGAAATAATATCCTTCATAGTTGAGATTGCCACCATCTTTATTAGGTGTCCATGGAGCATCATCGTAGTCTAAATAGAGTATATTGCTGACAGCATCCACACGAATACCATCTAGATGGTAAAAGTCAATCCAAAATTTAATACTAGAAATCAAGAAGGACTGGACTTCATTTTTTCCAAGGTCAAAATTGAGAGCGCCCCAACCGTAGTTATGAGCCTTATTATGGTCTTGGTATTCAAAAGTTGGTGTCCCGTCATAATAAGCTAAGGCATCATCATTAATGGTAAAATGACCAGGTACCCAGTCTACAATAACCCCAATATTGTTTAAGTGACATTCCTCAACAAAATCTTGAAACTCTTCAGGACGACCATAAGCATGCTCTAAACCGAAGTACCCCATAAGCTGGTAACCCCAACTCAAACCTAGTGGGTGGGACATCAAGGGCATAAACTCAATATGAGTATAGTTCATCTCAACTAGGTAAGGAATGAGTTCATCTTTCAATTGAGCAAAACTATAAGGACTTCCATCTGGATTTCTCTTCCACGATCCAGCATGAACTTCGTAGATATTGACAGGACGTTCAAAGAAAGTCCAACGTTTTCTGCGAGCTAACCAAAGCCCATCCTTCCATTTCTTTTCTGGAATCTCTGTTAAAATAGCTCCAGTACCCGGACGTGCCTCATACCGTACAGCCAAAGGATCAATCTTCATCAACTGATGACCATTTGCACGTGTGATATGATACTTGTAAATTTGGCCTTCATGAGCAAGGCTAGTAAAGACTTCCCAGACACCAAATTCATTTCGTTCCATTGGAATTTGATTTTCTACCCAATTGGTAAAATCCCCCACCAAGTGGACAGCCTGAGCGTTGGGAGCCCACACACGAAATGTATAACCGTACTCTCCATTTAGTTCTTCCCTATGTGCTCCTAGATAATGCTGAAGGTGAAAATTTTCTCCTGTCATAAAGGTGCGCAAAGCTTCTCTTTTATCCATAATACCTTCCCTTTTCTGTAAGCGTTTTCTATAGATTTATTATACTACCTTTTTATGGAAGATTCAAGTAAATTACCATATTTGGTAAAAATTCTTTTGAAAATCTTCAAAAAATGAACTTATCCATTCACTTATAAATCAAGGAATGACAGATAGTTTGTGAAAACGTCCTCTTTTTGATTACTATCATATCACAAAGTTCGTATTTTATCCAAATATAGCATTGTTTTTATGTGAAAAATAAAACCAGGAAAACAATTTCCTGATTTTACATTTTATTTCACATCAAAAACAATGGATTTGACATTTGTCATCGCCTCAATGCTATATTTAATTCCTTGAACACCAGCACCAGAACCTTTGACACCAAGGAATGGGAAATTATCTGGACCACGCTGGGTTTTATTATTAATATGGACTGTTCCGACTTCAAGTTTTTCAGCGATTTCAAAGGCCTTTTTGAAATCATTTGTAAAGACTGATGATTGAAGGCCGAATTCAGATTCGTTGGCAAAGGCAATTGCTTCTTCTACACTAACCACACGAATAATTGGTAAAACAGGGCCAAATGGCTCTTCCCATGCTACTTTCATATCTTTGGTAACTTGGTCAAAAAGCACTGGCCAGAGAAGATTGCCTTCACGTTTGATTGGTGTAAGAGCCTGAGCCCCTTTTTCTTGTGCATCCTCAATCAAGCCCCAGATGAAGTCGGCTGAAGCATTGTCAATAACAGGTGTAATATCAGCATTGTCAAATGGATCACCAACTGTTAATTTAGAAACTTCTTCCTGAAGCAAAGTAGCTAATTTATCTGCTACACTTTCGAGAACAATGACACGTTTAATGGCCGTGCAACGTTGGCCTGAGTAGCTAAAGGCTCCTGCAACGATTTGCTTAGCAGCGTGTTTCAAATCTGCATCTTCTAGTACAAGAGCCGCATCTTTTCCGCCAAGTTCCAGCATGATAGGACGCATACCAGCTAAACGACCAATACGTTCTCCGATTGGAGTTGAACCTGTAAAGTTGATGAAGTTGACTTCTTTGTGCTCAATGATATAATCCCCAATTTCTGAACCACGTCCCGTAATGGTATTGAAAACACCTGCTGGAATCCCTGCTTCTTCAAAGGCTTTAGCCAACAAGAGACCAGAAATAGAGCCTTGTGTTGGTGGCTTAAACATAACCACATTCCCTGCAATCAAGGCCGGAGCAATCTTAGATCCAGAAAGGTTAACTGGATAGTTAAATGGCGCGATAGCCAAGACAACTCCAACTGGCTCACGACGGACAACAGCCAGTTTGTTTTTACTTGCTGCTTCAAAACCGCCACCTTCCATTGCTTGTCCAGTGATTCGTAGTCCTTCTTCAGCAGCATAGCGAATCAAGTCTGCGGTACGCACTACTTCTCCAATTGCTGCTTTAATCCCTTTAGCAACCTCTTTGGCAAGAATTGTACCAATTTTTTCTTTATCACGTTCTAAAATAGCTGCTGTCTTATGCAAATAAGCCGCACGTTCAACTGGTGCTAAAGCTCGCCATGCTGGCAGTGCTGCACGCGCAGCTTGCATAGCCTCATCTACTTCAGCCTGACTCATAGCTGGAACAGTCCCTAATTCTTCTTGATTGATTGGTGAATAAATCGTAATTTCTTTTTCAGATGATTTCCATTCTCCATTTACTAAATTCTGATATCTTGTCAAATTCTCGTCCTCCTGAAAATGATTAAGATATATTTTACCAAATTTTCAGAAAATTACAACCCTTTTTACAATATTTTTGAGATTATTTTCACAAGCTTGATTTTTCAAACTATTTGAACACTCTTGTTAAGCAGTAATACTCAATGAAAATCAAAGAGCAAACTAGGAAGCTAGCCGTAGGTTGCTCAAAGCACTGCTTTGAGGTTGCAGATAGAGCTGACGTGGTTTGAAGAGATTTTCGAAGAGTATAAGTACAAAAAGAAAAGGCTTAGACGAACTAAACCTTTTTCATGCTATGTTATTTTTCATTGACTTTTGTGATTTCTAGCATCAAGATATCCTAGAAATTATACGACATACTTGATAACTTTTGATTTCTTCTACAAAACTTTAAAGACGCTGGCACTAACGCCACCAACCATATCTTTATCATCTAAATGGCTATTGGTCACCAAGAGTTCTAGATTTCCAGCATTTTCAAACTGGAAGGGCTTCCCTTTAGCATTAAAGACTACCAATAGGTGATCCTCTCCATGAATCTCATAGACAATCCAACCACTATGTTCGTGAGCGGAATGAACAAAAACATGATGGTAAATTTCATCATAAGTAGGGTAAGAAAAGGCACAGGTTTCTGTCTTCAATCGAATAATTTGACTGATAAACTCAATACTATCTTGACGCTCATTGATCAAGTCCCAGTTCACTTGGTTCACACTGTCTGGAGCGTTATAGCTATTCATAGCACGCTCTCTATCATCATGAGTCAACTCACCATTTTCACTAGTCGCAACTAGTTTGGTACGACCAAATTCTTGACCGATTTCCATAAAGGCCATCCCTTGCATGAGCAGATTCATGGCTGTAGCTGTTTCGACCTTACGCATAATTTGTTCTGAACTTTGGTCTGGATGAAGGGTTGCTAATAAATCGTGAAGATTGTAATTGTCATGGGCTTCCACGTAGTTAAGCACTTGATTTGGATGTGTATAGGTTCCTAGTTCACGACTGCCTAGGATTGCTTTGGCAAGAATGGGCTCTGTCGCAGCACCGCTGACAAAACCTGACTTGATAGCACCGTAGACTTCTCCCCCTTTAACAGCATCTCGCTGATTGTCATTAAAGAAACCAATATTTGGCATTTCGTAGGCATTGTCTTTCTTAGCCTTATCATAAGGGGCAAGACCTGTCCCCATATCCCATCCTTCTCCATAGAGGATAATGTTGGGGTCGATTTCATCCAAACTCTGACGAATCATCTGCATGGTCTTGACATCATGAATCCCCATCAAGTCAAAACGGAAACCGTCAATATTATATTCTTGCACCCAGTATAGAAGAGAATCAATCATATACTTGCGGAACATTTCATGTTCGCTGGCAGTTTCATTTCCAACACCCGTTCCATTCTGGAAGGTACCATCTGGATTCATACGATAATAATAGTCAGGGACAGTTGTTTGGAAAGGTGCATCAACAACTGAGAAGGTATGGTTATAGACCACATCCATAATAACACCAATACCCGCATCGTGGTAAGCTTGAACCATGGTCTTCAAATCACGAATGACCTGAGCTGGATCATCTGGGTTTGTTGAAAGGCTGGTTTCTGGTGCGTTATAGTTTTGTGGATCATAACCCCAGTTGTAGGTTACATTCCCATCCTCATCGTATTCTTTATGACGATCTGCAATTGGTTGCAACTGAACATAATTGTAGCCCAACTTCTTGATGTAATCAAAAGCAGTTGCTTGGCCATACTGGTTAACTGTCCCAGTCTGGGCTGCACCCAAGAAAGTTCCTCGAAGATGTTCATCCACACCTGAGGTCGGTGATTTTGTCAAATCACGAATATGCATTTCACAGATGACTGCCTTACATGGATTTGTCAAACGCCAAGTAGCCTCCGAACCATGCTTGACCTCGAAGTTTTCAACTTGCTTTTCTTCATGACTCAAAATAGCTGAACGTTTGCCATCAGGACTGGTCGCGATAGTATAAGGATCGCGTGTCAATGTTTGGTGATGAGGGAATTGGACTTGATACTGATAAGCCTTACCAGTCAAATCTTCCTCAACATCCAAACTCCAGACGCCAATAGTATTGTCTTTATGATTATAAGAGTAGCTATTGCCTCTTTCCATATCAAAAGTCTTCCAAACAGGTGCATCATTAGCAGCTGATTCATAAACGATAACCTGCACTTCTGTCGCTGTTGGAGCCCAAAGAGCAAAATGAGCCTGATTATCCTCTACACGGCAACCCAATTCACCCTGGTAGCCCCAGTGGTGGTCGAAACTAGCACTATTAATAGCCTTGTCAAAGGCAAAAGGATTTTGATTTTTATAGAAAGGACTGGCAATAGCAGGATTTTCAGAGTAATAAATCCTATCATCCCCTTCCAAAATCCAGACCTCTGTTAAGAGAGGATAGTGATTAAAACGGATAGCATATTCTTTACTGGTTTGGCCTGTATGAACCACAAAATTCAAGCTTTCCAAAGCATGGGCACTTGGATGTTCAAAGCTAAATAAAGCACCAAAATAATCCTCTTTATAAGTCAGTAAATCAATTCGTTGATCCTTACTCTTTACAAAAGAGCAAGTGTCGTATTCACCATTCTTGCGATGGTAATGAATGCGCATAGGGTAGTTATACATTTTTATTTTTCCTTTTTACTTCTTAATTTCTTTCTATTTTCACTAATAAATTCTTGACCGATTTTGTCACGACTAACAAACATCGTCATACTGTCTAAACTCTGGTTTCAAACTGTAATTACAAACTTTCTAGCCAAGCTTCATCTCGAACTTCAATACCGAGTTCTTGTGCTTTTTGAAGTTTACTTCCAGCATCTGCACCAGCAACGACAAGGTCGGTCTTTTTAGAAACACTGCCTGTTACCTTGGCACCCAGACTTTCGAGTTTACTTTTAGCTTCTGAACGCTTGAGACGTTCCAATTTTCCAGTCAAAACAACAGTTAAACCTGACAAGGCTGCATCCGCTACTACAGTTTGACCTTTATAGTCCAGATTGACCCCAGCTTCTTTCAATTCTCTAAGCAGAATTTCAGAGCCCTCTGTCGCAAAATAAGTCTGAAGACTCTTGGCAATCACACCACCAAGACTTTCAATACTAGCCACTTCCTCTGGATCTGCCTGAGCCAGATTTTCAATCGAATGGAAATGTTGAAGTAAAAGCTGACTAGCCTTACTTCCAACATGGCGAATTCCCAGACCAAACAAGAGCTTCTCAGCCGAATTTTCCTTAGAAGCTTGAATGGCCTGATACAGTTTACCAGCAGACTTTTCCTTAACACCATCTAAAAGGAGGAAATCGTCTTCTCGCAAACGGTAAATATCCGCCACATCCTTAACCAAATTGGCAGCAAATAACTTTTCAACTACTGAAGGACCAAGACCTGTAATATTCATGGCATCACGAGAGGCAAAGTGAATCAAACCTTCCATAATTTGGGCAGGACAACGCGGATTAATACAACGGAGAGCCACTTCATCTTCAAAATGCAACAAATCAGAGTCACAACTTGGGCAGTTTGTAGGGATATCTAGTTTTTCTTCAGAAATCCGTTTGGACTCTACTACACGCAAAACAGCAGGGATAATATCTCCAGCCTTATAGACGATAACCGTATCGTCCTTGCGGATATCTTTTTCAGCAATATAATCCACGTTGTGAAGGGTCGCACGGCTAACAGTTGTACCAGCAAGCTGAACGGGAGTCAGATTAGCAGTTGGGGTCACAACGCCCGTACGGCCTACTGTCCAGTCAACTGACAGGAGCTGAGCTTCTTTTTCCTCAGCAGGAAACTTGTAGGCTACTGCCCACTTGGGAGCCTTAACGGTAAAGCCAAGCTCTTCTTGACCTGCTAGATCATTGACCTTGATCACCACCCCATCGATATCATAGGGCAGATTATCCCGTTCCTGTCCTACTTCTTGGATAAAATTCCAAATCTCATCCATACTTTCAGTTAAAATTCGCTTAGGATTGACTACAAAGCCAAGTTGTTCAAGGTGCTTCAAAACCTTTTCTTGGCTGTCACGAGTTGAAGGGCTGGCTTCTTGATAGAGGAAAGTGGCAAGATTGCGCTTGGCAACTACTGCTGTATCCAACTGACGCAGAGTTCCTGCCGCCGCATTACGAGGATTGGCAAATTCAGGCTCTCCATTTTCTTGGCGAGCTTGATTGACCTGGTCAAAAGAAGAGCGTGGCATGTAACATTCCCCACGAACTGTGATATCTAACTCTTCTGGTAATGTCAAAGGAATGTCCTTAACACGCTTGAGGTTTTCCGTGATATTCTCCCCAATAGAACCATCTCCACGCGTTGCACCTGCAACTAAAATCCCCTTTTCATAAGTCAACGAGATAGATAAGCCATCGATTTTCAGCTCACAAATATAGGTAGGATGAGCTAGTTCCTTACGAACACGCGCATCAAAAGCATCAAGCTCCTCACGTGAAAAAGCATCCTGCAAACTATAAAGAGGATACTGATGACTGTATTTTTCAAAACCATCTAAAACCTTGCCACCAACACGATGGGTCGGACTGTCTGCTAACACTTGACCTGGATAGGCAGCCTCCAACTCAACCAACTCACGGTAAAGGCGGTCATACTCACTGTCTGAAACCGACGGATTATCGCTGGTGTAGTACTCAGTCGCATAGCGATTGAGCAAGGCAACTAACTCATTCATTCTTTTATTCATAAAACCATTTTACCATAAACTAAGTCCTCCTCACAAACGAGAAGGGCGGAAAAAACGCTTAGATTAGAATTATTTTTGAAGTCCACGCAGACTTATATCTCTTTTTTAAAATGAGTTCGAACATAGCCTAGAGCTAAGAAGGATAAGATGACAACTCCTAGTCCTATAATCAAGAAAGAATAAAGATGAACACTTGAAAACAAGGTCATTAAACCTGTTGCAATTGGCATAAATAGTATAGCTAAGGTATAAATCGAACTAAGGACTCTGCCCAGATATTCACCATCAACCTTGGTTTGTACTTGAGTAAAAAAGTGAATATTGAACATCGTCATAAATAGTTCACAAATGAAATTCCCTGAAAAAGCGAGATAGGAGGGGAGGGTAAATCCCATTATCATCACCCCAAGTCCAGTCAGAGCCAATAACAACAAAAGCTTTTCCATACTAGCTTTAATCTTACTAGCTAGCAAAGCACCAACAATAGATCCAATAGCCCCCATTGTTAAAATAGTGGCATAGGCACCTTGAACCCCATAGAGCTGATTTGAAAAGGGAAGGAGATAATTAAAGGCTGCGAAGAAAAAATTGACACTTGAAGCCATGACTAATAAAAAGAAGATTTCCTTTTGCTTCACAATATAGTGAACCCCCTCCTTGATATCAGAAAAAATAACTTTGAATGTAAGTTTCTTCTCACCCAAAGCCTTCTCTTCTTTCTTTGGAAGCAAGGCTACCAAGCCAAAAGCGAGAAAAAAACTAAGAGCATCTAATACCAAGGTAATGCGAAGACTTGCGAATTGTAAGACCAGAAAAGAGAGTACAGGGGAACTCACACTGACAACCTGCAAGACCAACTCCAAACGAGAATTGTAGAGGACCAGTTCATCCTTCTCTACCAATTCTGTGATAATGGCCTTATTTGCTGGTCTAGAAAATGCAAAGGCAATCGCTTGAACAATATTAGCAACAATCAAAGCCCCAATCATCCAGCTGTCATTCCTTATGAACGAAATAGCCAGACAAAGAATTCCACAAACAAGGTCTGTCGTCATTAAAATCTTACGACGAGAAAAACGGTCTGAAATAACTCCACCGAAAGGATTGACGAGAATGGATGTGACGAGTTCAGAAATCTGATAAATCCCTAAAACTGTCTGTCCGATAGTCCCCATGGAAGCCAACCAGACACTATTTCCATAATCATAGAGCATATTCCCTATCTTGTTAACAGCTCCACGACTAATCAACTGTACGGCATAGCGATTCATATAAAAACTCCTCTCAAATTTTGAAACTATTGTATCAAAACCGAAAGGAGCTTTTTCTTTTTTCCCCTATTTGGGAAAATTAATTTTTGACAAATTTCTCGTAATGTTCCTGATAGTAGGCTACTTGTTCAGGAAGACCTAACACATCAAAAATATGCATGGCTTCTTGCATCTGACTACAGCCTTCTGTACACTGTCCTTTTTGGTACAAGGCAAAGCCTTTTAAGTAATGTAAAATATTTCGTTCATACAGACTAATGTTTTTGCCAATAATCTTCTCTGTATAAGCCTCGAAATAGCTAGCATTATCAAAAGAAGAATGCTCTAAACAATGCTGGTAACAATTGAGAGCCAAAATCAAAACCAATCTCTTATGACGCCCAATCTCTTGGTAAAATTCTTCCCTCTCCATAACTTCTCTACCAATCCGAGTGACATAGTCTACATCGTAGAAACTATAGAGGTTACCAAACAGAATCAACTCATACATGGTCCATTCCTCTGTTTTGAAGAGATAATCTGCTACCTTATCCAAATCATCCTGCTTCATCTCATAAGTCGAATCTCTTTGACAAATCAGACCTTGTAGCAAAATCCAGTTCAGCTCAAAATAAAGGGGAGTCGTCGAACTCTTAGCCTTTTCAAGTTGTTCACTTTGAAGCTTTTGAAAACCTGCAATATCGTTTGAATAGTAAAGAGGGATAATCTGCGCCATCATAGACACATGTTCATGATTGTGAAAATTCCTTGCCTTATCCATGAAATTTTCGATTGTTACATGAATGTTATCCAAAAGCTCAAAGAAACGTGAGACTGCTAGGTCAGACTCTCCAAGCTCAAAGCGAGATAATTGAGAGGTAGAGCAAGACTCGCCTGCCGCCTCTTTTAAAGAATAATTTCCACTTGTCCGAAATTCACGAAATACTTTTCCAAGATGTTCCATCTTCACACCTGCTCTGACAATTCTTCCCACTCAAGCATGGCTTCTTCCTGACGGTGGCTGATTTTGTCCAGCTCAGCCTGTAATTCCATCAGTTTTTCGGCATCGTTTGTTTCCAACATTTGTTCAGAAATAGCTTGGCTTTGACTTTCTAACTCTTCGATTTCAGCTTCTAGATTTTCGATTTGTCGCATGAGTTTACGAACTTCTTTTTGACTTTCTTTCTGAGCTTGATAGTCATTAACTGGACTTGTTTCTTTTACTTGATTGCTGGTTAAAGCTTCCTCAGCCTGAGTCATTTCTACTTCTGCTTTCTTCTCAACATAATAGTCGTAATCTCCAAGATAAAGAGTTGAGCCATTTTCAGACAATTCCAGTACATGAGTTGCTACACGATTGATAAAGTAACGGTCGTGGCTAACAAAAAGCAAGGTTCCATCAAAGTCAATCAAGGCATTTTCTAGCACTTCCTTACTATCAATATCCAGGTGGTTGGTCGGCTCGTCAAGAATCAGGAAGTTGTTGTTTTCCATAGACAATTTAGCCAAAAGCAAACGAGCTTTCTCGCCTCCAGACAGCATGCCAACTGATTTTTTAACATCATCTCCAGAAAAAAGAAAGGCCCCTAGACGATTACGGATTTCAACTTCTGGTGTCAGTTTAAAATCATTCCAGAGTTCATCCAGCACCGTATTACTTGCTGTCAGCTTACTTTGGGTTTGGTCATAGTAACCAACCTCAACATTAGCACCAAATCGCTTTTCACCCTTGATAAAAGGAATCTGGTCCACAATAGACTTGATAAAGGTTGATTTTCCAATACCATTGGGACCAACGATAGCGACAGCATTCATCTTACGAAGGTCTAGGTTGATAGGCTCTGACAATATTTCCCCATCATAGCCAATAGCCGCATTTTCAACAGTCAGGACAACATTACCTGACGTTTTTTCCGACTGGAAGGTCATATTGGCTGATTTCTTGCCAGCATCAGGCTTGTCCAAACGCTCCATTTTTTCCAGTTGTTTACGTCGAGATTGGGCACGTTTGGTCGTTGAAGCACGGACTAAATTACGATTGACAAAGTCTTCCAGAGCAGCGATCTCCTTCTGCTGCTTTTCATAGTTTTTTGCCTCAGTAGCTAGTTTTTGCTCCTTCAGCTCGACAAAGCGAGAGTAATTCCCCACATAGCGATCCAAGGAATGCTTGGTCAAGTCCAGCGTAATCGTCGCAACCTTGTCCAAGAAGTAACGGTCGTGGCTAACAATAATGAGGGCACCACTATAGTTTATCAAGTAATTCTCTAGCCAGGCAATAGTTTCAATATCCAAGTGGTTGGTTGGCTCGTCCAAGACCAAGAGATTTGGCTTTTCAAGAAGCATTTTGGCTAGAGCCAAGCGAGTATTTTGACCACCCGAAAGCTCAACAATTTTCATCTGCCACATAGATTCGTCAAACTTGAATCCATTCAAAATCGCTCGAATATCCGCTTCATAGGTAAAGCCACCTGCTTGACGAAAATTCTCAGATAAACGGTCGTAATCTGACATCAGTTTATCCAAATCCTCACCAGACTTTTGACCCATCTCCAACTCCATCTGACGAAGTTGCTTCTCAGTCCGACGTAAGTCATCAAAGACATGAAGCATTTCATCGTAGATAGTGTTTTCAGACTCAAAACGGCTATCTTGGGCTAGGTAAGACAGAGAAATATCTTTTTTCTTATTGATTTCTCCACTAGTTGGTTCCTCTTCTCCAACCAAAATCTTCAAAAGAGTAGACTTACCTGCTCCATTTTTCCCAACAAGAGCAATCCTGTCTCGTTCATCAACCTGCAGGTTGATATTATCAAAAAGAACTTCTCCTGCAAAAGAACGTTCAATTTTATTAGCTTGTAAAATAATCATACAAGTAGTATAGCATGTTTCCCTAAGGCATTCAAGATAATGGTAAGTATTAACCCAAATATCCTAGAAAAATCGGCTCTACTTATTCTCAGTATTCAAAAATATTTGGATTAGAAACTCTATTTATTTTGCAAGATAGCTGATAAAACATTTTTACTCGTTTACAATAACGCCTCAAACTCAGCCACAGTCATACCCAACTGCTGACTGGCAACCTCAGATGGCAGCAGACCTTGACGTACTAAATTTACTAAACCTACTTTTAATCCCTCTTCGATACCCTCTGCTCGTCCTCGCTCCAGACCTTGCTCTAAACATTTTGCGATTCCTTGTTCAATACCTTCTGCTCTAGCTGTTTCCAAGGCATAGTCCTGTGCTAACAAGGCTTGTTCTTCGCGTCTGCGTTGTTCACTAAACATTTTCCTATCCTCCTCGGACCAGCTTTTATAGTCCAGCAGTTGGTCTGCCTGGCTGATGGCTCGCTCGGGTTGCTGGGTAAAGGGTTTGTTACCGAAAAACTCTAACCACGGTTTGCGAATGCTATCTTTGCTGGTTTCTCTGTATTTTTTTAGTTCTTATTTATGTTGGTCCTTCAATAGTGCCTCAAACTCAGCGACAGTTACGCCTAATTGCTGACTAGCTACCTCCGAAGTCAGAAGACCTTGACGGACTAGATTTGCTAACATCGCGAAACCACCTTCAACTTTCCCACGCTCTAGACCTTGTTCAATACCTTCTACTCGTCCTCGTTCCAGTCCTTGTTCAATACCTTCTGCTCTAGCTGTTTCCAAGGCATAGTCCTGTGCTAACAAGGCTTGTTCTTCACGCCTGCGTTGTTCACTAAACATTTTCCTGTCCTCCTCGGACCAGCTTTTATAGTCCAGCAGTTGATCTGCTTGACTGATGGCTCGCTCAGGTTGCTGGGTAAAGGGTTTGTTACCGAAAAACTCTAACCACGGTTTGCGAATGCTATCTTTGCTGGTTTCTCTGTATTTTTTTAGTTCCAAGAATGCCATCTTGACCAGATGATTTTCTTGTCCATTACTGGTGATAGTTAAGACCTCACCTGTTGTGTCCTCTCGCATGCTAAAACTATGAAAAGCTAAATCATCTTGGAAATAATTGCTGTCCACAATAGCGATAGCATATACTGGTGCGATGTGTTTGTAACTCTGATGAGTGTTCCCTTCTTGCTGGCGAATTTTTTCTAGGTTTTGATTGACCTGACTGCATAAGTAAGCCCACAGGCGATTGATGAAAAAATTCTGATGATGAACTTGAATTTCAATAATAACTTGCGTACCATTATCCAACTCCGTCAAGACGTCTATACTAGTATAGAAATCTTGGGCTGAATAAGGCAGGGAAGGTAAGACGTGAATGTTACTCCCTTCCAAAATGGTTACATTTTTGGCTGGCAACTCCAGCATATCGCGAATAAATTGACAAGTGATTTCTGGATTGCTAAAGATTTTCTTAGCAACCAAATCATTGGTCGGGCTGATGCCCGGATGTCTTAAAGTCATCCTTTTCCTCCTTCTATTATACCATATTTTTAAATCTAATTTTGATAGATTCGATGGTTCTATCTATTTATTCGGAAAAGAAAGGAGAAAGTTCTAACTTTCCTAACAAAAAAGATAGCCAATCTCTTTTACATCAAGAAATTTAGCTATCCTTTTTAGTTGTTTTCATATCGTGTTATAGTTACAGATTTCTCACTTATGTCTTTCTAACAAGGCCTCAAACTCAGATACTGACATACCCAACTGCTGACTGGCAACCTCCGAAGTCAGAAGACCTTGACGGACTAGATTTGCTAACATCGCGAAACCACCTTCAACTTTCCCACGCTCAAGACCTTGTTCAACTCCCTCTGCTCGTCCTCGTTCCAGTCCTTGTTCAATCCCCTCAGCTCGCCCACGCTCTAACCCTTTTTCTTCAGCTTGCTCCAAGGCATAGTCCTGTGCTAACAAGGCTTGTTCTTCACGTCTGCGCTGTTCACTAAACATTTTCCTGTCCTCCTCGGACCAGCTTTTGTAGTCTAGCAGTTGGTCTGCCTGGCTGATGGCTCGCTCAGGTTGCTGGGTAAAGGGTTTGTTACCGAAAAACTCCAACCACGGCTTACGAACCTCGTCTTTGCTGGTTTCTCTGTATTTTTTTAGTTCCAAGAATGCCATCTTGACCAGATGATTTTCTTGTCCATTACTGGTGATAGTTAAGACCTCACCTGTCGTGTCCTCTCGCATGCTAAAGCTATGGAAAGCCAAATCATCTGAGAAATAATTACTATCCACAATAGCTATTGCGTAAACAGGTGCGATATGCTTGTAACTCTGGTGGGTATCACCTTCTCGCTGGCGAATTTTTTCAAGATTTTGATTGACCTGACTACATAGATAAGCCCACAAACGATTAATGAAAAAATTCTGATGATGAACTTGTATTTCTATAATAACCTGCGTGCCATTGTCCAACTCCGCCAAAACATCAATACTAGTATAGAAATCCTGCGCCGAGTACGGCAGGGAAGGTAAGACGTGAATGTTACTTCCCTCCAAAATCGTCACATTTTTGGCTGGCAAGTCCAGCATATCGCGAATAAATTGACAAGTGATTTCTGGATTGCTGAAAATTTTCTTAGCAACCAAATCGTTGGTCGGGCTGATGCCCGGATGACGTACAGTCATATTTGCTCTCCTTTCATTATAGCACATTTTTTAACCTAATTTACTAGATTTGATGCTTCTATCTATTTATTCGGAAAAAGAGTAGAAAAAACAAAAGAAATCTCAAACTTTATAGCAAAATGAAATAAACTCTGAACAAATAGGATAGTAAAGTCGAATCAATTTCTAGCAATAATTTATAAGTTATAATGTTCTATTCTGAATTTAAGATAACATATAGTTTAAAGAGACTGGACCAAAACTCAACTTCCGGAGAAAATGAAGTAAATCTTCCCACAATAAAACGCATAGTCTCAAGTTTTTCAATACCTGATACTATGCGTTTTTCGGATTTGAGAGGCTTTTTTCTCAGCCTCTTCTTAATCTTAGCTTTTCTCAACCTGCTACAGTTGATAAAGAGCTTTATTTTTCATCTTCTTTCTTCTTGAAGAAGCCTAGTCCTAGACCAGCTAACAAGGTCATGATCCCAGCGCTAGCTAAGCTAGCATTAGCTTCTGTACCTGTGTTTGGCAACTCTGCTTTATCAGATGTTTTGGTAGATGTTGCACTGTCTACTGTCTTTTCTGATGTAGCTGTAGCCACTGCTTCACCTTTTTGTTCTGAAACTCTAGATGGTGCTGGGCTTGGAGTTTGGTCTTTTGGAGCAGGAGTTTGAGCTTTCTTGGTTCTAAACACATGAACTGTCAAGTTATCTCCCTCACGATGACTCTCAACAAAGTCATAGCCTTCAATCTCACCAGCTTCTTGCTTATCAACTGATGGAACTTTCAAGTCTTTTCCATTTTCATCGCGCCATACTGTACGAACCACTGGAGTTTCAGCTTTGTTTGGTTTTTCTGGCGTTGAAGTTGATGACGAACTTGAAGGAGTCGTTGAATGGCTAGTTGAGCTTGGTGAAGTTGGAGTTCCATTCGTTACTTTTTCAAAAGTATGAGTTAAAATACCGTTTTCTAAACGACTAGATAACCACTTGTAGCCTGCAATCTCGCCAGCAAGTTCTTTCTTGCCAACTACTTTTTCCTTAAGCTCCTTACCTGCTGTATCTACCCATAGAGTTACTGGATGCTCTGGGTTTGCTGCTTCAATCGATAAAGCAGCGTATACAAATGGCGTATAATCACTCGTTTTATGTTTGGCTTGAGCTTGGACTTTTTGTTTATTGACAACTGATTCTCGTGGAATCGTTACAGTACCTGTTTTCTTGTCTAATGTAACATTTTCAGGTTGTTTGTCTAAAGTCCATTCGCCAGTAGGTTGCTTGGTAAGAGTTAGAACTTCATTACCAGAGCCATCACTCTTAGGATAAGTGATTTTGACCGTATCCGCGTCTTTCTTAGGTGCTTTGACCTCGATACTTGCTTTATTTGGTTCTTCAATAATAGCGATAGTCGGCGGAGCTACCTTAAGTTCTGGTTGGTCTTCTGTTCTAGATGGTTTTTCAGGTTTTGGAGTCTCTGGTGTGTCTCCTGGTGTTTCAGGTTTTGGAGTCTCCGGTGTGTCTCCTGGTTTTTCAGGTTTTGGAGTCTCTGGTGTGTCTTGAGCTCCACTTGGTTGAACTGGTTGAGTTGGAGTTCCTTCTTTTGGTCCTCTCTTAACAATTCTTTTCACCATTTCTTTGGTAGTTTGAGTTGTAGTCGTTTCAGTAATATCACCTGTTTTTCCATCTACAGTATAAGTAGTCGTTGTTGTTTTTTCACCTGGTTGACCTGGTGTTACTTCTTTTTCTTTTCCTGGTTCAAGAGTTGGATCATCTTCATACTCTGTTACAACTGGAATTTCTTCTGTTACTACTTTATCCTTCGCTGGAACTTTGACTACAGTTTCTGTTGGTTCTACCACAACTGGGTCGCCCACTTTTTCTGTAACCTTACCTGTTTTTGGATCTACTTCATATGTTGTAGTCGTTGTTCTTGTTCCTGGTTTACCTGGAACTTCTTGGTTTGGTTGTCCTTTTTCGTGCTCTGGATCTTTTTCGTATCTCTTAGGAGATGGAATTGGAGTCTCATCAACTTTCGGTTGAGTACCAACTTTGACAACTCGTGTGACAGGGTCTGTTGTGACTGAGGTTGAAGGGTTTTCAGTAACCGTACCAGTATTTGGGTCTACCTCATAAGTAGTTGTTGTCACTGTTTTACCAGCAACACCCGGTGTCACTTCAGTTTCTTTACCTTTAGGTGCGTCATCATCTTTTTCATAACGTGTTACAAAAGGAATTGGAACCTCATCAACCTTCGGTTGAGTACCAACTTTGACAACTCGTGTGACAGGGTCTGTTGTGACTGGAGTTGAAGGGTTTTCAGTAACCGTACCAGTATTTGGGTCTACCTCATAAGTAGTTGTTGTCACTGTTTTACCAGCAACACCCGGTGTCACTTCAGTTTCTTTACCTTTAGGTGCGTCATCGTCTTTTTCGTAACGTGTCACAAAAGGAATTGGAGTCTCATCAACTTTCGGTTGAGTACCCACTTTGACAACTCGTGTGACAGGGTCTGTTGTGACTGGAGTTGAAGTGTTTTCAGTAACCGTACCAGTATTTGGGTCTACCTCATAAGTAGTTGTTGTCACTGTTTTACCAGCAACACCCGGTG
>CAJNDF010000007.1 GCA_905221455.1 bacterium | reverse complement strand
CGAACACAGAAGTTAAGCCCTAGAACGCCGGAAGTAGTTGGGGGTTGCCCCCTGTGAGATATGGAAGTCGCTTAGCTTTATTCCGCCATAGCTCAGTTGGTAGTAGCGCATGACTGTTAATCATGATGTCGTAGGTTCGAGTCCTACTGGCGGAGTAGTTAATTAAAGGAGGTTTCGACCTCTTTTTTTGTTATGTAATTAATAATCTGTCTTGCACCTAATGATAAGTGATATTTTTCGTGACGATAGAAGTCTCAGCTACCATCATTTTCTAACACTGATAGCACTTAAAACGTCGCTTTATTAGAAGATTTCTAGTAGACATACCAGTCGTTTCGAGGTAAGGAATCTTAGAATGTTTTTGAAAGTCATATTTCTTCATTTGACTTCCGCACTCAGGGCAAGACGGAGCATCGTAGTCCAGTTTAGCGATGATTTCCTTATGTGTATCCATATTGATGATATCTAGAATTTTGATGTTTGAGTCTTGGATATCAAGTAGTTTTGTGATAAAAAGTAATGATTCCATATGATTTTTTCTATGGAACTTTTTTCTACAACAAAATAGGCTCCATAATATCCATAGGGGGTACCCACTACAAATATTATAGAGCCTTTTTATTATTGACGAGAGAAATTTCACTGACAGCTATTTTTGAGCAATGATTGCAAGTGAAACTGTGCTTTTTGAGGATTTAACCAATATAAATATTGCAAATCTAAAAGTCTTAAGGAGACCTTTTTAGGTCTTTAATGGTTTGAAATTTATTTAAGATATTTATTTCTATTCTGTCAACTTTTTCTATTTTTTATCTTGTTGAGGTTGGTATTTGAGCAATTCAGGATTTTATAATAACTGTTTATAATTTTTTGTTAGAATAAGTTCATAAATAGAAAAAAGGAGTGTATGCTTATGCTACAAAGTATTTATGATCAGATGGCTGATTTCTATGACAGTATCGAAGAAGAGTATGCTACTTTCTTTGATAATAGTTGGGACTGGGAACATTTTCATTTTAAATTTTTGATTTATTATTTAGTTCGATATGGTATTGGGTGTCGTAGAGATTTTATTGTTTACCATTATCGTGTTGCTTATCGTTTTTATCTTGAAAAGATGATAATGAATCGGGGTTTTATTTCTTGTTGAGGTCATTTTAGTGAATTTCCGAACAAACTTACTTTTTTATGGCAATATAACAATAAATAGCTGGTAATTTTTTTAAATCTTTTTTTAATAGTTGGAAATAGCAAATCTTTCTATTGTTTCTTCTTGATAAAAAGGCGATTTTTTCTTATAATAAATTGTAAGATATAATTGCGGGTGAGATTCCTGCCATGTATGTGAGAAAGGAAGAGCCTGAGGGCTCAGACAAGATTATGACTTCAGTTGTTGTTGTAGGTACCCAGTGGGGTGATGAAGGTAAAGGGAAGATTACAGACTTCCTTTCAGCGAATGCAGAAGTGATTGCACGTTACCAAGGTGGTGATAATGCAGGTCACACGATTGTGATTGATGGTAAGAAATTTAAGTTGCACTTGATTCCATCTGGGATTTTCTTCCCTGAAAAAATCTCTGTTATCGGGAACGGTATGGTTGTAAATCCCAAATCTCTTGTGAAAGAGTTGAACTATCTTCATGAGGAAGGTGTGACAACTGATAACTTACGTATTTCTGATCGCGCGCATGTTATTTTGCCTTATCATATCGAGTTGGATCGTTTGCAAGAAGAAGCTAAGGGTGACAATAAGATTGGTACTACAATTAAGGGAATTGGTCCAGCTTATATGGATAAGGCTGCTCGTGTGGGCATTCGTATCGCAGATCTTTTGGATAAAGAAATTTTCCGTGAGCGTTTAGAACGTAACCTTGCTGAAAAGAATCGTCTGTTTGAAAAATTGTATGACAGTAAAGCGATTGCTTTCGATGATATTTTTGAAGAATATTACGAATATGGTCAACAAATCAAGAAATATGTAACAGATACATCTGTTATCTTGAATGATGCGCTTGATAATGGTAAACGTGTGCTTTTTGAAGGTGCCCAAGGTGTTATGCTAGATATCGACCAAGGTACTTATCCATTTGTTACGTCTTCAAACCCTGTAGCTGGTGGTGTGACAATTGGTTCTGGTGTTGGGCCAAGCAAGATTGACAAGGTTGTAGGTGTATGTAAAGCCTATACGAGTCGTGTAGGAGACGGTCCTTTCCCAACTGAGTTATTTGATGAAGTAGGAGAACGTATCCGTGAAGTAGGTCATGAATATGGTACAACAACTGGTCGTCCACGTCGTGTGGGTTGGTTTGACTCAGTTGTCATGCGTCATAGCCGTCGCGTTTCTGGTATTACTAACCTTTCATTGAACTCTATCGATGTTTTGAGTGGTTTAGATACAGTAAAAATCTGTGTGGCCTATGATCTTGATGGTCAACGTATTGACTACTATCCAGCTAGTCTTGAGCAATTGAAACGTTGCAAGCCTATCTATGAAGAGTTGCCAGGTTGGTCAGAAGACATCACCGGTGTCCGTAATTTGGAAGATCTTCCTGAAAATGCACGTAACTATGTTCGTCGTGTGAGCGAATTGGTTGGCGTTCGTATTTCTACTTTCTCAGTAGGTCCTGGTCGTGAACAAACAAATATTTTAGAAAGTGTTTGGTCGTAAGAGATTTTTAAGATTTGTTTAAGATAGGTCGGGTATACTATAGACAGTTACAAGAAGACCTCCTAACTTGTTGTAACAAATATCCTAAACTTTTCTTTTTCATAATAATCTCCCTATAGAGTCACCGCATTCGGTGGCTTTTTTTGTGTTGGGATTCATGATATAATAATAAAATCGACAAGTAGGAAAAGGGAAATTGATGAATTATACAGTTGAAGAAAAAGAAATCTTTATGAGGGAAGCTTTGAGAGAGGCTGAGATTGCCTTGGAACACGATGAAATTCCAATTGGTTGTGTGATTGTCAAAGATGGGGAAATCATTGGTCGTGGGCACAATGCGCGTGAGGAACTGCAACGAGCGGTTATGCATGCTGAGATTATGGCTATAGAGAATGCGAACGCGAGTGAAGAGAGTTGGCGCCTGCTCGATTGTACGCTTTTTGTGACCATTGAGCCTTGTGTCATGTGTAGTGGGGCGATTGGACTCGCCCGCATTCCAAACGTGGTCTATGGGGCTAAAAATCAGAAATTTGGCGCTGCTGGGAGTTTGTATGATATCTTGACAGATGAGCGTCTCAATCATCGTGTGGAGGTTGAAACGGGAATTTTGGAAGATGAATGCGCAGCTATTATGCAGGACTTTTTTAGAAATAGACGGAAAAAATAATTTTTCTTTTAAAATGAATAGGAATGTGATATAATAAATAATGGAGCAACAGTTCTGCGTGAAGCGGGTCAGGGGAGGAATCCAGCAGCCCTAAGCGATTTGAATTGTGTGCTCTTTTTTTCGTGCTTTTTCCGAATAAATAAGATAGAATAATCTAGAATAAATGATAATAGAAAAGAGAAGATTATGAAAATTCGTGGTTTTGAATTGGTTTCGAGTTTTACAGATGAGAATTTATTGCCAAAGCGTGAGACAGCGCATGCAGCTGGTTACGACTTAAAGGTTGCAGTGCGTACGGTTATTGCACCAGGAGAGATTGTCTTGGTTCCGACAGGGGTTAAGGCTTATATGCAGCCGACTGAGGTTCTCTATCTCTATGATCGCTCTTCAAATCCTCGTAAGAAGGGCTTGGTTTTGATTAATTCAGTTGGGGTCATTGATGGGGATTATTATGGAAATCCTGGGAATGAGGGACATATTTTTGCGCAGATGAAGAATATCACAGACCAAGAAGTGATTCTCGAAGTTGGGGAACGTGTGGTCCAGGCTGTCTTTGCGCCTTTCTTAATTGCAGATGGAGATGCTGCTGATGGCGTGCGAACTGGTGGTTTTGGTTCAACAGGGCACTAGAATGAAGATTATTTTTGTACGCCACGGGGAGCCAGATTATAGTATGCTTGATAAACTTGAAAATCCGCAACTCTATAGTGGTTTTGGTCGTGATTTAGCACCATTGACAGGAAAAGGTCGCAGTCTGGCAAAAGAAGTTGCTAAAACTGCATGTTTTGGAAAGGCAGAGATTATTATTTCATCGTCTGTGACGAGGGCTTTAGAAACAGCCCATTATATAGCAGTTGAAACAGGATTGGACTTATTTGTGGAGCCGTTTTTTCATGAGTGGCGTCCAGACTTAGATGGCACTAACTCTGATTTAACTAGTGTATTGGTAGCTCATGAATATTATCTAAAACATCAAGGAGGTTTATCTGAAGATTCTCCTTATCGCTATGAAACTGATTTAGAGATGCGTCATCGTTTTTTAAGAGCTTTGGAAAAATATAAAAATTATAAAACTATTATCATTGTAACTCACGGAATGCTCATGCGCCAGTTTGTGCCAAATGAGAAGATTGATTTTTGTCAAGTGATTGAGTGTGAGTTAGAGATATAGAAAGAGGTTTATCATCGCAAAGAAAAAAGCGACATTTGTATGTCAAAATTGTGGGTATAATTCCCCTAAATATCTGGGTCGTTGTCCCAACTGTGGGTCTTGGTCTTCTTTTGTAGAAGAGGTTGAGGTTGCCGAGGTAAAGAATGCACGTGTGTCCTTGACAGGTGAGAAAACCAAGCCCATGAAACTGGCTGAGGTAACTTCCATCAATGTCAATCGAACTAAGACAGAGATGGAGGAATTCAATCGTGTACTTGGAGGCGGAGTGGTACCAGGAAGTCTCGTTCTCATCGGTGGGGATCCTGGGATTGGGAAATCAACTCTTCTCCTACAAGTTTCAACTCAGCTGTCTCAAGTGGGAACTGTTCTCTATGTCAGTGGGGAGGAGTCTGCCCAGCAGATTAAACTGCGAGCAGAGCGCTTGGGTGATATCGATAGCGAGTTTTATCTCTATGCAGAGACCAATATGCAGAGTGTCCGTGCTGAGGTAGAGCGCATCCAACCAGACTTCCTCATTATTGACTCTATCCAAACCATTATGTCTCCTGAGATTTCAGGGGTGCAGGGATCTGTTTCTCAAGTGCGTGAGGTGACTGCTGAACTCATGCAACTGGCCAAGACCAATAATATTGCCATCTTTATCGTAGGTCATGTGACTAAGGAAGGAACCTTGGCTGGTCCTCGTATGCTAGAGCATATGGTGGATACGGTGCTTTACTTTGAAGGGGAACGCCACCATACCTTTCGTATTTTGAGAGCGGTCAAAAACCGTTTTGGTTCCACTAATGAGATTGGGATTTTTGAGATGCAGTCGGGCGGTTTGGTTGAGGTACTCAATCCGAGTCAAGTTTTCTTAGAAGAGCGTTTGGATGGGGCGACTGGTTCCTCCATCGTTGTGACCATGGAAGGGACGCGTCCGATTTTGGCGGAGGTTCAGGCTTTGGTGACACCGACCATGTTTGGAAATGCCAAGCGTACGACGACGGGACTTGATTTTAATCGTGCGAGTCTGATTATGGCTGTTTTGGAAAAGCGTGCAGGGCTTCTCTTGCAAAATCAGGATGCCTATCTCAAATCTGCTGGTGGTGTCAAATTGGATGAACCTGCGATAGACTTGGCCGTTGCTGTTGCCATTGCTTCGAGCTACAAGGACAAGCCAACTAATCCTCAGGAATGTTTTGTAGGCGAACTGGGCTTGACAGGAGAAATTCGGCGCGTAAATCGTATCGAACAACGCATTAATGAAGCTGCTAAACTGGGCTTTACTAAGATCTATGTACCGAAAAATTCTTTGACAGGAATCACTCCTCCCAAGGAAATTCAGGTCATTGGTGTGACAACCATTCAGGAGGTTTTGAAAAAGGTCTTTGCATAATCCGTGACAAATCCTCTTAAAAATGATAAGATAGGAGAAATATTTGACTATCAAATTTTCAAGGAGGGAATCGTGTCGTATTTTGAACAGTTTATGCAAGCCAATCAGGCTTATGTTGCCCTACATGGGCAGTTAAATTTGCCACTTAAACCCAAAACAAGAGTAGCTATTGTGACCTGTATGGACTCACGTTTGCACGTTGCGCAAGCTTTAGGTTTGGCACTTGGGGATGCTCATATCTTGCGGAATGCAGGTGGTCGAGTGACCGAGGACATGATTCGTTCGCTGGTGATTTCCCAGCAACAAATGGGGACAAGAGAGATTGTGGTGTTGCACCATACAGACTGTGGTGCTCAGACCTTTGAAAATGGTCCTTTTCAGGAGTATCTGAAAGAGGAACTAGGTGTCGATGTGTCAGACCAGGACTTCTTACCCTTCCAAGATATAGAGGAGAGTGTACGCGAGGACATGCAACTGCTTATCGAATCTCCCCTAATACCAGACGATGTCATTATCTCTGGTGCTATTTACGATGTGGATACAGGAAGTATGACAGTCGTGGAATTGTAAAAAATTCATTTAGAAAGAAAGTGTATGAAGAAAAACAGTATTTTATTTATTTTTATTTTATTGCTATGTATTGGTTTACAGTATGAAACCATCTACTATACGGATGGCTCGATGTCAGCTGCGGAATATAGACTAATGGGAGTTTCTATCTTTCTAGCTCTCTTTTACATGATTCCGGCTCTTTATTTCCTTTTCCGTATTGGGAAAAAATGGGAATTGCCAAAGAAGGCCTTGATCTTGTCTTTATTGGGTGGGATGTTCCTCTCAGGATGGTTGTCTAGCTTTGCTAATACCTATATCCATGATTTACTGGGTATTCTTTTCCCAGATAGTGCATTTTTAAATGCCTTTGAAAGTGCTATTGTGGCTCCTTTGGTAGAAGAACCCTTGAAATTGTTGCCACTTGTCTTTGTTTTGGCTTTGGTTCCTGTACGAAAATTAAAATCTTTGTTTTTACTAGGGATTGCTTCTGGTTTGGGATTCCAAATGATTGAGGATATTGGCTATATTCGTACGGATTTGCCAGAGGGATTTGACTTTACTATTTCGAGAATTTTAGAGCGTATCATCTCAGGAATTGCTTCTCACTGGACTTTTTCAGGTTTGGCTGTAGTAGGGGTTTACTTGCTTTACAGAGCTTATAAAGGACAGAAGGTTGGCAAGAAAGAGGGGCTTATTTTCCTAGGTTTAGCCTTGGGAACTCATTTCTTGTTTAACTCTCCTTTTGTGGAGTTGGAGACAGAGTTGCCTTTAGCGATTCCAGTGGTGACGGCTATTACTCTCTATGGTTTTTATCAGGCTTATCGCTTTGTTGAGAAGAACGATGAGATAATGAACTAGAATATTTTTCAAAAGAATGATGCAAGGGTACAAATATGGTGCCCTTCTTTTATTTTTGATTGAAAAATAGTGTAAAAAGCGCTACAATGGTAGATGGAAAAATCTTGTGAAAAGCACAAGCGATACATATATACCGGAGGAAATCATGTCTTTTTCTGATTTAAAGCTGTTTGCCCTTTCTTCTAATAAAGAATTGGCAGAACGTGTGGCGCAGGAGATTGGGATAGAGTTGGGGAAATCAAGTGTTCGCCAATTTTCAGATGGAGAGATTCAGGTCAACATCGAAGAATCAATCCGTGGGAAACACGTCTTTATCCTACAATCAACTAGTTCGCCTGTAAATGACAATCTGCTTGAAATTTTGATTATGGTAGATGCTTTGAAGCGTGCGAGTGCAGAATCTGTCAATGTTGTCATGCCTTACTATGGGTATGCACGTCAGGATAGAAAGGCGAGAGCGCGTGAGCCAATCACTTCAAAACTTGTGGCAAATATGCTTGAAGTAGCTGGAGTGGATCGTCTATTGACAATCGACTTGCATGCTGCGCAGATTCAAGGATTCTTTGATATTCCTGTGGATCACTTGATGGGTGCTCCTCTGATTGCGGATTATTTTGAGCGTCGTGGTATGGTTGGTTCTGACTATGTGGTTGTCAGCCCAGACCATGGAGGGGTGACTCGTGCCCGTAAGTTGGCAGAATTTTTGAAAACATCTATTGCTATCATTGACAAACGACGTAGCGTTGATAAGATGAATACTAGTGAAGTCATGAACATCATCGGTAAGGTCGAAGGCAAGACTTGTATCTTGATTGATGATATGATTGATACGGCTGGAACCATTTGTCACGCTGCAGATGCCCTTGCAGAAGCTGGTGCTGTTGAAGTCTATGCAAGCTGTACGCACCCAGTTCTTTCTGGTCCTGCTATGGGCAATATCCAAAAATCAGCTATTAAGAAATTGGTTGTTTTGGATACCATCTATCTGCCAGAAGAGCGCTTGATTGATAAGATTGAGCAGATTTCAATCGCTCATCTCTTGGGAGATGCTATCGTGCGTATCCATGAAAAACGCCCACTTTCTCCACTTTTCAGCATTGAGAAAAAGATTTAATAACCAAGCCTGAGATAATTCTCAGGTTTTTTTCGTCTCTTTTGCGAATAAATAAGTAGTAGCAGAGAATCTAGTAAACCTAGATTTAAAAATGTGCTATAATGAAAGGAGAAGAAATATGTCTATACGTCATCCGGGCATCAGCCCGACTAACGATTTGGTTGCTAAGAAGATTTTTAGCAATCCAGAGATCACTTGTCAATTTATCCGCGATATGCTGGATTTACCAGCCAAAAATGTGACTATTTTGGAGGGAAGTAACATTCATGTACTACCTTCCCTACCTTATTCAGCCCAAGATTTCTATACAAGTATAGACGTCTTGGCGGAGCTAGATAATGGAACTCAAGTAATTATTGAGATTCAGGTGCATCATCAGAATTTTTTCATCAATCGTTTGTGGGCTTATCTATGTAGTCAGGTCAATCAAAACCTTGAAAAAATTCGCCAACGAGAAGGTGATACTCATCAGAGTTACAAGCACATCGCACCAGTATATGCTATCGCAATCGTGGATAGCAACTACTTCTCAGATGACTTGGCTTTTCATAGTTTTAGCATGCGAGAGGATACGACAGGTGAGGTATTAACTATTACAAATAACAGTCAAGAAAACCATCTAGTCAAGATGGCATTCTTGGAACTAAAAAAATACAGAGAAACCAGCAAAGATAGCATTCGCAAACCGTGGTTGGAATTTTTTGGGAACAAGCCCTTTACTCAACAACCCGAGCGAGCCATCAGCCAAGCAGACCAACTGCTAGACTACAAGAGCTGGTCCGAGGAGGATAGGAAAATGTTTAGTGAACAACGCAGACGTGAAGAACAAGCCTTACTCGCTCATGACTATGCCTTGGAAACTGCTAGGGTGGAGGGTATCGAACAAGGTCTAGAGCGTGGCCTTGAACGTGGCCGTGCTGAGGGGATTGAACAAGGACTGGAACAAGGACTGGAACGAGGACGAGCAGAGGGTATCGAAGAGGGATTAAAAGTAGGTCTAGTAAATCTCGTTCGTCAAGGTCTTCTAACACCTGAGGTTGCTAGCCAGCAGTTGGGTATGACTGTCTCTGAGTTTGAAGAACTATTGAAAGAGCATCGCAAATAAGAACTAAAAAAATACAGAGAAACCAGTAAAGATAAGATTCGCAAGCTTTGGTTGGAGTTTTTCGGGAACAAACCCTTTACCCAGCAACCCGAGCGAGCCATCAGCCAAGCAGACCAAATGCTGGACTACAAGAGCTGGTCCGAGGAGGACAGGAAAATGTTTAGCCAAATACGTATGCGAGAAGAACAAGCCTTGTTAGCACAGGACTATGCCTTGGAAACAGCTAGAGCGGAAGGCATCGAACAAGGTTTAGAGCGTGGTCTTGAACGTGGTCGATCTGAGGGGATTGAACAGGGACTGGAGCATGGAAAAGTTGAAGGAAGTTTGTCTATGCTACTAAATCTAGTCCGTCAAGGTCTTCTGACACCTGAGGTTGCCAGCCAACAGTTGGGCATGACCGTCGCTGAGTTTGAGTCCTTGCTATGAGGTCACATTTTAAATAGTAGAAAGTTAATGGAATGGCGAGTTATTTCCAAAATACTTGCCATTTTTGCTTGACATTTGGAAGGGGTTATAAGATAATATCATAGAAGTGAGTTCTGTCTAACTATCTATGTGGATTAGATATGTGAGGTTTGACTCAAGGTTTAAGAAATTTGTGAGATTTTCACTTGGGAGATACGGTATTTGAAGGGTATTTCATCTCACAAAGACGTTTTTTTAACCTTTTTTGAAAAATAGCTGAAAAGTTTAAAAAATCGAAGAAAAACCTTGACAAGTCCTACAAATATTTATATAATGTATGGTAGTAAGATAGTCTTACGAAAAAATATTTTAAAGAAAAACAAAGGAGATAAAACGATGAAAAAAGTTTTATTGACAAGTGCAGTCGCTCTTGCAGCATTTGGTGCTGTACAAGCTGTTTCAGCTGATGGTAACAACGGTTATAGTAGTGGTCGTGTAAACCCACTTACTGGTAAAATCGATCAAGCTAACTATAGCGGAAACACAGTTGTTTCAGCTCACACTGGTGTAGTTGCTGATGCTGACCAATACAAACCAGCAACTCCAGTTACAAACCCATACGCTGTAAGAAATCGTATCGGTAAAGATGGTAAGGTTTTACCAGATGTATTTGGTAATGGTACTCATGTTCGTGTACATGTTAAAGATGTACAAGGTAACCCTGTAGCGGGTGTTAAAGTAGCTGCTTTAGTATACACAACACCAGAAGACTTTGACAACTACAAAAAACCAGCTTTAATTGAAGGAACTACTGACGCAGCAGGTGATGTTGAGTTTGCTGTTGAAAACGGTGGTTATGTAGTTTACCGTGTTGATCAAGCTCCAAGAGGTTACTTTGTTCCTGATAAACTTACAGTAGGTACTCTACTTGATGCAGAAGAAGTTGTACGTGAAGGTTCAGACATGTTTGTTAACGGTGAGTTGACAATCGAAAAAACTGACACTTATAACGTTGTTCGTACTGAGTGGGTTAAAGATGACAACGGCGTATGGTACTACTATGAAGATAACAAACAAGTTACTGGTTGGAAACAAATTGATGAAAACTGGTACTACCTAAATGAAAAAGGTGAAATGCAAACTGGTTGGGTTAACGTTGGTGGAACTTGGTACTACTTAAACAAATCAGGTGTAATGCAAACTGGTTGGGTTAACGTTGGTGGAACTTGGTACTTCCTTGAAGCATCAGGTGCTATGAAAGCTAGCCAATGGTTCCAAGTTAAAGATAAATGGTACTATGTTAACGCTTCAGGTGCCCTTGCAGTAAACACTACTGTAGGTGGCTACACTGTAAACGGAAACGGTGAATGGGTTAACTAATTTAGTTTAATCAAAAAAGCAGGAGATTTCTTCTGCTTTTTATTTTGGCTCTTTGTCAACTATAGTGGGTTGAAGAACCTTTTTTAATTAAAAGTTCAGTTTTTCTTAGAATTTTTTTAAAAAATAAGATACAATGAAACTAGGTTTATTGCCTAAAATTTTAAACATGGAGAATGCTCATATGAAAAATAAAAAAGCTTTAGCTCTAGCAGTAGCTAGTTTGACAATGGCAAGTGCAGCAGTTTTGACCAGTTACTCTGCAATTACAGCTCGTCCAGTAAGTGCGGAAGAAGTTGTTTATAGAACTGAGTGGGTCACAGTGATTAATGGTCGTTCACAAGAACGTAAGACAGTATTTTTTGAAGATGGGAATCAGCCAATTTCTAAACATCCAACAATTGAGGGATTTGAATTTCAACGTGCCTATGTTGAAGGAGGAAGAAAATACTACTTATTCGTTGAGAAAGGGACAAAGATTGATGATTTTGTAAATAATCCTGATGCTTCCGTCAGTGAGTTGAATACTCAGGGCTATAAAACTTCTGATAAAGATGTAAAATGGCGTGTGTCTGCTGGTAATCGTTATCTTTACTATAAAGGAAATCCTGTAAAAGGTTGGGCTAATGTTGATGGCAAGACTTACTATTTTGATGCTGAAACAGGTATCATGGCTCGTGGAGTTATTGAAAACGACTCTGAGCGCTATTTCCTTGACCAACAGGGGGTTAAGAAAACTGGTTTTATTAAAGTAGGTTCAAAAACATATTACTTTGACGAAAGCGGTGCTCGTAAAACAGAAATTATCTCAGAAAACGATAAAACTTATTTCGTTAAAGCAGGTATTGTGACAACTGGAGCTCATAAGGTAGATGCTAAATGGTACTTCTTTGCTGAAGATGGTACAACCAAGTCAGGTATTGTAAAAGATAGTGATGGCAAATGGTATTATATCACAGCAGAAGGTGAGCGTAAGACAGGTCTTATTAAGGGTTCTGGCGACAAGTATTACTATGTCACTGAAGAAGGTGAACGTAAGTTTGGGGAAATTACCGTTGATGGTAAAACATATTTCTTAACAGATGAATCTAATACAAAAGCTGGCTGGAATAAAGTTGATAGTAACTGGATTTATGTGAATAAAGAAGGTAAACGTCAAGTTGGCTGGTTACAAGATGGCGGTAAGTGGTATTACTTTAACGCTGAAGGCATCATGCAAAAATGGTGGGTTAAAGATGGTAGCACTTGGTATTACCTAAACGGTTCAGGCGAAATGCAAACAGGTTGGTTGCAAGATGGTAGCACTTGGTACTATCTAAACGGTTCAGGTGCTATGCAAACAGGTTGGGCTAAAGTAGGTGATTCATGGTACTACCTCAAAGGCTCAGGTGCTATGGTAACTGGTTGGTTCCAAGTAGGCGGTAAGTGGTACTATGCTTATAGTTCAGGTGCCCTTGCAGTAAATACTACAGTCGATGGCTACTATGTAAATGCCAACGGTGAATGGGTATAAAATAACAAAGAGAGTGGTTTGAACCGCTCTCTTTTTGTTACTTTTAAATATTTCTACACTTTTTATGTTTTTTATTGCATTTATTATAGGAAAAGGATATAATCTATATAAAGTTAACCATTTAATAAAGGAGGTTCTTCTCATGAAGAAAACACTAACAGGTATCTTGCTAGCTACTTCTGTGCTAGCTATGGCTACGGTCCAACAAGTAAAAGCTGCCGAAACAGAGGGAGCAACGGCTACAACAACTTCTACGGTTAAGGAAGTCCACTATGTGACATTTCAAGCTAGAGGACCTGTCGATATCAAAACTGCACTTACAGGATCTGCTGTGACAGCTGCATCTATTAAGGATCACCCTGAAATTGAAAATTATATCTATACTTCTAGTAGAGAAGAGGATGGTATTATGTATCATATGTATTCGCCTACTGCTACAACAGGTACTACGAATTCTGGTACTCAGACCAATCCATACCATAGAGATAACAACCAAAACAATGGTAGCACTAGCAATGCTAATGGGAACAATAACCAAAATGGTACTGGTACAAACAATAATAATGGATCAACAACAAATTCTAATTCTCCAGTAAAAAAAGTTCGTTTTGTAGAATATAAACCTGGTAGTGACGTTCCAGTTGATATTAAGGATCCACGTACAGGAACTGCAGCATCAGATACAAGTCGTCTGGATATTGCCAACTATACTTACGTTACTGGCGAATTAAAAGGTGATACACTTTACCATATCTATCGCTCAAATTCAACGACTAATACTAACCAAAATAACAATCAAAACCAGTCTACTTCTGCAGGTCAATTTAAAACGGAGAACGGGAAGGTCTACTATATTAAGGACGGCAAAAAAGTTACTGGTTGGCAAAAAATTGATGGTAAGAATTATTACTTTGAAGCTGATGGAGCTATGAAAAAAGGGCTATTGACTTTAGGTGATAAGCAATACTATCTAGATGAAAAAGATGGCTTCAAACAGTTAGGATTTGTAAAAGTTGCTGATAAGGTTTACTATTTTGTTGAAAATGGTGAAAAGAAAACTGGCTTCATTAAGATTGATGACAAAACTTACTATCTAAAAGAAGGTGTTCGTCTAACAGGGGATATTACAGTAGATGGGAAACATTATTTCTTAGATGAGGAAGGTGTCCTTAAACCAGGTTTTGTTTTAATTGATGGTAAAAAATTCTTCATTGATGATGAGGGAAATCGTCATGTTGGATGGAAGAAAATTGGTCTGGATTGGTATTATTTCTCTAAAGAAGATGGAATGAAGACAGGTTGGGTCAAAGATGGGTCATGGTATTACTTGGATGAAACTGGTGTGATGAAAACTGGTTGGAGACAAGTTGATGGTAATTGGTACTATCTTAACGGCTCAGGTGATATGCAGACAGGCTGGAAATTTATAAATGGTAGCTGGTATCATTTTGATAGTTTAGGTAAAATGGGTACTAGATGGATAAAAGAAAATGGTACATGGTATTATCTTGACGGTTCAGGTGCTATGCAGACAGGCTGGAAATTTGTAGATGGCAATTGGTATTACCTCAATGCTTCAGGTGCTATGCAAACAGGCTGGCTCAACCAAGGTGGTACATGGTATTATCTTGCTGGCTCAGGCGCTATGAAGACAGGTTGGTTCCAAGTTAGCGGTAAATGGTATTACTCATATTCATCAGGTGCTTTGGCTGTGAACACAACTATCGATGGTTACACAGTAAATGCCAATGGTGAGTGGGTGTAATGAATATAATAAAGAAATAAGGGGAAATTCCTCTTATTTCTTTATCATTTTGAAGTGTGATTTCTTGAATTTTTAGGAAAAAAATGGTAAAATAATACCAAAAAAGTACTAAAGGTGGTCGTTATGGATAAGAAAAAATTTCTCACTGCTAGCTTGGCTAGTGTTGCTGTTTTAGGATCAGCATTTGTTGTATCTCAACCGTCGGTTGTAAAAGCGGAAGGTCAACCTGTAGCTAGTAGTCAACCAGCTGAAAATAAAGAATCAGCACAAAAAGAATTTTTAGCTAATTTTGACAAGGCATTAAAGGATACGATTGCAAAATTAGAAGAAGATGCAAAAAATAATCCTGAAATAAAAGAACAAATTCAAGGGTATATTGATGAATTAAAAAGACAAGCAGCAGATAAGAGAGCTGATTATGAAAAACGCTTCAAAGAAGGTTTAACTGTAGAAGAAGCTGAAAAAGAAGTAGAAAGAGTTGCTAAAGAAGAGGAATCTGCAGAGGAAAAAGAAGCTACGGAAGAGGCAGATGCACAAGCAGCATTTTTAGCTAATTTTGACAAGGCATTAAAAGATACGATTGCAAAATTAGAAGAAGATGCAAAAAATAATCCTGAAATAAAAGAACAAATTCAAGATACGATTGCAAAATTAAAAGCAGAAGCAGAGAAAACAAGAGCTAAAATCGAAGAAGGTTTCAAACAAGGCTTAACTGCAGAAGAAGCTGAAAAAGCAATCGATGATGAAAATAAAAAGTTAGCAGAAGAAGCGGCAGAAAAAGCAGCACAAGATGAATTCTTAGAGAATTATGATAAAGCGTTAGAAAAAGCAGTTGCAGAATTAGAAAAAGCTGAAACTAATAGTCCAGAAGAAGCAAAAGCAAAAGCTGATACAATTGCAGCATTAAAAGCAGCATCAGATAAAACAAGATCAGAAATTGTAGAAGGCTTTAAAAAAGGTTTAACTGCGAAACAAGCTGAAAAATTTATCGATGAATTAAATAAGAAAGCTGCAGAAGAAGATAAAGAAGCGGCAGAAAAAGAGAAAGCAGCTCAGGAAGAATTTTTAGCGAACTATGATGCAGCATTGAAAGCAGCAATCGCAGAATTAGAAAAAGCTGAAACTAATAGTCCAGAAGAAGCAAAAGCAAAAGCTGATACAATTGCAGCATTAAAAGCAGCATCAGATAAAACAAGATCAGAAATCGTAGAAGGCTTTAAAAAAGGTTTAACTGCGAAACAAGCTGAAAAATTTATCGATGAATTAAATAAGAAAGCTGCAGAAGAAGATAAAGCTAAAGAAAAACCAGCGGAAACTCCAGTCAAACCTTCTGTTCCTGCAAGACCATCTAATCCTACATATGTCCCTACATATGTTCCATCATACAGCTCATATTCTGTAGTAGAACCAGCTAAACCAGCTTCTCCAAAAACAGGTTGGAAACAAGAAAACGGTGTGTGGTATTTCTACAATACTGATGGTTCAATGGCAACAGGTTGGATTAAAGATAATGGCACATGGTATTATCTAAATGCAAATGGTGCAATGGCAACAGGTTGGATTAAAGATAATGGCACATGGTATTATCTAAATGCAAATGGTGCAATGGCAACAGGTTGGATTAAAGATAATGGCACATGGTATTATCTAAATGCAAACGGTGCAATGGCAACAGGTTGGCTTAAAGATGGTGATACATGGTACTATCTTGAAGTATCAGGGGCTATGAAGGTAAGTCAATGGTTTAAAGTTTCAGATAAATGGTATTATGTGAATGCTTCCGGTATGCTTGCAGTTAACACTACAGTTGAAGGGTATACAGTTAACGAAAATGGTGAGTGGATTAACTGATCCTAGCTTATATAGTATGAATGATCATTTCCTGGAACAAAACTTGTATATTGTTTCTGAGATAAAAATTTCTATCAATTAATTACAACATATACAAATCTATGGGATTATCCATATAATATACTTTCAATAGATAATTTAATCTGTTAGGAAGTTTAAACCACCAAATAATCTATAATATGAAAAGAGAAGGACTTGTTGCCTTCTCTTTTTGTGTATATAATCGCGTGAGGGCTTTGTTAGATAGTATAGTGGATTCAACTTAGAATAGTACGCTACGGATTCTAAAAATTTCTAGAAATTAATTTGGCTTTCCTAATCAATTTGTTCATATCTTATTTCAATCGACTATAGAGAATAAAAAGTGAATAGGATCATATTTCAGTCCTGTTCACTTTTATGTTATTAGTAATTGTATAATCTTATAACAGTGCCTCAAACTCAGCGACGGTCATGCCTAATTGCTCACTTGCAACCTCAGCGGTTAAAAGATGTTTACGAACCATATCTAAAAAAGCAATCAGTTGCTCACGCTCTAGACCTTGTTCGATCCCCTCTGCCCTAGCAGTTTCCAAGGCATAGTCCTGTGCTAACAAGGCTTGTTCTTCGCGCATACGTAGTTGACTAAACATTTTCCTGTCCTCCTCGGACCAACTCTTGTAGTCCAGCAGTTGGTCTGCTTGGCTGATGACTCGCTCGGGGCGCTGGGTAAAAGGCTTGTTACCGAAAAACTTCAACCATGGCTTGCGAACCTCGTCTTTACTGGTTTCTCTGTATTTTTTTAGTTCTTATTTGCGATGCTCTTTCAATAGTTCTTCAAACTCAGAGACAGTCATTCTCAACTGCTGGCTAGCAACCTCTGAAGTCAGAAGGCCTTGACGAACGAGATTTACTAGACCTACTTTTAATCCCTCTTCGATCCCCTCTGCTCGTCCTCGTTCAAGGCCACGCTCTAGACCTTGTTCGATACCCTCCGCCCTAGCAGTTTCCAAGGCATAGTCATGAGCGAGTAAGGCTTGTTCTTCACGTCTGCGTTGTTCACTAAACATTTTCCTATCCTCCTCGGCCCAGCTCTTGTAGTCTAGCAGTTGGTCTGCCTGGCTGATGGCTCGCTCAGGTTGCTGGGTGAAGGGTTTATTCCCAAAAAACTCCAACCATGGCTTGCGAACCTTGTCTTTGCTGGTTTCTCTGTATTTTTTTAGTTCTTATTTGTGATGCTCTTTCAATAGTTCTTCAAACTCAGAGACAGTCATACCTAACTGCTGGCTGGCAACCTCGGAAGTCAGAAGACCTTGACGAACGAGATTTACTAGACCTACTTTTAATCCCTCTTCGATACCCTCCGCCCTAGCAGTTTCCAAGGCATAGTCATGAGCGAGTAAGGCTTGTTCTTCACGTCTGCGTTGTTCACTAAACATTTTCCTATCCTCCTCGGCCCAGCTCTTGTAGTCTAGCAGTTGGTCTGCCTGGCTGATGGCTCGCTCTGGTTGCTGGGTAAAGGGTTTATTCCCAAAAAACTCCAACCATGGCTTGCGAACCTTGTCTTTGCTGGTTTCTCTGTATTTTTTTAGTTCCAAGAACGCCATCTTGACTAGATGATGTTCCTGTCCATTATTGGTGATGGTTAAGACCTCACCTGTCGTATCCTCTCGCATACTAAAGCTATGGAAAGCCAAATCATCTGAGAAATAATTGCTATCCACAATTGCGATAGCGTATACTGGTGCGATATGTTTGTAACTCTGATGAGTATTGCCCTCTTGCTGGCGAATTTTCTCTAGGTTTTGATTGACCTGGCTGCATAAGTAAGCCCACAGGCGATTGATGAAAAAATTCTGATGATGTACCTGAATTTCAATGATAACTTGGGTTCCATTATCTAGTTCAGCTAAAACGTCTATACTGGTATAGAAATCCTGGGTCGAGTATGGAGTAGAAGGCAAAACGTGAATATTGCTTCCCTCCAAAATGGTCACATTTTTTGCTGGCAAGTCCAGCATATCGCGGATAAATTGACAAGTGATTTCTGGATTGCTAAAAATCTTCTTAGCAACCAAATCGTTGGTCGGGCTGATGCCCGGATGTCTGAGAATCATTCTTCCTCTCCTTTCATTATAGCACATTTTTAAATCTAGGTTTACTAGATTCTCTGGCTCTATCTATTTATTCGGAAAAAGTTTGAAAAATACTTGCTCTGGCTCTTTCCAATGGTATTTTTTGGTGCTTTCCTTTATAATGGGTGTATGGATAAGAAAAAATTATTATTGATTGATGGGTCTTCTGTGGCCTTTCGGGCGTTTTTTGCGCTCTATCAGCAGTTGGACCGTTTTAAGAATGCGGCTGGTTTGCATACCAATGCGATTTATGGCTTTCAGTTGATGTTGAGTCATTTATTGGAGCGGGTTGAACCTAGTCATATTTTGGTGGCTTTTGATGCTGGGAAGACGACCTTCCGTACAGAGATGTATGCGGACTATAAGGGTGGTCGTGCTAAGACTCCTGATGAGTTTCGTGAGCAATTTCCCTTCATTCGTGAGTTGCTGGATCATATGGGGATTCGCCACTATGAGTTGGCTCAGTATGAGGCGGATGATATCATCGGGACGCTGGATAAACTAGCTGAGCAGGCTGGTTTTGACATTACCATTGTCAGTGGGGATAAGGACTTGATTCAGCTGACGGATGAGCATACGGTGGTTGAGATTTCCAAGAAAGGTGTGGCTGAGTTTGAGGCCTTTACGCCAGACTATCTTATGGAAAAGATGGGGCTCACACCGACTCAGTTTATCGATCTCAAGGCGCTTATGGGAGATAAGTCGGATAATATCCCTGGGGTGACCAAAATCGGTGAAAAAACGGGTATCAAGCTCTTGCTGGAGCATGGGTCGCTTGAGGGTATTTATGAAAATATCGATGGGATGAAGGCTTCTAAAATGAAGGAAAATCTCATCAATGATAAGGAACAGGCCTTTTTGTCTAAAACACTGGCGACCATTGATACCAAGGCACCGATTGAGATTGGTTTGGAGGATTTGGTTTATAGTGGTCCAGATGTGGAAGATCTTGGGAAATTCTATGATGAGATGGGCTTCAAACAGCTTAAGCAGGCTTTAAATGCATCGTCAGCTGATGTGGCTGAGAGTTTGGACTTTACTATCGTTGACCAAGTTAGTCAAGACATGCTGAGTGAAGAGTCTATCTTCCATTTTGAGCTTTTTGGTGAGAATTACCATATGGATGATTTGGTTGGATTTGCCTGGTCTTGTGGGGAAAAGTTCTATGCCACAGACAAGCTTGAACTTTTGCAAGACCCGATTTTCAAAGACTTCTTAGAAAAAACACCTCTGAAAGTGTATGACTTTAAGAAGGCTAAAGTTCTCTTAAATCGTTATGATGTGAATTTGCAGGCGCCTGCTTTTGACAGCCGTTTGGCTAAATATCTTCTTTCGACTGTGGAGGACAATGAAATTGCGACTATTGCTAGTCTTTATGGTCAGACTTATTTGGTCGATGATGAGACTTTCTATGGTAAGGGTGTCAAAAAGGCCATTCCTGAACGCGAGAAATTATTGGAACATTTGGCTCGTAAGATTGCTGTTTTAGTCGAAACAGAGCCTGTTTTACTTGAAAAACTCAGTGAAAATGGACAATTAGAGCTTCTTTATGAAATAGAGCAACCTCTAGCCTTCGTCCTTGCCAAGATGGAAATTGCTGGGATTACGGTCAAGAAAGAGACCTTGCTTGAGATGCAGGCTGAAAATGAGCTTGTTATTGAAAAACTAACTCAAGAGATTTACGAACTGGCTGGTGAGGAGTTTAACATCAATTCGCCGAAGCAGTTGGGTGTACTTCTTTTTGAAAAGCTTGGTCTTCCTCTAGAATACACCAAGAAAACCAAGACGGGTTATTCGACAGCGGTGGATGTGTTGGAGCGTCTGGCTCCTATTGCGCCGATTGTTAAGAAAATCTTGGATTACCGTCAGATTGCTAAGATTCAGTCTACTTATGTGATTGGCTTGCAGGACTGGATTTTGGATGATGGCAAGATTCATACGCGCTATGTGCAGGATTTGACCCAGACTGGGCGTCTGTCTAGTGTGGATCCAAACTTGCAAAATATCCCTGTGCGCTTGGAGCAAGGCCGCCTCATTCGTAAGGCTTTTGTGCCTGAGTGGGACGATAGTGTGCTTCTCAGCTCCGACTATTCACAGATTGAATTGCGCGTTTTGGCGCATATCTCTAAAGATGAGCACTTGATTAAGGCCTTCCAAGAGGGGGCAGATATCCATACTTCGACAGCCATGCGGGTCTTTGGCATTGAGCGTCCTGAGGATGTGACTGCAAACGACCGTCGCAATGCCAAGGCGGTGAACTTTGGAGTGGTTTACGGGATTTCAGATTTTGGTCTGTCTAATAATTTGGGCATCAGCCGTAAGGAGGCCAAAGCCTACATTGATACCTACTTTGAACGTTTCCCGGGTATTAAAAACTACATGGATGAAGTGGTGCGTGAAGCGCGTGATAAGGGATATGTAGAGACTCTCTTCAAACGTCGTCGTGAGTTGCCAGATATCAATTCGCGTAACTTCAACATTCGTGGTTTTGCGGAGCGGACTGCCATCAACTCTCCTATCCAGGGTTCGGCGGCAGATATTCTTAAGATTGCTATGATCCAGCTAGACAAGGCCTTGGTTGAAGGTGGCTATCAGACCAAGATGTTGTTACAAGTGCACGATGAAATCGTCCTTGAAGTTCCGAAATCGGAACTAGCAGAGATGAAAAAATTGGTCAAACAAACCATGGAAGAAGCTATTCAACTCAGTGTTCCCCTCATCGCAGATGAGAATGAAGGGGCAACTTGGTACGAGGCTAAATAAAAAGGGGGCTAGTCCTCCTTTTTTGTAGTAGAATTCTGCAAGCCTTTTCAAATTGTGCTATACTGATGAAAAAGGAGAATTTCTATGAGTCAAGAATTTATCAATCCAAGTGATGGCGTGATTCGTCAGTATTTAGCAACGAGTACAACTCTTGTTGTGGTGGGCTTGTCAGACCGTGAGGAAACAACTAGCAATCGAGTAACCAAGGAAATGCAGGCTCGGGGTTATAAAATCATCCCAGTCAATCCCAAGGCGGCAGGTGGCGAAATCTTGGGTGAAAAGGCTTATGCTAGCCTCGCTGAGATTCCTTTTCCTGTAGATATTGTCAATGTTTACCGTCGCAGTGAGTTTCTGCCAGATGTGGCGCGTGATTTTCTCAAGGCTGATGCCAAGATTTTTTGGGCACAACTGGGGCTTGAAAGTCTAGAAGCGGAAGAAATCTTGCGTGCTGGTGGATGTGATGACATCGTGATGAATCGCTGCATCAAGAGAGAACATACACGCTTGATTGAGGAAGCATAAGAAAAAGGTAGCTGGTGGGCTACCTTTTGTGTTAGAAAATGCCGATAAGGGTCTGCATCCCAAGACTGGTGAGGATGATGGCAATCCAGCAAATGGCTCCGAGGATAATGGATTTTCCACTGGATTTGACCATAGCTACCAGATTTGTTTTGAGACCGATAGCACTCATGGCCATGATAATGAGGAATTTGGAGAGTTGTTTGAGAGGGGTAAAGAAACTACTGGACACACCAAGAGAGGTCAGTAGGGTGGTTAGGAGAGAGGCAAGGATAAAGTAAAGGATAAAAAGTGGGAAGACTTTTTTCAGTTGCAATCCTTGCTTATTTTCTTGTTGGCGACTTTGCCAGTAGGAGAGAAAGAGAGTGATGGGAATGATAGCCAGAGTACGTGTGAGTTTGACAATAGTTGCGGATTCGAGAGTATTAGTCTGGTAGAGACTGTCCCAGGCGCTGGCGGTAGCCGTTACAGAGGAAGTATCATTGACCGCAGTTCCTGCAAAGAGGGCGAACCCGTCATTGGATAGGTGAAGCCAGGTTCCGAGGGTTGGAAAGATGAGCGCAGCCAAGACATTGAAGAAAAAGATAACGGAGATGGCTTGGGCGACTTCCTTTTCTTTGGCATGGATAACGGGCGCTGTCGCAGCAATGGCAGAGCCCCCACAGATAGAAGAACCAACTCCAATCAAGGTAGCCAGTTTTGTATCCAGTGCAAAGAAACGCTGGAAGAGGTAGGCAACAATCAAGGCTATTGAAATGGTGGACAGGATGACAGGGAGCGAAGATTGCCCAACTGCGAAGACTTGCGAGATATTGAGACCAAAACCAAGCAAGATAACGGCATACTGGAGCAATTTCTTGGAACTAAAGGTCAATCCCGCATCCAGTTGTTTATAGGACGAAAGAAAGGGATGGAGAAGCATGCCCATAAAAATCGCAAAGACGGGCGCGCCAATGACAGGGAAGAATCCTCCTAAGTACCAAGATAGGATGGAAATGAGAAGGCAGGCCAAGATGCCTGCTCCATTTTTTGATAGAAATGACATAAGAACCTCCAAATAGAATCTGTTACCATTATAGACCTGTAAACAGGAAAAGTAAAATAGAAAGTGGAGCTAACAATTATTTGACAAGTAGCGCTAATCATGTGATAATAATTTTACAAGAACTGTAACGAAGTCTTGGCAAAAACAAAGATACTAGAGCTCCACCTCTGGTATTTTTTTGTCGTGCTTATCTAATCCAAACTAAGTCCGTTAGTGGAGTTGCAATAAATCCATTTTAAATACTTCAATTTGTTATGCTAGCGTTATTCTATCATGTATTTTTGCGGTCGGGGGGCTTTTGTAGTATAATAGAGATACGTTTCGAAAGTAGGAGGTATCTATGGATTTAACTAAGCGCTTTAATAAACAGTTAGATAAGATTCAAGTTTCGTTGATTCGTCAGTTTGACCAGGCTATTTCGGAGATTCCTGGGGTCTTGCGTTTGACCTTGGGGGAACCTGATTTTACAACGCCAGATCATGTCAAGGAGGCGGCCAAGCGAGCCATTGACCAGAACCAATCCTACTATACAGGGATGAGTGGTCTGCTGACCTTACGTCAGGCAGCCAGTGATTTTGTTAAGGAAAAATACCAACTGGACTATGCTCCTGAAAATGAAATCTTGGTTACAATTGGGGCGACAGAGGCATTGTCTGCGACTTTGACTGCTATTTTGGAAGAGGGAGACAAGGTGCTCTTGCCAGCTCCTGCTTATCCAGGTTATGAACCGATTGTCAATCTAGTTGGGGCAGAGATTGTCGAGATTGACACAACTGAAAATGGGTTTGTCTTGACTCCTGAGATGTTGGAAAAGGCTATTTTGGAGCAAGGAGACAAGCTCAAGGCGGTAATTCTCAACTATCCAGCCAATCCGACAGGAATTACCTATAGTCGGGAGCAGTTGGAAGCCTTGGCAGCTGTTTTACGCAAGTATGAGATTTTCGTTGTCTGTGATGAGGTTTACTCAGAATTGACCTACACAGGGCAAGCCCATGTGTCTTTAGGAACTATGTTGAGAGATCAGGCTATCATTATCAATGGTTTATCTAAATCGCATGCTATGACAGGTTGGCGTTTGGGGCTGATTTTCGCTCCTGCGGCCTTTACAGCTCAGTTAATCAAGAGCCACCAGTACTTGGTGACTGCCGCAAATACCATGGCGCAACACGCTGCGGTGGAAGCCTTGACGGCTGGTAAAAACGATGCGGAACCTATGAAGAAGGAATACATCCAGCGTCGAGATTATATCATCGAAAAGATGACTGCTCTTGGATTTGAGATTATCAAACCAGACGGTGCCTTCTATATCTTTGCTAAGATTCCAGCTGGTTACAATCAAGATTCCTTTGTTTTTCTCAAGGATTTTGCCCAGAAGAAGGCCGTTGCCTTTATCCCTGGTGCAGCCTTTGGATGTTACGGGGAAGGTTATGTTCGCCTATCTTATGCAGCCAGCATGGAGACGATCAAAGAAGCCATGAAACGACTTGAGGAGTACATGAGAGAAGCATGATTCAGTCTATCACGAGTCAAGGCTTGGTGCTCTACAATCGTAACTTTCGTGAGGATGACAAGCTAGTCAAGATTTTTACAGAGCAGGCTGGTAAGCGGATGTTTTTCGTTAAACACGCTGGTCAATCCAAACTGGCGCCTGTTATTCAACCCTTGGTGCTGGCACGATTTCTCTTGCGAATCAATGATGACGGGCTTAGCTACATCGAGGACTACCATGAGGTGATGACCTTTCCCAAGATTAATAGTGATCTCTTTGTCATGGCCTATGCGACCTACATAGCAGCTCTTGCAGATGCGAGTTTGCAGGATAATCAGCAGGATGCTCCCTTGTTTGCTTTTTTGCAAAAGACTTTGGAGTTGATGGAAGCGGGCTTGGATTATCAGGTTTTGACCAATATCTTTGAAATTCAAATCTTGACTCGGTTTGGAATTAGTCTCAATTTTAATGAGTGTGTCTTTTGTCATCGGGTTGGTCAGGCTTTTGACTTTTCTTTCAAATATGGAGCCTGTCTCTGTCCAGAGCATTATCATGAGGATGAGAGACGTTGCCATCTCAATCCCAATATCCCTTATCTGCTCAATCAATTTCAAGCCATTGATTTTGAGACTTTGGAAACCATTTCGCTCAAGCCTGAAATCAAGCAAGAGCTACGACAATTTATGGACCAGCTCTACGAAGAGTACGTGGGGATTCACCTAAAATCAAAGAAATTTATTGATTCCCTAGCAGATTGGGGACAATTACTAAAAGAGGAAAACAAATGAAAAAAATCGCAGTAGATGCCATGGGGGGCGATTACGCACCTCAGGCCATCGTTGAGGGGGTCAATCAAGCCCTGGCTGACTTTTCAGATATTGAGGTTCAACTCTACGGAGATGAAAGCAAAATCAAGCAATATCTGACAGCGGCAGAGCGCGTCAGCATTATTCATACGGATGAGAAGATTGATTCAGACGATGAACCTACGAGAGCTATTCGGAAGAAGAAAAATGCCAGCATGGTCTTGGCAGCCAAGGCTGTCAAAGAGGGTGAAGCAGATGCTGTCCTCTCAGCTGGGAATACAGGTGCCTTACTAGCAGCAGGATTTTTCATCGTGGGTCGTATCAAGAATATCGACCGTCCTGGGCTTATGTCTACCTTGCCGACCATTGATGGGAAAGGTTTTGACATGCTGGACCTCGGTGCCAATGCGGAGAATACAGCCCAGCACCTCCATCAATACGCTGTCCTCGGTTCCTTCTATGCAAAAAATGTCCGTGGCATTGCGCAACCACGTGTTGGCTTGCTCAATAACGGAACAGAGAGTAGTAAGGGCGATCCGCTTCGTAAGGAAACCTATGAATTACTAGTGGCTGATGAAAGTTTAAACTTTATCGGAAATGTGGAAGCACGTGATTTGATGAATGGCGTTGCGGATGTTGTTGTGGCAGATGGTTTCACGGGAAACGCTGTGCTCAAATCCATTGAAGGGACAGCCATGGGAATTATGGGCTTGCTCAAGACAGCTATTACAGGTGGTGGTCTTCGAGCGAAACTAGGAGCCCTTCTTCTCAAGGACAGCCTCAGAGGTTTGAAAAAACAGCTCAACTATTCAGATGTTGGTGGAGCGGTCTTGTTTGGTGTCAAGGCACCGGTTGTTAAGACTCATGGCTCAAGCGATGCCAAGGCTGTTTATAGTACAATCCACCAGATTCGTACCATGCTAGAAACAGACGTAGTTGCCCAGACTGCGCGTGAATTTTCAGGAGAATAAAAGAGATGACAGAAAAAGAAATTTTTGACCGTATTGTGACCATTATCCAAGAGCGACAGGGAGAGGACTTTGTCGTGACAGAATCCTTGAGTCTGAAAGACGATTTGGATGCTGACTCAGTTGACTTGATGGAGTTTATCTTGACACTGGAAGATGAATTTAATATCGAAATCAGCGATGAGGAAATTGACCAACTCCAAAGTGTAGGAGATGTGGTTAAAATCATTCAAGGAAAATAAAGATAAGAAGTTCCAAGACAACGGAAGTAGATGGTTTTTAGAAATGAGGAATATCGGATATCCTTGTAAAAATGGGAAAAACACGTTATAATGGACTTATTAGAAGAGAAAGGAAGTATACTCGTGGCTACATTTAGTATTACTCGTGATATCACACTCACAAAAGAAGATTTTGAAAAAATTCAAGCCTCTAAATCAACTGATTTGTTGCTTGATATTATCAAAAAGAATACAGATAAACAAGAACAACCTTCCTTACTAGGTCTAGAGAAGCTGGTAAGATAAAGTATGAAATTATATGCCTTACCACTAGGGGATGTCATCAAGTTTATACGACAAACCGTTATTACTAGAAATCCTGAATATACTAATGAACGGAGAATACGTCAAAAAGTCCGTGAGAACTTCTCTAAGATTGTTTCTGAGCAAGTGTCGTTTGGTAAAAATGAGGATATGTTAGAGTATCTTAAAAATGACGCAATTACAACAGAGCTGACACATAAATCGAGAAATTTTATTATTATTGATCAAGAGATATCAGGAGATAGATTTGAGATTTTAGGTTTTTTTACACTAACATTAAAAATTGTTAATGTTCAAGAATTAGATAATGATAACAAAAAATCTTTTGTTTTAAGTGGGAAAAACGCGAGAAACTTAAATTATATACCAGGACTTTTGATTGCCCAATTTGGTAGAAATTTACACTTTAATAAAATTACTGGTCAGCAAGTTATGGAATTAGTGGTTGAAAAAATTCAATTAGCCCAGAGCATTTTAGGGGGTAAAATGGTTTATTTGGATAGTGTCAATGAAGATAAAGTGATTAATTTTTATAAATCGTTTGGTTTTGTTGAATACGGTGAGATTATTAGGGATAATAAGCACCCTGATGTATACTATCAACCAATGGCTCTTGATATGACAAAAGTGATTGTTGAGTAGATATAGGAGTTCCAAGGCACTTGCTTTGGAATTTTTCTTTGGTTCAAGTGACCGTTTAGGAACAGATTTAGTCTTTCTAGGGACAGTAGAAATCTGAGGAGAAATAAGGGATATAATAGAGTCAGAAAAAATCAATCTCCAAAAAGGAGAAAAAGAAAGGATTTTTATGATGAAAAAAATATCTTTATTCTAGTTTATTAGTTCTTGCAGGAGGCCTTCTCTTAGCAAATACTACGGTAGCCTATGCTGATTCCCCATCAGCAAGTGAGAAAGAAGCGATTGCTCAATTAGTTAATCAAGGCAAGATAAAAGCTGAAGAAGCTGATCAAGTAAAATTGATTGGTTTTGAAGATAAAGAAACTCAAGCAGAGGGTAATCAAGAGAAGAAAGCTTTCAATCAATATCGTGATCCGAAAGGAACATGGATGCAAACCAATGGTAAATGGTGGTTTAAATACGGTTCAGGTGGTTATGCTAAAAATTGGGAACAATTAGATGACAAGTGGTACTATTTTGATGACCAAGGATGGATGAAAGAAAATACTTGGATTCAACCTGATGGTAATTATTACTACTTATCTGCTAGTGGTGCTATGGTCACTGGTTATCAACGTGTGAATGGTACGCCATACTTCTTTAGAGCCAGTGGTGTATGGGTAGAAAATCGTGGACAGGCACTTGGTGAATACGCAAAGACATTTGTAGGGAAAATCCCATATGTTTGGGGTGGGGCAGACTTGGATAAGGGTGTAGATTGCTCAGGATTTACGATGGCTATTCATGCTAAGTTCGATATTTATATTGGTAGAACAACTGGAGAACAAGCTGAAGGAGGGAAATTTATATATAGTGGTTCACAACTTCCTGGAGATTTAATATTGTACAATGGCGACCAAGGTTCAAATCAACATGTGGGTATTTATGTTGGTGGTGGAAATGTAGTTCATGCTCCACGTCCAGGTCAATATGTTTCTTATATGAATCAATATGGAATGGATCAAAATACAATTCGTAGATATTGGTAATATTGTCTAATTTTTCACAATATTATTGACTTTGACAATGAAAAGTATTAGAATATAGCTAAATAAAGAGGGGAAACCCTCTTATAGCTATTCAATAAAGGAGGAAATGGCTATGAAAAAATCTAAACTACTTACACTTGGCTTGCTTGCAGGTGCTGGTCTACTTTTGTCTATCAACCAAGCACAGGCTGCAGATACTTGGGTTAAAAATGGTGCTGACTGGAATCTTTCACAAGATGGCAGTTTAGCTAAGGATAAATGGGTGCAAAATGCTGGTTCTTGGTACCACTTTGACGGTTCTGGTAAAATGCAGACAGGCTGGTTCAAAGACGGTAACACATGGTATTCACTAGCAGACAGTGGTGCTATGCGCACTGGCTGGTACAAGGAAGGTAGCACATGGTACTCACTAGCAGATAGTGGCGCCATGCGTACAGGTTGGTACAAAGAAGGGTCTACATGGTACTATCTTCATTTTAGTGGTTCTATGATGACAGGTTGGGTGTTCATAGATGGTAAATGGTCTTACTTTGAAAAATCAGGTGCTATGGTCGCAGATAGAGCTGTTCCAGCCAGTGATGGGGAAAGTTATGTCATTGGTAAGGATGGCTATCTAGCAAATAGAAAAGATGCTGGATACAATATTCATGATATTGTCAAACTTGGAGATGGGCAAGAATATTTGCTAAATGCTAAAGGTGACGATGTTATTATTGAAAAAAATGCTTGGTATATCAGACCAGAGTTCAAGAAGTTCTCTAACAAATATGGGGATGAGGTTGCAAATACTACCTTAGCTTTAGTGGATAATAAAGAAGAAGGACAAGAAATTGATCCTAAGGCAGTTGTACAGAACTTCCAAAACTTACCAAATCGCTACTACTTTGATGAAAATGGACATCGTGTGGTTAATATCCCAGCAATGACAACCTATTCAGAGATTAAAAAAGTTGGTAATGATGTCTATTTAGAAAATCCAGGTGCACGACTTCGTCTTGGAGCTACCCACTTTACAATCAATAATAATAAACTATACTATTTAGAAAATGAGCAAGGTAAGCTTAAAACAGGCTATTTTGTATTGATTGATGATGGTATGGCTACAGCCCACTATCACATCCTAGCCTATGCGGATCAATCTGGTGAAATTCTTAAGATGAAACGCTTGCCATCAGGAGTTTCAGATTATCTGGATAAAGAAATCGATGGTTTATACGGTGAAAAAATTAAGATTGAATCTCCACACTCAAACGAATATTATAAAGTGGTTGTGGTTAAATAAAAATAATATCTTCACAACTAATTGTTAACACTCTAACCAATATACCATTTTCAGGAGGCTTTAGATTTCTTGTATTTCAAAAGAAAACTAAAGCCTTTTGTAGATGAAGTAGGGGATAGAGTTATCTATAAAATAATGAAAAGGAGTCTGTCATGGAAATGAAAAACACATTTGTAGAATTGGAACAATTTGAAGAGTTAACTCCAGAGGCTTTGGAGGAAGTGAATGGTGGAGGGAATTTCTTTTGTTCTTTGTTTGGGCTTTGCCAACCTCGGTATTGTAGTCCAGCACCAACTAAAACTGTGATTGGATAGTATGGTTTTGACTTTTATTAAGGAGATTCTATTTGCTTTATTGCTGATGGTTTCCATTATAGTTCCTCCAATTTATCTAGGTTACCAAATTATACCGGAATTTCGTAAAAAGAGATACATAGTCTATTTATTAATGATGCAAGTAATAGCTGGTAAAACTTTTTTTGAAATTATGTATTTGGAAGTTTTAATCTTTTTTTACCTTATTTTCTATGTGAATAGGAAGAAAAAGGGGGAATCGTTATTTCTTTCATTCTATCTTTTTAGTTTTTATCAGAGTATTCGCTATTTATTGGTATTGTTCTATATTCGGATATTAGATATAGATATGCTATCAGAAGTAGGAAATGGTATTGTTAATTCTACTTTTTCTCTACTAGCTCTTGTACTGACAGTAGTTATGATGAAGCGTTGGTCTTTGGATTTGGATTTATTCTTTTCAGATGCTTTCAAAACCCACTATTATAAGAGTTTTTTCATTATCCTACCTCTGACTGTGTTTAGGATATTCTCTTCGTTTATGACAAATATAAATTGTTCTTTCTACGTTCGATTTGATACGACCATTTCTCTCCTGATTTTCATCCTATTTTTCTCTTGGCTCTTTTACGTCAAGCATTTGGAACAGGCTTATCGTGATGAGCAGACCATTCAGAGACAGGAAGATGAAAATCGTTCCTTGCAAGGAATGGTGGATAAGCTAGGTCATCTCTATGATGAAGTTCGAGGTTTCCGTCATGATTTTGCAGGGATTGTCGCCAGCATGGAGCCTGCCATAGCCAATCAAGACATGGCTGAAGTTTCTACCATTTATCAAGATGTCTTTCTAAAGACCAATGAAAAGCTGAGGAAGGCGGATTACACGGCCTTTAATCTTCATAATATCCATGATATAGCCATTCGTAATACCTTGGCAAAAGCCATGATTGTGGCAGATAAGCAAGGAATTCATTTTAGTTTGGAGACGGTGGGGGTCGTAGAAGAGCTGGCTTTGCCGATGTTGGAGGCTATCCGTATCCTCTCTATCCTCACGACAAATGCCTTAGAGGCAGCCAGTGAGGCGGAACATCCGCAGATTCGGGTTGCTTTATTGGCAGGCGATAGGAGTGTCCGTTTTATCATTGAAAACACTCGTAAGAAAGAAGAACTGAATCCCAGCATTCTCAGTCAAAAGGGTTATTCGACTAAGGGAAACCACAGTGGACTGGGCTTAGCGACCTTGGAGGATATGGTTTTTCATTATGATTTAAACTTAGATACCCAGCTAGGAGAAACGACCTTTAGACAAGATTTAGAATTGCCATTTAAGGATAAGAAACGAGGGGGAGAGGAATGAGAATTTTAGTTTTGGAAGACGATAGAGTCCAACAAGGACGGATAGAGCAGACTTTGCTAGATATCGGTCGCTCTCGCAATTTAAGATTGGAAATTGATATTGCCAAAAACTATGGGGATGTTGAAAAGTATTCTCAGTATTTTGACCATTACCAACTCTATTTATTGGATTTAGAGATTGATGGAGAGCGTGAACGGGGCTTTCAGGTTGCCCAACAGGTTCGGGAGCGGGATCCTTTTACAAGCATTGTCTTTGTGTCCACGCACTCGGAGGCCTTGCCTCTAGCTTTTCGCTACCACTTGTCTGCCTTGGATTTTATTTCCAAGGATCAGTCTGAGGAGGATTACCGTCATCAGCTGGAGCGCTGTCTGGACTATATACTGGCAGTGGATAAGAGGGAAAATATGCGTCTCTTTACCTATAGTTTTGAGGGGAGACGGGGCTTTACTCTGCCCTACCATGAGATTTTGGCCTTTGAAACTTCAGTGGAATCCCATCGTATCAAGGTCTATTATGCTAATCATTCTATCAAGACCATTTATGGCAGTCTCAAGGATATCGCTGCCAAGGCTGAAAAAGATTACTTTGTCTATGCCAATCGCAATACGTTAGTCAGTTTACAGGCTGTTGAAGAGATGACTGCCACAGAAGTGACCCTGTTAGAAGGCTTGCACTTCCCCGTGTCACGAACAGCCAGAAGAACCCTTAAAAAACATCTCAATGTCTAATATCTGTTAGACTTGAATCAATTTATCAATAAGAATGTCGGAAAATTTTCTGATATTCTTATTTTTTTGAATTGTTTTTCGAATAGATAAGTAAGAGGAAAAGGAAAGGAGCCTAGTTCATGTTTATATCAATGTTCTACCCATGGTTCACTGAGTTATTTTTTAAATAAATTTAATTTAGTTGTACATTTTCGAAATTTTTTTCGAATAGATAGGTAAGAGGGAAAAGAAAGGAGCCTGGTTTATGTTTATATCAATGTTCTACCCATGGTTCACTGAGTTATTTTTTAAATAAAATTTGATTTAGTTGTTTATTTTCGAAATTTTTTTCGAATAGATAAGTAAGAGGAAAAGAAAGGAGTCTGGTTTATGTATCTACCAATCTTGTATCCGTGGTTCATTAAATTATTTTTGAAATAAAATTTAATTTAGTTGTACATTTTCGAAATTTTTTTCGAATAGATAAGTAAGAGGAAAAGGAAGGAGACTACGCGATGTATTTACCAATCTTATTGCCATGGTTTATCAAATGGTATTTAAAATAAATGAAATTTACCTGTTCATTTTAAATCACTTCTCAAATAGATAAGTGAGAAGAAAAGAAATTCAGTAATTTATCTATTCTGGTTTTTAAAATGGTTTAAGATCCAGAAATCGTAAACTGAAAAATAGAAATAAAGGAGAAAAAAGATGACAAATTTTGACAAAATGGAACAGAACTTTGTAGCTCTTACAGAAGAAGAGTTGATGAATGTAGATGGGGGAATTATTCCGATAGCAGTAGCAGCTAGTATTATTGCAGGTTCAGCATTTGCTGGTTTAAGTGCAGGAGTAGCTATTGGAATTAGTCGAAACAAGAGATAATGAGAGAATCAATGAAGTTTTCAAACGAATTTGCGGCTGTTATTATATCAGCCTCAGGAATAGTGGGTTTATTAGTAGGAGTAGCTATTGGATTAGCTAGTATTATTTAAAAAGGAGTATATCATGCAAAATTTGAATCAATTTGAAATCGTAAAGCAAAATGAATTAGAGCAAGTACAAGGCGGAGTGGGTTTATTGATTGTTATCGGAGGCTCATTACTTGCTGCAGGTGGAGCTGGGGTAGCTGGTTATTGGTTATCTCGTACGTTTGGTTAATATATTTAAAGGAGTAGGTGGGATATGAAAAAATTAGAAGAAAAATTTGAGATCATGGCAGAAGCAGATTTGGCTAGTACCGAGGGTGGACTTATTATTACTACTTCTACAGCTATCGCTTGGGGTGTTTTAGGAGTTGTTGCCTATATGTACGGTCGTCATCTAGGAAGCAGACGTTAATTTTAACAATTTGATACATATTTTATTAAAGAATGTAAGAAAAACTATGAATCGTAATTTAGAACGGTGTTATCTATTCTGACTAGGAATAGATCATACCATAGGTGGCTTAGAAATAGCAGGGACATTAGAAATTGAAGTAATAAATAGACTGTCGTAAATGTTACTATCAATGATTTATTTGTTCCAAACTTGCCTAGGGTGTCAGTAAAAAATCAATTTCCTTTCAATAGCATATTTTTAGTAGGTAGGACGCTTGTTCTGCCTATTTTTTGCCAAAAAGTGCAGTTGAGGTGTTTATTTGGGGTTTTACATGTATTTTTTGATAAAATTTGATAAAATAGGTATAGAAATTAGGAGAGTTGAAGAAAAGGAATGAAGAAGGTTTTAAAATATTTTTTAGTATTTGTTTTTCTATTTGTAATGAATATTTTCATCTTTAAGATACTAGCGATTCTGGGATTTCAGCTGACAATGAGTGAAAAGAGTTATATTGTTCCGCCGCTGTTTTCGATTATCGTTTTATATATGATTGACAAAAGAATTAGGAAGAAAAAGAAATAAATATATATTTTAGGCATGACGTTTGTTCTGCCTATTTTTTATCCAAAAAGTGCAGTTGGGAGGTAGATAGGCACATTTGGGGAAGAAGTCCAGTTTTTGTTTGGGGATTGGGGTAAGATAGGTATTATCAGATGAGTTTAGGAAAAAGGAGATGAATATGAAATTTGGGAAACGTCATTATCGTCCGCAGGTGGATCAGATGGACTGCGGTGTAGCTTCATTAGCCATGGTTTTTGGCTACTATGGTAGCTACTATTCTTTGGCTCACTTGCGAGAATTGGCTAAGACGACCATGGATGGGACTACGGCCTTGGGCTTGGTCAAGGTGGCAGAGGAGATTGGTTTTGAGACGCGAGCAATTAAGGCGGATATGACGCTTTTTGACTTGCCAGATTTGACTTTTCCTTTTGTTGCCCATGTGCTTAAGGAAGGAAAATTGCTCCACTACTATGTGGTGACTGGGCAGGATAAGAACAGCATTCATATTGCCGACCCAGATCCTGGGGTGAAATTGACCAAACTGCCACGTGAGCGTTTTGCGGAAGAATGGACGGGAGTGACTTTGTTTATGGCACCTAGTCCAGACTATAAGCCTCATAAGGATCAAAAGAATGGCCTTCTCTCTTTTATCCCTATATTAGTGAAGCAGCGTGGCTTGATTACTAATATCGTTTTGGCAACACTCTTGGTCACCTTGATTAACATTGTGGGTTCTTATTATTTGCAGTCTATCATTGATACCTATGTGCCAGATCAGATGCGTTCGACACTGGGGATTATTTCTATTGGGCTGGTGATTGTTTATATTCTTCAGCAGATCTTGTCTTACGCTCAGGAGTATCTCTTACTTGTTTTGGGGCAACGCTTGTCGATTGATGTGATTTTGTCCTATATCAAGCATGTTTTTCACCTGCCTATGTCTTTCTTTGCGACACGCAGAACAGGGGAAATCGTGTCTCGTTTTACAGATGCTAACAGTATCATTGACGCGCTGGCTTCGACCATTCTTTCGATTTTCCTAGATGTGTCAACGGTCGTCATTATTTCTCTTGTTTTATTTTCACAAAATACCAATCTCTTTTTCATGACCTTATTGGCGCTTCCTATCTATACAGTGATTATCTTTGCCTTTATGAAGCCGTTTGAAAAGATGAATCGGGATACCATGGAAGCCAATGCGGTTCTGTCTTCTTCTATCATCGAGGACATCAACGGTATTGAGACTATCAAGTCATTGACCAGTGAAAGTCAGCGTTACCAAAAGATTGACAAGGAATTTGTGGATTATCTGAAAAAATCCTTTACCTATAGTCGGGCAGAGAGTCAGCAAAAGGCTCTGAAAAAGGTTGCTCATCTCTTACTTAATGTCGGCATTCTCTGGATGGGAGCTGTTCTGGTCATGGATGGTAAGATGAGTTTGGGGCAGTTGATTACCTATAATACCTTGCTGGTTTACTTTACCAATCCTTTGGAAAATATCATCAACCTGCAAACCAAGCTTCAGACAGCGCAGGTTGCCAATAACCGTCTGAATGAGGTTTATCTGGTAGCTTCGGAGTTTGAGGAGAAGAAAACGGTTGAGGATTTGAGCTTGATGAAGGGAGAGATGTCCTTCAAGCAGGTTTACTACAAGTATGGCTATGGTCGAGATGTCTTGTCGGATATCAATTTGACTATTCCACAAGGTTCTAAGGTGGCTTTTGTGGGGATTTCAGGATCAGGTAAGACGACCTTGGCCAAGATGATGGTTAATTTTTACGATCCAAGTCAGGGAGAGATTAGTCTGGGTGGTGTCAATCTTAATCAGATTGACAAAAAGGCCTTGCGCCAGTACATTAACTATCTGCCTCAACAGCCCTATGTCTTTAACGGGACGATTTTGGAGAATCTTCTCCTTGGAGCCAAGGAGGGGACGACTCAGGAAGATATTTTACGGGCGGTCGAGTTGGCAGAGATTCGGGAGGATATCGAGCGTATGCCACTGAATTACCAGACAGAATTGACTTCGGATGGGGCAGGGATTTCAGGTGGCCAGCGTCAGAGAATCGCTCTGGCGCGTGCTCTCTTGACAGATGCGCCTGTCTTGATTTTGGATGAGGCGACCAGCAGTTTGGATATTTTGACAGAGAAGCGAATTGTCGATAATCTCATGGCTTTAGATAAAACCTTGATTTTCATTGCTCACCGCTTGACCATTGCTGAGCGGACAGAGAAGGTTGTTATCTTGGATCAAGGAAAGATTGTTGAAGAAGGAAAGCATGCTGATTTGCTTGCACAGGGTGGCTTTTACGCCCATTTGGTGAATAGCTAGAAAGAGGAGAGGATGAAACCAGAATTTTTAGAAAGTGCGGAGTTTTATAATCGTCGTTACCATAATTTTTCCAGTCGGGTGATTGTACCCATGTCCCTTCTGCTTGTGTTTTTGCTTGGCTTTGCAACTTTGGCAGAGAAGGAGATGAGTTTGTCAACTAGAGCTACTGTTGAGCCTAGTCGTATCCTTGCAAATATCCAGTCAACTAGCAACAATCGCATTCTTGTCAATCATTTGGAAGAAAATAAGCTGGTTAAGAAGGGGGAACTTCTGCTTCAATATCAGGAAGGGGCAGAAGGTGTTCAAGCGGAGTCTTATGCCAGTCAGCTGGACATGCTCAAGGATCAAAAAAAGCAATTGGAGTATTTGCAAAAGAGCCTGCAAGAAGGGACGGATTACTTTCCAGAGGAGGATAAGTTTGGCTACCAAGCCACCTTTCGCGACTACATCAGTCAAGCAGGCAGTCTTAGGGCTAGTACATCGCAACAAAACGAGACTATCGCGTCCCAGAATGCAGCAGCTAGTCAAACCCAAGCTGAAATCGGGAACCTCATCAGCCAAACAGAGGCTAAAATTCGCGATTACCAGACAGCTAAGTCAGCTATTGAAACAGGTGCTTCTTTGGCCAGTCAGAATCTAGCCTACTCTCTCTACCAGTCCTATAAGTCTCAGGGCGAGGAAAATCCGCAAGCTAAGGCTCAGGCAGTGGCGCAGGTTGAAGCGCAGCTTTCTCAGTTAGAATCTAGTCTTGCTACTTACCGTGTTCAGTATGCAGGTTCAGGTACCCAGCAAGCCTATGCGTCTGGCTTAAGCAGTCAATTGGAATCCCTTAAATCACAACACTTGGCTAAGGTTGGTCAGGAATTGACTCTTTTAGACCAAAAGATCTTAGAGGCAGAATCAGGTAAGAAGGTACAGGGAAATCTTTTAGACAAGGGGAAAATTATGGCAAGTGAGGATGGGGTGCTTCATCTTAATACTGAGACCAGTGATTCTACCATGGTAGCAGAAGGTGCCCTACTAGCCCAACTCTATCCGTCCTTGGAAAAAGAAGGGAAAGCCAAACTTACAGCTTATCTAAGTTCAAAGGATGTAGCAAGGATCAAGGTCGGTGATTCTGTTCGCTATACGACGACTCATGATGCCAAGAATCAAATTTTCCTAGATTCTACTATTACAAGTATTGATGCGACAGCTACTAAGACTGAGAAAGGGAATTTCTTTAAAATCGAGGCGGAGACCGATCTGACTGCTGAGCAGGCTGAAAAACTTCGGTACGGGGTGGAAGGTCGCCTGCAGATGATTACAAGCAAGAAAAGTTATCTACGTTATTATTTGGATCAATTTTTGAACAAAGAGTAATGTTCGTGTTTTTAGAGTTAAATGATTTTAAAGCTGTGAGAAAGATACTTCTTGCAGTTTTTTTCTTTATGATTTTTGAGCTGACTGCACTATTTATTCGTTTAAATTCTTGTAATTTTAGGATTTTTGTGGTAGAATGTGCTCAAGTAATACGAAAGGCGAACTTTAAAATGTCAAAACAATTGATCTATTCGGGAAAAGCTAAAGATATCTATACAACTGAGGATGAAAATCTTATTATTTCAACTTACAAGGACCAGGCGACTGCTTTCAATGGTGTCAAGAAGGAGCAGATTGCGGGCAAGGGAGTATTGAATAATCAGATTTCATCTTTTATTTTTGAGAAATTAAATGCGGCTGGTGTGGCGACTCACTTTGTGGAGAAACTTTCAGACACGGAACAACTCAATAAAAAGGTGGAAATCATTCCTTTGGAAGTCGTGCTTCGCAACTACACTGCTGGTTCCTTTTCAAAACGTTTTGGCGTTGATGAGGGAATCGCCTTGGAGACTCCGATTGTCGAATTTTACTATAAAAATGATGATTTGGATGATCCATTCATCAATGATGAGCATGTGAAATTCCTACAGATTGCGGATGACCAGCAGATTGCCTACTTGAAGGAAGAAACTCGTCGTATCAATGAACTCTTGAAAGTCTGGTTTGCTGAGATTGGTCTTAAATTGATTGACTTTAAGCTAGAGTTCGGTTTTGACAAGGATGGCAAGATTATCTTGGCAGACGAATTTTCACCAGATAACTGCCGTTTGTGGGATGCGGATGGCAACCACATGGACAAGGATGTTTTCCGTCGTGGCTTAGGTGAATTGACTGATGTTTACGAGATTGTTTGGGAAAAGTTGCAGGGGTTGAAATAACAACCTAGAGGTCGTTTGGGGACATTGCAAGGGTTAAAATAAAGGAATAAGAATTGATGGATAAACGTATTTTTGTTGAGAAAAAGGCTGATTTTCAGGTCAAGTCAGAGAGTTTGGTTAGAGAACTCCAGCATAACTTGGGACTTTCAAGCTTGAAAAGTATTCGTATTGTGCAAGTGTATGATGTCTTTAACTTGGCTGAGGAATTGTTTGCGCCTGCAGAGAAACACATCTTCTCTGAGCAGGTGACAGACCATGTTTTGGACGAAGCGGCTGTGCAGGCGGATCTTGCCAACTATGCTTTCTTTGCCATTGAAAGCTTGCCAGGTCAATTTGACCAGCGTGCAGCTTCTTCGCAAGAAGCCTTGCTTTTGTTGGGAAGTTCGAGTGATGTGACAGTCAATACAGCCCAACTTTACTTGGTGAATAAAGACATTGATGCGACTGAGTTGGAAGCGGTCAAGAACTATCTGCTCAACTCAGTTGATTCTCGTTTCAAGGACATCACGACAGGGATTGCCAAGCAGGAATTTTCTGAGTCAGACAAGACCATTCCAAAATTGACTTTCTTTGAAAGCTATAGGGCAGAAGACTTTGCTCGCTACAAGACCGAGCAAGAGATGGCTATGGAAGTGGATGATTTGCTCTTTATCCAAGACTATTTCAAGTCAATCGGGCGCGTGCCAACTGAGACGGAACTCAAGGTTTTGGATACTTACTGGTCTGACCACTGCCGTCACACGACGTTTGAGACTGAGTTGAAGCAGATTGATTTCTCCGCATCGAAATTCCAAAAACAATTACAGGCGACCTATGACAAGTATATTGCCATGCGTGAGGAGTTGGGGCGTTCTGAAAAACCGCAAACCTTGATGGATATGGCGACTATTTTCGGTCGTTATGAGCGTGCTAATGGGCGTTTGGATGATATGGAAGTATCAGACGAAATCAATGCTTGCTCAGTCGAAATCGAAGTGGACATTGATGGTGTGAAAGAGCCATGGCTCCTCATGTTCAAAAATGAAACCCACAATCACCCTACTGAGATTGAGCCATTTGGTGGAGCGGCTACTTGTATCGGTGGAGCCATTCGTGACCCATTGTCAGGTCGCTCATATGTCTACCAAGCCATGCGCATCTCAGGTGCTGGTGATATTACAGCGCCGATTTCGGAAACTCGCGCTGGGAAATTACCACAACAAGTTATTTCTAAAACAGCGGCTCATGGTTATTCTTCATATGGTAACCAGATTGGGCTTGCAACAACCTACGTTCGTGAGTACTTCCACCCAGGCTTTGTAGCTAAACGTATGGAACTTGGTGCTGTTGTTGGTGCGGCTCCTAAGGGCAATGTTGTCCGTGAAAAACCGGAAGCGGGTGATGTGATTATTCTCCTTGGAGGTAAGACAGGACGTGATGGTGTCGGTGGTGCGACGGGCTCTTCTAAGGTTCAAACGGTTGAGTCTGTGGAAACTGCTGGAGCTGAGGTTCAAAAAGGGAATGCCATCGAAGAACGCAAGATTCAACGCCTTTTCCGTAATGGCAATGTCACTCGTCTTATCAAGAAATCTAATGACTTTGGGGCAGGCGGTGTCTGTGTGGCTATCGGTGAATTAGCAGACGGTCTTGAAATTGATCTTAACAAGGTGCCTCTTAAATACCAGGGCTTGAATGGTACCGAAATTGCCATCTCTGAATCACAAGAACGGATGGCGGTTGTGGTGCGTCTTGAAGACGTAGATGCCTTTGTTGAAGAATGTAACAAAGAGAATATTGACGCTGTTGTGGTTGCGACAGTCACTGAAAAACCAAATCTGGTTATGCACTGGAATGGTGAAATTATTGTCGACTTAGAGCGTCGTTTCCTTGATACAAACGGTGTGCGCGTGGTCGTCGATGCTAAGGTTGTGGACAAGGATGTCAAACTCCCAGAAGAACGCATAACAAGCACTGAAGCACTTGAAGCTGATACTCTTGCGGTTCTGTCTGATTTGAACCATGCGAGTCAAAAAGGCTTGCAAACCATCTTTGACTGTTCGGTCGGTCGTTCAACAGTCAATCATCCGCTTGGCGGTCGTTACCAACTCACACCAACTGAGGCTTCTGTGCAGAAATTGCCAGTTCAGCATGGTGTAACTCATACTGCGTCTGTTATGGCTCAAGGTTTTAACCCTTATCTAGCAGAATGGTCTCCATACCACGGTGCTGCTTATGCGGTCATCGAAGCGACCGCTCGTTTGGTGGCTGCGGGTGCAAACTGGTCTAAGGCTCGTTTCTCTTATCAAGAATACTTCGAGCGCATGGATAAACAAGCAGAACGTTTTGGTCAGCCAGTAGCAGCTCTTCTAGGTTCAATCGAAGCACAAATCCAACTTGGTTTGCCATCTATCGGTGGTAAGGACTCTATGTCTGGTACTTTTGAAGAATTGACAGTGCCACCAACCTTGGTAGCCTTTGGGGTGACGACGGCAGATAGCCGTAAGGTCCTCTCTCCAGAGTTCAAAACTGCTGGTGAAAATATCTACTACATCCCAGGTCAAGCCCTCTCTGCAGAAATTGATTTTGACTTGATTAAGTCTAATTTTGCTCAGTTTGAAGCCCTTCAAAAGGCTCACAAAGTAACAGCAGCTTCAGCTGTTAAATACGGCGGTGTGCTTGAAAGTTTGGCTCTTGCTACCTTTGGAAATCATATCGGTGCTGAGGTAATCTTACCTGAACTTGAGACGGCTTTGACAGCTCAATTAGGCGGATTTGTCTTTACCTCTCCTGAAGAAATTGCTGGAGTGGAGAAGATTGGACAAACAAGTGCAGACTTTACACTCCTTGTCAACGGCGTGAAGCTAGATGGACAGAAACTTGACAGTGCCTTCCAAGGCAAATTGGAAGAAGTTTACCCAACAGAATTTACCCAAGCCAAAGAACTTGCTGAAGTACCAGCTGTGGCATCAGATGTTGTGATAAAAGCCAAAGAAAAGGTTGAAAAACCTGTGGTTTATATCCCAGTCTTCCCAGGAACTAACTCGGAATATGACTCAGCTAAGGCTTTCGAAAAAGAAGGTGCAGAGGTCAACTTAGTGCCATTTGTGACCTTGAATGAAGAGGCTATTGTCAAGTCAGTTGAAACTATGGTTGACAACATCGGTAAGGCTAACATTCTCTTCTTTGCAGGTGGATTCTCGGCTGCGGATGAACCAGATGGTTCAGCTAAGTTTATCGTCAACATCCTGCTCAATGAAAAAGTGCGTGCTGCTATTGATAGCTTTATCGCTCGTGGTGGCTTGATTATTGGTATCTGTAATGGATTCCAGGCCTTGGTCAAATCAGGTCTTCTTCCATACGGGAACTTCGAAGATGCCAGCAGTACTAGTCCAACCCTCTTCTACAATGATGCCAACCAACACGTGGCCAAGATGGTGGAAACTCGCATTGCCAATACTAACTCACCATGGTTGGCTGGAGTGGAAGTTGGTGAGATTCATGCCATTCCTGTTTCGCACGGTGAAGGGAAGTTTGTCGTGACAGCTGAAGAATTTGCAGAGCTCCGTGACAATGGTCAAATCTTCAGCCAATATGTTGACTTTGATGGAAAACCAAGTATGGATTCTAAGTACAATCCGAATGGTTCTGTCCATGCCATCGAAGGAATTACCAGCAAGAATGGTCAAATCATCGGTAAGATGGGCCACTCAGAACGCTATGAGGACGGTCTTTTCCAAAATATCCCAGGCAATAAAGACCAGCACCTATTCGCGTCAGCGGTGCGTTATTTCACAGGGAAATAAAAGGTATAAAAAATGACATACGAAGTAAAATCTCTTAATGAAGAATGTGGTGTTTTCGGTATCTGGGGGCATCCAGATGCTGCTAAATTGACTTATTTTGGTCTCCACAGTCTTCAGCACCGTGGTCAGGAGGGGGCAGGAATCCTCTCTAATGATCAAGGACAACTGAAGCGCCATCGTGACATGGGCCTTTTATCAGAAGTGTTCAGAAATCCTGCTAATTTGGATAAATTAACTGGAACTGGTGCGATTGGTCACGTGCGTTATGCGACTGCTGGCGAAGCTTCTGTAGATAACATCCAGCCCTTCCTCTTCCGTTTTCACGATATGCAGTTTGGCTTGGCTCATAATGGAAACTTGACCAATGCGGCCTCTCTCAAGAAGGAGTTGGAAGAAAGAGGAGCGATTTTCAGCGCGACTTCGGACTCGGAAATCTTGGCTCACCTCATTCGTCGCAGTCACAATCCTAGCCTGATGGGCAAAATAAAGGAAGCACTCAGTCTTGTCAAAGGTGGCTTTGCTTATATCTTGTTGTTTGAGGACAAGTTGATTGCGGCTCTTGACCCTAATGGCTTCCGTCCGCTTTCTATCGGGAAAATGGCCAACGGAGCAGTGGTGGTTTCATCTGAAACTTGTGCTTTTGAGGTTATCGGGGCCGAGTGGATTCGAGATTTGAAGCCAGGTGAGATTGTGATCATTGATGACAAGGGAATCCAGTATGATAGCTATACAGATGATACTCAGTTAGCAATCTGTTCTATGGAGTATATCTATTTTGCTCGCCCTGATTCTAACATTCATGGTGTCAATGTCCATACGGCACGTAAACGTATGGGTGCCCAATTGGCGCGTGAATTTAAGTATGAGGCAGATATCGTGGTCGGTGTGCCAAATTCTTCGCTCAGCGCGGCTATGGGCTTTGCGGAAGAGTCCGGGCTACCAAATGAAATGGGCCTCATCAAGAACCAATACACCCAACGTACCTTTATTCAACCGACTCAAGAATTGCGGGAGCAAGGGGTGCGGATGAAACTGTCTGCGGTTTCTGGTGTTGTCAAAGGCAAGCGTGTGGTTATGATTGATGACTCTATTGTACGTGGAACAACCTCTCGTCGTATCGTTCAGCTCTTGAAAGAAGCGGGTGCAACTGAGGTTCACGTTGCTATTGGCAGTCCAGCGCTAGCTTATCCGTGCTTCTACGGGATTGATATCCAGACCCGTCAGGAACTGATTGCGGCTAATCATACGGTCGAAGAAACTCGCCAAATCATTGGAGCGGACAGTCTGACTTATCTTTCTGTTGAGGGGTTGATTGATTCAATTGGGATTGAAACAGATGCGCCAAATGGTGGTCTCTGTGTCGCTTACTTTGACGGTGACTACCCAACACCTCTCTACGACTATGAGGAAGACTACCGTCGAAGTTTGGAAGAAAAGACTAGTTTTTACAAGTAGGCGTCAGATTCTCCATTAAAGAAAAGGAATAAATAAATGACAAAAAATGCTTATGCCCCACGTCTCACTACTGACTAAAAGCTAAAGCATTTGTCAGTAGACGCTTTCTCCTATGGGACCAAAGCTAGAGACCTGACTAGTATTTTTAGATAAAATAATTGTTTATCTAAAAATACGTCGCAGTCTTTCCCAAAAAAAGAAAAGGAAAAATAAAATGGCAAATAAAAATGCGTACGCTCAATCTGGTGTGGATGTTGAAGCGGGTTATGAAGTTGTTGAACGGATCAAAAAGCATGTGGCTCGTACGGAGCGTGCAGGTGTCCTAGGAGCTCTGGGAGGCTTTGGTGGCATGTTTGACCTTTCCAAGACTGGGGTTAAAGAACCCGTCTTGATTTCGGGGACTGACGGTGTCGGAACCAAACTCATGCTGGCTATCAAGTACGACAAGCACGATACCATTGGTCAGGACTGTGTGGCCATGTGTGTCAATGATATTATCGCTGCAGGTGCGGAGCCTCTCTATTTCCTTGACTATGTCGCAACTGGCAAGAATGAACCAGCTAAGCTAGAACAAGTCGTTGCTGGTGTGGCAGAAGGTTGTGTGCAGGCAGGTGCTGCCCTCATTGGTGGGGAAACAGCTGAAATGCCTGGTATGTACGGCGCAGATGACTATGACTTGGCTGGTTTTGCAGTCGGTGTAGCTGAAAAATCTCAAATCATTGACGGTTCAAAGGTGGCAGAAGGCGATGTTCTTCTCGGACTTGCTTCAAGTGGTATCCACTCAAATGGTTATTCACTCGTGCGTCGTGTTTTTGCCGACTACACAGGTGAAGAAGTCTTGCCAGAATTGGAAGGCAAGAAACTCAAAGAAGTCCTTCTTGAGCCGACTCGTATCTATGTCAAGGCTGTTTTGCCACTCATCAAGGAAGAGTTGGTCAACGGCATTGCCCACATCACAGGTGGTGGCTTTATCGAAAATGTCCCTCGTATGTTTGCTACTGACCTAGCTGCTGAGATTGAGGAAGACAAGGTTCCAGTTTTACCGATTTTCAAAGCCCTTGAAAAATACGGTCAGATCAAACACGAAGAAATGTTTGAAATCTTCAATATGGGTGTGGGGCTTATGTTTGCAGTTAGCCCTGAAAATGTAAGTCGTGTCAAGGAATTGTTGGATGAACCAGTCTATGAAATTGGTCGCATCGTCAAGAAAGAAAACGAAAGTGTCATCATCAAATGAAAAAAATAGCGGTTTTTGCCTCTGGTAATGGCTCAAATTTTCAGGTGATAGCGGAACAATTTCCAGTAGAGTTTGTCTTTTCAGACCATCGTGACGCCTATGTGCTCGAACGTGCAGACAAGCTCGGCGTTCTGTCCTATGCTTTTGAACTCAAGGAGTTTGAGAGCAAGGCAGACTACGAAGCAGCCCTTGTCGAACTCTTGGAAGAACACCAGATTGACTTGGTTTGCCTCGCCGGCTATATGAAAATCGTTGGGCCAACCTTATTGGCAGCCTATGAAGGTCGAATCATCAACATTCATCCTGCCTACCTGCCAGAGTTCCCAGGAGCTTATGGGATTGAGGACGCTTGGAATGCTGGTGTTGCAGAGAGCGGCGTGACCATTCACTGGGTGGATTCCGGAGTGGATACAGGCAAGGTCATCAAACAAGTCCGTGTGCCACGGCTGGCTGATGATACGATTGAAAGTTTTGAAGCTCGCATTCATGAGGCAGAGTATAAGTTGTATCCGGAAGTGCTGGATAGCTTGGGAGTTGCACGAAAATAAGAAGGAAGTCAAGTTTTAATTGCGCAATCTTGCTAGGAGAAAAAATGATTGAACTGAAATTAGTAGATGAGAGCAGTTATCAGGCAGTGCTGGATTTGAAAATATCTGAAGCTGATGAACGAGCACGTTTCGTGTCTCCAAATGTACGCTCTTTAGCTGACGCATGGCTCTACCGAGAGAATGGGGATGTGTTTCCAATGGCAATTTATTGGAATGGGCTTGTAGTTGGTTTTCTCCTTCTGGAAATAGACGGGGATGAAGCGGAATACTTTATCTGGCGGATAATGATTGGCCAGCAGTACCAAGGAAGAGGTTATGGTCGAAAAGCCTTGGAAGCTCTAATCAAAAAGGCTCAGATGGATAGCGCTTGCAATCATATTATTGCAGATTATGTGGTTGGAAATGAAAAAATGAAGCATCTGTTGACTAGTTTGGGTTTTCAGGAAACAGGATTTATAGAAGAAAATAACGAAGTCGCTATGCGCTTGGATCTAAAGAAAGAGGAATAGAATGACGAAAAAAGCCTTAATCAGCGTCTCAGACAAAGCGGGCATTGTTGAATTTGCTCAAGAACTTAAAAATCTCGGTTGGGATATTATCTCGACAGGTGGAACCAAGGTTGCCCTTGATAATGCTGGGGTGGACACCATTGCTATCGATGATGTGACTGGCTTCCCAGAAATGATGGATGGTCGTGTCAAGACCCTCCACCCAAATATCCACGGCGGGCTCCTCGCTCGTCGTGACTTGGATAGTCACCTAGAGGCTGCTAAGGACAATAAGATCGAGCTTATCGATCTTGTAGTAGTTAATCTCTATCCTTTCAAGGAAACGATTCTCAAACCAGATGTGACTTACGCTGATGCAGTTGAAAACATTGATATCGGTGGGCCATCTATGCTTCGTTCAGCAGCGAAGAACCACGCTAGCGTAACAGTTGTGGTAGACCCTGCTGACTATACTGTGGTTCTTGATGAATTGTCAGCCAATGGTGAAACGACTTATGAAACTCGCCAACGTTTGGCAGCCAAGGTTTTCCGTCACACAGCGGCTTATGATGCCTTGATAGCGGAATACTTCACGGCTCAAGTGGGCGAAAGCAAACCAGAAAAGCTCACTTTGACCTATGATCTCAAACAAGCCATGCGTTATGGGGAAAATCCTCAGCAGGATGCGGACTTCTACCAAAAAGCTTTGCCGACGGACTACTCAATTGCATCAGCCAAACAGCTCAACGGTAAGGAATTGTCCTTTAACAATATCCGCGATGCGGATGCTGCTATTCGTATTATCCGTGATTTCAAAGACCGTCCAACCGTTGTGGCTCTCAAACACATGAACCCATGTGGAATCGGTCAGGCTGATGACATTGAGACTGCTTGGGACTACGCTTATGAGTCTGACCCAGTGTCTATCTTTGGTGGTATCGTTGTTCTTAACCGTGAGGTGGATGTTGCGACAGCTGAGAAGATGCACGGCGTTTTCCTTGAAATCATCATCGCACCAAGCTATACGGATGAGGCGCTAGCCATTTTGACTAATAAAAAGAAAAACTTGCGTATCCTTGCCTTGACATTTGATGCTCAAGAGGCTAGTGAAGTGGAAGCAGAGTACACAGGCGTAGTCGGTGGACTTCTTGTGCAAAACCAAGACGTGGTTAAGGAAAGCCCGACTGACTGGCAGGTGGTGACCAAGCGCCAACCAACTGAGACAGAAGCGACAGCACTTGAGTTTGCTTGGAAAGCCATCAAGTATGTGAAATCAAACGGGATCATTGTAACCAACGACCACATGACACTTGGTGTTGGTCCAGGTCAAACCAACCGTGTGGCTTCAGTCCGTATCGCCATTGACCAAGCTAAAGACCGCCTTGATGGCGCTGTTCTTGCTTCGGATGCCTTCTTCCCATTTGCGGATAACGTGGAAGAAATCGCCAAAGCAGGTATCAAGGCCATCATCCAGCCAGGTGGATCGGTCCGTGATCAGGAATCCATCGAAGCTGCTGACAAATACGGCTTGACTATGGTCTTCACAGGCGTAAGACATTTTAGACATTAAGAACACTAAAGGAAAGAAAACAGTTTCTTTCCTTTTTTGTCTTAAAATGCTAAGTGAAAGAAGATTAATACGAACGTTTGTGATATAATGTTATTAAATAATTCGCAAAAGAGGTTGTGAGATGAAACTGTTAGTTGTCGGTTCTGGTGGTCGTGAACATGCCATTGCTAAGAAGTTGCTTGAATCAAAAGACGTTGAACAAGTCTTTGTGGCTCCTGGGAATGACGGGATGACTCTGGATGGTCTGGAATTGGTGAATATCTCTATTTCCGAACATTCTAAGTTAATTGACTTTGCAAAGTCAAACGATATTGCTTGGACCTTTATCGGTCCAGATGACGCACTGGCCGCTGGAATCGTGGATGATTTTAATCAAGCTGGGCTCAAGGCTTTTGGTCCGACTAGGGTTGCAGCGGAGCTGGAGTGGTCCAAGGATTTTGCTAAGGAAATCATGGTCAAATACGACATTCCGACAGCAGCCTACGGCACATTTTCTGATTTTGAGGAATCCAAGGCCTATATCGAAGAAAAAGGCGCTCCAATCGTGGTCAAGGCGGATGGATTGGCCCTTGGAAAAGGTGTCGTTGTTGCTGAGACAGTCGAGCAAGCAGTCGAAGCAGCTCATGAGATGCTTTTGGATAATAAATTCGGTGATTCAGGTGCGCGTGTAGTCATCGAGGAATTCCTTGACGGGGAAGAGTTCTCTCTCTTTGCCTTTGTCAATGGCGACAAGTTCTACATCATGCCAACGGCTCAGGATCACAAACGTGCCTATGATGGCGATAAGGGACCTAATACAGGTGGTATGGGTGCCTATGCGCCAGTTCCTCACTTGCCACAGAGTGTGGTTGACATAGCAGTTGACACGATTATCAAGCCAGTTCTTGAAGGCATGATCAAAGAAGGTCGTCCTTATCTTGGTGTTCTTTACGCAGGTCTTATCTTAACAGCTGATGGACCGAAAGTCATTGAGTTCAACTCTCGTTTTGGAGATCCTGAAACTCAGATTATCCTGCCTCGTTTAACATCTGACTTTGCGCAAAATATCACGGATATTTTGGATGGCAAGGAGCCGAATATCACGTGGACGGACAAGGGTGTGACTCTGGGTGTGGTTGTCGCATCCAACGGTTATCCGCTAGACTATGAAAAAGGTGTCAAGTTGCCAGCCAAGACAGAAGGCGACATCATCACCTACTATGCAGGGGCTAAGTTTTCGGAAAATAGCAGTGCACTGCTATCAAACGGTGGACGTGTTTATATGCTCGTCACCACAGCAGACACCGTCAAAGACGGACAAAACATTATTTACAGTGAACTCGCCCAACAAAAAACAGAAGGACTTTTCTACCGAACCGATATCGGAAGCAAGGCAATTAGATAAAGATATAAGAAAAAGCGACGCAGTCGCCAAACACGACAATGGTCGCCGTGGTGAAAAGACCAGAACAGTATCTGTTCTGGTCTAGGGAAAATTTGAGACCTTAGGCTCAAAGAAACCGAAGGTTTGCTTCCGTCCCCACCACCTAAGACCAGTATCAGAAAGGAAGAAAAGGAAAATTATGACCAAACCAATTATTTCCATCATCATGGGCTCAAAATCCGACTGGGCAACCATGCAAAAAACAGCAGAAGTCCTAGACCGCTTCGGTGTAGCCTACGAAAAGAAAGTTGTTTCTGCCCACCGTACACCAGACCTCATGTTCAGACATGCGGAGGAGGCTCGTAGCCGTGGTATCAAGGTCATCATCGCAGGTGCAGGTGGCGCAGCCCATTTGCCAGGTATGGTCGCAGCGAAAACAACCCTTCCTGTCATTGGGGTACCGGTCAAATCGCGTGCCCTTAGTGGCGTGGACTCGCTCTACTCTATCGTTCAGATGCCGGGTGGCGTACCGGTTGCGACTATGGCTATCGGGGAAGCAGGTGCGACTAATGCGGCCCTCTTTGCCCTCCGTCTCCTATCAGTAGAGGATCAAGCTATCGCGACAGCTTTGGCTGATTTCGCGGAAGAGCAAGGAAAAATCGCAGAGGAGTCTACCAATGAGCTCATCTAAAACAATCGGAATTATCGGTGGCGGTCAGCTGGGACAGATGATGGCCATCTCAGCTATCTACATGGGTCACAAGGTTATCGCTCTGGATCCTGCGGCTGATTGCCCGGCCTCTCGTGTGGCGGAAATCATCGTGGCCCCTTATAACGATGTGGATGCCCTCCGTGAGTTGGCGGAGCGTTGCGATGTCCTGACCTATGAGTTTGAAAATGTCGATGCTGACGGTTTGGATGCGGTTATCAAGGATGGACAACTCCCTCAAGGGACAGATCTCCTTCGCATTTCTCAAAATCGCATTTTTGAAAAGGACTTTCTCTCAAACAAGGCACAAGTCACTGTGGCACCCTATAAGGTTGTGACCTCGAGCCAAGATTTGGCAGATATTGACCTGTCCAAAAACTATGTCCTCAAGACTGCGACAGGTGGCTACGATGGGCATGGGCAAAAGGTCATTCGCTCGGAAGCAGACTTGGAAGAAGCCCGTGCACTAGCCAACTCAGCTGACTGCGTCTTGGAAGAATTCGTCAACTTTGATCTTGAAATTTCTGTCATCGTGTCAGGAAATGGCAAGGATGTGACGATTTTTCCAGTTCAGGAAAATATCCACCGCAACAACATTTTGTCTAAGACTATCGTTCCAGCTCGAATTTCAGAAAGTTTAGCAGCCAAAGCCAAAGCAATGGCAGTGCGAATTGCTGAACAGCTTAACCTGTCTGGAACTCTATGCGTGGAAATGTTTGCGACAGCTGATGACATCATCGTCAACGAAATTGCGCCACGCCCACACAACTCAGGACACTACTCAATCGAAGCCTGTGACTTCTCTCAGTTTGATACCCATATTCTAGGCGTTCTGGGATCGCCATTGCCAGAAATAAAATTACATGCTCCAGCTGTCATGCTCAATGTTCTCGGCCAGCAGGTAGAGGCTGCTGAAAAATATGTCACAGAAAATCCAAGCGCCCACCTCCACATGTATGGTAAAATAGAAGCGAAGCACAATCGCAAGATGGGACACGTGACTTTGTTTAGTGATGTGCCGGATAGTGTGGATGAGTTTGGGAAAGGGATTGATTTTTAGGACAAGCATATGATACAAATTATTGTTAATGCTTTTGTAGAAAAAGATAAGACTGGAGCAGCCGTCGAAGTCGTGTATGCTAGTAGCAATCACGCAAAAGTGAGGGCTAAATATGAAGAGTTAGTTGCTCAATACCCTGAAAACTATTTAGCAATTTATGACTTGTCACTAGATACAGACCTTAATTCATTGGAACATTACCCGTCTGTATGGATTGGGAAAGAAGAATTTGAATAATTTGGCTAATCAATGTTCTATGATTTGTTTGCACATCGTGAAGTAGAAAAAGAAAGGAAAAATTAACAACATGATCAACCGTTACTCTCGCCCTGAGATGGCGAATATTTGGAGTGAAGAAAATAAATACCGTGCTTGGCTTGAGGTGGAAATCTTGGCTGACGAAGCATGGGCTGAGTTGGGGGAAATCCCTAAGGAAGATGTGGCTTTGATTCGCGAGAAGGCGGACTTTGACATCGACCGTATTTTGGAGATTGAGCAGGAGACGCGCCACGATGTGGTGGCTTTCACGCGTGCGGTTTCTGAGACTCTGGGTGAAGAGCGTAAGTGGGTTCACTATGGTTTGACTTCTACCGACGTGGTGGATACTGCCTACGGTTACCTCTACAAGCAGGCCAATGACATCATCCGTCGTGACCTTGAAAACTTCACCAACATCATCGCTGGCAAGGCTAAGGAACACAAGTTCACCATCATGATGGGTCGTACCCACGGTGTGCACGCTGAGCCTACAACCTTTGGTCTTAAATTGGCGACTTGGTACAGCGAAATGAAGCGCAATATCGAGCGTTTCGAGCATGCGGCTGCTGGTGTGGAAGCTGGTAAGATTTCTGGTGCGGTTGGTAACTTTGCCAATATCCCGCCATTCGTTGAGCAATACGTCTGCGACAAATTGGGTATCTGTGCCCAAGAAATCTCTACACAAGTCCTTCCTCGTGACCTTCATGCTGAGTACTTTGCGGTTCTTGCTAGTATCGCGACTTCAATCGAACGTATGGCAACTGAGATCCGTGGTCTTCAAAAATCTGAGCAACGCGAAGTGGAAGAGTTCTTTGCTAAAGGGCAAAAAGGTTCATCTGCAATGCCGCACAAACGCAACCCTATCGGTTCTGAAAATATGACAGGTCTTGCGCGTGTTATCCGTGGTCATATGATTACGGCCTATGAAAATGTCGCTCTCTGGCATGAACGTGACATTTCTCACTCATCAGCTGAGCGTATCATTACACCAGATACGACCATTTTGATTGACTACATGCTCAACCGTTTTGGGAATATCGTCAAGAACTTGACAGTCTTCCCAGAAAATATGATCCGCAACATGAACTCTACTTTTGGTCTTATCTTTAGCCAACGTGCCATGTTGACCTTGATTGAAAAAGGCATGACTCGTGAGCAAGCCTATGACTTGGTACAACCAAAAACAGCCTACTCTTGGGACAATCAAGTAGATTTTAAACCACTTCTTGAAGCAGATCCAGAAGTAACATCGCGCCTCACTCAAGAAGAAATCGACGAAATTTTCAACCCAGTTTATTACACTAAACGAGTGGATGATATCTTTGAACGTCTTGGTTTAGGATAATTAAAATAAAATCGAAGTTCTATTACTTTATTTACTGGAGTAGAAGAACTTCGGTTTTTCTTGTTTATTAAAGCTTTTTGATAAAAAGATTACCAATATTTTATACTCAATGAAAATCAAAGAGCAAACTAGGAAACTAGCCGCAGGCTGTACTTGAGTACGGCAAGGCGACGCTGACGTGGTTTGAATTTGATTTTCGAAGAGTATTAGTAAAATTTAAACAAATTTAATCGATCTTCATTGACATATAGAAAATACAGTTTTGATGGGATATAATAAGCATTGAAAAAGCCCAAGCGATGAGGCTCAGGCTTTCTTCTTAGTGATCACGGTCACATGAGATGAATTTAATCTTGTAGTAATCAGATCGTTTGTAGGTTTCACTATATTCCAAAACTTGACCAGTAGATTCGAGTTTCGTAATCTTGGTCTGAAGGACAGTAGGGAATTGATCATTGATTCCTAGAATGGAAACCACGTGTTCTGGAGTTGGAAATGCTATTTCATTGATTTCTTCAAAGTGTTCATCATTCATGTGAATGTGGTAATCCAATTTGAAACGGCTATAGATAGAGCTATAGTATTCAAGGTTTGGATAATTTGCGTTGATGTATTGTTCTGGAATGTAAGATGTATGGTAGATGTATACAACACCGTTTGATTTACGTACGCGCTCAATCTTATAGTAGAACTGATCACCACGTAATCCAAGTTTTTCTAAGTAGCTTAGTTTATTTCCGCGTTCAATAGAAAGGACGGTCACTTTATCATCTTTAGTTTCAAAAACTTCTACATCTGAAAACTCTACGAGTTTGTGTTTGCGTGCGCGTGAAACGAAGGTTCCTTTTCCTTGTTGACGGACAATATAGCCATCTTTGGCAAGGTCGTTTAAGGCGCGGACAACTGTGATAGAACTCACATCATACATTGAAATCAATTCAGCTTCAGTGTAAAATTTATCTCCACTGGCGAATTGACCAGAGATGATTTTGTTCTTTAATTCGTCTTTTATATATTGATATTTAGGAATTGCCATATTTTCACCTCGATTTTCCTTTTCCATAAAAGATTTTACCATAAAAAAGAAAAGAATAGTAGTCTTTTGAATAAAAAATTAAAATAATAGGCTAAAAGGTTAATTTACATCTAAATAATCAGGATTTTATACATTTTTATACAAGGTTTTTGGCGAAAAAGAGCGAAGTGCCAGGACTTATACGATTTTATAAGTATTTTGCCTAAAAGTTAGTAAAAAAATAGAAAAATTTTAAATAATCTAGTTAAGACTATTGACAAACATGAATGATTGCGCTATATTTAATATAACAATAAATGAAAGCGCAAACTTTTGCAGTCAAAAGGTAGTTTTATGACACGATTTGAGATACGAGATGATTTCTATCTCGATGGAAAATCATTTAAGATTTTATCTGGCGCCATTCATTATTTTAGGGTTCCTCCAGAGGATTGGTATCATTCGCTCTATAATTTGAAGGCTCTTGGTTTTAATACGGTAGAGACTTATGTGACCTGGAATTTACACGAGCCTCGTGAGGGTGAGTTTCACTTTGAAGGAGCTCTGGATTTGGAGCGATTTCTTCAGACAGCACAAGATCTGGGTCTCTATGCGATCGTTCGTCCGTCACCTTTCATCTGTGCAGAGTGGGAATTCGGTGGCTTGCCAGCTTGGCTCTTAACAAAGAATATGAGGATTCGTTCCTCAGATCCTGCTTATATTGAAGCTGTCGGTCGCTACTATGACCAGCTCTTGTCACGATTGGCTCCACATTTGTTGGACAATGGTGGTAATATCCTCATGATGCAGGTTGAAAATGAGTATGGTTCTTATGGAGAAGATAAGGCTTATCTGAGAGCCATTCGACAGTTGATGGAAGAGCGTGGCGTAACTTGTCCTCTCTTTACATCAGATGGTCCATGGCGAGCTACTCTGAAAGCTGGAACCTTGATTGAAGATGACCTCTTTGTAACAGGGAACTTTGGTTCTAAGGCGCCTTACAACTTTTCACAGATGCAGGAATTCTTTGATGAGCATGGCAAGAAATGGCCTCTCATGTGTATGGAGTTCTGGGATGGCTGGTTCAATCGTTGGAAGGAACCGATTATCACGCGGGATCCCAAAGAATTGGCAGATGCAGTTCGAGAGGTTTTGGAACAAGGCTCCATCAATCTTTACATGTTCCATGGTGGTACAAACTTTGGTTTCATGAATGGTTGCTCGGCTAGAGGAACTTTGGACCTGCCACAAGTTACATCTTATGATTACGATGCCCTTCTGGATGAAGAAGGAAATCCAACTGCCAAATATCTGGCAGTCAAGAAGATGATGGCGACACATTTTCCAGAGTATCCGCAGTTAGAACCACTCTACAAAGAGAGTATGGAGTTGGAGGCTATTCCACTAGTTGAAAAAGTTTCCTTGTTTGGAACCTTGGATAGCTTGTCTAGTCCTGTAGAAAGCCTTTATCCTAAAAAGATGGAGGAGTTGGGACAAAGTTATGGCTACCTACTCTATCGAACAGAAACAAGTTGGGATGCAGAAGAAGAAAGACTTCGTATCATTGACGGTCGAGATAGGGCTCAGCTCTATGTCGATGGTCAGTGGGTCGAAACCCAATATCAGACAGAGATTGGGGAAGATATTTTTTATCAAGGTGAAAAGAAAGCGCTATCTAGATTGGATATCTTGGTAGAAAATATGGGGCGTGTCAACTATGGACACAAGTTCTTAGCGGATACGCAACGTAAGGGAATTCGGACAGGGGTTTGTAAGGATTTGCACTTCTTACTAAACTGGAAACACTATCCACTCCCACTAGACAATCCTGAGAAAATTGATTTTTCAAAAGGATGGACAGAAGGACAACCAGCCTTTTACGCTTATGATTTTACAATCGAAGTGCCAAAAGATACTTACCTAGACTTGTCTGAGTTTGGTAAGGGAGTTGCCTTTGTCAATGGGCAGAACTTAGGACGTTTTTGGAATGTTGGCCCAACCCTCTCGCTTTATATCCCTCATAGCTATCTCAAGGAAGGTGCCAACCGAATCATTATCTTTGAAACAGAAGGCCAATATAAAGAAGAGATTTATTTAACTCGTAAACCTACACTAAAACACATAAAGGGGGAAAATTTATGACAATTGTAGGATGCCGTATCGATGGACGTTTAATCCACGGACAAGTAGCCAATCTATGGGCTGGAAAACTAAATGTTTCACGTATTATGGTTGTAGACGACGAAGTTGTCAACAATGACGTTGAAAAGAGTGGTTTGAAACTTGCAACACCACCAGGTGTGAAATTGAGTATTTTGCCAATTGAAAAAGCGGCAGCCAATATTCTTGCTGGAAAATACGATAGTCAACGTCTCTTTATCGTGGCCCGTAAACCAGACCGCTTCCTTGGTTTGGTAGAAGCCGGTGTACCACTTGAAACCCTCAATGTTGGGAATATGTCTCAAACACCAGAAACTCGTGCTATCACACGTTCTATCAACGTAGTGGACAAGGATGTGGAAGATTTCCGCAAACTAGCAGAAAAAGGTGTTAAATTAACTGCTCAAATGGTTCCAAATGATCCAATTTCAGACTTTTTGAGCTTATTAAAATAGGAAAAAATTTTTAGGAGGTCATTGTTATGATACAATGGTGGCAAATTTTACTTCTCACTTTGTACTCAGCTTATCAAATCTGTGATGAGTTGACGATCGTTTCATCTGCAGGTTCCCCTGTATTTGCTGGTTTCATTACTGGTTTAATTATGGGAGATGTGACTACTGGTCTGCTTATCGGTGGTAACTTGCAGCTATTCGTTCTTGGGGTTGGTACCTTCGGTGGTGCTTCTCGTATCGACGCAACTTCTGGTGCGGTTCTTGCGACAGCCTTCTCTGTTTCACAAGGAATTGATACAGCACTTGCGATTACAACAATCGCTGTGCCAGTAGCAACTCTCTTGACTTACTTCGACGTTCTTGGTCGTATGACAACTACTTTCTTCGCTCACCGTGTGGATGCTGCAATCGAACGCTTTGACTATAAAGGTATTGAACGTAACTACTTGCTTGGTGCGATTCCTTGGGCTCTATCTCGTGCCCTTCCAGTCTTCTTTGCGCTTGCTTTTGGTGGTGAATTTGTACAACACGTAGTAGATTTCGTTACAAAATACCAATGGGTTGCAGATGGTTTGACACTCGCAGGACGTATGCTTCCAGGTCTTGGATTTGCAATCTTGCTTCGTTACCTTCCAGTTAAACGTAACCTTCACTACCTTGCAATGGGATTTGGCTTGACAGCTATGTTGACTGTTCTTTACTCATATGTAACAGGTCTTGGTGGCGCTGTTGCAGGTGTTATCGGTACTCTACCTAAAGATGTTGCTGAAAAAATTGGTTTCGTGAACAACTTCAAAGGATTGTCTATGATTGGTATCTCTATCGTAGGTATCTTCCTAGCAGTGCTTCACTTCAAAAATAGCCAAAAAGTAGCTGTAGCAGCACCTTCTACACCATCAGAAAGTGGGGAAATCGAAGATGACGAATTCTAATTACAAACTTACAAAAGAAGATTTTAATCAAATCAACAAACGTAGCTTGTTTACTTTCCAATTGGGTTGGAACTACGAACGTATGCAAGCTTCTGGTTACCTTTACATGATCCTGCCTCAGTTGCGTAAAATGTATGGGGATGGCACTCCTGAATTGAAAGAAATGATGAAAGTTCATACTCAATTCTTCAATACTTCACCATTCTTCCACACCATTATCGCTGGTTTTGACCTTGCCATGGAAGAAAAAGATGGTGTAGGTTCAAAAGATGCCGTTAACGGTATCAAGACAGGTTTGATGGGACCATTTGCTCCTCTTGGAGATACAATCTTTGGTTCACTTGTACCTGCTATCATGGGATCTATCGCAGCAACTATGGCTATCGGTGGTCAACCTTGGGGTATCTTCCTTTGGATTGCAGTTGCAGTAGCGTATGATATCTTCCGTTGGAAACAGTTGGAATTTGCCTACAAAGAAGGGGTTAACCTTATCAACAACATGCAAAGTACCTTGACAGCTTTGATTGACGCTGCATCTGTACTTGGTGTCTTCATGATGGGTGCTCTTGTAGCAACAATGATCAACTTTGAAATTTCTTACAAATGGGCAATCGGTGAGAAGATGATTGACTTCCAAGACATCTTGAACCAAATCTTCCCACGCTTGCTTCCAGCAATCTTTACTGCCTTTATCTTCTGGTTGCTTGGTAAGAAAGGTATGAACTCTACTAAAGCTATCGGTATTATTATCGTACTTGCTTTGGCTCTTTCTGCCTTTGGTAAATTTGTACTTGGAATGGGCGCATAATTTATGGCTAAATCATTAATTTTGGTGAGTCATGGTCGCTTCTGTGAGGAACTTAAAGGTAGCACTGAAATGATTATGGGTCCACAAGACAATATCTATACAGTAGCTCTTCTTCCAGAAGATGGCCCAGAAGACTTTACTGCTAAATTTGAAGCTGCTATTGAAGGGTTGGATGATTTCCTAGTCTTTGCGGATCTTCTTGGCGGTACACCATGTAACGTGGTAAGCCGTTTGATCATGGAAGGTCGTGATATTGACCTTTACGCAGGGATGAATCTTCCAATGGTGATTGAATTTATCAATGCGAGCCTTACAGGCGCAGATGCGGACTACAAGAGTCGTGCTGCAGAAAGCATTGTGAAAGTCAATGACCTGTTAGCGGGCTTCGATGATGACGAAGATGAATAATACTCTTCGAAAATCAAATTCAAACCGCGTCAACGTCGCCTTGCCGTACTCAAGTACAGCCTGCGGCTAGTTTCCTAGTTTGCTCTTTGATTTTCATTGAGTATACGATGTGACAACGTGAAAATCGTTAGAGCATCTTATATAGAATATACATGGGAATGGGGCTTACTCCCATTCCCATATTTAATAGAAAAAGAGGAACTCAATGCTACATTATACAAAAGAAGACTTGCTCGAATTGGGTGCAGAAATCACTACGCGTGAAATCTACCAACAGCCTGATGTATGGAAAGAAGCTTTTGAATCTTACCAAGCACAACGTGAAGAAATTGCAGTCTTCCTGCAAGGGATTGCTGATAAACATGACTATATCAAGGTTATTTTGACAGGTGCTGGGACTTCTGCTTATGTGGGAGATACCTTGGTACCTTACTTTAAGGAAGTCTACGACGAACGCAAATGGAATTTCAATGCCATTGCGACCACAGATATTGTTGCCAATCCAGAAACTTATTTGAAAAAAGATGTGGCGACTGTCCTTGTATCTTTTGCTCGTAGTGGGAATTCTCCGGAAAGTGTGGCAACTGTTGATTTGGCCAAAGCCTTGGTGGATGAGCTTTACCAAGTGACCATTACTTGTGCAGCGGACGGGAAATTGGCTCTTCAAGCCCACGGCGATGACCGTAATCTCTTGCTCTTGCAACCAGCTGCTTCTAATGACGCTGGATTTGCCATGACTTCTAGCTTTACGTCTATGATGCTAACAGCTCTCTTGGTCTTTGATCCTACAGAATTTGCTGTGAAAGCTGAACGTTTTGAAGTTGTGTCTAGCCTTGCCCGTAAAGTTCTAGACAAGGCAGAAGATGTCAAAGAGCTTGTTGATTTAGACTTTAACCGTGTCATCTACCTTGGTGCTGGTCCTTTCTTCGGACTTGCTCATGAAGCTCAGCTCAAGATTTTGGAATTAACAGCTGGTCAAGTTGCGACTATGTATGAAAGCCCAGTCGGCTTCCGTCACGGACCAAAATCTCTTATCAACGAAGATACAGTTGTCTTGGTCTTTGGTACAACGACAGACTACACTCGCAAGTACGACTTGGACTTGGTTCGTGAAGTTGCTGGTGACCAGATTGCTCGTCGTGTTGTGCTTTTGAGTGATCAAGCCTTTGGTCTTGAAAATGTCAAAGAAGTGGCCCTTGGTTGTGGCGGTGTTTTGAATGATATTTACCGTGTCTTCCCTTACATCGTTTATGCCCAACTCTTTGCCTTATTGACTTCGCTCAAGGTAGAAAATAAACCAGATACACCGTCTCCTACAGGTACCGTAAACCGTGTGGTACAAGGTGTTATCATCCACGAATATCAAAAGTAATACAGTGTTTATAAATTCTTGACAAGAGGATTTGTAAATCATCAGATAAACCATAGATTGTCAGTAGGCTTTCTATGGTTTGTTTGCTTGAGAGAAATAGTAAAAGGAGAACAGAATGAAAGCATACACAGAGCGTGTATTTGGAAATGTTGAGGGCAAGGATGTCTTGGCTTATCGCTTTGAGACTGACGGTGGCTACCAGCTTGAGATCATGACTTATGGTGCGACCATTTTGCGTTATGTCACCCCTGACAAGGCTGGAGATTTTGCCAACATTATCTTGGGATTTGATGACTTTGATAGCTATGTAGGCAATAGTCCCAAGCATGGAGCTAGTGTGGGTCCCGTGGCAGGCCGTATTGCAGGTGCGACCTTTGAGCTCAATGGTAAGACCTATGACCTTGATGTCAACAATGCTAGCAACTGTAACCACAGTGGCTCAACAGGTTGGGATTCAAGCTTGTTTGAATTAGTTGAAGTGAGCGACCATGGCTTGACCCTTTACACAGAGCGTACAGATGGGACAGGAGGGTTCCCTGGTAATCTCAAGATCTGGATCAGTTACCACTTGGAAGAAACTGGTGCCTACGAAATCAGCTATAAGGTAACGACCGATAAGGATACGCTGGTCAATCCAACCAACCACAGCTATTTCAATTTGTCTGGTGATTTCACGCAGACCATTGACCGCCATGTCTTCCAACTGAACACAGAGGGGATTTACCCAATCGCTCCTGACGGTGTTCCTGCAAAAACTCCAGATGTCAATCGTGATGTGGTTAAACATATCTACAATGGTGCTTTGTTGAAGGATATCTTTGCAGAGGAAGATGAGCAAATCCAGCTGGTATCTGGCTTGGACCATCCATTTGCCCTTCCTGCAGGTCATGACAATGCTGGATTCCTTTATGACCAAAACTCAGGTCGCTTCTTGCTTTTCAAGACAGAGGCTCCTTGTTTTGTTGTCTACACAGCAAACTTTGTGGATGAGAGTGTCATCGTAGGAGGTCAGCCAATGGTACAGCACAATGGAATTGCCCTTGAAGCGCAAGCTTTACCAGATGCCATCCACAGTGACCTCAAAGGCCAAGTCATTCTTAAAGCAGGTCAAACCTTTACAAGCAAGACACGTTATGAGCTTGTTGTGAAGTAAAGAATGGCGTTTCTACTTTGCGGTGTGAATAGTATTTGCCTTATAACATTAGTAGAAACAGGCAAAGAATAGGAAAATATGATATAATTGGGTGTCGAGAAGTATTTATCAAGATACGATTCAAAAGATATAAGGAGTAAACAATGAAGAAAATTGTATTTGCTAGTGCCTTGGCTTTGACCTTGGCTGGAGCAGTTTTGACAAATGATGTTTTTGCCAATGACAGATTGGTGGCAACGCAATCTACTGATGGTAATGTATTAACCTCAGAGGTGCTAAAACCTTCTAGTGGCAATGTTTTGGTTGGAATCAAAGGAGAATTTGTGGCTCCTCATCAACAATCTATTTTGGATGCCATTAATGCTATTCGTAAAGAAGCAGCGGACGAAGGTTTGGTAGATAAGTATGTCCCTATCAAATGGTCAACTGACCTAGAAAAGGCAGCTTTTGCCAGAGCTACAGAAGCATCTATAACCATGGATCATACCCGTCTTTCTAGCAAAGATCTTTGGAGTGCCTTTCCAACTTCTAATAGTATAATGGGAGAAAATTTGGCATGGAATCATGACGGTTTTCTAAAAGCTATTGAACAATGGCGTTCTGAAAAAGCAGATTATGTGAAGAAAAAAAATAGTGGTTCAGACAACGGGAAATCTGGTCACTATGAGTCGCTAATTAACCCTAAATTTACACACATGGGGATGGCAGCTTTTAAAAATCCTAACAATCAATACAAAGCTATTACAATTGCTCAAACTCTAGGTGATGATGCTTCTTCAGAGGAATTGGCTGGTGGATATGGTTCTGCTGTTCAGTATACAGAAGTGACTGCCTCAAATCTTTCAACAGTTAAAACTAAAGCTACGGTTGTAGAAAAACCACTGAAAGATTTTAGAGCGTCTACGTCTGATCAGTCTGGTTGGGTGGAATCTAATGGCAAATGGTATTTTTATGAGTCTGGTGATGTGAAGACAGGCTGGGTGAAAACAGATGGTAAATGGTACTATTTGAATGACTTAGGTATCATGCAGACTGGATTTGTAAAAGTTTCTGGTAGCTGGTATTACTTGAGCAATTCAGGTGCTATGTTTACAGGCTGGGGAACAGATGGTAGCAGATGGTTCTACTTTGACGGCTCAGGAGCTATGAAGACAGGCTGGTACAAGGAAAATGGCACTTGGTATTACCTTGACGAAGCAGGTATCATGAAGACAGGTTGGTTTAAAGTCGGGCCACACTGGTACTATGCTTACGGTTCTGGAGCTTTGGCTGTGAGCACAACAACACCAGATGGTTACCGTGTAAATGGTAATGGTGAATGGGTAAACTAGGCTGAAAATGTCAGGCCATAGGTAAAGTATTCATCTTACTTAGCAAAAAGAATGAACGATAAGAAAGAGGTTGATGGCGAACATTGGCCTCTTTCTTGTTAGAATAGAGGCCTCAAGTTGTCTGACTTGACTTTCTTGATGGAAGTTATATAATAGTTGTAATAATTAAAGTTACAACAAAAGGGGAAATATTTATGACCTATGAATACAAGAGCCACATTTATTTAGCAGAGGCAGTTTTAAATGTGAAGGATTTGGTCAGTCAAACAGCCTTTTATCAGCAGATTATTGGTTTAGAAATCCTATCTCAGACTGAGACAGAGGCCATTCTGGGACTTGGCGGAAAAGCCTTGGTACACTTGATTCAAGCACAAGAGGGCGAAGAAGTAAGGGAACATTATGGTCTTTACCATCTGGCTATTCTCTTGCCGACACGAAAGGCTTTGGCAGATGTCTTGAAGCACCTGACAGATTTACAGATTCCTCTTGTCGGCGGTGCAGATCATGGTTACAGTGAGGCCCTTTACTTGGAGGATTTGGAGGGGAATGGAATTGAACTCTATAGAGACAAGCCGGTTTCTACATGGGATATTCGAGAAGATGGCCGCATTATCGGGGTGACTGAGGCCCTTGCGGCGCAGGATATCTATGAGTTGGGGGAAAGAGTAGAGCCCTTTACTTTAGCCGAGGGGACGAGAATGGGGCATATCCATCTGTCCGTCAAGGATAGTCGAAAGTCTAGCCAGTTTTATCAAAAGGTGTTAGGACTAGAGGATAAGTTCAGTGTGCCTAGCGCTAGTTGGATTGCAGCTGGGGACTACCATCATCATTTGGCAGTCAACGAATGGGGAGGAAAAGGTCTGGCTCCGCGTAAGCAAGGCTTGCCAGGTTTGGCCTACTATGTCATCGAAGTTGCAGGAAAAGAAGAACTATTAACGATTGCCCAGCGAGCACAAGCAGTTGCTGCACCAATCAAGTGCCTGACATCTACCCAGCTGGAAATCGCAGACCCAGATGGAATTGTGACTCGTATTCGCTTAGACAGGATATAGAGTATAAGTTGTAGGAAGTGCTCCTTATCCTAGTCAGATATGTCGAAATTTTGATATGATAGTAGGGAATAAGGAGAAGAATACAATGACAAGCGAATACCAGAAAATGATAGCAGGAGAGTTTTACCGTCCGTCAGACCCAGAACTGAGAGCCTTGGCTCAGGCTTCTCGCCAAAAACAGGCTGCCTTTAACAAGGAAGAGGACCCCTTGAAGGGAGCCGAAATCATCAAGACTTGGTTTGGCTCGACCGGGGAAAATCTTTATATCAACACTCGCTTGATGGTGGACTACGGTGTCAACATCCATTTAGGGGAAAATTTTTACTCTAACTGGAACTTGACCATGCTGGACATCTGCCCTATTCGTATCGGGGACAATGCTATGATCGGTCCCAACTGTCAGTTTTTAACCCCACTCCATCCACTTGATCCGCAGGAACGTAATTCAGGTATTGAGTACGGAAAACCCATCACAATCGGAGATAATTTCTGGGCTGGTGGTGGCGTCATTGTCCTTCCTGGAGTGACACTGGGAAATAACGTCGTTGCAGGAGCAGGGGCAGTAATCACCAAGTCCTTCGGTGACAATGTTGTCCTAGCGGGCAATCCTGCGCGCGTGATTAAGGAAATACCTGTTGAAGAAAAGTAAGGAGTCTAGTCTCTCTTGAGCTCTGATTTTTTGTGTCTCACCTTGTTTTTAGAGATTTCAGGAGTAGTTGGCAAATTTCTCACCATAGTTTATATGCCCCTCCTTGACACTCTGCCATCTTTTGATACAATAGTACAAAATCAGAGGAGGTGGGCTATGATTCAGAAACATGCGATTCCCATTTTAGAGTTTGATGATAATCCTCAGGCGGTTATCATGCCCAATCACGAGGGGTTGGACTTGCACTTGCCCAAGAAGTGTGTCTATGCTTTTTTAGAGGAAGAGATTGACCGTTATGCGAGGGAAGTAGGGGCGGATTGTGTCGGCGAATTCGTTTCTGCCACCAAGACCTATCCAGTCTATGTCGTGAACTATAAGGGCGAGGAAATTTGTCTGGCCCAGGCTCCTGTCGGTTCCGCTCCAGCAGCCCAGTTTATGGATTGGTTGATTGGCTATGGTGTGGAGCAAATCATTTCCACTGGCACCTGTGGTGTGCTAACTGATATAGAGGAGAATGCTTTTCTTGTCCCTGTTCGGGCTCTGCGAGATGAAGGAGCCAGCTACCACTATGTAGCGCCTTCTCGTTATATGGAAATTCAGCCAGATGCTATTGCTGCTATTGAGCGAGTTTTGAAAGTCAGAGGGATTCCCTATGAAGAAGTCATGACCTGGTCTACAGATGGCTTTTACCGAGAAACAGCTGAAAAGGTGGCTTACCGCAAGGAGGAAGGCTGTGCTGTTGTGGAGATGGAGTGTGCTGCACTTGCGGCAGTAGCTCAATTGCGTGGTGTTCTCTGGGGAGAGTTGTTATTTACAGCGGATTCTTTAGCCGATTTGGACCAGTACGACAGTCGTGACTGGGGTTCAGAGGCTTTCGAGAAGGCCTTGGAACTCTGCCTTGAGATAGCCTTTCATATCTAACTCCTATCCTTCTTTTTATGGTACAATGGATGTATGTTATTCAAATTATTTGTGAAAAAACTTGAAAGGGTCTTTGGCGGACTTTCGCCTGCTCGTCGCATCTTTTTAAGTTTCGCTGGAGTTATTTTTATAGGTTCTCTCCTTTTGAGTCTGCCTTTTGTCCAGGCTAGTGGTTCGCAGGCCACTTATTTTGACCATCTTTTTACGACGGTGTCCATGGTCTGTGTGACGGGACTTTTTACGCAACCGGTAGCTACCACCTATAATGTCTGGGGGCAGCTGATTTGTATGCTCTTGATACAGATTGGTGGTCTGGGCCTCATGACCTTTATCGGGGTCTTTTATATTCAGGGGAAGCAGAAGCTCAGTCTTCGCAGTCGTGAAACCATTCAGGAGAGTTTTAGTTACGGGGAGACTCGTTCGCTGAGAGCTTTTATACGGTCTATCTTTTTAACGACTTTTCTGGTGGAGGGCTTGGGTGCCTTTCTACTAAGTTTTCGTTTTATTCCTGAGTTTGGCTGGGGACGAGGCATTTTTACCTCTATCTTTCTAGCCATTTCAGCCTTTTGTAATGCTGGTTTTGATAATTTCGGCAGTAGCAGTTTAGTGGCTTTTCAGACGGATCCCTTAATCAATCTGGTCATTGCTGCCTTAATTATCACAGGTGGTCTTGGATTTATGGTCTGGTTTGACTTGGCAACCCAGCTAGGCAAGAAGAAAAAACGCCGTCTGCGTTTCCACACCAAGCTGGTTCTCTTCTTGACCGCAGGGATTTTGCTGTTTGGGACAGTATCCACACTCTTTACAGAGTGGCACAATCCAGGAACGATTGGCAATCTCAGTGTCCCAGAGAAAGTTTTGGTTAGCTTTTTCCAAACCGTCAGCATGAGAACGGCTGGCTTTGCCTCTATTGACTACACCCAAGCTCGGCCTGTGACCTTGTTTATCTATATCTTACAGATGTTTTTGGGTGGAGCGCCTGGAGGAACGGCTGGGGGGCTCAAGATTACGACCTTCTTTGTCTTGTTGGTTTTTTCTCGTAGTGAGTTGCTGGGCTTGCCTCATGCCAATGTTGCGCAGAGAACCATTGAAACTCGAACAGTCCAAAAATCCTTTAGTGTCTTCATTATCTTTTTGATGACCTTCTTGTTGGGTTTGATGTTGCTTGGAATTACGGCAGAAGGAACGCCGCGATTTATTTATCTCATGTTTGAGACCATTTCAGCTCTTGCGACAGTTGGGGTAACGGCAAATTTGACACCAGAATTGGGCAAGCTAGCCCTAAGCATTGTCATGGTGCTCATGTTTATCGGCCGTATCGGTCCCTTGACCTTGCTGGTTAGTCTAGCGGATTACCAGCCTGATAAGAAAGATTTGATTCAGTATATGAAAGCAGATATTAGTATTGGATAAGAAAGGAAGAACGATGTCAGATCGTACGATTGGAATTTTAGGCTTGGGGATTTTTGGGAGTAGTGTTCTGAAGGCCCTTGCCAAGCAAGATATGAATATTATTGCCATTGACGACCACGCCGAGCGTATCAATCAATTTGAGCCAGTTTTAGCGCGTGGAGTTGTGGGTGATATTACAGATGAGGAACTCCTCAGAACCGCTGGAATTGATACCTGTGATACGGTTGTAGTGGCAACAGGGGAAAATCTAGAGTCGAGTGTGCTTGCAGTGATGCATTGTAAGAGTTTGGGTGTACCAAGGGTTATTGCCAAGGTCAAAAGCCAGACAGCCAAGAAGGTACTGGAAAAAATCGGTGCTGACTCGGTGATTTCACCTGAGTATGAAATGGGCCAGTCCCTAGCGCAGACCATTCTCTTTCATAACAATGTTGATGTCTTTCAGCTGGATAAAAATGTGTCTATCGTAGAGATGAAAATTCCTAGTGTTTGGGCTGGTCAAAGCCTGAGTCAGCTAGATCTACGTGGCAAATACAACCTCAATGTCCTAGGATTTCGTGAACAAGAAAATTCACAACTGGATGTCCAGTTTGGGCCCAATGACCTCTTGAAAGCAGATGCCTATATCTTGGCGGTTATCAATAACCAGTATCTAGATGACTTAGCAGAGTTAAATTCGTAAGGAGGGAAATTCCCTCTTTTTTGATGTCCAAGATAGCAAATAGAGACCAGAAACCCTTGTATTCTAGTAAAAGTCCTTCAAAATCTGGACTTTATGGTAGAATAGAAAGAAGTGACAAGAGAGAGTAATACTCTTCGAAAATCTCTTCAAACCACGTCAATGTCGCCTTGCCGTGCGTATAGTTACTGACTTCGTCAGTTTTATCTGCAACCTCAAAGCTGTACTTTGAGCAATCTGCGGCTAGTTTCCTAGTTTGCTCTTTGATTTTCATTGAGTATAAGAAAAAATCAGTCCCCTAAAGGAGTAGATCATGAAGTTATTGTCTATCGCCATTCCTAGCTATAATACTGCGGCCTATCTTCATTACTGCGTGGAGTCGCTAGTGATTGGTGGTGAGCAAGTTGAGATTTTGATTATCAATGATGGGTCTCAGGACCAAACTCAGGAAATCGCTGAGCGTTTAGCCAGCAAGTATCCTAACATTGTGAGAGCCATTTATCAGGAAAATAAGGGCCATGGCGGTGCTGTCAATCGTGGCTTGGAGGAGGCTTCTGGGCGTTATTTTAAAGTGGTTGATAGTGATGACTGGGTGGATCCTCGTGCTTATCTGAAAATTTTGGAAACCTTGCAAGAACTAGAGAGTGAAGGGCAAGAGGTGGATGCCTTTGTGACCAATTTTGTCTATGAAAAGGAAGGTCAGTCTCGTAAGAAGAGTATGAGTTATGAGTCAGTCTTGCCTGTCCAGCAGATTTTTGGCTGGGACCAGGTCGGAAATTTCTCAAAAGGTCAGTATATCATGATGCACTCGCTGATTTACCGGACAGATTTGTTGCGAGAGAGTCAGTTCCAACTGCCTGAGCATACTTTTTATGTCGATAATCTCTTTGTTTTTACCCCCCTTCAGCAGGTTAAGACCATGTACTATTTGCCTGTCGATTTCTATCGTTATTTGATTGGGCGTGAGGACCAGTCTGTCAATGAGCAAGTGATGATTAAGCGAATTGACCAGCAACTCAAGGTCAATAGACTCTTGGTAGACCAGCTTGATTTGTCCAAAGTAAGCCACCCAAAAATGCGAGAATATCTGCTGAATCATATTGAGATTACGACAGTTATTTCCAGTGCCCTGCTCAATCGAGCAGGAACAGCGGAGCATCTGGCAAAAAAACGGGAGCTGTGGATCTATATTCAGCAGGAAAATCCAGAGGTCTTTCAAGCTATCCGCAAGACCATGCTCAGCCGTTTGACCAAACACTCCGTCTTGCCTGCTCGCAAACTTTCCAATGTCGTCTATCAAATCACCAAATCTGTTTATGGATTTAATTAATATAAGTATTTTATAAGAGGGATTTAAGAAAAATTTTAACTTTTTCTTAATCCTTTTTAATTTTAGGAGATTATACTAGAGTCATCAAATAAAGAAAAACTCTAAGGAGAATCCTATGAAATTCAATCCAAATCAAAGATATACTCGCTGGTCTATTCGCCGTCTTAGTGTCGGTGTTGCCTCAGTTGTTGTGGCTAGTGGCTTCTTTGTCCTAGTTGGGCAACCAAGTTCTGTGCGTGCCGATGTGGTCAATCCAACCCCTGCTCAAGTCGTACCAGACGCTGCTTCAGTGAGTGAAAAGAGCGACTTACCAGCAGAGGTTCTCAAGAAAGCAGTTGATGTAGCTCTTCCTTCAGAACAGGCAGAGTCAGCACCTAAAGCAAGCTTGGATACTACAAGCTCTCCAGAAAAAACGGATGTAGCTGCTAAAGACCAAGTAGTAGCACTTAAAGAAGAAGTGCAAGCAAAACCAGAGTCTAAGAAAGAAACAGAAGATGCGGTTAAACCTGCGACAAATCCTGTTCCTGTAGTCTCTGGACAAGACCGTGAAGCAAGTGAAGCTCAACCAGCAACTACTCCAGCCGAAGTGCAAAAAGGTGTGGCAGACAATACCAAAGACACAGTAGACGTTCCAGCCACTTACTTGGATAAGGCCAACTTCCCTGGCCCATTCACAGCGGGCGTCAACCAAGTCATCCCATACGAGTTCTTCGCTGGTGACGGTATGTTAACACGCCTGATCTTGAAAGCTTCTGACAAGGCCCCCTGGTCAGATAATGGTTCAGCTAAAAATCCAGCTCTCCCACCAGTAGAAAACTTGGGCAAAGGCCTCTACTTCTACGAAGTGGACTTGGCAGGCACTCAAGGCAAATCAGATAAAGACTTACTTGACCTCTTGAAACAAAACGGCACTCAAAGCTACAAAGCTACCATTAAGGTGTATGGTGCGAAAGATGGCAAGGCAGATTTGAATAATCTCGTAGCGACTAAAGGTTTGGATGTTAACTTGAATGGCTTAACTACACCAGCTGAAGTTCAAAAAGGCGTAGCCGACAATACCAAAGACACAGTAGATGTTCCAGCTTCTTATTTGGACAAAGCTAACTTCCCAGGTCCATTTACAGCCGGTGTCAACCAAGTCATTCCATATGAATTCTTCGCAGGTGACGGTATGTTGACTCGTTTGATCTTGAAAGCTTCTGACAAGGCTCCATGGTCAGACAACGGTTCAGCTAAAAATCCAGCTCTCCCACCAGTAGAGAAATTGGGCAAAGGCCTTTACTTCTATGAAGTGGATTTGGCTGGCACTCAAGGAAAATCTGATAAAGAGCTTCTTGACCTCTTGAAACAAAACGGCACTCAAAGCTATAAAGCTACTATCAAAGTGTACGGTGCAAAAGACGGCAAGGCCGATTTGACAAATCTCGTAGTGACTAAGGATTTGGATGTCAACTTGAACGGCTTAACCACTCCAGCCGAAGTACAAAAAGGCGTAGCCGACAATACCAAAGACACAGTAGACGTCCCAGCTTCTTACTTGGACAAAGCTAACTTCCCAGGCCCATTCACAGCAGGTGTCAACCAAGTCATCCCATACGAATTCTTCGCCGGAGACGGTATGTTAACTCGTTTGATTTTGAAAGCTTCTGACAAGGCTCCATGGTCAGATAACGGTTCTGCTAAAAATCCTGCTCTTCCACCAGTAGAAAAATTGGGCAAAGGCCTTTACTTCTACGAAGTAGATTTGGCCGGTACTCAAGGCAAATCTGACAAAGATTTGTTAGACTTGTTGAAACAAAACGGTACACAAAGCTATAAAGCTACTATCAAAGTGTACGGTGCAAAAGATGGCAAAGCAGACTTGAGCAACCTTGTAGCGACTAAGGATTTGACAGTAAACTTGAATGGACATCAGTCTCTTACTCCGATGCAATCAGGCTTCGTCCCATCTTCTAATGGTTCAACTATGCCGGCTCCAATGATGAATAGTCATCAAGATGCGTCTAAGATGAAATCTCAAATGTCAGCTGCTAGTCAGGATAAGATGATGCCTAACAAAGAGCAGGACAAAACCATGAATGCTAGCCAGCCTATGACAACACCAAGCATGAAGCAAGACCAAGCTCCAGCAACCCCAAGCAAAATGTCTGATGAAGGCAAGATGGCAGCTAATAACAAGGTGTCAAGTCCAATGATGGCTGATCAAATGAAAGACCAAAAAGACATGCTTCCATATACTGGTGAAGCCCAAACCTCAATGGCTACTCTTGGATTCTTTGGACTCGCCTTGGCTGGACTGTTAGGTGGTCTTGGTTTGAAAGCTAAAAAAGAGGAAAATGACTAGTCTAGCTACAGACTTTCTATCTAGGATTTGAAAAATTCAGATAGCGATTAGAATGTTCGTAAAGCGATTAAAATAGTGTTATACTATTGTGGTATAGCACTGTTTTTTTCAAAGGAGAGACAGATGGGAAAGACAATTTTACTCGTTGACGACGAGGTAGAAATCACAGATATTCATCAACGCTATCTGGTTCAGGCGGGATATCAGGTTTTGGTGGCTCATGATGGAGTAGAGGCCTTGGAAATCTTCAAGCGAAAAGCGATTGATTTGATTATTACAGATATCATGATGCCTCGGATGGATGGTTATGATTTGATTAGCGAAGTTCAGTATCAATCTCCGGATCAGCCTTTTCTCTTTATTACGGCTAAGACAAGCGAGCAGGACAAGATTTATAGTCTGAGCTTGGGGGCAGATGACTTTATTGCCAAGCCCTTTAGCCCTCGTGAGCTGGTTTTGCGTGTCCACAATATCTTGCGTCGCCTTCATCGTGGAGGTGAGACAGAAGTCGTCAGCCTTGGGGATTTACGGATGAATCACGATAGCCATGAGGTTCAAGTTGGAGATGTGGCGCTTGATTTGACAGTCAAATCCTTCGAACTTCTATGGCTTTTAGCCAGCAATCCAGAGCGGGTTTTCTCTAAGACAGATCTCTATGAAAAGGTCTGGCAAGAAGACTATGTGGATGATACCAATACCTTGAATGTTCATATCCATGCTCTTCGACAGGAGTTGGCTAAACATGCCAGTGCAGAAACGCCTACTATCAAAACCGTCTGGGGCTTGGGCTACAAAATTGAGAAAGCACGAGGTAGTTAATGAAATTAAAAAGTTATATTTTAGTGGGGTATATCATTTCAACACTCCTAACGATTATCGTGGTTTTTTGGGCTATCCAGCGCATGTTAATTGAGCAAAGAGAAATTTATTTCTTGATTGGCATGACTTTAATCGCAAGTTTTGTCGGTGCTGGGATTAGTCTCTTTCTCCTGTCGCCAGTCTTTACATCATTGGCCAAACTTAAGGAACATGCCAAGCGAGTAGCGGACAAGGACTTCCCTGCAAATCTGGAGGTTCAAGGGCCTGCAGAATTTCAGCAGTTAGGGCAAGCCTTCAATGAAATGTCCCATGATTTGCAGGCGACCTTTGATTCCTTGGAAGAAAGCGAACGAGAAAAGGGCTTAATGATTGCCCAGTTATCGCATGATATCAAGACTCCCATTACTTCGATTCAAGCGACGGTAGAAGGGATTTTGGATGGGGTTATCAAGGAAGGAGAACAGGAGCATTATCTAGCAACCATTGGGCGTCAGACGGAAAGACTCAATAAACTGGTTGAAGAGTTGAATTTTTTGACCCTAAACACAGCTAGAAATCAGGCGGAGACGACTAGCAAAGACAGCATTTTTCTGGATCAGCTTTTGATTGAGTGTATGAGTGAATTTCAGTTCTTGATTGAGCAGGAGGAGCGAGATGTCCACTTGCAGGTAATCCCAGAATCTGCCCGGATTGAAGGAGATTATGCCAAGCTTTCTCGCATCTTGGTGAATCTGGTCAATAACGCATTTAAATACTCGGCTCCAGGAACCAAGCTGGAAGTGGTGGCTAAGCTGGAGAAGAACCGGCTTTCAATCAGTGTGACCGATGAGGGACAGGGCATTGCACCAGAGGACTTGGAGAATATTTTCAAACGCCTTTATCGTGTAGAAACTTCGCGTAACATGAAAACAGGTGGTCATGGCTTAGGGCTTGCGATTGCGCGTGAATTGGCCCATCAATTGGGGGGAGAAATCACGGTCAGCAGCCAGTACGGCCTCGGAAGCACCTTTACTCTCGTTCTCAATCTCTCTGGCAGTGAAAATAAAGCTTAAAACCCCTTTACAAATCCAGCCATTCATGGTAGAATGGATTTTGTGTGAAATATCAGCAGGAAAGCATGAAGCTCGTCAACAGGTGTCTTATGATAAGTAACCTTGGCTGTTTAGGCGAAGGGCATCTGCACGAATCAGGGCTTTCTAAGTGACTATTTCCACCGAAATATTATTTATATCAGGAGGACATTCACATGTCACGTTATACAGGACCATCTTGGAAACAAGCTCGTCGCCTTGGCCTTTCACTTACAGGTACAGGTAAAGAATTGGCACGTCGTAACTACGTACCAGGACAACACGGACCAAACAACCGTTCTAAATTGTCAGAATACGGTTTGCAATTGGCTGAAAAACAAAAACTTCGTTTCACTTACGGTGTAGGTGAAAAACAATTCCGTAACTTGTTCGTACAAGCTACAAAAATCAAAGGCGGAATCCTAGGTTTCAACTTCATGCTTCTTTTGGAACGTCGTTTGGATAACGTTGTTTACCGTCTTGGTCTTGCGACTACTCGTCGTCAAGCACGTCAATTCGTAAACCACGGTCACATCCTTGTTGACGGAAAACGCGTTGATATCCCATCATACCGCGTAACTCCAGGTCAAGTGATCTCAGTTCGTGAAAAATCATTGAAAGTTCCAGCTATCCTTGAAGCAGTAGAAGCTACTCTTGGACGTCCAGCATTCGTATCATTCGACGCTGAAAAATTAGAAGGTTCATTGACTCGCTTGCCAGAACGCGACGAAATCAACCCAGAAATCAACGAAGCACTTGTCGTTGAATTCTACAACAAAATGCTTTAATTTTAAGAAATATCTTACAGAAAGCCTACAACAGTGGGCTTTTTGCTTTGTCTTAAAATGTTGATTTCTGGGTTTACTTAGATATTTGCTAGTAAGGTTAGTTGTGTATCTAAGTCTATCTATTCCAAGAATTATGTGATGTTGATGATATAAATCTGGTGTGATATAATATTTTGGCCCCCTCACTTTAAGGAAGGGAGGTGTTACATATGTTAGAAACTTTACTCACAGTGTTTCTAGCTCCGTTACTGATTAACGTGTTATCTGAGCTTTTCAAGTTATAGCTTAAGAAACGTAAAAAGTAATGGTTAACCCTTTTAGAGGGTAGCAAAAAACCCTATCGGTGGCACGATGGGGCTTTTTTAGTTACATATGCTGTAACTTTACTCACATTGTAAGTTCATTCTAACATATAACACCTAATATTTCAAGCTTTTGTTTCTATATTTCCCCAGAGTGTGTTTGTGGTTTGAATCCGTTCCACTGAAATTAGAACATACGCTACTAGCCTCCATTCTACAGCAAAGAAATCAACTCTTTTCTAGGGGATTTCCGCCCTCATTTTTCTCTTTTGTGCTAAAATAGATTTATAAATTGAAAATAAGGAATGTTTATGAAATCGGGTAATGGTTTTTGGAAAGGCTGTCTCTATTTTTGGGGCTTCTTGTTCTTATTGGGACTCTTGGTCCAATATGCTCTTCCACTTGCGGCTTGTGTCCTGCTAGGCTATGGTGGTTATCGCCTCTATAAACGTTGGCGCTATCCTCTTTTGCAGGATGCCTCTCTAGATGATCGAATTGAGCTTTTAAAAGCTCGGATTCGTCAGGCAGACAAAGATATTCAGCAACTAGAGGAAACTTTAGTAGAAAAAGGCTCAGAGTCCTATAAGAGTCTGGCCAATCAAGTATTGATCGAACTGCGGGAGATACATCAGGAGGCAGATCGTCTCAAGTCCTATATCGATGCTGATATCTACAACCGTATTGATAAAAAGGTTCGTACAGTACGGGCAAATATCGACGTTCAGTTAGAACGTTTGGATAGAGAAAATCAGGTAAATCTTGAAAATGCGGAGCCAGAGGAATTAGCTCCAGAATTGTCCCAGACCTTGGCTAATATTGCCATTGATCATCAGGCCATTTTAGACAAGATTGCTACCTCGGCTGAGGGGGATAAGGAAGAATTGACGGCCATTCATAGTTTGAAGATGGAGAAATTCAAAACGATTTTAGAAGGCTATTTAAAGATTAAGGCCAATCCTAAAAACTATAATCGGGCAGAAGAACGCTTAGAGCAAGCTAAAGCAGCCATCGAACAATTTGACCTTGAGCTGGACCAAGTCCTGAGAGAACTCAATGAAACAGATATGCGTGATTTTGATATCAGTCTGCGTATCCTAGAAAAAGATCGTAAAGAATAGGTTAGAAATAAAGGAGTAACCATGACAGAATTTAATTTTGATATTGACCAGATTGCCAATAATACAGTAGCTAAGGTGGATAAGACAACTCAAATCATTGAGACAAATACGGGCTCAGACAAGACCTTGACCTTCCTGGAAAAGTTGAGCCCTGAGCAGCAAGAAGGAATCAAGGCGCGCGTGCCCCAGTTAGTAGACCAGTTTGTCACCAATCAAAATGCCCTTTTGGATTTTGGACAATCTGCTGTAGAAGGTGTGAATAATACGGTCAATCGTATCTTGTCAGAACAAAAGAAACTGCAGATTCCCCAAGTAGATGATCTACTCAAGAATACCAACCGTGAGTTGCAAGGTTTTGTAGTCAAATACAAGAACGCTGAAATTGCTGAGTTAGAAGAAAAGCCAAACTTTTTGCAACGCTTGTTTAACAAGAGTAAAAATACGCTACAAGAATTTTACTTTGACTCAAAAACAGTGGAGCAAAAGCTCGATGGCATGGCTGCCGCAGTGGTCAAGCAAGAAGATGTCCTAGCTCGAAATATCGTCTCTGCTGAGATGTTGATAGAGGACAATACCAAGTCTATTGAAAATCTAGTGGGAGTGATTTCCTTTATCGAAGCCAGCCAGACAGAAGCTGGCAAGCGCGCTGCAGAACTGAAAGCTCAAACTGACCAACTCGATACAAGTACGGTAGAATACCAAACCAAGTCACAAGAATTGGCCCGCATGGCAGAAGTGGTCAATACCCTCGAACAACAACACACCGAGTATGTCAGCCGTCTTTATGTTGCTTGGGCAACAACACCTCAGATGCGCAATCTTGTGAAGGTGTCATCTGATATGCGCCAAAAATTGGGCATGCTTCGTCGCAATACCATTCCAACAATGAAACTTTCGATTGCCCAACTTGGTATTTTGCAACAATCAATGAAATCAGGTGTTGTGGCAGATGCTATTGTTAATGCCAACAATGCTGCCCTTCAGATGCTAGCTGAGACCAGCAAGGAAGTGATTCCGCAGATGGAACGAATTGCACAAAGCCCGACAGTCGCTGTCGAATCGGTTACCAAACTAGCTGAAAGCCTGGTCGCTCAAAACCAAGGTATCGTCGCTGCCATTGAATTGGGACGCCAGAAACGTGCTCAACTAGAAACAACCATCGTCAAGTCCGCAGAAATGATCAACGATTCTGTCAAACTACGCGATGAGAAAATTGTCCAAGCCCTTCTAGACCAAGGAAAGGCTGCTCAGAAAGAAGTACAAGAATAACACACAAGTCCCCTGTAATGTAGATTTGCAGGGGATTTTGCTTGTTTTAGTAGAAGTTTGAAGGTCAGGGAATTATTACTAGATTCAGAGAGAATACCCTAGAAAACCTTTTCACTACTAGTTTTTTATGATACAATGGAAGGAAGTAAAGGTGTTGTTTTTCAATCCTATCAACACCTTGGATGAATGAAAAGGAAGAGTCCCTATGGTTTTCAGATTTAAGCAAATAACTAGCTTGCATATATATATATAAACTCGCGTTTTCATACCCATTTTCAAAACCTACCAATGTTTTTGGTAGGCTTTTTGCGTTATAGAAATGGGGTATGGACATGATGTACACTTTATCAAAAGAATTAGAACAAGAGCTCATCGTTTCAGCACCTGAGTTACAGCCTAGTTATGCCGCCATCGTAGAATACCTAGAAGCTATCAACCAGAAAGAAGCATCTGGAGGCAATTCTCAGGAACTCCAGAACCAGCTTACTATTCAGCTGAGACGTTTAGAAGATTTGGTACAGGGCTATATCCAAATAAAGAAGAACCCGCATCACTACCTAGATGCAGATAAAGATCTGACGGCAGCCTATCAAGCGATAAAAGGTACGGAGCAAGATCTTCTCAAAAAATTGCAACATCTCAATCAAGCAGCCTTGCAGGATTTCCATATCAGCCAGAGACTCTCTCCTAAAGACGAGACTGCTATCCCTGTAGCAGGTAACCCCAAAACCAAACAGGAGTTGGCTATCGAGCGAGATTTGATAAACCAGCTGACAAAGGGAGAAAGTCAATGGGTGTATCGACCTGAGTTAAATACTGAAGACCTCCTCTGGGGAAACTTTTTTGCCAAGCTGGAAGCTAATAATGTCCGCATTTTGCAAGACCATCCCCTTACAAATTCAGAGAAAAATCAAATCAAAAACCAGCTCAATTTTGTTAACTTCTATGAAGCAGCCAAGTGGATAGCAGGGGAAAATGGCATTGCCAAGGTACAGGTTCAACGTGAAGATGCCAGTCTAGGCACTATTCGCTTGGAAGTCTTGTGGAGAAACAATGTCGCTGGTGGCAAATCCAGCTATGAGGTTGTCAACCAAGTTATCACAGGCGGAGAAGGGATTCGCCAGCGTCGTGGGGATGTGACTTTGCTAATCAATGGTCTGCCCATGATTCAAATCGAACTAAAAAGCCGTTCTCATCCTTATACGGATGCCTTCCGTCAGATTAAGAAATACGACCAAGAAGGACAATTCAGAGGCATTTTTTCAAGTCTTCAGATGTTTGTCGTCTCTAATGTCACAGACACTCGCTACATTGCAGCTGCCAAAGCTAACAAGCTAAATGAACGCTTCTTGACCAAGTGGGTGGATAGTGAAAATAGACCTCAACCCCAGCTATTTGACTTTGCAGAGTCTGTCTTGTCGATACCGAGAGCCCACGAGATGGTCATGCAGTATTCTGTCATCGATGATGACAAGAAGGCATTGATTTTATTGCGCCCCTATCAGGTACATGCCATTGAGGCTATCCGTGAAGCCAGTCGCAAGCGCCAGTCGGGCTATATTTGGCATACGACTGGTTCAGGAAAGACCCTGACCTCCTATAAGGTTTCGCGCAATCTGCTCCAGATTCCATCTATCGAAAAGACAATCTTTGTGATTGATAGGACAGACCTCGACCAGCAGACGACCAGTTCTTTTCAGTCTTACGCAGAGAACGATATGATTGATATCGACGAGACCGATGATACACAGGAATTGGTTAAAAATCTGGCTTCTGATGACCGTCGTGTCGTTGTGACAACTATCCAGAAAATCAATGCCATGATTCGGCAGTTTGATGAAGGACGTCACCAAAAGGTCTACAATCGTATCAAGCAACTTAAACTAGCCTTTGTCGTCGATGAATGCCATCGTGCAGTGACCCCTGAACGCCAGCGCCACCTAGAGCACTTCTTTACAAATTCTCTCTGGTATGGTTTTACAGGGACTCCTATCTTTACAGAAAATAAGCGTGAACAAAAAGGAGACCTTGCTCAGACGACCGAAGAGCAGTACGGTGACTGTCTCCACCAATATACCGTCAAAGAAGCCATCCATGATAAGGCGGTTCTTGGCTTTAATGTAGAGTATCAGACGACCATGCCTGGTTGGGCAGAAGATGAGATTGACGAGGAGCGCTATGATGACGAAGGCCATATGCTTGCCGTTTTAGATGCTATTCTCAATCGCTCAAGACGCAAACTCGGTTTCCAAAATGGGGTAGGAAAAACCTATGAAGCCATTTTGACCGTCAAAAGTATTGCCCGTGCGCAGGCCTATTATAACCTGATCAAGCAAGTCAAAAATGGAGAAAAGTCTCTAAGCATATCGGAAAATGTTAAAAAGGTCTTGCCAGACTTCCCTAAGGTTGCCATTACTTACTCTGTGACAGAGAATGAAGCAGACTCCTATGTCAACCAAGCCTACATGGAGGAGAGCCTAGAAGACTACAATGCCATGTTTGGCACTCGCTTTAGCCTAGCCACCATTGCTTCCTACAACAGTGACCTCAACGACCGTCTGGCCCGTAAGAAAGAACGCTTTGCCTTCCGTGAGGAACAGTTGGACCTGGTTATCGTGGTGGACCGCTTGTTGACGGGCTTTGATGCCCCTTGCCTATCGACCCTGTTCATGGATCGTCAGCCCATGAAACCCCAGCATATCATTCAGGCCTTTTCACGAACCAATCGCCTCTTTGATGAAGGCAAGAAATTCGGCCAAATCGTTACCTTCCAAACACCTGACCGCTTTAAAGAAAAGGTGGATGAAGCTCTGAGCCTCTACTCAAATGGTGGCGAAACCAGTGTCTTAGCCCCAGAGTGGCAGGAGGAGAAGGCCAAGTTTATGGACAAGGTTCATCAACTATTAGCCATCGCTCCAAGTCCAGAGCAGGTGCCAGATTTGGATACGGCTACAGATGCAGAATTAAAACGCTTTGCCAAGGCTTTCCAAGAATTTGACAAGCTCCTATCTTCTATACAAGTCTATTCGGACTATGATGAGAAAGTCATTCTCAGAGAGATTGGACTCAGCCTAGAAGACATCGAGAATTTTGCCGGCCAATATCAAAATGTCATCGAAGAGCTCCGCAGACGCAGAAAAGAAGACCAAGAAGATGAAGGCCTTCTCCTAGATATAGAGTACGAGCTTGAATCCATCCGCACCGACGAGATAAATTATCACTATATCCTCTCTCTCATCCAAGCCCTGATTGAAAATCGGGAAAACCTCATCGGTAAAAAGGAAAAGAGTCTAGTAGATAACTATATCGAGGATTTGAACAAAACCAATCCCAAGTTATCCAGCCTCATCTCCAAACTCTGGCAGGATGTTCAAGCTGATGCCAAGAGCTATCAGGGTCAGTCTGTAACCCATAAGTTGGATGAGATGATTGAGCTAACTACCCAGCAAAAGATTCGTGAAACGGCAGATTATTGGCAGATAGGAGAGGACGAACTCCAGTTCGTAGTGGACAACTATCGTATCGGACGAGACAAGCAAAATGGCGAAAAAGCCATTACAGAATCTCAGGACTACCTGGCCTATAAGGAAGCCCACGGAGACAAGGCACTACCAAAACTCAAATACAAAAAAGCCCTCAAAGAGGACTATATGCGCATGATTTCAGAGGATATCTTACCGCTAAGGGGGAGATAAACTACCGATTTGACTTTTCTTATTTGCTAGATGTTTAACTTTATCTTGTCAAATCAGACCTTCTATTGTTTCAAAATAGGTAAAATGGAAGAATAGGATAGCATAGCTGTTGTTCTAAAGTGCAAAAATGATAAAAATTGAACAATAGAAATGACAGATGGACATCCTAAAGTGTAAAAACTGCCAAAATTGAAGAATAGAAATCAAAAAGAGAAAATCTAAAGTGTAGAAATAAGAAAATGGAGTAATAGAAAGGAGGGGATATAGTGATTGACAAATATATAGTTGTTGGAAATGGATTCGATATGAATATTGGAATAAAGTCTTCCTATCAGTCTTTTTTGTATGATATAGGTGAGAATTATAAATTGAAAGAACCGTCAGACTTTTATAAGTTTAATCCGCTATTCCAAAAAGATATTAATGATAATTGGTCTGATTTCGAAGGACTATTTGAGAATCTTATCTTTAATGCTAATTCAATTGAGGACAAAAAACTAGCTTGTCAGACGGTTGACACATATAATCAAGCATTGGAAAGGTTAGAACTTCAATTTTATACCTATCTTAGTCGAGAATATCGTCGATGGAAACAACGAATAGGAGGCGAAGTAAATCCTGTATACCGTTCGATTTTTAGAGATGCTAAGGTTTTCAATTTTAATTACACAAATACTTTAACAGATATTGAACTGAAGGATTTAGCAGATAAAGTTTATCAAGTTCATGGTAGCCTAGAGAATCGCAACATTATTTTTGGTGGAGGTTTTCTAGAACACGATAGAATTTCTGAGATAGTTTTACCTAACTCGACGGATAATGATAAGTTAGTGAGAATTAAAAAGGATCATCTATTATTAAAAGAACGAGATGAGATGCCAAGAGATATCGAACTAGATGATGAAATGGATCTTTATATCTTAGGACATTCGATAGCTGGGACAGATTTGAACTTTTTAAGTAAATGGATAAAAAAAGCGAGAAAGATTTATCTATTTTACTATAAGCGGGATTATAGCGATAAGATGCAAACTCTTCTCCAAAATTTTAAGCGTGATGTAGTCGAAAAAGTTCAATTGATTCCTTTTGTGGATGTATTAGTAGATAAGGAACAAGCTTTGGAGTTCAATCTGTCTGGAGAAAATCTTTCAGAAGAAGAAAAAGGCGAAGAAGAATTACTTCTTTTTCAAAAGCTTTTTAATCTGAATATTCCTCAAAATAAGGAATTTGAAAAGATTTGGATAACAGCTTCCTCCTTGGAACCTTCAGATATTCGATCGATTCAACTAAAAAGTGACGCTGACTGTGAAGGGCTAGAATGGATATTAAAGTTTATCGAATTTGGGGAAATTGATAAGGGTAAAGAAATACCAATTGAGTTTGAAAGTGTAAGAGAGTGTGTAGGATTTCCCACTTTGATTTTTTCAGATTCTTTTAAAGTGTTACTAAGAAATTGCTCAGAATTGAGGATAAAAGATTGTTCAATTTTTATAGATGACTTATTCGATACTCTGAAAGAAAGTATATGTAGTGCTATTCGTATTTGGGATAGTAGCATAACTACTGAGAAAAAATCTATTGATTTATCGGGTTTCCCAAATTTAGAAGAAATAGAAATTCAAAATTCAACTTTTACAAGACCTATTTTGCCAGAATGTGAGAAAGAGTTTCATTTCATCCATCCAGGGAATGCACAACTAGAATTAAAAGTAAATGTAGATTCTATGAATTTGATTAAAGAAAGGGAGTAAAATGACAAAGAAACCAAGTTATCGCTTTGCAGGCTATACCGAATCTTGGGAAGAGAAGAAGTTGGGAGAAATTTCTACCTCGTTCTCTGGTGGAACGCCCGCTGCAGGCAATAAGAAATACTACGGTGGAGAAATACCTTTTATTAGATCAGCTGAAATTAATTCGGACAAAACAGAATTATTTTTAACTAAGGATGGCTTAGATAATTCTTCTGCTAAACTAGTTAAAAAAGGGGATATTCTTTATGCTTTATATGGAGCCACTAGTGGAGAAGTAGGTATTTCTAAAATTAATGGTGCCATAAATCAAGCAATTTTAAGTATAATTCCTAAAACTAATTATACATCTGAATTTATAGTGCAGTGGTTAAGACTTCAAAAAAAGAATATAACTGATAAATATCTTCAAGGAGGTCAGGGGAATCTTTCTGGTAGTATCGTAAAGGAGTTGGGCATATCCCTCTCCTCCCTCCCCGAGCAAACCGCCATCGGTTCTTTCTTCCAAGATATTGACCAGCTCATTAGCCTTCAACAGCGTAAGTTAGAGGTACTCAAAGAGCAGAAGAAAACCTACCTCAAGCTCCTCTTCCCAGCCAAAGGACAAACCAAACCAGCCCTTCGCTTCGCAGGATTTGAAGATGAGTGGAAGGAAGTGAAGTTGGGGGAAGTGTTGAAGAAAAATAATAAAAAGAACAGAGATTTAGCTATAAATAATGTTGAAAGTGTTTCTAATAAATTAGGATTTGTAAAACAAACAGAGCAGTTTGAAGATTACTCTGTTGCAAGTGCAGATTTATCAAATTATTATGTGATATCTGAAAAGCAATTTGCCTATAATCCTTCACGAATTAATGTTGGGTCTATAGCATACAAGAAAGAGGGAGATACTTTATCGGTTGTATCACCGTTATACATTTCTTTTTCCACTGTTGAAAATATAGATGATTCATATTTGTGGTACTGGTTTAAAACGTCTTTATTTGATAGTCAGAGAGCAATATACTCTGAGGGTGGAGTTAGAGATACTTTGTCTTTTAATCAGTTATCTGATATTGAATTGATTTTCCCCTCCCTCCCTGAACAAGAAGCCATCGGCTCTTTCTTCCAAGACCTAGACAAGGCCATTGCCAAACAAGAGGAAAAAGTCAACCAGCTCAAAGAGAGCAAACAAACCCTACTTAGAAAAATGTTTATCTAAGATACCAAGACCTCAAAAAGCCCAGTAAAAATAGGAAACTGGCGCAGTCTTCGATGAGGACCAGACAGTTTATCTTTTTTACCCAGCTTTTAGGTCGTGTTCGATTATCTAAGATACAAAGACCGCAAAAAGCTACACTAAACGAATGAAAGTAGAAATTGATAGGAGACCCTATGTCACAAACAGATTTATCAAGAGAACTTTACCAATCCCTCTGGAATGCGGCAGATATCCTGCGTGGCCAGATGGAAGCCAATGAATACAAGTCCTACCTCTTGGGCTTGATTTTCTACAAGTACCTATCCGACAACATCCTCCAAGCCGTCTGTGATAACTTGGACGAGACTTTTGAGTCCTTCCAGCAAGCGCAGCTTCTCTACGAGGAAAACTTTGCGGATGCAGATGTCCGTGAAGACCTCATTGAGGTCTTAAATGACGATCTGGGCTATGTGATTGAGCCTTCTCTGACCTTTACCAAGCTGGTTCAGTCGATCCATGAAGGAACCTTCCAGCTAGAGTCTCTAGCCCAAAGTTTCCGTGATATCGAGCAAGCCAATGAGAAATTTGAAAATCTTTTCGAAGATATCGACCTTTATGCCAAAAAGCTAGGCAACACCCCACAAAAGCAAAACAAGACCATCTCTGAGGTTATGAAGCAACTCAACGACCTCAATGTGTCTGGTCATGCTGGTGATATCTTGGGTGATGCTTATGAGTACTTGATTGGCCAGTTTGCCAGCGATTCTGGGAAAAAGGCTGGAGAGTTCTATACACCTCAAGCAGTCTCTCACCTCATGACTCAGATTGTCTTTGCAGGGCGCGAGCATCAAAAGGGCATGTCGGTTTACGACCCGACCATGGGTTCTGGTTCCCTCTTGCTCAATGCTAAGCGCTATAGTAAGCAAGCTTCGACGATTTCTTACTACGGTCAAGAGTTAATTACTTCGACCTTTAACCTTGCTCGCATGAATATGATGCTTCATGGAGTTGCGATTGAGAACTATCACCTCAGCAACCACGATACCCTAGACGAAGATTGGCCGACTACCGAGCCGACAGACTTTGATGGGGTTTTGATGAACCCACCCTATTCATTGAAGTGGTCAGCAGATAGTGGATTCTTGCAAGATCCTCGCTTTTCAAGTTATGGAGTTCTTGCACCTAAGTCTAAAGCAGATTTTGCCTTCCTCCTTCACGGTTTTTACCACCTCAAGCATAATGGAGTCATGGCTATTGTCCTTCCTCACGGAGTTCTCTTTCGAGGAGCAGCCGAGCAGAAGATTCGCCAGCATTTGCTAGAAGAAGGAGCTATTGATACAGTTATCGGCTTGCCAGCAAATATCTTCTACAACACCTCTATCCCGACAACTATTATTATCCTTAAAAAGAATCGTACCAATAAGGATGTCTTCTTTATCGATGCCTCAAAAGAGTTTGAAAAAGGGAAAAATCAAAACAATATGACCGAAGACCATATTGCCAAGATTTTGGAGACCTATCAAAAACGCGAGAATGTCGAGAAGTTTGCCCATCTAGCCAGCTTTGAAGAGATTGTCGAAAATGACTATAACCTCAACATTCCACGCTATGTCGATACCTTTGAAGAAGAACCGGTTGTTCCCCTCGCCGACCTCGCCGACCAGCTCGCAGAGATTGATAAAGAGATTGGAGAGGTAGAAGCCAGACTCGCACACATGCGCAGCCAACTAGTAGGCACAACACCAGAAGCCCAAGCAGAATTAACCGCCTATCTCGAAAAATTGAAAGAGATTTAGGGAGTGGGGGAAGAATGAAAAAACGCAGGTTCACTTGAGCCTGCGCTTTGGTTTCCGCAAATGTTCCGAGAATTATTTTTCCTTCCTAAAATATAATCTTGTTTAAATTTGTTTTTTTAAACGATTGTCACGCGAAAAAGTAAATTTGATAGATAATTAAAATCTTTGATTTTATCGTGTTTCTAAGATATATTTTAAAATATTCACGCGAAAATCACGCGAATATTTGTAATCAAAATTCAATTGAAAAATGTAGTCAAAAATATAGTCATTCGAATGATTTTTATTGCAATATACTGAAATTAACAAAAGAAAAACCCCTTCCCATAATTTTTTGGTTTTATCCTTGACTTCTTCTAAACATAATTGAAGAACTAGATACAGTTTTAATTTGTGGATGGTTGTTATAGAATTCGATTTGCCCAATAATAGCAAGATCATAATTTTGATGTTGGTCTATTTTATCCTTGTTTTTCCCTCTATATATAGTTGTCTTTATTTTCCACTCGTCATCTTGTTTGGTCTTCACAATCAATCTGTATTGAGTCTCCCCCAATTTAGTTTTAAATTCTTTAACTTCTAAATGGACGCTCCCATAAAATAGAAAGACGTTATTTTCTTCGTCCTTATCAAACCAGCTCTTCAAAGATTTTCTGGGGATACATTTTCTAGTATTAGGTTGACCTTCTCTTCCGACTAATATTGTAAAAGGATTATCGCCTTCATCATTAGCAGGAATTTGATTTTCTTCTCGTTCTCTTGGCAACATTCGATTTAACATTGCTTCAAGTCTATCTTGCATCTCCTCCTCACCTAAATTACTAACATAATCCTTGATTTCCCTCCTGGATACAGGTTCATGTTGGAGCGAGCAATCCGCCATATGATTTGACGACGGTAGTGTAGACAAAAAAGCTCTTTTTCTTGATGTTTTATGAGTAAATGCTAGCTCAGCAATCCTACATTCTGGACAAAATATCCTACCTCGGTAACTCGATATATCTCCACTTTTTCGTTCATATTCCTTTTCTAATTCATCTAAATTATGAAGTCTTTGATCGCCAGTGAAATAGAATTCTTTAAATTTCTCTCCCATTTTACTTACTCCTTTAATCGATAATAATTCATATATACTATATTATACCTAGTTCGGAAAAAATGCTATTATAAACTTGAAAATAAATTATAGAAATCTTATATTTTGTCAAAATATTGATAAACAGAAGAATCTAATAACATTGTATGAGCTATAAATAATTAATTCGACTAGTTAAGAGACACATTTGTAATCATACACCTAAATTAATTTAACAATTAGTTATTACTTCAACAAACCAACTCCTTTACACATTGATGGTATAATGATATGGAGGAATTACTATGGAAGAGAATTTAAACCCTAATATTGATCCACGAATAAAATTTAAACTGCTACCACCAGCTACTATTATTAAAAATTTTGTTGATGGAGAGCCCGATTGTAATTATGAGAACTATTTACTAGAGCTACTTAATAAGTCATCTCATTTTAAAGATAAAGGGCAATCTCCTTTCTCTAAACCGTTAAATGAAAATAATGGTCAATGTGATGCAATCTCGAAAAGTTATGAAATAGACTTTAAATTATTATCATCTAGCACTAGATTACAAGCTAGTCATTTGTTTTCTCCGGGCATTAGCAATTATGGCGATGCTATAATTGGTATTCGTGAAAGTAAAAAGAAATTCGGTGAAGTAAAAGCTACTCAGATTCATGTTGCATTCCGAACAAGAGATATATCAGAGCTCACTCGATTAGGGGAAAACTTTTTAAATATTAGAAAGTATGGTATTGAAAGAGATATCATAAAAGTGTTGAAAATGCTGGAAAAACAGAAAAACCTTTTATTATTTTTTCCATATTCGTTTGAGCTGATTGATATACTCGAGACAGATAACTCGGATGATATTATTGTAAGCGCGTTAAATTATGATTTTTACTCACTATTTGAATACAGAAGTTTAAAAGCAAAGGAATTTGAGACTTATTTTGTAACTATATTTCAAGATAGATTTTATATTTTTTTTATTCTTGACGACACCCTCTGTTTAATTGAGAAAGTAGATTGTATGTCACTGCCTACATTTATTAAATTAAAGAATTACCATCTATAAGGAGGACGAGTTATTGATCAATCTAGATTTTTACAAAAGACTAGCAAAGATATTCTGTGGAGATGAGATGGGGATGTTTACTTATAAATCAGGACCTCAGCTAGTTTCTTTTTTCAATACCCATTTCCATACTCAAGATAGTTATGGTCAGGGTTTTCCTACAAGATGGATATATGTGAATGACAAGCTGTTGGACTTTTCATCTAGAGGCATTATCAATTCATTTTTCAACCTTATACTCAGCAAACAATATCTTTTAATAGAGCGTCAGATAAGTGAAGTGGATGCTATAGAGCATCAGCAGAAAATAATAAATGAATTAGATAAAATTTGTTCTGTTTATTCTTTAAAACTCTCAAGAAAAGGAAATGAATTTTATTTAGTAGAAATTGATTTAGATTTAGTTGAGATTGGAAAGGGTGGCTTTGCTGATATTTATTTCCAAAAATCTACAGGATTAGTGGTAAAAAAACTAAATGAGGAATCTGTGAGACGACAATCGTTGAGAAGTAGGTTAAAAAGAGAGTATGAAATAACTAAGTCTTGTTCGGATATTGAGAGCATTATTCGAGTATTTGATTTCGATAGTAGTAATTGTTCATACATAATGGAAAAAGCCGATGATACATTGGGAAATTATATTGAAGCAAGTGAGCTGACAGAGGACTCTAAGCTCAATATATTGCGTCAAATACTTTATACTATGTCTCTTGTCCACCAAAGAGATGTTCTGCATAGAGACTTAAGTCCAACCAATGTTTTCTTCGTGAATGGGATAATTAAGATTGCTGATTTTGGATTAGGAAAAAACCTAAATACTCTGACATCTCATCAAACAATGGACACAACTTCCTTTGGTCAACTCTTTTATTGCGCGCCAGAGCAATTAACACTTTTAAAAGATGCTGATAAACGAAGCGATGTGTATTCACTGGGACGTATTATTAATTTTGTTATGACTAAGAATCCTAATATTTTTTCTCATTCACTTAGTTCTGTTAGTGAAAAAGCTACGAATTTAGAACCTGATTATAGGTATCAAGATGCTACCGAAATGTTGAATGCATTAAATGCATGGTTGAGCATTAGAAGCGACGAAACATTTAAGAAAACAATATGGGAAAAAATTAATCACGGTATTTTTGATGATGACATAGAAAATTATATTTACGAAATCACAGCAAGAGAGTTATGTCAAGCATGCATCAAAAAAAGTGATGCTTTTATTGAAAGCTTAATGGTCTTTATGAAGTTAGATGATACGCACGCGATTTACATCATTCAGACGATTCATTCTAACTACGAGCAATATTTGAAGAGATTTGAAGATGCAGACTCTTTTGCTACCCTTTCTTATAGAGTTCTAAAGGAACAATTTTCATTCAATGTTAAAGAAGTGGCTGCTCAGATTTTACACTATGTAGCCTATGAAGTTGGGCGCTTTTCTGCTCAGCGTAATATAGATAACTTGATTGAAAATGGGATTGAACCAATGATTGAATCCATATTAGAAAGATAGATTAGGAGGAGATGTAATGACAAACGATGAATATTTTAATGAAATAGAGACATATTTCATTAAATTAAGAGAATATCGTGAGGAATCAAAGTCAATAGCTGCTGGTATTATTGGTGAAAATCTTACTGAAGATGATTTATTTTTTATTTCTGCACTTAACAGACGAGTTCAATTTATTGATGGAATAATGAACTTATTAAGAACGAGAAATCTGACTTGTGCAGGAATTTTAGTACGAACACAACTTGATAACCTTATGAGAGTCTTCGCAGCTTTTATATCAGAGGATAGAAGAACATTTATTAAAGAAACTTTAAGTGGTACAGCTATTAGAAAAATGAGAGATAATCAAAACAGGAAGATGACTGATTTCAATCTTAAGAAAAGGATGTCAGAGTATTATCCTGAGATTGAAAAAATATACAATAAATCATCTGGCTATGTTCATTTATCAGAAATAGCATTTCATCAGGCTTTTTGGACAGATCAATCTGATGGAGATTTTCGAATTAGATTTTCAGTCGGCTTGGCTCCTAGGAAAGAACTAAATCCTATTCTAATTGAGTGTGCTGAAGTATTCTGTCACTTTACAGAGATTGAATATGGTTTTTACCAAAAAATCATTGACTCAAAAATTTTTGACAATAAATAAAAATGCCTTTAAAATTGGTAAAAACTGTATTGAAATTAATTAATAAAATTTAATAAAATAGAAAATCAATAATAGGAGTACATAACGTATGACAATAGAAAATAACGATTTAGAAATCACATTGGAATCATTTATTCATAACAAATATGGTGATAAGTTAAACATTGATAGCTGGAATTATGAATTTAAAGATTGGAAAATGGAGAAGATTACAAAAGGCAAATATTATACATTCTCAAATAGTATAATAGAGGATTGTCAAGTTGTTAAAGAACCTATATTTCGCGACAATCCAATAATGTGGAAGGTTATACTTAGAAAAAAACCAAACGCTAACTATTTCGTTTCTAGCCTAAATATTATTAATCATAATATTACTGGAAGTAATAATGCTGAAATAGATTCTACTTCAGAAGAGAGTGTTAAGGACAAAGGGCATTTTATTGCCGATTCATTTGATAAATTCCTACTTACAGAGGATGAACTTAAGGAAAATAAATACGAGGTTCAACAATTTTTTGGTCTAGGGAACAAGAGCAACGTCTCACCTCAAGATTTTAGAGCAAATCGAAACTCCAAGGAATATGCTGGACAGTTGAGATTTGAGCAACAAGTGAAAAATTATCTTGAGAAAAGTACTAATGCAAATGAAGAAGTTTATTATGAAATTGAAGAAATTAAGATAGAAGAAAAGATATTAGGTCGCAGAATATTCATTCATTGGAATCAAAGTGATGAAGCTGATATTCATGTATTTATTCCAGAAGACCGTGATTGAGAGTTTATACGTATATTAAAAAGAGCAATATTGCTCTTTTTTAATTTTAGACGTATTGCTTATTTGTGATTTTTCCATTTGGCTATAAGCTATCTTTTTCAATTATTTTTACATCAATTCGAGGTAGTAATTTTGTAATTTCATCAAAAGCAGACTCTTTCATATCCATAAATTTTCTATAGTTTGGAACTGATATCACATTTCCATCGGTTATTCCTCCTCCTATTGGTCGTAACTGACAGTAAAAGAAATTATTTTCTAGTTTTTCCATAACTTTATTAGTAAAATCTTCATCCTTTGCTTCTTTAAATAATTTTCTAAACAATTTCTCCCATGCTGTATCATATTTACGAAAAACAAAAACCGGTTTTTGTGATTTCTTATTATTTAAATATTTATATATTCTTCTTAGTACAATGAATGCACCCAACTTAGATAAGTCTGAATTGAGAATAATTTTTTCACCAATGCCATTTTCACCTAAATCAGGTTGAGCACATGAAAAAGGATAAATTTCTAAATTACATATTTGTTGAGCGATCTTTTCAATTTCCTTTTGCTTTCCTTCCAGTTCTATAAAATCTAATACCTTATTTATCTGAATGAGTTGAGAATAATACTCTCTTAAATAGTAATAATTTTCTAATAGATTTTTTTGACTTTTTTTAGACTTGTTTTTGAAATCAAACTTAGATTCTAATTCAAACATATGTTTAATTTCACTCATTAAATTGCTTTGATTACTATAAATGATATCTTTAACGTCTTTAATACTTTTTAATTTATATCTTCTTTCTATAATTGATTTAATATCAACTTCCTTTTCTTTATATCCTTTTAAGATCTTTTTAATATTTTTAATAGTTTTCTTTTTTTCAGTATCAGCTATCAAAATCTCGGTTTTTTCCATAATATCCTTTTAGGCTTGTTTCCTCAAGACCTTTATCAATTTGATTATCTTGATAATCCCCTAAATAGCCTCTAGGATTTTCCAAACAGTGGAAAATAGTAGCGGTATCTATATCTCCATGAAAATGAGTTGGAATTTGGTAGCGCATATTTAAATGTCTACCTTCTTTTTCTATTTCTTTTTTTAAGTCATCCGGTAAAATCTTCAGCCAAGAGAAGTCCTCAGTTGTATTAGAAGTCTCAACTTGTTTTATAAAGTTATTAATCAGATTGCCACCTTTATCTTGATGCCAAGGGCTAAACTGTTCTAAAAATTTTTTCTTATCTTTAAAGTAAAAAATCTCTACGTCTTTTTGGGGGATAATTTCTTTAAAATAATTTTCGAAATCTAATTTTAAATCTTCATCTTCATAATTTTTCATGATATGTCCATCCTACTTTATTGATTTATTACTATTAATTCTTTAAACCTATTATACTACAGTATTTCTACATTAGTTCAAAATCAATTTTCTAGAAATTGAAGAATGTATTACATTTAATTTTGTTGTGAAGTTAGTTCTTCCTGTTTCTTATATATCCGAACATCTAATTTATTTCAAAAAAATATAGTCAAAAATGTAGTCATTCGAATGATTTTTATTGCAATGTACTGAAATTAACAAAAGAAAAAAACGCTTGAATCAGCGTTTTTCTTCTGTATTGATTCGTATTGAATGCTTACTTAACTTCTGTAAACACAACGTGTTTGCGAAGTTTTGGTGAGTATTTCTTCAATTGAAGACGGTCTGGAGTGTTACGTTTGTTTTTAGAAGTAAGGTACAAGCGTTCACCAGATTCTTTGTGTTCAAGTGTAATATTTACGCGCATGGTATCTCCCTTCTATTATTCAGCTGATGCAGCTTTAGCGATTTTACGTCCTTTGTAGTATCCTTTAAGTGATACACGGTGAGAACGTGAGTAATCTCCAGTAGTTTCGTCAAAGTTTACAGATGGAGCTGTTACTTTGTAGTGTGTACGACGTTTGTTTTTCTTCGCTTTTGAAGTGCGACGTGCAGGTACTGCCATTTTGATTTCTCCTTTAGGTATTTATATTCGATTCAATCTACTGATTTTCATCAACCATACTAGGATAACACATTTTTTTTGTAAAGTAAAGTTACTTGACAAAAAAAGATGAAAAAATTCTCCTGTCCGACACAGCAGACAGGAGAAGGTCTTAAATATCAATCTCAAATGGTTCGTCAATGGTTTCTGATACGTATTTTCCGTCTTTCTTCCGTTGCTTGACACATTCTGTAAGGAGATATTCGATTTGCCCATTGACTGAACGAAAGTCGTCTTCTGCCCATGATGCGAGTGCAGCGTATAACTTTGTTGAGAGTCGAAGGGGGATCTGCTTTTTTTTAGCTTCAACCATCTTTAGTAAAGACTTCCTGTGTTGACAATTGGTTGTGCATCATGATTGCCACAGAGAACGACTAGGAGATTTGAAACCATGGCAGCTTTTCGTTCTTCATCAAGCTCTACCAATTCCCCTTCATTGAGACGTTCCAGGGCCATTTCAACCATACCCACAGCGCCATCGACAATCATCTTACGGGCATCAATAATGGCTGATGCTTGTTGACGTTGAAGCATGACAGCGGCAATTTCTGGAGCGTAAGCTAGGTAAGTGATACGTGCTTCAAGGATTTCCAAGCCAGCATCCTCAACACGACTTTGAATTTCCTCACGAATACGGTTAGCTACAATTTCACTAGAGCCACGGAGACTTCCTTCATCGGCTTGCCCGTCACCTGTAGTATCCACATTAGGAGAGACATCGTAAGGATAGATGCGGACAATATTTCGGAGGGCGCTATCACATTGCAATGAAAGATATTCTTTGTAGTTGTCAACGTTGAAGACTGCCTTAGCAGTATCGACAACTCTCCAAGTTACCGCGATACCGATTTCCACAGGATTTCCTAGACAATCATTGATTTTTTGGCGAGAATTGCTCAAGGTCATAACCTTGAGGGAAATCTGTTTCTTGCCAATTTCAAGATTTACATCATTGCCATTTGATGATTTCATCCCTGAAAAAGGAGATTTCGTGCTAACGTCACCACTTTGTCCAAGTCGAGTGTGGTTTGCAGGGTTAACTGCTACGCTGAAGGGATTGACAAAGTAAAAACCAGGTTCTTTGATGGTACCTGTATAGTTACCAAAAAGAGTCAAAACCAGAGCCTCCTGAGGTTTGACAACTTTTAAACCAGCATGAGCTAGGCCCGCAATTAAGCTTAATAAAAGTCCGATAATAATTCCAAAAATGTTTTCCGAACCAACACCCATTATCAATATAAAGACACCAAGTACGAGTGTCAACTCAATGAGAATCAATGCGAATACACCATTTGGTTTTGAATTGATGAGTTTTTCAGTCATAAGAATGACCTCCTATTATTTGATATCTAAATGATATCACTTTAATTTATAAAGTCAAGAAATAAATGTAACATTTTTAAAGAAAATATTTCTGTATAGAATTTTCTGAAAATTCAAGAATTTTCTTCTGTTCATTGCTTTTAAAATGTGCTATAATAGTAAAAACTGAAATGGGAGGGAACAAATGACTGAATTAGATAAACGTCACCGCAGTAGCATTTATGACAGCATGGTTAAATCACCAAACCGTGCCATGCTTCGTGCGACTGGTATGACAGATAAGGACTTTGCAACACCGATTGTGGGAGTGATTTCAACTTGGGCGGAAAATACACCATGTAACATCCACTTGCATGATTTTGGGAAATTGGCGAAAGAAGGTGTCAAATCTGCAGGTGCTTGGCCTGTTCAGTTTGGGACTATTACCGTAGCGGATGGGATTGCCATGGGAACGCCTGGTATGCGTTTCTCTCTAACATCTCGTGATATCATCGCGGACTCCATCGAGGCAGCTATGGGTGGTCACAATGTGGATGCTTTTGTTGCTATCGGTGGCTGTGACAAGAATATGCCTGGTTCTATGATTGCCATTGCCAACATGGATATTCCAGCTATTTTCGCTTATGGTGGAACTATTGCACCGGGAAATCTTGATGGCAAAGACATTGACTTGGTTTCTGTTTTTGAGGGTATCGGAAAATGGAACCACGGTGATATGACGGCTGAGGACGTAAAACGTCTTGAATGTAATGCCTGCCCTGGCCCTGGTGGCTGTGGTGGTATGTACACAGCTAATACCATGGCGACTGCTATTGAAGTTCTAGGTATGAGTTTGCCAGGATCTTCATCTCACCCAGCTGAATCAGCTGATAAGAAAGAAGACATCGAAGCAGCAGGACGTGCTGTTGTTAAGATGTTAGAACTTGGTCTCAAGCCATCAGATATCTTGACTCGTGAAGCCTTTGAAGATGCCATCACTGTAACCATGGCTCTCGGTGGTTCTACAAACGCCACTCTTCACTTGCTTGCCATTGCCCATGCTGCCAATGTTGACTTGTCTCTTGAGGACTTCAATACGATCCAAGAGCGTGTGCCTCACTTGGCCGACTTGAAACCATCTGGTCAGTATGTCTTCCAAGACCTCTATGAAGTCGGTGGTGTGCCTGCGGTTATGAAATATCTCTTGGCAAATGGCTTCCTTCATGGCGACCGCATCACATGTACTGGTAAGACAGTCGCTGAAAACTTGGCTGACTTTGCAGACCTCACTCCAGGTCAAAAAGTCATCATGCCACTTGAAAATCCAAAACGTGCAGATGGTCCGCTTATCATCTTGCACGGGAACCTTGCCCCTGATGGAGCGGTTGCTAAAGTATCAGGTGTGAAGGTGCGCCGTCACGTTGGACCAGCTAAGGTCTTTGACTCAGAAGAAGATGCTATTCAGGCCGTTCTGACAGATGAAATCGTTGATGGCGATGTTGTCGTTGTTCGTTTTGTTGGACCTAAGGGTGGTCCTGGTATGCCTGAGATGCTGTCACTTTCATCCATGATCGTTGGTAAAGGTCAAGGAGACAAGGTTGCCCTCTTGACGGATGGACGCTTCTCTGGTGGTACTTATGGTCTGGTTGTCGGACATATCGCCCCTGAAGCTCAGGATGGTGGACCGATTGCCTACCTCCGTACAGGTGATATCGTTACGGTTGACCAAGATACCAAAGAAATTTCCATGGCTGTATCGGAAGAAGAACTTGAAAAACGTAAGGCAGAAACTACCTTGCCACCACTTTATAGCCGTGGTGTCCTCGGTAAATATGCTCACATCGTATCATCTGCTTCACGCGGAGCCGTGACAGACTTCTGGAATATGGATAAGTCAGGTAAAAAATAAACTCATACTCTTCGAAAATCAAATTCAAACCACGTCAACGTCGCCTTGCCGTACTCAAGTACAGCCTGCGGCTAGTTTCCTAGTTTGCTCTTTGATTTTCATTGAGTATCAAAAAGCAAGCCAACTTCGGCTTGCTTCTTTTCATCTTCAAAAGTAATTTGCCTGCTTAACGAGGTGGCAGTCCAAGGGCAATACGACCGTAGCGACTGATTCGTGTGATCTTCCAGGCAGGCGACCAAGTGACTTCAACCTTGACATCTTCGATCCCCTCGATTTGTTTGAGACCTGCCACGATTTCGATAGGCAAGCTTTCGGCACAATCGCAGGCAGTGTCGGTGAAGGTCATGACAATCTTGCAGAGACCCGTTTCATCCAGATTAATTTCATAAATCAATCCTAGATTGTAAACATCCAATTCCACATCTGTATCAAAAACCTTCTCTAGTTTTTCGATAATTTGGTCTTGTAAGGCCAAAGCGCGGTCATTGATTTTGATATCGTCTCTCATAACAGTCCCTCCACCTGATAAATATCCTCTATTTTCTCATAATTCTGACAATTTGGCAAGTTTTTGATGAATTTTCTGAAAAATATGATAAAATGAAGAAAATACGGAATCAAGGGGAAGTCTATGGAGCAGATTGGAAAAGTCTTTAGACAATTACGAGAGTCAAGAAATATCTCGCTGAGACAGGCGACTGGGGGACAATTTTCTCCGTCTATGTTGTCCCGATTTGAAACTGGTCAGAGTGAGCTTTCGGTGGAAAAGTTTCTATTTGCCCTAGAAAATATATCTGCCAGTGTGGAGGAAATCCTCTTTCTGGCGAGAGGTTTTCAGTATGATACAGATTCTGAGTTGAGAAAAGAAATTACAGATGTCTTGGATATAAAAAATATAGCACCTCTTGAAGACCTGTATCGCAAGGAATATCAAAAGCATGCCCATTCTCAAAACAAGCAGAAGCATATTCTAAATGCCATTATTATCAAGTCTTATATGAAGAGTATGGATGAAAGGGTAGAGTTAACGGCAGAGGAAGAGAAAGTCCTTCATGACTACTTGTTTTCTACCGAGATTTGGGGAATCTATGAACTCAATTTGTTCTCAGTCAGTTCTCCGTTCTTATCTGTTTCCCTTTTTACTAGATATGTACGAGAAATGGTCCGCAAATCCGATTTTCTAATGGAAATGTCTGGTAATCGAAACCTTTTTCATACTATGCTATTGAATGGTTTTTTAGCCAGTATTGAGTGTGAAGAATTCACCAATGCCTCTTATTTTAAACGTGTCATCAAAGAGCATTTTTACAAGGAAAATGAGATCTATTTCCGAATTGTCTATTTGTGGGCGGAAGGTCTTCTTGATAGCAAGCAGGGCAGAGTCAAGGAAGGCCAGAAAAAGATGGAAGATGCTGTCCGTATTTTTGAGATGCTTGGCTGTCACAAATCTGCCGAATACTACAGAAAAACGACCGATTGTTGAATATCTGCAAACTAAGAAAATAATTTAAAATTTGAAGAGATAGAACTTTTGACTACTCGCAGGTCATAAAAGAGATTTTATCGTTGCTTTGCTTATTTTGTGTGTTGCATATATTCAAAAGTTTTCCCTTTCAATTTCTAAGTGATATACTATAGTCATACTTCATATAGGGATTATAACAAGAAGGGAGATTACCTATGAACCTATTGTTTAGAAATCAAGCTTATCGACTCTTGACTTTGTCACGCTTCTTCAATGCCTTTGGTGCTTCGATTTTTAACCTGGTATTTATCGTTTATGCATCGACCTTGCCACAAGCCTCTTTTGCGGTTGCTATGGCGAATATTGTCATGATTCTTCCTACTCTCTTTACAGTTTTTGTAGGGATTCGGGCAGATTACACGAGGGACAAGGTCAAATGGATGGTCTATAGCGGTTTGTTTCAGGCAGTTTTATTTTTTCTAGCAGCTTTAGTTGTTCAGCAAGCTAGTCTCTTTGCCTTTTCTAGCCTGTGTTTGATCAACGTCATTAGTGATGTCATCAGTGATTTTGCTGGTGGTTTGCGCATGCCTCTTGTTAAGGAAAAAGTAGCTGAAGAGGATTTGATGGAAGCTTATTCTTTTTCACAGTTCATCACCTATATTTCAGCTATTGGTGGTCAAGCTTTTGGAGTCTGGCTCTTAGGGCTATCGGTCAATAATTTTTCTCTCGTTGCGGGAATCAATGCTTGCTTTTTCCTCGTATCAGCCGTGATTCTCTTTCTAGGAAGAAGCAAATTGAGTCTGTCAATTTCAGCTGCTGATGGTGAATCACTAAAAAATGAGAAGCTATCTATCAAAGAGCAGTTCCTAACAATTTACCGAAATTTACGTCTCGTTTTTCTTAAAAGTGGACAGAAAAACTTTGGTTTTATGCTCTTTGCTGTCTTGCTTATCAATGCCTTGGGTGGCGCTTTAGGAAGCATCTATAACATCTTCTTTTTGAGCCATTCTCTTTTGGACTTTTCTTACACAGAGGCATTATTTATTAGTCAATTCTGTACTTTGTTAGCAATCATGATCAGTAGCCTTACGGGCAATGATTATTTTGGGAAGCAGTCCTTGCCTAGATTGATGATGTGGGTGACCGTAGGACTCAGTCTAGTTGGTTTGGCTAATGTATTCAATCAAGTCGTACTTGGTTTACTATTTCTCTGTTCAACTCTGTATGTGTCTGGTAAAGTTCAACCAAAGATTAGTGCCTTGCTCCTGAAAAATCTAGCTCCAGAGGTTCTAGCTCGTACCAGTAATTTTTTAGGTTTATTGTTTACCTTATCCATACCTGTGGGAACAGCTTGTTTTTCACTTATAGCTGTATGGAATATACAGTTGACTTGGATGCTATTTGTTAGTCTTTCCTTGCTAGCTATTCTTTTGACAGTTATTAATCTCAAAAATGATATCTAATACTCTTCGAAAATCTCTTCAAACCACGTCAACGTCGCCTTGCCGTAGTACAGTTACTGACTTCGTCAGTGCTATCCACAACCTCAAAACAGTGTTTTGAGCAACCTGCGGCTAGTTTCCTAGTTTGCTCTTTGATTTTCATTGAGTATAAATCCTAATTTTTTTCTTACTGTTTTAATCCCTCTATTTGTGGTAAAATAAGACTATTAAGTTTAAAGAGGAATCCCTATGAAATTACAAAAACCAAAAGGAACGCAGGATATTTTACCTGCTGAGTCTGCTAAATGGCAGTACGTTGAGGGCTTTGCCCGTGAGATTTTCAAGCGCTATAACTATGCAGAAGTGCGCACGCCTATTTTTGAGCACTACGAGGTCATCAGCCGCTCTGTCGGAGACACAACCGATATCGTAACCAAGGAAATGTACGATTTCTATGACAAGGGTGACCGCCATATTACCCTTCGCCCAGAAGGAACTGCGCCCGTTGTCCGTTCTTATGTGGAAAATAAACTCTTCGCTCCAGAAGTGCAAAAGCCAAGTAAGTTCTACTACATGGGCCCTATGTTCCGTTATGAGCGTCCACAGGCAGGGCGTTTGCGCCAGTTCCACCAGATTGGTGTTGAGTGCTTTGGCTCTAGCAATCCAGCTACCGATGTGGAAACCATCGCAATGGCAGCTCATTTCTTGAAAGAAATCGGCATCCAAGGTGTCAAATTGCACCTTAACACTCTTGGAAATCCTGAGAGTCGTGCGGCCTACCGTCAAGCCTTGATTGACTATTTGACACCGCTCAAGGAGACCTTGTCTAAGGATAGCCAGCGTCGCTTGGAGGAAAATCCTCTCCGTGTCTTGGACTCTAAGGAAAAAGAAGACAAGGTGGCAGTGGAGAATGCGCCGTCTATCTTGGACTTCCTTGATGAAGAAAGTCAAGCTCATTTTGATGCTGTGCGTCAGATGTTGGAAAATCTTGGAGTAGACTATATCATCGATACCAATATGGTGCGTGGTCTAGACTACTACAACCACACCATTTTTGAGTTTATCACTGAGATTGAGGGCAATGACTTGACAGTCTGCGCGGGTGGTCGCTACGATGGTTTGGTTGCTTACTTTGGTGGTCCTGAGACTGCTGGCTTTGGTTTTGGGCTTGGTGTAGAGCGCCTGCTTCTCATTCTTGAAAAGCAAGGTGTGGCCCTCCCTATTGAAAACGCTCTAGATGTCTATATTGCGGTCTTGGGCGAAGGAGCAAATGTCAAGGCCTTGGAATTGGTACAGGCTCTTCGCCAACAAGGTTTCAAAGCAGAGCGTGATTACCTCAACCGTAAACTCAAAGCTCAGTTCAAGTCAGCCGATGTCTTTGCGGCTAAGACCCTCATCACTCTAGGTGAGAGCGAAGTCGAAAGCGGACAAGTGACAGTCAAGAACAACCAAACCCGAGAAGAAGTGCAAGTGTCACTTGATGCTATCAGTCAAAACTTCTCAGAAATCTTTGAAAAACTAGGATTTTAATAGTAAATAAACTGGTCAGGACCTTACTCCTGACCTTTTTCTTTTGCAAAATGACAAAAATCATAAACTTTTTGACAAATATGCTTGTCAAAAAGAAAAAGATGTGTTACAATATAAGCAAGTTAAGAGAAAAGGAGAAAGGAACGATTATGTGGGCATTAGGATTTGTATCTCTTGTGATTATGTATTATATCTACCATTCCCAAAAGGTCAAGAAACTGGAGAATAAAATCAAAAGAATTGAGCAAAAACAGAAAGGAAATAAAGATATGTCAAGATTATTGCAAGAATTAATTGGAAAAAATCCAACAATCGTTGGACAAGTGTTTGGAACATCTTTATGGGAAGTTGTGGATGTTGATGAGGAATGGGTCAAACTACGTCATGTTGATAAAAATGGGAAAGAAAAATTCAAGTTGCAACGTATTGAGGATATCCAAGCCGTTGAATTTGACGGAGAGTAGGTGTGTAACATGCAACTAAAAAATCGTCTAAAAGAGCTTCGGGCTCGCGATGGTCTCAATCAAACCGAACTAGCCAAGCTAGCAGAGGTTTCCAGACAGACCATTAGCTTACTAGAACGGGACGAATACACCCCGTCCGTTGTGATTGCCTTGAAAATATCTCAGATTTTCAACGAAACAGTCGAATCGGTATTTCGCTTGGAGGAGGATGAGTGATGAACATGTATAGAGTGGTTTATTATATGAGTGTTCTTGCCCTTATTGTGAATGCCTTGGCTATGATTGGAACATTACTGGGTTGGTTCTATTTTGTTGAAAGTAAGTATTTGTTTTGGATTAATTTAGTCCTCTTGTCCATTTTCAATCGGTTGAAGGAAAAGGAGAAAAATGATGAACAAGTATAAAGTGGTTTATTATGTAGTTGTCGCAGCTCTATTAGTCAGCGTATTTCTATTGATTGGAATAGACTTAGGCTGGTTTAGTCCCTATCAGAGTGACCAATTTATTTGGGCCTACTTTGCTCTTATCCCAGTCGTTGACTGGATTGAAAAGAAATCCAAAAATCTAGCAAGTGAAAAAGGAGAATGAATATGAAAAAGTTTTTAGCAGATTTTCAAGTAGATACTGAACACAAAGAACTTGCAGGTGTCTGTGCAGGTTTAGGAAATTATTTTAACATCAAAACTATAGTGGTTCGTTTAGTGATGCTGTTCTTGTTTCTTTCCTCTACTGAATTTGGGATTTTGACAGTCACTCTGTATGCCTATCTTGCTGGTTGGCTAAGTAAAGAGCCTCTGGGAGTTAGTGAGACAAAGGCAAGAAATCAAGCTATTCTCTTGTTTGCTGTTTGTTTGATTTTAGTATCACTTGGAACAGAGGGCTTGACAGCTATTTATGAATCAGGTAAAGCCTTTGGTCAGTGGTTAGTTGGATTGGTTTAATATAGAAGGAGAATGAATATGAAAAAGAATAAGAAAGGTGGCTTGTTATTTTTAATGTCTGTTGTCTTTGGAGGCTTCTTGGGCGGTTTTGTAGGGATGTTTAAGGCTGCTACCGAATCCCACGAAATTATGTTAGATGTAAAAGTCTTGATACCCTGGATATCAGCTATTTGTTTACTGATAGGTTTCATTAGCATTCTTTTGACGTTCAATTTCTTAAAGAAAAGCAGAAAATTTCACTCCTTGTATCAAGAGGAAATGGATGATGATCTGAATGAAAGCTATTATGTGCAAATGTATCGAAATCTCGAGTTTGGAACCATTGCTTTTAATATTGCAATCGTAGCGATTTTATTGGCTCTCTTCATTTCAGTAAGTGAAGAGATTGTACTAAATAGAAGCAATCTAACCTTATCTCTTTCTTTTTTGGCATTAGTGTTGGTTTTCAATGCTCAAAATTATCTTTATAAAACCATTTCGATTGTTCGTCAGTTTGGTTTGGTGTTTTTCTCTACACCAAAGGACGTCTTGGACTATATCAATTCTTATGATGAAGGGGAGCGTCAGGCTAATTTGGAACAGAGTTTTCAGATTTTATTCAAATTAAACCAATATGTCTTGCCAGGTCTCTACATTCTAATTGCTCTCTTTTCCTTACTGACAGGAGAGATTCAGTTACTAGCCTTCTTGCTTGTCGGAGCAATCCATATTTATATCAATGTGATGCAAATACCTATGGTAAAACGCTATTTCAAATAAAGGAGTTTCTATGATTCGTGTTGAAAATGTAAGCAAAAGTTTTGGGAGCAAAAAAGCTCTTCATCAGATTTCTTTTGAGATTAAGGAAGGTGAAATCTTTGGTTTTCTTGGACCTTCTGGCTCAGGTAAAACAACCATGATCAACGTCTTGACAGGACAGTTGGCTGCAGATCAAGGTAACACAATTTTGTTAGGCAAGAATTCTCAAGATTTAACTTCAAATGATTTGGAACAAATCGGTATAGTTAGTGATGGCAGTGGTTTTTATGAAAAGATGAGTCTTTACAAAAATCTTCTCATCTATGCTAAGTTATATGGTCTCAAGTCAGATAGAGTAGTTCAGGTGCTTCAACAGGTTGGATTGGCAGATGCTAAAGATATTATCGCAGAAAAGTTATCTACTGGAATGAAACAACGAATGTTCTTGGCTCGTGCCCTTCTGAATGCTCCTAAGATTCTCTTTCTAGATGAGCCAACCAGTGGCTTAGATCCTACAACATCTAAGATGATTCATACCCTACTTCAAGAATTAAAGCAGGCGGGGACAACTATCTTTCTGACCACGCATGATATGCATGAAGCAACTCTGCTTTGTGATCGCTTATCTCTTTTGAATAAGGGAAACTTAATAGAGTATGGAAGTCCGCAAGATATTATCCAGAAGTACCATGTGGATAAGAAAGTACATGTGGTTTATAATGATGGACGAGAACAGATAGTTCCATTTGAAGAATTGCCACATTTAGACACGACAGATTTGATGGTGGTTCACTCTTGTGAGCCAACACTAGAAGAAATCTTTATCAGATTGACAGGAGAAAAGTTAGATGTTTAGAAAATTAAATGCCCTACTATGGTTAAGATTACAAGTTCTTATCAGCAATTCAACTTTGTTGGCGACTCTATTGTTGCCTTTTGGACTGGCTGTTCTATATAATGAGTTCTTAAACAAGAGTGGAGAATTGAGTACGTATTTCCTTTCTATGAGTTTGACGATGGTCTTGAGCATGGGTAGTGGTTATATGGTATCGATTATGATGGCAGAAGATAAGGAAAAGCGCAATCTTAAATCACTCATCCTAAGTGGTGTGACAGCAACAGAATATACTTTCAGTATGCTCATTCTCCCTCTGTTGATTATGTTGCTTGGAATGATTTTACTACCAATCTATTTTAAAGTGGATGTATCAGGTTACTTATTGGCCTATGTTATCTATTTGGTCTTAGCAGCTATTAGTGTTATTTTTCTCAACCTTCTAATCGGTGCAGTGTCAGATACTCAGTCTAAAGCGCAAGTTTATAGTATGTTTCCTGTGTTTATCGTCTCTTTTTTACCCATGATTGCTCTTCAAAATGATACGGTTCAGAAAGTGTTAGATTACTCGTTCGTCGGTCCTATTGTAAATCTTTTAAATAAAAAAGGTGGGGAAATATCTTTTTCTAACATCGGTATGTTACTTGCTTGGGTACTTGTATTAGGAATAGCAAACCTCTTTGTATTGAAAAATAGCTATAAAGCAAGATAGGAGATTTATATGAAACTACTTAAAAACCTCGGCTGGTTTTTTCTAGCCTTTCTATCTTTTCTGGTTATCTATGGTACCGTTCAGAGTGGGGCTGTAGAAGCTTTGAAACTGGGCGCTTCGCCCTATGCTACTACCTTGCTTTATGTGGCCTTGGCTGGAGTATATGTGTACGTCATTTATAAATGGTACCAGAAAGCTCCTGTCCATATTGAGAAGAGTGGCTTTAACCGATTTATTTGGCTTCCTGCCTTGGTTTGGTTCTCATCTCTGGTTGTCCAGTTTTTCTTGCCAAATGATCCTTCAGTAAATCAGCAAATAGCGATAGACTTGACCTTGTCTCAACCACTTTTCTCATTCTTTGCGGTCGTTATTTTTGCTCCTTTGACGGAAGAACTTATCTTTAGAGGGATGTTGGCACGTTACCTCTTTCCTAAACAGGACAACAGCAAACAAACTCTGATTTTCCTTCTGGTATCGAGTGTTCTGTTTGCCTTGATTCATTCTCCAGGAACGTTGCAACAGTTTTTAGTTTATGCTAGTCTAGGATTGAGTTTGGGTCTGGCTTACATTAGCAGAAAAGGTCTGGTCTACAGTATTTCTCTTCACGCTTTAAATAATTTAGTCAGCTTTTTGATGATTCTCATGCTATAATAGAGTCAGGAGGTCACATGAAACGAGTAATTTTATTAGCAGTGATTCAAGCAGTCGTTCTATTTTTCATCATTGGGGGACTAGCTTATGCCTTTAAGGGAGATTTCTTCTATAGCCATTTAGCAGTGGTCTTTGCCCCTATTGCCGGTATCTGGCGTTTTGGGACAGCTTACACAACGGAAATCGTCTTGCCTCGAAAGGCAGCTGAAATTGCTGAAAAGCGTAAAGCAGGCAACAATTCAAAATAAAAGAGTCCGGTGAAATGTTCATCGGATTTTTGTATTGGTGGTAATTCTTAATGACTTCACCTGATTTTTAAAGACTGGCAAACTTTTCTGCTGATTTTCATGAAGAGCCTGCGCTTTTATGGTAAAATAGTAACAGAATAAAAGAGGAGAGAAACAATGAAACGTAGTATGTATGCTGGTCGTGTTCGTGAGGAACACATCGGACAAGAAATTACCTTGAAAGGATGGGTTGGACGTCGTCGTGACCTTGGTGGTTTGATCTTTATCGACCTTCGTGACCGTGAAGGAATCATGCAGTTGGTTATCAACCCTGAAAAAGTATCTGCAGAGGTCATGACAACAGCTGAAAGCCTTCGTAGCGAATTTGTCATCGAGGTGACTGGACAGGTCGTAGCGCGTGAGCAAGCCAATGATAAATTGCCAACAGGTGCAGTTGAGTTGAATGTGATAGCTCTTACTGTGCTCAATACAGCTAAAACAACACCATTTGAGATTAAGGATGGCATTGAGGCCAATGACGATACACGTTTGCGTTACCGTTACCTTGACCTTCGTCGTCCAGAAATGTTGGAAAATCTTAAACTTCGTGCCAAGGTGACCCACTCTATCCGTAATTACTTGGATGAGTTGGAGTTTATCGATGTGGAGACACCATTCCTTTCTAAGTCAACGCCAGAAGGGGCGCGTGACTATTTGGTGCCATCTCGTGTTAATAAAGGGCATTTTTACGCGCTTCCTCAAAGTCCACAAATCACGAAGCAGTTGTTGATGAATGCTGGTTTTGACCGTTATTACCAAATCGTTAAATGTTTCCGTGATGAGGACTTGCGTGGTGACCGTCAGCCTGAGTTTACGCAGGTCGACTTGGAAACGTCTTTCCTTACTGAGCAAGAAATCCAAGATATCACAGAAGGCTTGATTGCGCGCGTCATGAAAGAAACCAAAGGTATCGAAGTGATGCTTCCATTCCCTCGTATGAAATACGATGATGCGATGGCTCTTTACGGTTCTGACAAACCTGATACGCGCTTTGACATGTTGCTTCAGGACTTGACAGAAGTGGTCAAAGGTGTGGACTTTAAAGTCTTTTCAGAAGCACCTGCCGTTAAAGCCATTGTGGTCAAAGGCGCTGCGGACAACTATTCACGTAAAGACATTGACAAGATGACCGAAGTAGCCAAACAGTACGGTGCCAAAGGTCTTGCTTGGGTCAAGGTAGTCGACGGAGAATTAAACGGACCAGTTGCCAAGTTCTTGACTGGTATCCAAGCAGAGTTGACAACAGCACTTGCTCTTGAAGACAAGGATTTAGTTCTCTTTGTGGCAGATACGCTTGAGGTAGCCAATGCAACACTCGGTGCCCTTCGTGGACGTATTGCCAAAGAGCTTGGTTTGATTGATAATGATAAGTTCAACTTCCTTTGGGTGGTTGACTGGCCAATGTTTGAATGGTCTGAAGAAGAAGGCCGTTACATGAGCGCCCACCATCCATTCACTCTTCCACAGGAAGAAACTGCTCACGAACTAGAAGGTGATTTGGCGAAGGTTCGTGCCATTGCTTACGATATCGTCTTGAACGGTTATGAGCTTGGTGGTGGTAGCCTTCGTATCAACCAAAAAGACCTTCAAGAACGCATGTTCAAGGCTCTTGGTTTCTCAGCTGAAGAAGCAAATGATCAGTTTGGATTCCTTCTTGAAGCTATGGACTATGGTTTCCCACCACACGGTGGTTTGGCTATCGGACTTGACCGATTTGTTATGTTGCTTGCAGGAGAAGAAAATATCCGTGAAGTTATTGCCTTTCCTAAGAACAACAAGGCAACTGACCCAATGACACAAGCTCCATCAACAGTCGCTCTTAAACAACTAGAGGAACTCAGCTTACAAGTAGAAGAAGATGAAACAAGCAAAACGAATTAAGCGGTGGCGCTATTATCTGCGCCGCTTTGCTTATCAGATAAAAATTTTACGTGTCTTACAAAGCATCTCTCGAGAGAAGTATGACGAGAAGATTTCGGCCTCTCTGGTCTATGGATTTCTATCAGCAGTAGCGGTCAATTTCTTTTTCCAACCAGGGCATGTGTATTCGAGTGGTGCGACAGGTCTGGCACAGATTATCTCTGCCTTGAGTAATCACTGGTTTGGTTTTCACATTCCGATTTCGCTGACCTTCTACGCTATTAATTTTCCTTTGATGGTCTTGGCCTGGTATCAGATTGGGCATAAGTTCACTATTTTTACCTTTATCACGGTATCCATGAGTTCCTTCTTTATCCAGTTTGTCCCTGTGGCAACCTTGACGGAGGATCCTATTATCAATGCCCTTTTTGGGGGAGTTGTCATGGGCTTGGGGATTGGTTTTGCTCTTCGAAACAATATCTCCAGTGGTGGAACGGATATTGTCAGTCTGACCATTCGTAAGAAAACAGGTAAGAATGTCGGCAGTATTTCTTTCTTGGTAAATGGGACCATCATGTTGATAGCTGGTTTGACCTTTGGTTGGAAATACGCTCTCTATTCTATGATTACTATCTTTGTCTCTAGCCGTGTGACAGATGCTGTCTTTACCAAGCAAAAACGCATGCAGGCCATGATTGTGACCAATCATCCAGACAAGGTAATTGAAAAAATCCATAAAAAATTGCACCGCGGAGCAACCATGATCCACGATGCAGAAGGAACCTATAATCACGAGAGAAAGGCAGTTTTAATCACTGTCATTACACGTGCAGAGTTTAATGAATTTAAACAGATTATGAAACAGGTGGATCCAAGCGCCTTTGTCTCTGTATCGGAGAATGTTCATATTTTGGGACGATTCGTTGAAACAGAAAATTAGTGACCAAAAAAACCAGCGCGAGCTGGTTTTTATTTTTCAATAATTTTGTGGGCGATCAACTGGCGGTAACAAATTTGTTTATTGCTTTTAGCATCGTTGATAATCTGAAGAATGGTTTCAAATGATGTTCGGCCAAGTTCTAGGCTATTAATATCGACATAGGCTGCCAAGTTGAGCTTGGGATTGACTGAGTCGAAGCTGAGAACAGGGACATCCAGTTGGTGTTTTGCGATGTAATCACAGACCCCTTCAGCTAGGAGGCTATCAGTTGTGATGATAGCATCAATCATAGGATCATGTTTAAACAAACGCTTACTGAATTGATACCCTTTTTCTTCTAGAAATTCGTTCGCAAAATAGGTCAAGTTACTATCAAGAGGCAGTTGGTACTGTTTGAGTGCTAACTCATAGCCTGTTAAACGGTCTTGTGTTACGAAGAGTCTCTTAGTCCCTCCAATAAAAGCAATTCGTTTGCAGCCTTTTTTGATGAAATATTCAGTCGCATCAAAGCCAGCTTGAACATTGTCATTATCGACAAGTGGAATGAAGGGGGACAGAGATTTTCCTAGGATGAGGAAGGGGAACTGCTCATCAGCCACCAGTTTGACTAAAGGATCTTCTTCTTCGGCATAAAGGAAAATTAAACCGTCTACACGTTTACCATAGACCATTTGTGAGATGGCAGTAAGACGCTCCTTCTCATCTTTCCCTGTTGCTATCTGAATGGCATAGTGGTTTTCAGATGCAACTTGAGAGATGCCGCGTAGGACTGATGGAAAGAAAGGATTTTGATAGAAGGCGTCTGAGTCGTCAGGAAGCACCAAGCCGATAACTTGGGTATAACTGCTTACCAAGCTACGAGCGTTGAGGTTGGGGTGGTAATTAAGCTCCTTCATAGCCTTGCGAACGCGTTTTTTTGTTTCGTCGCTAATGGTTGATTTATTTTGAATAACACGGGTTACGGTTGAAGGCGAAACACCAGCAGCCTTGGCCACGTCTTTAATCGTAACGGGCATAAAAATCTCCTATTTATGGTAATCTGGATCACGGAAATGCGTTTTATAAAAGATAGTGACCAGATATAGAACAAAAAGAATGTTTTGTACAGTAATCAGAGTTGTCATATTTTGGCCAAATAATCCCAAAATAAGCGTAATCAGAGTTGGTAATCCTAAACAGTTCAAGATAAAATGGTAGCACTCTTTAAAGGTTTTAAATGAAAAGAGGCGTGATTTCTTAGTGATATAAAGGAGAAGACTGGCTCCTAGAGAGACGATAAAGAAATTCAAACCAAAGAGGAAGCTAGCACCGAGAACTAGGAAGAGACTGATATAGACACGATTTTGTTGGTACCAGTCTTTAGAAATCGCTTGGGTCAAGCTTTCCTTGCTTTTGAAACTCTCAGTCTGAATCGCTCGGTAAGAGATGCGAGTCAGTTCCTTATTTTCCTTGCTGATGACCAGCTCTTTGGTATCGAAATGCAGTTGCAAGTTTTTCGGTAAGTCTTTGCTTTGACTTGGACCAATCACAATAGAAGGCGCTTGACTGGCAGTTCCTGTATAAGTTAAATTGCCATCAATAATTGTAGCATGCTCAGATAGATCCTGGACAACCTCATCTGTCAATGGGGCATAGACATTATCGATAAAGGTTTCTAGCGGATAAGTCTCCTGTGAGCTGTTTTGGATGGCAATAGGTACCATAGACAAGCTGATAAGGAAGATACTGGTAAATAGAAGCTGAAACCAGTTGAGCCCGAAACGTTTGGACAGGGGCTTACGAAATCCCCAAATACTTGAAAAATAGGAAAATGGATATGGAAGCATAGGTATCTTTCTAAAAGGTGTTTTCTATATGAGTATTATTATATAGAGAAATGTGCTTTATTTCAAGTCTAGGAGAGAAATTGCTTGTTGCAAGAATATTATTTACAGTAACAAGCTCCAAAATGAAAAAGGGTGGCGGGGATATATTATCCCTTGTCGCCACCACTTGTAAGTCCTGAAACAAAGTTCTTTTGTAGGAAAAAGAAGAGAATACAGATTGGAAGGGCGATGAGGATAGCACCTGCTGAGAAGTAGGCAATCTTCATATTTTTCGCATTGTTAACGAAGGTTTGGAGACCAACGGCAACAGTAAAGTATTCTTTCTCACGAAGCAAGAAACTAGAGAGGATGTAGTCCCCGAAAGGTCCCATGAAGGCCCAGAGAGCTTGTACGGCAACCATTGGGCGAACAAGTGGAAGAACAATTTGCCAGAAGCGGCGGAAGTGTCCTGCACCGTCTAGTTTTGCAGATTCGTCTAGAGACATTGGCACTGTATCGAAGTAGCCTTTCATGAGCCAAGCATTCATCGGAATACCACCACCAACGTAGAGGAAGATGAGGAACCAGCTGTGGTTAAGGGCGTTCAACATAAGTGCCATAACGAAGAAGGCTGTCAAAGCGGCCATGGTTGGCACCATTTGGATAATCAAGAAGAAGACCAAACTTTGTTTACGAGCCAAGAAGTTGTAACGGCTGTATGCATAACCAGCAAGTACGATGATACTTGTTTGAACAGCCATAGTAATTAAGGCGATAATCAAAGTGTTGAGGTACCAAGTACCGTACAAGGTTTCAGAGAAGAGCCCTTGGAAGTTAGCAAAACTAAAGTCGACGTTGCTGTCTAGTTTAAAGGCTACTACGTTACCAGTCTTGAAGGCTGACATAATGGTAATCAAAAGTGGATAGATAATCACGATTGAGAGACCAATCAAGTAAAGGTATGTAAGGGTTTGAGTCAGTCTACGTTTGAGTTTAATTGAGTTATTCATCTTAGACGTCCTCCATATCAAATGCGTGTAGTTTCTTGAATGCGATCATAGAAATTGAGATGACAATGATAGAGATAATCAAGGTAACAGCTGCCGCCATAGAGTATTGAGGAGATGTACCTGTTGTCAAACGGTAAATCCATGAAATCAAGATATCGGTTGAACCAGCTCCACCACCGACACTACCAGGTCCTCCAGCGTTGAAGAGGTACATGATAGAGAAGTTGTTAAAGTTGAAGGTGTATTGACTAATCAAAGTAGGTGCCGCAACAGCCAAGATCATTGGGAAAGTGATGTTGCGGAATTTTTGCCAAGCGTTGGCACCGTCAATATAAGCTGCTTCGTAAAGATCGTTAGGAATAGATTGCAAGATACCCAAGGTCAAAACGTAGATGTATGGGAATCCAAGCCAACCTTGCATCATAATCAAGGCAATTTTAGTCCAAGTTGGGTCTGTTTTCCAAGGAATAAGAGCCCCATCAAGGAAAGGAAGGAATTTAGCCAAGATTGGCAATACTTGAGTGTTGATAGCTCCGACACTATCGTTAAACATGTTTGAGAATGTCAAGATAGTGATGAAGGCTGGGACAGCCCAAGGAAGAAGGAAAATAACACCGAAGATACGTTTTCCTTTGATAAATGGTTGGTTAGCAATGATAGCTGTGAAGATACCGATTACGATTTGTAAAGTAGAAGCTGCCAAAGCCCAGATGATAGTCCAAGAAAGAACGGCACCGAAGGCAGAACGGAATGTACTCAAGCTCCAGATATTTGTAAAGTTTGTCAAACCAACCCAGTCCAACAATTTGTTTGGTGGCAAGTGTTGGAAGTCGTAGTTGGTAAAGGCGATCATCAAGGTTACGATAACTGGGAAGATAATCGCGAATGTCATAGCAACATAAGATGGGATGATCAAGAGGTAAGGGAAGCCATTTTCATAGATTCCTTTGATCATATCTTTGAGGCTACGTGGAACTGGAATTCCATTGTTAATGCGTTTTGCAATTGTATGTGCATCTTTAATATTTGAGAAATAAAAGAGTACATAAACGACTACAAAAATTAAATGGAAGGCACCACGAATCAGCATAAAGAGGGAATTATCACGACCTGGTTTGTCACCAAGAGTGATGAGATTGCTCAATTCAGGGGCTGCAAGTGCTAGGAAGTAAAGGACAAATACAAGGGTTACACCAAGGAAGATAAAACCTTTTGCTTTTTGTTTATTGTAAATCTGTCCTAACCCAGGAATGATAGACAGCAGGGCTGCTTTACTAGGTTGTTGCTTTTCCATAATAACTCCTTTCATAGAATACTGGTTTTTAGATAAAACCTAAACTATTTATGTTTCTATTGATAAATTCAAAGGGGGATTTGATTTCCACCCCCCTTGAACAAATTTTTTATTCACCAAATTTTTGTTTGATTGTTTCTTTGATCAATGTTACAGCATCGTTAGCAGCTGTTTTAGCATCTTTCTTACCACTTACAGAGTCAAAGAGCATGTTAGCAGCTGGTTCCCAAACTGCAGACATTTGAGAGATGTTTGGCATTGGTTGAGCGTTCTTGAACTGTTTGATAACAGCTGTTGTCAACTCATCGTTTTTACCTTCAGCGTATGAACGAGCTTCAGTGTTAGCTGGGATTTCGTTAGTTGCATCGTAGAAGGCTTTTTGTTGTTCAGTTGAAACAAGGAAGTCTACAAATTTTTGTGCGCCTTCAAGGTTCTTAGTGCTTGATGGGATGATCCAAGCTTTACCACCACCGAATGCTGAGTAGTCTTTTCCGTTTGGAAGAGTTGGGATAGTTGCAACACCGTAGTTTACTTTAGCATCTTTGAAGGCTTGAGCTTTCCAAGGTCCGTCGATGATAGCAGCTGTTTTACCTTCTTGGAATTGAGTTTGGATTAAGTTTCCAGCAGCTGTACCATCTTGCATACCTTTAGGCCATTTTTCGTACCAAGATTTAGCGTAGTTGATACCTGCAATAGAACCGTCATTAGCAAGACCGATGTCTTTAGCATCTTTACCGTTTTGACCGAATACGTAAGCACCGTTACCAGCAAGAAGTCCGTATGCATAGTAGAAGTTTGTCCAGTCAGCTAGGAAAGCAGAAGTTTTTCCATCTTCTCCAGCGAATGCGTATTTGCTATCTTTAGCAAGGTTTTCTAGGTCAGCAAATGTTTTTGGAGCTTCTTTTACCAAGTCTTTGTTGTAGTACATAACAAGTGACTCGATAACGGCAGGAGCACCGTAAACTTTACCGTCAGCAGCTGTTACAAGAGATTTAGTTTTATCATCTGTTTTAGCGCCGTCGCTCAATTTGACTTCTGAAAGTTGTCCGTCAGTACCAAGGCTACCTACACGGTCGTATGGAGCCATCATAACGTCAGCGGCTTGACCTGATTGGTTGTCAAGAGAAAGTTTGTCAAGACCACCAAGTTGGTCACCAGATTTGATGTTAACTTTTGTTCCTGATTCTTTTTCATAAGCTTTAGCAACTGTTTCAGCATAAGCTTTGTATTGGTCTTCAACGTAAAGAGTGATTTCTTTCGCTTCAGATGAACCAGAATCAGCAGGCTTATCAGCAGTTTTGCTTCCGCAAGCTACCAAAAGCAAGCTAGCAAGTGTAGCAGTTCCAAGCACAGCAGCGCTCTTCATGAATTTAGATGACATAGTGTATTCCTCCTAAAGAATAACAAATTTTATAATGAGGAAACGCAAACGTTTTCCTTTATGGGACTAGTATAGCACAAACAGAAAACGGTTGCAAGTGTTTTTTGTAAAAATTTTAAAAAAATTTCACGCAAAGGGTAAGCGTTTTATTTGTTTATAATAGTAGAAAAGTCAGAAAATATATTTTCATGATTTTACTGAAATTATTTAGGGAAACGATTGCCTAGATTTTGAACAAAAAATAAATTGCTCTAGACCAAAAGTAAGCTAAGTTGGGCCTTCGATTTGTAGTTGAAGAAGATTTTGTAAATAGAAAAGGAAAATGTATATGTATACATAAAGAAGAACAACTTTTTAAAAAAAATAATCAAAAGTTTTTTTAAAAACGCTTGCAATTATTCCAAAAATGAAGTATACTTATCTTAACGCAAACGTTTGCGTCCAAAAATGAAAATTTAAACTACAAATACACGAGGTGTTGTTTATGAAAAAACGTCAAAGTGGTGTGTTGATGCACATCTCTTCTCTCCCAGGAGCCTACGGAATCGGATCATTTGGTCAAAGTGCTTATGACTTCGTTGATTTCTTGGTTCGTACCAAACAACGTTACTGGCAAATCCTTCCATTAGGAACAACTAGTTACGGAGATTCTCCTTACCAATCTTTCTCAGCCTTCGCAGGGAACACTCATTTTATCGATTTGGATATCTTGGTGGAGCAAGGTTTGTTGGAAGCAAGTGACCTTGAAGGAGTTGACTTTGGTAGCGATGCGTCTGAAGTTGACTATGCGAAAATCTACTATGCACGTCGTCCTCTTTTAGAAAAAGCGGTGAAACGTTTCTTTGAAGTCGGAGATGTTACAGATTTTGAGAAATTTGCTCAAGACAACCAATCATGGCTTGAGCTCTTTGCTGAGTATATGGCTATCAAAGAGCATTTTGACAATCTTGCTTGGACTGAATGGCCAGATGCAGATGCTCGTGCTCGTAAAGCTTCAGCACTTGAAAGCTACCGTGAGCAATTAGCAGACAAGTTGGTTTACCACCGTGTGACTCAATACTTCTTCTTCCAACAATGGTTGAAATTGAAAGCTTACGCTAACGACAACCACATCGAAATCGTTGGGGACATGCCAATCTATGTAGCGGAAGATTCAAGCGATATGTGGGCAAATCCACATCTCTTCAAGACAGATGTCAACGGTAAAGCAACTTGCATCGCAGGATGCCCACCAGATGAGTTTTCTGCAACTGGTCAGCTTTGGGGTAACCCAATCTATGACTGGGAAGCAATGGACAAAGACGGCTACAAATGGTGGATTGAACGCTTGCGTGAAAGCTTCAAAATCTACGATATCGTTCGTATCGACCACTTCCGTGGTTTCGAATCTTACTGGGAAATCCCTGCTGGTTCTGATACAGCAGCACCTGGTGAGTGGGTGAAAGGTCCTGGCTACAAGCTTTTTGCAGCAGTTAAGGAAGAACTTGGTGAGCTAAACATCATCGCTGAAGACCTTGGCTTCATGACAGATGAAGTGATCGAATTGCGTGAACGTACTGGCTTCCCAGGGATGAAGATTCTTCAATTTGCCTTCAACCCAGAAGACGAAAGCATCGATAGCCCACACTTGGCACCAGCTAACTCAGTTATGTACACAGGAACTCACGATAACAATACGGTCCTTGGTTGGTACCGTAACGAGATCGATGATGCGACTCGTGAGTACATGGCTCGCTACACTAACCGTAAAGAATATGAAACAGTGCCACACGCTATGCTGCGTACAGTCTTTTCATCAGTTAGCTTTATGGCAATTGCAACTATGCAAGATTTGCTAGAATTGGATGAGACAGCTCGTATGAACTTCCCATCTACCCTTGGTGGAAACTGGTCTTGGCGTATGACAGAAGATCAATTGACACCAGCTGTCGAGGAAGGTTTGCTTGACTTGACAACAATTTATCGCCGAATCAATGAAGATTTGGTAGAATTAAAGAAATAAGACAATAATCAGGAGACAACTAAACATGTTATCACTACAAGAATTTGTACAAAATCGTTACAATAAAACCATTGCAGAATGTAGCAATGAAGAGCTTTACCTTGCCCTTCTTAACTACAGCAAGCTTGCAAGCAGCCAAAAACCAGTCAACACTGGTAAGAAAAAAGTTTACTACATCTCAGCTGAGTTCTTGATTGGTAAACTATTGTCAAACAACTTGATCAACCTTGGTCTTTACGACGATGTCAAAAAAGAACTTGCTGCTGCAGGTAAAGACTTGATCGAAGTTGAAGAAGTTGAATTGGAACCATCTCTTGGTAATGGTGGTTTGGGACGTTTGGCTGCCTGCTTTATCGACTCAATTGCGACTCTTGGTTTGAATGGTGACGGTGTTGGTCTTAACTACCACTTTGGTCTTTTCCAACAAGTTCTTAAAAACAATCAACAAGAAACAATTCCAAATGCATGGTTGACAGAGCAAAACTGGTTGGTTCGCTCAAGCCGTAGCTACCAAGTACCATTTGCAGACTTTACTTTGACATCAACTCTTTATGATATTGATGTTCCTGGTTACAAGACAGAAACGAAGAACCGCTTGCGTTTGTTTGACTTGGATTCAGTTGATTCTTCTATTATTAAAGATGGTATCAACTTTGACAAGACAGATATCGCTCGCAACTTGACTCTCTTCCTTTACCCAGACGATAGCGATAAACAAGGTGAATTGCTCCGTATCTTCCAACAATACTTCATGGTTTCAAACGGTGCGCAATTGATCATCGATGAAGCAATCGAAAAAGGAAGCAACTTGCATGACCTTGCTGACTACGCAGTTGTACAAATCAACGACACTCACCCATCAATGGTTATCCCTGAATTGATTCGTCTTTTGACTGCACGTGGTATCGAGCTTGACGAAGCAATCTCAATCGTTCGTAGCATGACTGCCTACACTAACCACACAATCCTTGCTGAAGCCCTTGAAAAATGGCCTCTTGAATTCTTGCAAGAAGTGGTTCCTCACTTGGTACCAATCATCGAAGAATTGGACCGTCGCGTGAAAGCAGAAGTGAAAGATCCAGCTGTCCAAATCATCGATGAGAGCGGACGTGTTCACATGGCTCACATGGATATCCACTACGGATACAGCGTTAACGGGGTAGCAGCACTTCACACTGAAATCTTGAAAAATTCTGAGTTGAAAGCTTTCTACGACCTTTACCCAGAAAAATTCAACAACAAAACAAATGGTATCACTTTCCGTCGTTGGCTCATGCATGCTAACCCAAGCTTGTCTCACTACTTAGATGAGATTCTTGGAGACGGCTGGCACCATGAAGCTGATGAGCTTGAAAAACTCTTGTCTTATGAAGATAAAGCAGCTGTCAAAGAAAAATTGGAAAGCATCAAGGCTCACAACAAACGTAAATTGGCTCGTCACTTGAAAGAACACCAAGGTGTGGAAATCAATCCAAACTCTATCTTTGATATCCAAATCAAACGTCTTCACGAGTACAAACGCCAACAAATGAACGCTTTGTACGTGATCCACAAATACCTTGACATCAAAGCTGGTAACATCCCTGCTCGTCCAATCACAATCTTCTTTGGTGGTAAAGCAGCTCCAGCCTACACAATCGCTCAAGACATTATCCATTTAATCCTTTGCATGTCAGAAGTTATTGCTAACGATCCAGCAGTAGCTCCACACTTGCAAGTCGTTATGGTTGAAAACTACAACGTTACTGCAGCAAGCTTCCTTATCCCAGCATGTGATATCTCAGAACAAATCTCACTTGCTTCTAAAGAAGCTTCAGGTACTGGTAACATGAAATTCATGTTGAACGGAGCTTTGACTCTTGGTACTATGGACGGTGCTAACGTGGAAATCGCTGAGTTGGTTGGCGACGAAAACATCTACATCTTTGGTGAAGATTCAGAAACTGTTATCGACCTTTACGCAAAAGCAGCTTACAAATCAAGCGAATTCTACGCTCGTAAAGCTATCAAACCATTGGTTGACTTCATCGTTAGCGATGCAGTTCTTGCAGCTGGAAACAAAGAGCGCTTGGAACGTCTTTACAATGAATTGATCAACAAAGACTGGTTCATGACTCTTCTTGACTTGGAAGACTACATAAAAGTGAAAGAGCAAATGTTGGCTGACTACGAAGACCGTGATGCATGGTTGGATAAAGTTATTGTTAACATTTCTAAAGCAGGATTCTTCTCATCTGACCGTACAATCGCTCAGTATAACGAAGATATCTGGCACTTGAACTAAGATACAAATTTATACTAATACATTTTGTAAGAAAGCGAGTTTCGATTGAAATTCGCTTTTTTAAATGCTGTGGATTTGGGTCAATCTTATTTAAAAGGGATAAATCATAGATACAGTTAAGGCTTAGAAATACTGTTTTTTACTCTTTTTCAACCTCATATCCCTTGTATTCGCTTACACAAAGTATTATAATATGATTATAGGAAAGAAGGTGTTTTTATGTGGAAAAAATATTTTTCAAAATATAAATGGACTGATTTATTTTGGATTTTATTTATCATTTTGACCTGCCTCTATATAGGTAACCACGATCTGCTTCCTCTTAATCATCAGGAAATCTCTTTTCGTGGTAGTTTTTGGGGGTTAATACTTGCCTTATATCAATTGCTGTTTATTGATAAGTTTGTTATCTCGAATCGAAAATAAAGTTTAGAGCTATGCTTAACTGTGTACCTTTAGGATCGATTTTTGGAGGAAGATTTTGTCTCTATTATTTATTATTTTAAATTTGTTTATCTTGTACAAGATTTATTCTTTGAGGCGAGAAAAATCGAAATACTTGATTTATACGGCCTATATCATATTTGGGGCAAATGTACTATATGGTATTCAATGGCTATTAAGAGAACTGATTTCAAATATTTCCACTTAATATGTATGGAAACTATAACAAAACGCATAAGATTAAGGTTTTTGAGTACCTGTTCTTATGCGTTTTCGTAATATTGAAGATTTTCGGTAAGTTTTATACCTTTGGGAAGTCTGGTTTAGAATGCTTTCCCAACCAGAATCTCCGCTTCAATGGTAATCTCTGTCAGTTGGCTCCAGTCAATCTTGCTTTGGTCGACGTGAAAGAGGAGAGGAGTCATACTGAGTAGGGATTGAAGCTGCTCAGTTGTGATAGTCTTAGTCAGAGAGGCAGTTTGACTAGATAGGATGGTAAAGTGTTCTTGGAAATGATTTTTGATGTCTTGATTAGAGTAATCCTTGTTTGTCAGCTGGTCTTGTACCTTCTGACGGATTTCCTTGAGGTGATTTTCAGTTGGGATAACCTTTATCAAGATACCGTCTTTGGATAAAACGCGACGAAATTCTCCATAGTTGGCAGGTGAAAAGATATCAAGTAAGATATCCATGCTGGCGTCTTTTATAGGAAGACGAGCTAAGTCACCAACGAACCAATTGACTGCCCAGTTGGGTTCGCTCTTGGCAGCGATTTGGACGGAATCTTTGGAGATGTCAAAGGCATAGAAAGTTTTTTCAGAGTGATTTTCTTGTAGTTTGCGAGAATAGAAACCTTCACCACAACCGATATCCAAAATTGTTGTGGTAGTTTTTGAGCTTGCAAGCAAGTCAGATACAGCATCTAAGATAGCTTGGTAAAAGCCGGATTCTAGGATTTGTTGCCGGTTTTGAAAATTTTCCTTGTCGTAGTTGGCAGATTGCTTGATTTGAGGTGCTAGATTGACATAGCCGAATTTCGCCAAGTCAAAAGAATGACGGTTGTAGCATTTGAGACTGCTCTCTAGCAGGGTCAGATTTTCTTGACAGATAGGGCAGGCAAAGGCAGTCGCAGAAGCAAAACGCTGGAGTTTAGGTTTGAGATTTGTATTCATAGTTTAAGTGTATCAAAAGAGGCAAATGAAAGCAACTTTAGGATGATTTGTAATAAAATTAAATAGTAGTATAATTACTTTTCAAAGTACCAAAATTAAATTGCTTTTATATCTAAATTGCTATATAATAATAGCTAGGAGGAAATAAGTATGTTAAAAGAAGTATTAACCGTTGCAAAAGTTGCGAAAAAATCATCACTCTTTTTGGGTGGTGTCGCATTTGGTACCCTTGGTTTGAAAATCTTAGCAAGTAAGGAAGCTAAAAAAGGTTATTCTAAAGCTTTGGCTAAGGCTTACAAGTTGAAAGACGAGCTAGATGCATCTGTTTCTGTTGTGAAGCAACATGGAGACGATGTCTTGCAAGATGCCAAATATTTGTACGAGCAAGAGAAAAAAGAAGAGCAATTAGATAGCCTTATAGGAGAATAATATGTCTTTTAAAGTGCTACATAGAGGATACCAACATATCCGACTATCATCTTCTTTTTCACTCACCTTGGATATTCAAGACTATCTTCGTTCCTTGGCGAGAGATGAAAAGGGGATTGAGTCTATCCAGTTTTACATGGATCAACAGCACTTTACTCTACGTATAAAAGAAGGCTTTTCTGTATTAGATAATGCAGAAGCCTTTTTAAAAAGAATTGATAAAGGGAAAGTTTCTGAGTTGATGACTCTTCCCATTCGTAGAGAAGAGAGTGCTTATTCTATTGTTTCAGGTGCAGCGATTAAGCGTGTGCTTTTTCGTAGTTTTGTGCCGTATCCTATTCGCTATATATGGACTTGTTATCAGGCTCTGGGCTATATTAGAGAAGCCTATCAAACACTAGCGCGTAAGGAACTAACGATGGAGGTCTTGGACTGTTCGGCGATTTTATTGTCCTTGTTTATGAACCAATCCAAGACAGCTAGCAATATCATGTTTATGCTTGATTTGGGGAATCATTTAGATCAATGGTCCTTGAAAAAAACTGCAACAGATTTAGAACAAAGCCTTCTTGCAAAAGAGAGCGATGTATTCCTAGTACAGGGCGATACGGTTGTTAGTATCAAGAGTTCCAATGTTCAAATAGGAGATGTTTTGGTCCTATCTCAAGGAAATGAAATTCTGTTTGATGGACAAGTAGTTTCAGGTTTAGGTATGGTCAACGAAAGTTCCTTGACGGGAGAGAGTTTTCCAGTTGAAAAAAGAGAGTCTGATTTGGTTTGTGCAAATACAGTATTAGAAACTGGAGAGTTACGCATTCGTGTAACCGATAATCAGATGAACAGCCGGATTTTACAACTGATTGAGTTGATGAAGAAATCTGAAGAAAACAAGAAAACGAAACAACGCTATTTCATCAAGATGGCGGACAAGGTCGTCAAATATAATTTCTTGGGGGCTGGTCTGACTTACCTATTAACGGGTTCTTTTTCTAAGGCTATTTCTTTCCTATTGGTCGATTTCTCCTGTGCTTTGAAAATCTCTACTCCTGTAGCTTATTTGACAGCTATCAAGGAGGGGTTGAACCGTGAAATGGTGATTAAGGATGGAGATGTTCTAGAGAAATATCTGGAAGTTGATACTTTCTTGTTTGATAAGACGGGAACAATCACAACTAGCTATCCGATAGTTGAAAAGGTGTTACCTTTTGGAGACTATAGTGAGGAAGATATTCTCAGAATCAGTGCCTGTCTTGAGGAACACATTTATCATCCTATTGCTAATGCCATTGTCAAGCAAGCTGAGATAGAGGGAATTGAACATGAGGAAATGCATGGGAAACTCCAATATATCGCAAGTAAGGGAATCAAATCCCATATTGATGGCCAACCAGTTGTTATTGGGAATTATGTCTTGATGCAGGATGAGCAGATTCATATCAGTTCGGAACAAAATGCTTTAATTGAAGAGTACAAGAGTCACTACAATCTCTTATTCTTGGCTTATCAGAATGAATTGATTGGAATGTTCTGCATCCATACTCCTTTGAGAAAAGAAGCAAAAGCAGCCTTGGAGAAACTGAAGGAACAAGGGAAAAAATTGATTCTGGCAACAGGGGACACCTTGGTTAGAACAGAGGAATTAGTCAAAGATTTGCCCTTTGATCAGGTCTATACAGACTTGAAACCTGATGGGAAATTTGAGTTAGTTGAGGAACTGCAGAAAGCAGGTCATACTATTTTGATGGTTGGGGATGGATTGAATGACTCAGCTGCTCTAACCCTATCAGATATCGGTGTGGTGATGAATGAGAGTGCAGATATTTCTAAGCAGATGAGCGATATCTTATTGTTAGATAATCGTTTGGATTTCTTCCAAGAGTTGGATTCGCTATCATCATCTTTGCAAACACTCATCAAGAAGAATATTCAAGATACCGTTGTCGTAAATAGTAGTTTGATTGGCTTTGGCTTGTTTAATTGGCTCAGTCCTTCAAACCTCTCTATCTTACATAATCTAACAACCTTGCGCATTGTCCTGCGTAGTCTGTCTATTAAAAATAGATAGATGATAGTTATTAACAGCAAAAAGGAGTTACCTTTCTCGAGGTTAACTCCTTTGTTTATAGATAAATGTTGAACAGTTTAGTAAGTCAATACAAAGTATTTTTTCTTACCGCGACGGATAACAGTCAGTTCGTTTTCAAGCTTATCTGCGTCGCTCAAGACATAGTCAAGGTCTTGGATACGGTCGCCGTTGACGTAGATAGCTCCGTTTTGGACGTCTTCACGGGCTTGGCGTTTTGAGTTAACCACACCAGATGACACCAGTAGTTCCACGATATTGTGGTTTTCATCTTCTTGAACTTGGTAGTTTGGCACTCCACGAAGCCCTTGTTTGAGTTCTTTGACAGAAAGGTTTTTGATGTTTCCTGCAAAGAGTTGCTCAGTGATGTTAAGGGCTTCTTTGTAGGCTTCTTCTCCGTGAACAAGTGTGACCACTTCACGAGCCAATACTTTTTGAGCCAAGCGTTCGTGTGGAGCGGCTTCAAACTGTTTGCGGATGTCTTCAATCTCATCAAGTGACAAGAAAGTAAAGATTTTCAAGAAGCGAACAGCGTCAGCGTCCATAACATTCATCCAGAATTGGTACATTTCGTATGGAGAAGTCTTTTCAGGATTGAGCCAGACTGCGTTTCCTTCTGATTTGCCAAATTTCTTACCAGTTGCATCTGTGATCAATGGAACAGTGATAACGTGACCAGTCTTGTCAGACTTACGACGAAGCAATTCGGTACCAGCTGTCATATTTCCCCACTGGTCAGAACCACCGATTTGTAGCGTTACGTTGTGTTCTTGGTTAAGAACGAAGAAGTCGTACCCTTGCATGATTTGGTAAGCAAACTCAGTGTAGGAAATCCCTGTTTCGATCCGTTTTTTCACAGATTCTTTACTCATCATGTAGTTGACAGTGAAGTATTTTCCAATATCACGGAGGAAGTCAATGAAGCTGATGCTGCCAAACCAGTCGTAGTTGTTGACCATGACAGCTTTATTTTCACCATTTTCAAAGTCAAGAAAACGAGAAAGTTGTCCTTGGATAGACTTGACCCAGCCATCTACTGTGTCTTTTGTTTGGAGACTACGTTCAGCATCTTTGAAGGACGGATCTCCGATGAGACCTGTAGCACCGCCAACGAGCGCATAAGGTTTGTGACCTGCTAGCTGCAAGCGACGACTTGTCAAGATTGCGACAAGGTGGCCTAGGTGAAGGCTGTCAGCAGTTGGATCGTAGCCAGTATAATAAGAAACTTGACCTTCTTCTAGGGCTTTACGCAAAGCTTCTTCATCAGTCGTTTGAAAAATCAAACCACGCTCTTTTAGCTCATCAAAAATGTGCATGTGTCTTTTCTCCTTTTTAAAATTATTGTTTCTAACTATTGTATCACAAACTTGGCTAATAGCCTAGCAGAATAGGGAGGAAAGTGGCTATTTTATTGAAAGTTTCCCTTTTGTGGTATAATAGATAGAGTGAGGAAATCCATGCAAAATCAATTAAATGAATTAAAACGAAAAATGCTGGAATTTTTCCAGCAAAAACAAAAAAATAAAAAATTAGTTAAACCTGGCAAGAAAGGCTCAAGTGTCCAAACATCTAAATCCTTAGAGAAGCCAGCCGTTTTTCCAGCTATTTTACTGAGTATAAAGGCTTTATTTAACTTACTCTTTGTGCTCGGTTTTCTAGGAGGAATGTTGGGAGCTGGGATTGCATTGGGGTACGGGGTGGCCTTGTTTGACAAGGTACGAGTGCCTCAGACAGAAGAATTGGTACATCAGGTCAAGGACATCTCTTCTATTTCAGAGATTACCTATGCGGATGGGACGGTGATTGCCTCCATAGAGAGTGATTTGTTGCGCACTTCTATCTCATCTGAGCAAATTTCGGAAAATCTGAAGAAGGCTATCATTGCGACGGAAGATGAACACTTTAAAGAACATAAGGGTGTAGTGCCCAAGGCGGTGATTCGTGCGACCTTGGGGAAATTTGTAGGTTTGGGTTCCTCAAGTGGGGGTTCAACCTTGACCCAGCAACTGATTAAACAGCAGGTGGTCGGGGATGCGCCGACCTTGGCTCGTAAGGCGACAGAGATTGTGGATGCTCTTGCCTTGGAACGCGCCATGAATAAAGACGAGATTTTAACGACCTATCTCAATGTGGCTCCGTTTGGCCGAAATAATAAGGGGCAGAATATTGCAGGAGCTCAGCAGGCAGCCGAGGGGATTTTCGGTGTAGATGCGAGTCAGTTGACGGTCCCTCAAGCAGCATTTTTAGCAGGACTTCCACAGAGTCCCATTACCTATTCTCCTTATGAAAATACTGGAGAGTTGAAGAGTGATGAAGACTTAGAAATTGGCTTGAGAAGGGCTAAGGCAGTTCTTTATAGTATGTACCGCACAGGTGTCTTAAGCAAAGATGAGTATTCTCAGTATAAGGATTATGACCTTAAACAGGACTTTCTCCCTTCAGCTACAGTCACAGGTGTGTCCCGCGGCTATTTATACTTTACAGCCTTGGCAGAAGCTCAGGAACGTATGTATGACTATCTAGCTCAGAGAGACAATGTCTCCGCTAAGGAGTTGAAAAATGAGGCAACTCAGAAGTTTTATCGCGATTTGGCAGCCAAGGAGATTGAAAATGGTGGTTATAAGATTACTACTACCATAGACCAGAAAATTCATGCTGCTATGCAAAATGCGGTTGCTGACTATGGCTATCTTTTAGATGATGGAACAGGTCGTGTAGAAGTAGGGAATGTCCTGATGGACAACCAAACAGGTGCTATTCTAGGCTTTGTAGGTGGTCGTAATTATCAAGAAAATCAAAACAATCATGCCTTTGACACCAAACGTTCGCCAGCTTCTACTACTAAGCCCTTGCTGGCCTACGGGATTGCTATTGACCAAGGTTTGATGGGAAGCGAAACGATTCTGTCTAATTATCCAACAAACTTTGCCAATGGCAACCCGATTATGTATGCTAATAGCAAGGGGACAGGAATGATGACCTTGGGAGAAGCTCTGAACTATTCATGGAATATCCCGGCTTACTGGACCTATCGTATGCTACGTGAAAAGGGTGTTGATGTCAAAGGTTATATGGAAAAGATGGGTTACGAGATTCCTGAGTACGGCATTGAGAGCCTGCCAATGGGTGGTGGTATTGAAGTCACAGTTGCCCAGCATACCAATGGCTATCAGACCTTGGCTAATAATGGAGTTTATCATCAGAAGCATGTGATTTCAAAGATTGAAGCAGCAGATGGTAGAGTGGTGTATGAGTATCAGGATAAACCGGTTCAAGTCTATTCAAAAGCTACTGCGACAATTATGCAGGGCTTGTTGCGAGAAGTTCTATCCTCTCGTGTGACAACAACCTTCAAGGCTAACCTGACCTCTTTAAATCCTACTCTGGCTAATGCAGATTGGATTGGGAAGACTGGTACAACCAACCAAGACGAAAATATGTGGCTCATGCTTTCGACGCCTAGATTAACCCTAGGTGGCTGGATTGGGCATGATGATAATCATTCATTGTCACGTAGAGCAGGTTATTCCAATAACTCTAATTACATGGCTCATCTGGTAAATGCGATTCAGCAAGCATCCCCAAGCGTTTGGGGAAACGAGCGCTTCGCTTTAGATCCTAGTGTAGTAAAATCCGAAGTCTTGAAATCAACAGGTCAAAAACCAGGGAAGGTTTCTGTTGAAGGAAAAGAGGTAGATGTTACAGGTTCGACTGTTACCAGCTATTGGGCTAATAAGGCAGGAGCGCCAACGACCAGTTATCGCTTTGCTATTGGTGGAAGTGATACGGATTATCAGAATGCTTGGGCTAGCATCGTGGGGAGTCTACCAACTCCATCAAGCTCCAGCAGTTCAAGTAGTAGCTCTAGCGACAGTAGCAACTCAAGTGCTACACGACCTTCTTCTTCAAGGACGAGACGATAAGTTCTATGAACTGTGCTAAATGAAGTGGCCAATCAATGGATTGCCACTTTTTTCTTTTTTCCTTTCGTGTTACAATAAAGGTATGAATCAGTATCAGAAAAAGATTGTTAAAGGAACTATTTATTCGCTTCTATCAGGCTTAATCTGGGGAATCTGTGGAATTTTAGGAGAGTATTTCTTTACTCATTATCAGGTGTCTTCTGGTTGGATTACCTCTATGCGTTTGACATTGGCAGGGAGTCTTGTTCTCATTTGGTCTGCAATGCAATTAAAATCACAAGTGCTAGATATCTGGCGAGACAAGAAAAATTACCTTCCCTTTCTAGCCTATGCTATTTTAGGAATTTTTTCAGTCCAGTATTTTTTCTATCTATGCGTAGAATACTCAAATGCTGCGACAGCAACAATATTACAGTTTATCAGTCCTGTCTTTATCCTCTTTTACAATCGTTTGGTTTATCAAAAACGAGCGTCAAAAAGCGCTATTTTCTATGTTTTGGTTGCCATGCTGGGTGTTGGCTTGATGGCGACAAAGGGGGATCTCTCTCAGTTATCCATGACGCCACTAGCCCTTGTAACAGGTTTGCTGAGTGCTATGGGGGTTATGTTTAATGTTATCCTGCCCCAACCTTTCGCGAAGCGCTATGGTTTTGTACCCACGGTTGGGTGGGGGATGATTTTGGCAGGTTTATTTAGCAATGTCCTTTCGCCAGTGTACCAGCTTTCCTTTACTCCTGATATTTGGAGTATCTTGATTTGCCTCATTATCGCTTTCTTTGGGACGGCTTTTGCCTTTTTCATTTCCATGAAGGCAGTGTCCATGGTTTCTCCCTTGGTGGTTTCTGTCATTAGTGCCAGTGAACCTCTCTCTTCTGCCCTCTTGAGTGTTTTGTTTTTAGGATTGGTGGTGGATTGGTCCCTTCTTCTAGCTATGGCCTTGATTATTTTACCTATGATTTTCCTATCGATAGAAGAAGCGAAAGAAAGTAAATAAAAAGTCTTTTCTTAATTCTAAAAGTGTGCTATACTAGAATAGTCAATAAAACACGGGGAGATAGTTGTGAAGAGTGTTTTTAGGTTGTATCGGTAGGGGCTTGCTTTTACCGACAGCACGTTTTATCTCACATCCCTAAAAATCATACCTAAAAACAAACAAAAAGGCTTCAAATTTGAGGCCTTTTTTGGTAGAATAGGTATCATTAAAATGAACTAGGAGGCGCCTATGACTGCTACAAAAATGAACGCACAAGAAATTATCCAATTTATCGCCAATGCTGAAAAGAAAACCAGTGTGAAAGTAACCTTTGAGGGAGAGCTTGCAACTGCTGTACCTGGATCTGTTGTTAAACTAGGAAATGTCCTATTTGGAGACTGGAAAGATGTTGCTCCGCTTCTTGATGGCTTGGTAGAAAATCAAGACTATGTTGTTGAGCAAGATGCTCGCAATTCTGCCGTTCCTTTACTAGATAAACGTGCTATCAACGCTCGTATCGAGCCAGGTGCGATTATCCGTGACCAGGTGGAAATTGGTGACAATGCTGTTATCATGATGGGAGCAGTTATCAATATCGGCGCTGAAATCGGTGCAGGAACCATGATTGACATGGGTGCCATCCTTGGTGGCCGTGCTATCGTTGGGAAAAACAGCCACGTTGGTGCAGGTGCAGTTTTGGCAGGTGTGATTGAGCCAGCTAGCGCCGAACCAGTTCGTGTCGGAGATAATGTTCTTATCGGGGCCAATGCAGTGGTTATCGAAGGAGTCCAAATCGGTAGTGGTTCAGTTGTCGCAGCAGGAGCTATTGTTACCCAAGATGTCCCAGAAAACGTGGTAGTAGCAGGTGTTCCAGCTCGCATTATCAAAGAGATTGATGCCCAAACTCAACAAAAAACAGCGCTAGAAGATGCGCTTCGTACCTTGTAATTGTAAAAGACAAATAGAGGCGGAACTCTTTTCCAGCCTCTTTCTGCTATATAGGAGGACAGATAGATGTTAGATTTGATTCAGACTAGACGAGATTTGCACCAGATTCCAGAGATTGGCTTGGAGGAGTTCAAGACTCATGCTTATTTGATGGATGTGATTGAGAAATTGACTGCGGGCAAGGATTTTGTCCAAGTTCGTACTTGGCGGACAGGTATTTTGGTTTATTTGCAGGGAAATCAGCCAGAGCGAACCATTGGTTGGCGGACAGATATTGACGGTCTGCCTATCGTTGAACAAACAGGCCTTCCTTTTGCTTCTCAGCACCAAGATCGTATGCACGCTTGTGGACATGATTTTCATATGACCATTGCCTTGGGTTGTCTTGAGCGTGCCCTTGAAGAGCAACCAAAGAACAATCTGCTCTTCCTATTTCAGCCTGCTGAAGAAAATGAAGCTGGTGGGATGCTCATGTATGAGGACGGCGCTTTTGGAGACTGGTTGCCAGACCAATTTTATGGTCTCCATGTCCGTCCGGATCTTAAGGTTGGACAGATTGCGACCAATACACACACTCTCTTTGCAGGAACTTGTGAGGTGAAGATTCGTTTCAAGGGTAAAGGAGGACATGCAGCCTTTCCGCATGAAGCCAATGACGCTTTGGTAGCGGCTAGTTACTTCGTGACCCAGGTGCAGTCAGTTGTCAGCCGCAATGTCAACCCAATCGAGGGAGCAGTGGTGACCTTTGGAGTTTTCCAAGCTGGAACCACCAACAATGTCATCACAGACACAGCCTTTTTGCATGGAACCATTCGGGCTTTGACACAGGACATGAGTCTCTTGGTGCAAAAAAGGGTCAAAACAGTTGCAGAAGGAGTTGCAGCTGCCTTTGATATGGAAGTAGAAGTGGAACTCAAACAAGGTGGATACCTGCCTGTTGAGAACAATCCAGTCTTGGCGCGTGAACTGATGGACTTCTTTGAAGAGAAAGACGGAATCGAGTTGATTGATATCGAGCCTGCTATGACAGGTGAGGATTTTGGTTATTTGCTTTCAAAGGTTGATGGCGTTATGTTCTGGCTGGGTATTGATAGTCCCTACGCCCTTCATCATCCTCAGATGACTCCCAAGGAAGAGGCTCTAGCAATTGGGGTGGATGCGGTCTCTAGTTTCTTGAAAAAGAAGGCGGCAGAGTAGAGGAATTGTCTATGAAAGCAGAACTACGCAAGCAAGTCTTGCAAGAAATGAAAGCTATCCCTAGAGGGCAAAAACAGGCTATGGATCGAGCTTTAACCGAGCGATTTTTAAAGCATCCCTTTTACAATGAGGCCAAGGTTATCGCAACCTATCTCTCTTTTCCTCATGAGTTTCAAACGCAGGAACTGATTGAGCAGGCGCTGAAGGATGGCAAGAAGGTTCTAATACCAAAAACCTATCCTAAGGGGCGCATGGACTTTGTAGTCTATAATCCGCAACAACTGGTCAAAACTTCTTTTGGCTTACTGGAACCACAGGGAAATTTGGAAGTAGTGGATGCCTCTCAGATTGATTTGATTCATGTTCCTGGTCTGGCTTTTACGACAGAGGGCTATCGGATTGGCTATGGCGGAGGCTATTACGACCGCTATCTTGAACATTTTACTGGTCATAGTATGAGTACAATCTATCCTTGTCAAGTTCAGGACTTTATGCCTGAAGATCATGATATTCCTGTTCAGGAGGTTTTGATTGATGAAGGAAATCTTTGATAGGCGTTACCCTGTGACGAGTTTCTTCCTCTTAGTGACGGCCTTGGTATTTCTACTAATGTTGGTGACCACAGGAGGAAACTTTTACAGGGCAGATACCTTATTTCGATTTGGAGCCATGTACGGACCTGCCATTCGCCTCTTTCCTGAGCAGGTTTGGCGTCTCTTCTCTGCCATTTTTGTCCATATTGGATGGGAGCATTTCATAGTTAATATGCTTTCGCTTTATTATCTTGGTAGGCAAGTAGAGGAGATTTTTGGATCCAAGCAGTTTTTCTCTCTTTATCTCTTATCAGGAATGATGGGCAATCTCTTTGTTTTTGTGTTTAGTCCCAAATCCTTAGCAGCAGGGGCCTCCACTTCTCTTTACGGACTATTTGCAGCGATTATCATTCTTCGCTATGCTACGCGCAACCCCTATATCCAACAGCTAGGGCAATCTTATCTGACACTTTTTGTGGTTAACATTATTGGAAGTGTTCTGATTCCAGGAATCAGCCTAGCTGGCCATATCGGTGGTGCAGCTGGTGGAGCATTTCTAGCAATTATCTTTCCAGTTCGAGGAGAAAGACGGATGTATCGTACCAGCCAGAGGTTAGGAGCGGTAGTGTTGTTTGTAGGACTCGCAGTCTTGCTTTTCTACAAGGGAATGGGATGAAAATTTGTGTAATGAAAAAAGATAAGGAATTTTTTGAACCTTATCTTTTTTATGTTATTCCTTCTCAGCCAATTCTTTTCCTAGTTGGATGAGGTAATCTTTCAAATCATCTTTGACTTGTGGATGTTTGAGGGCGTAGTCAATAGATGTTTTCATAAAGCCAAACTTATCCCCAACGTCGTAACGAGCTCCTGTAAATTCACGGGCGAAAACACGCTGTGTTTTATTAAGCGTATCAATAGCATCGGTAAGCTGGATTTCATTTCCAGCACCAGGAGCTTGCTTTTCGAGGATATCAAAAATTTCTGGTGTCAGAAGATAGCGACCGATAATTGCTAAATCACTTGGTGCATCTTCGGGAGCTGGTTTTTCAACGAAAGTTTCAACGCTATAGAGACCATTGATTCCTTCGCCTTGAGGAGCAATGACTCCATATGATGAAACGTCTTCGTGTGGTACGGGCATGACAGCAATGGTTGATGCGTGTGTCTTTTCGTAATCATTCATCAGTTGTTTTGTCAAAGGAACGGCATTCTCATTTGTGATGTCCATAAGGTCATCACCCAGCATAACAACGAAGGGCTCATTCCCTACAAAAGCTTTGGCTTGTAGGACAGCGTCTCCAAGACCACGAGGGTGAGTTTGGCGAATGAAATGGAGGCGCATGCCAGTTGCTTCATCTACTAATTTTAACAGATCCGTTTTGCCTTTTTCTTTGAGGTTGTACTCAAGCTCAAAATTTGAGTCAAAGTGGTCCTCAATAGAACGTTTTGATTTACCAGTGACAACCAGAATATCTTCGATACCTGATTTAAGAGCCTCTTCCACGATAAATTGGATAGTTGGTTTATCTACAATTGGCAACATTTCTTTGGCAAGGGCCTTGGTTGCTGGTAAAAATCGAGTTCCTAGTCCAGCGGCAGGAATGACTGCTTTTCTAACTTTCAGTGCCATAATAATCCTTTCTATAGAGGGCTAAGACCACTCATTTTCTGCTTTAAATTCATTGTTCATGATGTCATAAATGGCATCTTTGATATTGGTTCCGTTGTAGATAACTTGGTAAATGGCCTGTGTAATTGGCATATAAACTCCAAGTTCTTGCGCTAGTTCATAGGCTGCTCGAGTCGTTGAGATTCCTTCAATTACCATGCCCATATTGGCCTCGATATCAGCTAGGGATTCTCCACGACCAAGGGCATCGCCGGCTCTCCAGTTTCGAGAGTGGATGGAGGTTCCCGTTACAATCAAATCTCCCACACCAGATAAGCCACTATAGGTCAATGGACTGGCACCGAGTGCCACCCCTAGGCGGGTAATTTCTGCCAGTCCTCGAGCGATGATAGCCGCCTTGGCATTGTCACCAAATCCCAGACCATGTAAAGCTCCGGCACCAACAGCAATAATATTTTTAAGAGCACCAGCAGTTTCAACTCCGATAACATCCGTATTGGTATAAAGTCGGAAGTAGTGATTGCTAAAGAGCTCCTGAACGTATTGAGCTGTTTGTAAATCTTTAGAAGCAGCAGTGATTAAAGTCAGGTCACGCACAATGGTTTCTTCTGCATGACTAGGACCTGAAACAACGACGATATCACTGCGGAGCTGTTCAGGAATTTCTTCTTCAAGGATGGCTGATAATCGTTTATGACTATCGGGTTCTAATCCCTTTGATGCGTGCATGATGATAGCCTTATGGTCTAAAGTTTGAGCAACTTGTTGGGCAACAAGTCGTGTCACTTTTGTTGGGACAACAAACAAAATCGCATCCACATCTTTCAGTGCCTCTGCTAAGTCAGTGTAGGCAATGATTTTGTCATCTAGAACGACATCTTTAAAGTAATGTTTATTAGTATGGTGTGTATTAATTTCATTGATTTGTTCGGGAATATTTCCCCAAATACGTACCTCGTGTCCATTGTCATTTAAGACTTGTGAAAGGGCAGTCCCCCAAGAACCAGGCCCCAAGACGGCGACGGTTTGTTTTTTCATGTTTTCCTCCTTAATAGAGTCCTTTTCATTATTCTATCATATTCTAGAGGATTTTGCACTTGCATTGCTGGGTAGTGGTGGCTTTGTTGCTTGAAAAATATATAAAAACCGAGCCTAAGTATAAAACCCTTAGTCTCGGTTTTTGTATTCCTTAAAGAATAGCTCGGTTTATTTCAATTGATCTGTAATGTCTTTTGATAGCAACATTCCTAGATGATAAGTTTTATTGATGTAAGCAATGACATCATTGATATTTTCAGTCGTTTGAATTTTCTCTTTGATGTCAGCCCTAAATGTTTCATCCTTCAACAGTTGTTCTTGGTAGAGCCTTTGAAGTCTCTCCTTCTCGTACTTATTGAGCAGAAAAAGGAACACCAAGCTAATCACAACGAGGATATAAGCATATTGGCTCATAGAATATCTCCCTGTATGATAAAGAAGTAGTAGTGAGTAGATTGAATTAGTGAAGCGTTTAGGCAATTCACCATAGTTACGACGTCATGGCCTCTAAATCGATGATATTTAGAGACCATGACTAGTGAAGCAGTTAGCTAGTCCGCCTATAAGCGGCTAGCGTCTAACAATTAGGAACTTTAGTTCCAATAACTTTAAGATTACGACGTTTTAGGACATAAATCGATCATATTTATGTCCTAAAACTAGTAAAGCGCCTAGCCAAAGTCCGAATAGGATTTGGCATTAGTTACTTAGATTGCTCCGCAATCAAGTAACTTTGGCGATTTACATCTTCTCTGGCGCTTCTACTCCAAGTAAGCGAAGAGCTTCTTTGAGAACAACTGCGGTTGCGTAGCTGAGGGCTAGACGGCTGTCGCGTTCTGGGCTTTCATCCAAGATACGGGTATGTGCATAGTATTTGTTAAAGGCTTGAGCCAGGCTAATTGCAAATTTAGCAATGATAGAAGGTTCAAAGTTATCCGCTGCACGGTTGATAATACGTGGGAAGTCTTGGATGAGTTTAATGATTTCCCAGCTTTCAGCATCATTCAAGCTATAGTTACCAGCTGTTTCTGGTTTGAAATCTGCTTTGCGTAAGATAGATTGGATACGAGCGTAGGCATATTGAACGTAAGGTCCAGTTTCCCCCTCGAAGGATACCATGGCCTCTAGGTCGAAGTCATATCCATTTGTACGGTCAGTCTTGAGGTCATAGAATTTAATGGCTCCAACCCCAACAGCATGCGCTACCTGGTCTTTGTTTTCAAGTTCAGGATTTTTAGCCTCGATTTGTGCTTTGGCACGGCTAACAGCCTCTGCAACTGTAGGCTCTAGCAAGATGACATTCCCTTTACGAGTAGAGAGTTTTTTCCCTTCTTTTGTAACCAGACCAAAAGGAACATGAGTAATGTCGTTACTCCAGTCGTAGCCCATTTCTTGCAAGACAGCTTTGAGCTGTTTAAAGTGGGCAGATTGCTCTTGACCAACTACGTAGATAGATTTAGCAAATTGGTATTCGTTTTTACGGTAAAGGGCTGCAGCCAAGTCACGTGTGATATAGAGAGTAGCACCATCAGATTTCTTGATAAGGGCTGGATGTTCAATTCCATATTTCTCAAGATTCACAACTTGGGCACCTTCTGATTCAACAAGAAGGTCTTTTTCAGAAAGAATGTCTACAACGGCATCCATCTTATCATTGTAGAAGGCTTCTCCGTTGTAGCTGTCAAAGTCAACCTTCAGTTCATTGTAAAGGCGGTTAAATTCCACCAAACTTTCATCACGGAACCATTGCCAAAGTGCAAGAGCTTCCTCATCTCCATTTTCCAGTTTACGGAACCATTCGCGCGCTTCTTCATCCAAGCTAGGGTCGTTTTCAGCTTCAGCATTGATGCGGACATAGAGTTTAAGAAGTTCATCGATTGGATGAGCTTTTACAGCTTCTTCGTCTCCCCATTTTTTGTAGGCGACAATCAGCATCCCAAACTGTTTACCCCAGTCTCCCAAATGGTTGACCTTAACCGTTTGATAACCGATTTTTTGGAAAATATGTGACAAGCTATCCCCGATAACAGTTGAGCGCAGGTGACCGATAGAAAATGGTTTAGCGATATTGGGGCTAGACATGTCGATCAAAACATTTTCTTGTTTACCAATGTTTTGATTAGCATAGTGTTCTTTTTCCGTGATAACAGCTTGCAATACTTGAGCAGAGATGGCAGATTTATCAAGGAAAAAGTTGACGTAAGGTCCTGTTGCAACAACCTTTTCAAAGGCTTGGCTGTTAATTTTTTCAGCCAGTTCAGCCGCAATCATTTGAGGTGCTTTACGTTCGACTTTTGCAAGAGAAAAAGCAGGGAAAGCGATGTCTCCCATTTCTGAGTTTTTAGGGGTTTCCAGTAAATTTAAAATAGCCTCTTGGTCCAGGCTATCAATGATGCTAGCCAACTCGCTAGCAATCAATTCTTTTGTATTCATTAAGAGCTCCTTTTTGGACTTTTCTACTATTTTATCACAATTTTAAAGAAAGAAGAAAAAATTTTTGAAATCTCCTATTTTTTTGGTATAATATAGTTATAAAATTAGTTATAAATATTCACATAAGAGGATTTTATGAGAAAAAGAGATCGTCATCAGTTAATAAAAAAAATGATTACTGAGGAGAAATTAAGTACACAAAAAGAAATTCAAGATCGGTTGGAGGCGCACAATGTCTTTGTGACGCAGACAACCCTGTCTCGTGATTTGCGCGAAATCGGCTTGACCAAGGTCAAGAAAAATGATATGGTGTATTATGTACTAGCAAATGAGACAGAAAAGATTGATTTGGTGGAATTTTTGTCTCATCATTTAGAAGGCGTTGCAAGAGCAGAGTTTACCTTGGTGCTTCATACCAAACTGGGAGAAGCCTCTGTTTTGGCCAATATTGTAGATGCAAACAAGGATGAATGGATTTTAGGAACAGTTGCTGGTGCCAATACCTTATTGGTTATTTGTCGAGACCAGCACGTTGCCAAACTCATGGAAGATCGTTTGCTAGATTTGATGAAAGATAAGTAAGGTCTTGGGAGTTGCTCTCAAGACTTATTTTTGACAAGGAGAGACGGAAAATGGCGACAGAAAAGCTATCACCCGGCATGCAACAGTATGTAGATATTAAGAAGCAATATCCAGATGCTTTTTTGCTCTTTCGGATGGGTGATTTTTATGAATTATTTTATGAGGATGCGGTCAATGCTGCGCAGATTCTGGAAATTTCCTTAACGAGTCGCAACAAGAATGCGGACAATCCGATTCCTATGGCGGGGGTTCCCTATCACTCTGCCCAGCAGTATATTGATGTCTTGATTGAGCAAGGCTATAAGGTGGCTATTGCTGAGCAGATGGAAGATCCTAAACAAGCAGTTGGGGTTGTGAAACGAGAGGTTGTTCAGGTCATTACGCCAGGGACAGTGGTCGATAGCAGTAAGCCAGACAGTCAGAACAATTTCTTGGTTGCCCTAGATCGTGATGGCAGTCAGTTTGGTCTAGCTTATATGGACCTAGTGACAGGTGACTTTTATGTGACGGGTCTATTGGATTTCACGCTGGTTTGTGGGGAAATCCGTAACCTCAAGGCGCGAGAAGTGGTTCTGGGATATGACTTGTCCGAGGAAGAAGAACAGATTCTCAGTCGCCAGATGAATCTGGTGCTTTCCTATGAAAAAGAAGGCTTTGAGGACCTTCATTTACTGGATCCACGATTGGCAGCTGTGGAGCAAGCGGCATCTAGTAAGCTCCTCCAGTATGTTCATCGAACCCAGATGCGGGAATTGAATCACCTCAAGCCTGTTATCCGCTATGAAATCAAAGATTTCTTGCAGATGGATTATGCGACCAAGGCTAGTCTGGATTTGGTTGAAAATGCTCGTTCGGGCAAGAAGCAAGGTAGTCTTTTCTGGCTTTTGGATGAAACCAAAACGGCTATGGGGATGCGTCTCTTGCGTTCTTGGATTCATCGTCCCCTGATTGATAAGGAACGAATTGTTCAGCGTCAAGAAGTGGTGCAGGTCTTTCTTGATCACTTCTTTGAGCGTAGTGATTTGACAGACAGTCTCAAGGGTGTTTATGACATTGAGCGCTTGGCTAGTCGTGTTTCTTTTGGCAAAACCAATCCTAAGGATCTCTTGCAGTTGGCGACTACTTTATCTAGTGTGCCACGGATTCGTGCGATTTTAGAAGGGATGGAGCAACCTGCCCTGGCCTATCTCATCGCCCAACTAGATGGAATCCCTGAGTTGGAGAGCTTGATTAGCGCAGCGATTGCTCCTGAAGCTCCTCATGTGATTACAGAAGGTGGTATTATCCGGACTGGATTTGATGAGACTTTAGACAAGTACCGTCGAGTTCTCAGAGAAGGGGCTAGCTGGATTGCTGAGATTGAGGCTAAGGAGCGCGAAAACTCTGGTATCAGTGCACTTAAGATTGCCTACAATAAAAAGGATGGCTATTATTTTCATGTTACTAATTCGCAACTGGGAAATGTGCCAGCCCATTTTTTCCGTAAAGCAACGCTGAAGAACTCAGAACGTTTTGGAACCGAAGAATTAGCCCGTATCGAGGGCGATATGTTGGAAGCGCGTGAGAAGTCAGCCAATCTAGAATACGAAATCTTTATGCGTATTCGTGAAGAGGTCAGCAAGTACATTCAGCGTTTGCAGGCTCTAGCTCAAGGAATTGCAACAGTTGATGTTTTACAAAGCTTGGCAGTTGTAGCTGAGACCCAGCATTTGATTCGACCTGAGTTTGGCGACGATTCACAAATTGATATCCAGAAAGGGCGCCATGCCGTCGTTGAAAAGGTTATGGGGGCTCAGACCTATATTCCTAATACGATTCAGATGGCAGAAGATACCAGTATTCAACTGATTACAGGGCCAAACATGAGCGGGAAGTCAACCTATATGCGTCAGTTAGCTATGACGGCAGTTATGGCCCAGTTGGGTTCTTATGTGCCGGCAGAAAGTGCTCATTTACCGATTTTTGATGCGATTTTTACCCGTATCGGAGCAGCAGATGACTTGGTTTCAGGCCAATCAACCTTTATGGTGGAGATGATGGAGGCCAACAATGCTATTTCGCATGCAACAAAGAATTCCTTGATTCTCTTTGATGAGTTAGGACGGGGAACCGCTACTTATGATGGGATGGCTCTTGCTCAGTCCATCATCGAATACATCCATGAGCATATCGGGGCCAAGACCCTCTTTGCGACCCACTATCATGAGTTGACTAGTCTGGAGTCTAGTTTACAAGACTTGGTCAATGTCCACGTGTCAACTTTGGAGCAGGATGGGCAGGTTACCTTCCTTCACAAGATTGAACCAGGACCAGCCGATAAATCCTATGGTATCCATGTTGCCAAGATTGCTGGCTTGCCAGCAGACCTTTTAGCAAGGGCGGACAAGATTTTGACTCAGTTAGAGAATCAAGGGACAGAAAGTCCTGCTCCCGTGAGGCAAACAAGTGCCGTCACTGAACAGATTTCACTCTTTGATACGGCAGAAGAGCATCCTATCCTAGCAGAATTGTCTAAACTGGATGTTTACAATATGACACCCATGCAGGCTATGAATGTTTTGGTCGAGTTAAAACAAAAATTATAAAGAATGAATTACTTGTCATTCTAGCTATATCAAGGAGACTTCTTTGACAAGTTCCCACTTTTTTGCTAGAATAGCATCACACAAACAGAATGAGAAGGAGCTGACACATTGTCGCTCCCTTTTGTCTATTTTTTAAGGAGAAAGTATGCTGATTCAGAAAATAAAAACCTACAAGTGGCAGGCCTTGGCTTCGCTTCTGATGACGGGCTTGATGGTTGCTAGTTCACTTCTGCAACCACGTTATCTGCAGGAAGTGTTAGACGCCCTACTTGCTGGGAAATATGAAGCAATTTATAGTATCGGGATTTGGTTGATCGGTGTGGCCTTGATCGGTCTGGTTGCTGGTGGGCTCAATGTTGTCCTTGCAGCCTATATTGCCCAAGGAGTTTCATCTGACCTTCGGGAGGATGCCTTCCGTAAAATCCAAACCTTTTCTTATGCCAATATTGAACAATTTAATGCGGGAAATCTAGTCGTTCGAATGACCAACGATATCAACCAGATTCAGAACGTCGTCATGATGACCTTCCAAATTCTTTTCAGGCTTCCCCTCTTGTTCATCGGTTCGTTTATCCTCGCGGTTCAAACTTTACCATCTCTGTGGTGGGTGATTGTTCTCATGGTGATCTTAATTTTTGGTTTGACTGCTGTCATGATGGGGATGATGGGTCCTCGTTTTGCCAAGTTTCAAACCCTTCTTGAGCGCATCAATGCCATTGCCAAGGAAAATCTGCGCGGTGTTCGTGTGGTCAAGTCATTTGTCCAAGAAAAAGAGCAGTTTGCTAAGTTTACAGAGGTCTCAGACGAGCTTCTTGGTGAAAACCTTTACATTGGTTATGCCTTTGCGGTAGTGGAACCCTTTATGATGTTGGTCGGTTACGGAGCAGTCTTCCTCTCTATTTGGCTGGTTGCGGGGATGGTTCAGTCGGATCCTTCTGTTGTGGGTTCCATTGCTTCCTTTGTCAATTACCTGAGCCAGATTATCTTTACCATTGTTATGGTTGGATTTTTGGGAAATTCTGTCAGCCGTGCCATGATTTCCATGCGTCGTATTCGAGAAATTCTTGACGCAGAGCCAGCTATGACCTTCAAGGATGTCCCAGATGAAGAGTTGGTTGGAAGTCTTAGCTTTGAAAATGTAACCTTTACCTATCCAATGGATAAGGAACCGATGCTGAAAGATGTAAGCTTTACTATCGAACCTGGTCAAATGGTCGGTGTAGTTGGAGCGACTGGTGCAGGGAAGTCAACCTTGGCTCAATTGATTCCACGTCTCTTTGACCCACAGGAGGGCTCTATCAGAATCGGAGACAAGGATATTCGAGAAGTGAGTGAAGGAACCCTGCGTAAAACAGTTTCTATCGTTCTCCAACGTGCTATTCTCTTTAGTGGAACGATTGCAGATAATCTAAGACAGGGTAAGGGAGATGCCACTCTATTTGAAATGGAGCGCGCAGCTAATATTGCCCAAGCCAGTGAATTCATTCATCGTATGGAGAAAACCTTTGAAAGTCCAGTTGAGGAAAGGGGAACCAATTTCTCTGGTGGGCAAAAACAAAGGATGTCGATTGCCCGTGGAATTGTCAGCAATCCGCGTATTCTGATTTTTGATGATTCGACCTCAGCCCTAGATGCCAAGTCAGAGCGCCTGGTTCAGGAAGCTTTGAACAAGGACTTGAAGGGGACGACAACCATTATCATCGCGCAAAAGATTAGTTCGGTTGTCCATGCGGATAAAATCTTGGTTCTGGATCAAGGACGATTGATTGGTCAAGGAACACATGCAGATTTGGTTGCCAATAACGCCGTTTACCGTGAAATCTATGAAACACAGAAAGGAAAGGAGGAGTAACATGAAAACAGTTCAATTTTTTTGGAATTATTTTAAAGTTTATAAGCTATCATTTGTAGTTGTCATTTTGATGATTGTTCTAGCGACTCTTGCCCAAGCCCTCTTTCCGGTCTTTTCTGGGCAGGCAGTGACGCAGTTAGCTAATTTAGTTCAAGCTTATCAAGATGGTAATCCAGAACTTGTTTGGCGAAGCCTATCAGGAATCATGGTCAATCTTGGTCTGCTGGTTTTGGTTCTCTTTATCTCCAGTGTCATATACATGTGTCTCATGACGCGCGTGATTGCAGAGTCGACCAATGAGATGCGCAAAGGCCTCTTTGGCAAGCTTGCACGATTGACGGTTTCTTTCTTTGACCGCCGACAAGATGGCGATATCTTGTCTCGTTTTACCAGTGATTTGGATAATATTCTCCAAGCCTTTAACGAGAGCTTGATTCAGGTCATGAGCAATATTGTTCTATACATTGGTCTGATTCTTGTCATGTTTTCGAGAAATGTGACGCTGGCCCTCATTACCATAGCCAGCACACCAGTGGCCTTCCTTATGCTGATTTTCATCGTCAAAATGGCACGTAAGTACACCAACCTCCAGCAAAAAGAGGTTGGGAAACTCAACGCCTATATGGATGAAAGTATCTCAGGTCAAAAAGCTGTCATTGTGCAAGGAATTCAAGAGGATATGATGGCAGGATTTCTTGAACAAAATGAGCGCGTGCGCAAGGCAACTTTTAAAGGAAGAATGTTCTCTGGAATACTTTTCCCTGTCATGAATGGGATGAGTCTGGTTAATACAGCCATCGTCATCTTTGCGGGTTCAGCTGTACTTTTAAATGATAAGACTATTGAAACAAGTACAGCCCTCGGTTTGATTGTTATGTTTGCCCAATTTTCTCAGCAATACTACCAGCCTATTATTCAAGTTGCAGCTAGTTGGGGAAGTCTTCAGTTAGCCTTTACTGGGGCTGAACGAATTCAGGAAATGTTTGATGCTGAGGAAGAAATCCGACCTGAAAAGGCTCCGACCTTCATTCAGCTGCAAGAAGGTGTTGAAATTAGTCACATTGATTTTTCATACTTGCCTGATAAACCTATTTTGAAAGATGTCAGCATTTCTGCTCCGAAAGGCCAGATGACCGCGGTTGTTGGTCCGACAGGTTCAGGGAAAACGACTATTATGAACCTCATCAATCGCTTTTATGATGTTGATGCTGGTGGTATTTATTTTGACGGCAAAGACATTCGTGACTATGACTTGGATAGTCTCAGAAGCAAGGTAGGGATTGTCTTGCAAGATTCGGTCTTGTTTAGCGGAACGATTCGAGACAATATCCGTTTCGGTGTGCCAGATGCTAGTCAGGAAATGGTTGAGGCAGCAGCCAGGGCAACCCATATTCATGACTATATTGAAAGCTTGCCTGATAAATACGATACCCTTATCGATGATGACCAGAGCATCTTCTCAACAGGGCAGAAACAATTGATTTCCATCGCTCGAACCCTAATGACAGATCCAGAAGTTCTCATTCTCGATGAAGCCACTTCAAACGTAGATACGGTGACAGAAAGCAAGATTCAGCATGCCATGGAGGCGGTTGTAGCAGGTAGAACCAGTTTCGTTATTGCCCACCGTTTGAAGACCATCCTCAATGCAGGCCAGATTATTGTTCTTAAAGATGGCGAAGTTATTGAACGCGGTAACCACCATGAACTCTTAAAACTAGGTGGCTTCTACTCAGAACTCTATCACAATCAATTTGTCTTTGAATAAGAAAAAAGTTGTCCTATGTGGGCAGCTTTTTCTTGTCCATAAAAAATTTTTATCACGGCCTTAAAAAAAACATATTAGACAAAAGACGTTTTGAGTGATATGATAGGACTATCGTTAATATTCGAAAGGAGAGACATCATGCCTAGAACGGTTGTAGGAGTTGCTGCAAATCTATGTCCCGTAGACGCAGAAGGCAAAAACATTCATTCATCTGTATCTTGTAGATTTGCAGAGAGTATTCGTCAAGTCGGTGGTCTCCCTTTAGTCATTCCTGTTGGCGATGAGTCCGTTGTACGCGATTATGTGGAAATGATTGACAAGCTTATTTTGACAGGCGGTCAAAATGTCCATCCTCAGTTTTATGGAGAGAAAAAGACCATTGAGAGCGATGATTACAATCTGGTCCGCGATGAATTTGAATTGGCACTCTTGAAGGAAGCGCTCCGTCAGAATAAACCAATTATGGCAATCTGCCGCGGTGTCCAACTTGTCAATGTTGCCTTTGGTGGAACCCTCAATCAAGAAATCGAAGGTCACTGGCAAGGACTACCTTTCGGAACATCTCACTCTATTGAGACAGTGGAAGGAAGCGTGGTGGCTAAGTTATTCGGAAAAGAAAGTCAGGTTAATTCTGTCCATCGTCAGAGTATCAAAGACTTGGCACCTAATTTCCGTGTAACTGCTATTGATCCGAGAGACCAGACCATCGAAGCGATTGAATCTATCGACGAACACCGCATTATCGGTTTGCAGTGGCATCCAGAGTTTCTGGTTAATGAAGAAGATGGCAATTTAGAATTATTTGAGTATTTATTGAATGAACTGTAACGACTGGAACATCTAGTCGTTCTTTCTTTTATTATTTCAAAATTTTTGGAATGTGGGATTTTTACGCAAACGTTTGAATTCTGATAAAAATTGGAGAAATTCGACAAAAAAACTTGAAAAAAACGAAGGTAAGCGTTATGATAGAAAAGAAGAAATATTGGAGGAATAACATGTCACATATTAAATTTGATTATTCAAAAGTTTTAGACAAATTTGTTGCACCACATGAAGTGGAATACATGCAATCACAAGTAACAGCAGCAGATGAATTGATCCGTAAAGGAACTGGTGCTGGTAGCGACTTCTTGGGATGGTTGGACCTTCCTGAAAACTACGACCGTGAAGAATTTGACCGTATCTTGAAAGCTGCTGAGCAAATCAAATCAGACAGCGATGTCTTGGTTGTGATTGGTATCGGTGGATCTTACCTTGGTGCCAAAGCAGCAATCGACTTCTTGAACCACCACTTTGCTAACTTGCAAACAAAAGAAGAACGCAAGGCTCCACAAATCCTTTACGCAGGGAACTCAATCTCATCTACTTACCTTGCTGACTTGGTAGAGTATGTTTCAGACAAAGACTTCTCAGTAAACGTGATTTCTAAATCAGGTACAACAACAGAACCAGCGATTGCTTTCCGTGTCTTCAAAGAACTCTTGGTTAAGAAATACGGTCAAGAAGAAGCAAACAAACGTATCTATGCAACAACTGACCGCCAAAAAGGTGCTGTTAAGGTTGAAGCAGATGCTAACGGTTGGGAAACATTTGTGGTTCCAGACGACATCGGTGGACGCTTCTCAGTATTGACAGCAGTTGGTTTGCTTCCAATTGCAGCATCAGGAGCTGATATCAAAGCCCTTATGGAAGGTGCTAACGCAGCTCGCAAAGACTACACTTCAGATAAAATCTCTGAAAACGAAGCTTACCAATACGCAGCAGTTCGTAACATCCTTTACCGTAAAGGATATGCAACTGAAATCTTGGTAAACTATGAGCCATCACTTCAATACTTCTCAGAATGGTGGAAACAATTGGCTGGTGAATCAGAAGGGAAAGACCAAAAAGGGATCTACCCAACTTCAGCCAACTTCTCAACTGACTTGCACTCACTTGGTCAATTTATCCAAGAGGGAACTCGTATCATGTTTGAAACAGTTGTTCGTGTTGACAAACCTCGTAAGAACGTGATTATCCCTACTTTGGAAGAAGATCTTGATGGACTTGGTTACCTTCAAGGAAAAGACGTTGATTTTGTAAACAAAAAAGCAACTGACGGTGTTCTTCTTGCCCACACAGATGGTGATGTACCAAACATGTATGTAACTCTTCCAGAGCAAGACGCTTTCACTCTTGGTTACACTATCTACTTCTTCGAATTGGCTATCGCCCTTTCAGGTTACTTGAATGCTATCAACCCATTTGACCAACCAGGTGTTGAAGCTTACAAACGTAACATGTTTGCCCTTCTTGGAAAACCAGGATTTGAAGAATTGAGCAAAGAACTTAACGCACGTCTATAATAGAAGAAAAGAGTGGTTTGTCCACTCTTTTTACTCTCTTTATCCATAGAAATTGGACTCAGCCAAGACTTGTGATATAATATAGAGAGCAAAAAGGCAGACGCCTAGAGACTTTATAGGAGAAACTATGTCAAAAGATATCCGCGTACGTTACGCACCAAGTCCAACAGGACTACTACACATCGGAAATGCCCGTACAGCATTGTTCAACTACCTTTACGCACGTCATCATGGTGGGACTTTTATTATTCGTATCGAAGATACTGACCGTAAACGTCATGTCGAAGATGGTGAACGTTCACAGCTTGAAAACCTTCGTTGGTTGGGTATGGATTGGGACGAAAGTCCAGAAACACATGAAAACTACCGTCAGTCTGAGCGTTTGGACTTGTATCAAAAATACATCGACCAACTGTTAGCTGAAGGAAAAGCTTACAAATCTTATGTTACAGAAGAAGAATTGGCAGCTGAGCGCGAACGTCAAGAAGCAGCAGGTGAAACACCACGCTACATCAACGAATACCTTGGTATGAGTGAAGAAGAAAAAGCGGCTTACATCGCAGAACGCGAAGCTGCTGGGATCATCCCAACGGTTCGTTTGGCTGTCAATGAATCAGGTATCTACAAGTGGCATGATATGGTCAAAGGCGATATCGAATTTGAAGGTGGCAATATTGGTGGTGACTGGGTCATCCAAAAGAAAGATGGTTACCCAACTTACAACTTTGCCGTTGTCATCGATGACCACGATATGCAAATCTCTCACGTTATCCGTGGAGATGACCACATTGCTAATACACCAAAACAGCTTATGGTTTATGAAGCGCTTGGTTGGGAAGCACCAGAGTTTGGTCACATGACCTTAATCATCAACTCTGAAACTGGTAAGAAGTTATCTAAACGTGATACTAATACACTTCAATTTATCGAAGATTACCGAAAGAAAGGTTACCTTCCAGAAGCAGTCTTTAACTTTATTGCTCTTCTAGGTTGGAACCCAGGTGGTGAAGACGAAATCTTCTCTCGTGAGGAATTGATTAAACTCTTTGATGAAAACCGTCTCAGCAAGTCACCAGCAGCCTTCGACCAGAAAAAACTTGACTGGATGAGCAATGACTATATCAAGAATGCAGATCTTGAAACCATCTTTGAAATGGCAAAACCATTCCTAGAAGAAGCAGGTCGATTGACTGACAAGGCTGAAAAATTAGTTGAGCTCTATAAACCACAAATGAAATCAGTAGATGAGATTATCCCATTGACAGATCTCTTCTTCTCAGATTTCCCAGAATTGACCGAAGCAGAGCGCGAAGTCATGGCGGGTGAAACCGTCCCAACAGTTCTTGAAGCCTTCAAAGCAAAACTCGAAGCGATGACAGATGATGAATTTGTGACAGAGAATATCTTCCCACAAATTAAAGCAGTCCAAAAAGAAACAGGTATCAAAGGAAAAAATCTCTTCATGCCAATTCGTATTGCTGTTTCAGGTGAAATGCATGGTCCAGAATTGCCAGATACTATCTTCTTGTTAGGTCGCGAAAAATCAATTCAGCATATAGAAAATATGTTAAAAGAAATCTCTAAATAAGAAGGATGTAATAATGGACATCTGGGAAAAGATGTACGAAGAAGCACAGAAATTATATAATCCACATGAAGTATCTGATTTTGTTTACGCTAACCATGTTGTAGCCGCAGTAGAAGCAGAAGATGGACAAATATTTACAGGTTTCTGTATGGAGGGAACCTGTGGTGTATTCCATCTCTGCGCAGAGCGCGCGGCACTCTTTAATATGTACCAATTTTCAGGACAAACTAAGGTTAAAAAAGTCTTAGCCTTTCGAGACAAACCACCTTATGGTGGAAGTTCAGGAATGCCCTGTGGAGCTTGCAGAGAATTTCTTTTAGAGTTGAACGCTGAAAATAAAGATGCAGAATTCATGATAGACTACAATAGAAGAAAGACAGTGAAAGTCGCAGAACTAATGCCCTATTGGTGGGGAGAAGAACGTGCTTCTAAGTTTAATGAACAATAGAAGAGTCAGTTTAATTCTGGCTCTTTTATTATAAGTTGAAAAAGTCGATTTGAAAAAAATGAAAAAAATTAGAAAAAGATGTTGACAAAAAAGAAAAAGCCGGTATAATAGTAAGAGTTGAAAATACCAACTCAGGTCCGTTGGTCAAGGGGTTAAGACACCGCCTTTTCACGGCGGTAACACGGGTTCGAATCCCGTACGGACTATGGTA
>CAJNDF010000006.1 GCA_905221455.1 bacterium | reverse complement strand
AGTACAAGCGCAGTAGCATCTACGTCAGCCTCAACAAGTGCCGTAGCGTCTACCTCAGCAAGTACTAGCGCCGTAGCGTCTACGTCAGCGTCAACAAGTGCTGTAGCCTCTACATCGGCAAGCACTAGCGCCGTAGCGTCTACGTCAGCCAGCACAAGTGCTGTAGCATCAACATCAGCAAGTACTAGCGCTGTAGCCTCAACCTCAGCATCAACAAGCGCCGTAGCGTCTACCTCAGCAAGTACTAGCGCCGTAGCGTCTACCTCAGCCAGCACAAGCGCCGTAGCGTCAACCTCAGCGTCAACAAGTGCGGTAGCATCTACCTCAGCCAGCACAAGTGCCGTAGCGTCTACATCAGCAAGCACAAGCGCCGTAGCGTCAACCTCAGCTTCAACAAGCGCCGTAGCCTCTACTTCAGCCAGCACAAGTGCTGTAGCCTCAACCTCAGCGTCAACAAGTGCGGTAGCATCTACCTCAGCCAGCACAAGTGCCGTAGCGTCTACATCAGCAAGCACAAGCGCCGTAGCGTCAACCTCAGCTTCAACAAGCGCCGTAGCCTCTACTTCAGCCAGCACAAGTGCTGTAGCCTCAACCTCAGCGTCAACAAGTGCGGTAGCGTCAACCTCAGCTTCAACAAGTGCGGTAGCGTCAACGTCAGCAAGTACTAGCGCCGTAGCGTCTACGTCAGCGTCAACAAGTGCAGTAGCCTCTACCTCAGCATCAACAAGTGCGGTAGCGTCTACGTCAGCCAGCACAAGTGCGGTAGCATCTACATCGGCAAGCACAAGCGCTGTAGCGTCAACCTCAGCGTCAACAAGTGCGGTAGCGTCTACCTCAGCGTCAACAAGTGCGGTAGCGTCTACCTCAGCTTCAACAAGCGCTGTAGCGTCTACGTCAGCCAGCACAAGCGCTGTAGCCTCAACCTCAGCCAGCACAAGTGCGGTAGCGTCTACGTCAGCCAGCACAAGTGCGGTAGCGTCTACCTCAGCGTCAACAAGCGCCGTAGCCTCTACTTCAGCCAGCACAAGCGCCGTAGCGTCTACCTCAGCGTCAACAAGTGCCGTAGCCTCTACTTCAGCCAGCACAAGCGCTGTAGCTTCTACCTCAGCGTCAACAAGTGCGGTAGCGTCAACCTCAGCTTCAACAAGTGCGGTAGCGTCAACGTCAGCCAGCACAAGCGCCGTAGCGTCTACCTCAGCAAGTACTAGTGCTGTAGCGTCTACCTCAGCAAGTACTAGCGCTGTAGCGTCAACCTCAGCGTCAACAAGCGCTGTAGCGTCAACCTCAGCCTCAACAAGTGCTGTAGCGTCAACCTCAGCAAGCACAAGCGCAGTAGCGTCTACCTCAGCAAGCACAAGTGCAGTAGCATCAACCTCAGCAAGCACAAGTGCTGTAGCGTCAACCTCAGCAAGCACAAGTGCTGTAGCCTCAACCTCAGCGTCAACAAGTGCCGTAGCGTCTACCTCAGCAAGCACAAGTGCTGTAGCGTCTACCTCAGCAAGCACAAGTGCCGTAGCCTCTACATCAGCAAGTACAAGCGCCGTAGCCTCTACGTCAGCCAGCACAAGCGCAGTAGCATCAACCTCAGCAAGTACAAGCGCCGTAGCGTCAACCTCAGCAAGCACAAGCGCGGTAGCGTCTACTTCAGCAAGTACAAGTGCCGTAGCCTCAACCTCAGCAAGTACTAGCGCCGTAGCGTCTACGTCAGCAAGCACAAGCGCGGTAGCGTCTACGTCAGCAAGTACTAGCGCTGTAGCATCAACCTCAGCAAGCACAAGTGCGGTAGCATCAACCTCAGCAAGTACAAGTGCGGTAGCGTCTACGTCAGCAAGCACAAGCGCTGTAGCATCAACCTCAGCATCAACAAGTGCCGTAGCGTCTACCTCAGCGTCAACAAGTGCAGTAGCTTCTACGTCAGCGTCAACAAGCGCCGTAGCGTCAGTAGTTACAAGTAAAGGATTGCCTGAAATCCATTCTAAGAGTGATCTTGATATTGCTAGTGTGATTGCTTCTGATTCGATTAGCACTTCTGTATCTACATCAGCTTCAGAATCGGCGTCAACAAGCGCTGTAGCGTCAACCTCAGCAAGCACAAGCGCCGTAGCATCTACCTCAGCCAGCACAAGTGCTGTAGCGTCTACCTCAGCATCAACAAGTGCAAGCACACCAGCCTCTGAGTCTGAGTCAACAAGTGCATCTGCATCAATAGACGCAGTATCTTCTGAAACACCATCAGAATCAGCAGGTAAGTCAAGACAGCAATTGCCGAATACAGGTACAGAAGCTTCCAAATCATCTGTACTCCTTGGAGCTTTGGCAGCTGTGACTGGTTTAGGTCTGTTTGCGAAACGCCGTAAACGTGATGATGAAGAATAATCGTATTAAAAATACATAGAAAGTATTATTATTTCGATTTATGAAGAATCCCTTGGATGAAAACTCATCCAAGGGATTTTTGATGTTTGAAAAGTTAAGGGAAACGGAAAAAATAGCATAAAAAATGTTATAATAGTAGGAAAGGAGAATAATCCATGAATAAAAAAATTACGGTAATTGTACCAGTTTATAATGTTGAACATTACCTAGATAAATGTTTGGATAGTTTAATTAATCAAACTTATAAAAATCTTGAAATTATTGTAATCAATGATGGTTCTACAGATAATTCGGGCGAAATTTGTCAAGAGTATGCGCAAAAAGATAATCGAATTGTCTATATTGAAAAAGAAAATGGTGGTCAATCGGAAGCCAGAAATATGGGATTAGATCGAATGACAGGATCTTATGTGACCTTTGTTGATTCGGATGATTGGGTTGAAGTAGATTATGTAGAAACTCTATATAAAAAAATAACGGAGTATCAGGCTGATATTGCGGTTGGAAATTATTATTCTTTTAATGAATCTGAGGGAATGTACTACTTCCATATATTTGGAGACTCCTATTATGAGAAAATGTATGACAATGTTTCTATCTTTGAAAACTTGTATGAGTCTCAAGAAATGAAGAGTTTTGCTTTGATATCTGTTTGGGGAAAACTCTATAAAGCGAAATTGTTTGATTATCTGCGATTTGATAAAGGGAAACTCGGCGAAGATGGTTACTTTAATCAAAAAATGTACTTATCTGTAAATAAAGTAGTTTATTTAAATAAAGGTTTGTACGCATATCGCCAAAGAGAAGGAAGTAGTTCCAGAATTTGGACAGAGAAGTGGATGCACGCCTTAGTTGATGCTATGTCTGAACGTATCACTCTACTAGCTAATATGGGTTATCCCCTGGATAAACACTTAGCGGTTTATCGTCAGATGTTGGAGGTCAGTCTAGCAAACGGTCAAGCTAGTGGTTTATCCGATACAGCAACGTATAAAGAGTTTGAAATGAAAAGAACTCTTTTAAATCAGTTATCAAGACAGGAACAAAGGGAAAAGAAAGCCATTGTACTAGCAGCAAACTATGGCTATGTGGACCAAGTTTTAACGACTATCAAGTCTATTTGTTATCATAATCGTTCTATTCGGTTTTATCTGATTAATAGTGATTTTCCTAATGAATGGTTGAAACAATTAAATAAACGATTAGAAAAGTTTGATTCAGAAATTATTAATTGCCGGGTCACATCTGAGCAAATTTCACGTTATAAAACGGATATTAGTTATACTGTTTTTTTGCGCTATTTTGTGGCTGATTTTGTGAAAGAAGATAAGGCTCTTTATTTAGACTGCGATTTAGTAGTAACAAAAAATCTAGATGGCTTATTTGCTACAGATTTACAGGACTATCCTTTGGCTGCTATTCGAGATTTTGGAGGCAGAGCCTATTTTTGTCGAGAAATCTTTAATGCAGGTGTTCTCTTGATTAATAATGCTCTTTGGAAGCAAGAGCATATAACTCAAAAGTTGATTGATTTAACCAATGAATGGCATGATAAAGTGGATCAGGCTGATCAAAGTATTTTAAATATGCTTTTTGAAAATAAATGGCTAGAACTAGATTTTGATAATAATCATATTGTCATTCATGAACGTTTCGCAAACTATAGTTTTCCAGATGGGCAAGAATATCCAGGGATCATCCATTATTTATCAGAGAGAAAGCCTTGGCATGTACATGCTGGACAAACCTATCGTGATGTTTGGTGGTATTACCATGATATGGAATGGACAGAGTTGGGAAAAAATCATCATTTACATTCTCTGAAAAAATTGCATCTCTATCCACTAAGAGTTCCATTTTCTTGTTTGATTTATACAGCTTCAGATCAAATTGAGCAGTTGGAAACACTAATAGTGGCTTTACCAGAAGTGCAATTTAAGATTGCAGCAAGAGTAATCGTTAGTGAGAATCTTTCTAGACTTGTTGTGTATCCAAACGTTACTGTCTATTCTGGAACAGTATCTTTGGAGGAATTGGATAGAGAATTGGTAGAAACTTGTCAGCTCCTTTTAGATATCAACTATGGTGAGAAGGAAGTAGAGATATTAGAACAATTTATTTCTCAAAGTAAACCAATTTTAGCCTTTGAAAATACTAAATCGTATGAAGCGAATCAAGAGATATATCAGATTGATCAAGTTTCAGATATGATAGAGAGAATAAGAGAGTTAAATAGATGAGAAAAAACACTGTGCGAGGTGATGCACTAATCTTAACTGTAAGTGATCAGATTGAACAATTAGAATACATTTTGGAAAACTTACCAGATATTTGTTTTCATATTGCAGCTCCTGTACAGTTTTCTGAAAAGATAAAAGTACTGGAGTCTAGGTATAATGTCCGTCTCGTGACAGTTACAACTGTTCAGCAAATTGACTTTCTAGTGAATATGTGTGATTTCCTACTAGATATCAATCATTTTCAGGAAGTCGATTCTATTGTTTCCAAATTTGTGCAGGCTGGTAAAATGGTCTTGGCTTTTGACAATACAGTCCATGGAAATCAGGGTCAGGAAGTTTTTCTATCAAGTACACCAGATAAATTGGTTTCTAGAGTGAGAGAGTATCTGAATGAAGTCAGATTAGGCACCAATCATCAAGAAAAAATCATCCAAGATGGTAATTGGAATGTTTTTCAAGTTGATGATAAGGCTGACTTGCTTGTAGGAACTAATGTTATTTGTAGAAATTTTGAAAATTTCCATGTTTCTTCTGGTAAGTTAATACTGCATAATGGTGTCTTTATCAATAACTCTTGTAGTTTTAACTGTATGGAAAGAATTGAAATCGGTTCAGGTACCATGATGGGAGAGGGAGTTCGTTTTTACGACCATGATCATATCTATACAGCTGAAACAATCGAAAAATGGCAGTGGACTACAGCGCCAATTAGAGTTGGAAGAGATTGCTGGATAGGAAGTAATGTCACGATTTTAAAAGGAGTGACGATTGGTGATAATACCATTATTGGAGCAGGATGTCTCATACGCAATGATATTCCATCAAATAGTGTGGTTTATAATGATGGGAATCTTTGTGTAAAAAAAAGAGATTAAATAAGAAATTTAAAAAAGCCTAGGTGGATTAGTATATGGAGAACGAATTAATTAGTATTATAGTTCCAATTTATAATGTTGAAAATTATTTACGCCAATGTTTAGATAGTATTATGGGGCAGACTTATCAAAATTTCGAGTGTTTATTAATAAATGATGGTTCACCAGATAACTCTGCTGATATTTGTAGAGAGTATGTTGAGAAGGATTCTCGTTTTCGTTATTTTGAAAAAGAAAATGGTGGGGTATCCTCTGCACGAAATCTAGGAATTGAATATTCTAAAGGAGAGTATATCACTTTTATTGATTCGGATGATTGGGTAGATTCTGATTATTTAGAAGCTTTATATACGACTCTTTTAGAAGAAGGAGCAGATATAACTGTCTCGACATATAAACAATTTAATATAAACGATAATTGTTTTTACCTTCATGCTTTTCAAAGAGGATATGAAAAAAAGATTTTTACAGGTCCAGAATTGATTGATAATTTACAATTATTATCTTCATTTGATCATTCATATGGCTCGGTTTGTGGGAAATTGGTTAAAAGTGTAAGAGTGGAGAATATTCGTTTCAATGAAGAAACAACTTTAGGAGAAGATATGGAATTTTGGTATAAATTGTTTCTCATCTCTGATAAAATTGTATATATAAATAAAGATAGCTATATCTATCGAACTAGTAATGACGAATACAAACATTTTGAATTAGAAAAAATTAGGAGTGACATTCAACAACGCTTAAATTTTCTAGCAGTTCTTGTAGCTAGGGGAATGTCGGTTACAAGCTATGTTGATGATTTGATTAACTATTTGCATTTTTTGGAGATAAAATTGAAAGAAGAAGGCAGATACTCTAATAAAACGGCTAGGTGGTTAAAAGAAATCTTATTTTTATTTAAAGGATAGTAAAAAATGATTAGACAAGAATTAGTTAGTATCATAGTCCCTATCTACAATGTTGAAAATTATTTGAGACAGTGTTTGGATAGTATTATGAGTCAGACTTATCAAAATTTTGAGTGTTTACTAATAAATGACGGTTCGCCAGATCATTCTGCTGATATTTGTAGAGAGTATGTCGAGAAGGATTCTCGTTTTCGTTATTTTGAAAAGGAAAATGGTGGAGTTTCTTCAGCACGTAATCTAGGTATAGAACATTCAAAAGGGCAATATATCACCTTTATTGATTCAGATGATTGGGTAGATTCGGATTATGTGGAGACACTTTACGATGAACTTATTAAGGAGAATGCTGATATAGCAGTTTCTACATATAAGAGATTTGAAATGGGAGACAATTGTTGGTATGTACATGCATTTCAAAGAGGTTACGATAAAAAAGTATTTACAAATAAAAAGTTAATGGACGAGTTATTGTCTTTAGATGGTTTTGATAATTCTTACCGTTTTGTTAGTGGTAAATTGGTTCATAGAAACATGCTAGAAAATATTGCTTTTAATGTAGCTACTCCATATGGAGAGGATATGGAATTTTGGTTTAAAATATATATGGTATCTGATAAAGTTGTTTATGTTAATAAGGAAACATATAATTATCGTACAGATGAGAGAATTTCAAAACATTTTACTTTAGATGCTGTTAGAAGTGATATCCAGCAACGCTTGAACTTTATCGCACTCCTTTCATCAAGAGGGATAGATACAAAAGGATATGTAGATGAATGTTTGAAGAAACTTCATGAAAAGAAAAAATGGCTAAAAAACGTAGAATTAGACTCGACTGAAACTATGAGATGGATTAATGAAACAATTTACTTGTTGCAAGGTGCTGACTAAAAAATAGAACTGCAACGTTTTCCAATATGAAGTAATTATATTAGGATAAACACTTTGGTTTAATAGTCAATCTATATCGACAGCCAATAAATTATCAGAAAGTGAAGAATAATGAAATTACATATTACCAATCTTTATGGAATGGCTAGGGAAAGTACAGCAACTATTGCTCAAAATGCTGTTCAAAAAATTGCCACTCAACTAGGATTTAGAGAGTTAGGGATTTATTTTTACCATGCATCAGCTGAAACTGTAGAAGAGAGAAGTAGAAGATTAGACGGGATTCTAGCAAGTGTTTCAATGGGAGATGTGGTCATTTTTCAAACACCTACTTGGAATGGTCTAGAGTTTGAAAGAGAGTTTTTAAGTAAGTTGAAACTTCTCAATGTGAAAATCATAGTATTTGTCCATGATGTGATTCCTCTAATGTTTAAAGCAAATGGATTTCTGATGCAGGATTACATCAATCTATACAACATGGCAGATAGTATCATCTTACCATCAGAAGCTATGAAAGAGAAACTGCTTCAAAATGGCTTGAATGTTAAAAAAATCATTTTTCAAAGAATGTGGGATCATCCTCATGATTTGGACTTACATGAACCTATATTTAAAAAAGAAATCTATTTTGCAGGAAATTTAAGCCGTTTCCCAGAATTAAAAACCTGGGAGGGGACAGTTCCGCTAACTGTATTTTCAAATGAAGAACAACTTTCTTTATCAAATCAAGTTCATATTGCGGGCTGGAAGACTGATGAAGAAATGCTCTTAGAGTTATCAAAAGGTGGATTTGGACTGGTTTGGACTACACATCAAAATGAGGAACAAAATATAGATTATTACAGTATGAATGTTTCTTATAAGTTGAGTACTTATTTGGCGGCAGGTATCCCTGTCATTATTCCTGCTACCTTGTCTAACTCGGACTTTATAGTAGAGCAAGGATTGGGATTTGTAGTTGATAACTTAGAGGAAGCAAGCCATTTGGTGGAACAACTGTCAGAAGAAGCCTATCTTCAAATGTGTAGTAGAGTACGTTATTTTTCCTTTTTACTAAGTCAAGGTTTTTATGCAAAACAGTTCTTATTGCAAGCAGTTTTTGAATTAGGAATTAGTAACAATCAAACATCACAAGGTATTCGACTATTGACAGTTACAAATAGCCAGGATTTGGAACAGATTGAATACCTAGTAGAACAACTTCCTGAGTGTGATTTTAGCATTGCTGCTAGAACTCTTATGGGACCACGTTTGACTAACTTGGCCGAGAAAGAAAATGTCTATCTCTATCCGGCCTCAGATTCAGAACAGATTGACAAACTATTAGACAAGACTGATCTATATTTGGATATCAACTATGGTGGGGAAGTAGATGGTGTATTTAATGGTTTAGTAGAAAAAAATATTCCTAGTTTTGCCTTTTATAAAACACAAAATGGAGAAAAAGGACAGTATCTCTTTTCTATCAAAAATGTTGATACTATGGTAGCTGCAATTAGGAATTATGCTGAAACAAAACAATTGCCCAATAAACCATTTGATTTTGAAGTGCAGACCATAGATGAAACGCTTGATTATATTCTGGAACATCAATCTTCAATAGCTCGCTTTGGTGATGGCGAGGCTGCAATCATGCTAGGACAATCTATTAATTATCAGAAATATAACCCTAATCTTGCAGAAGAATTGAAATTTATTTTTAGTCAAGAAAGTAGTCCTACATTAGTCATTGGTTTACAAGAGGGGTTAAAAAATCGTTTCTCTTTTGTTCCGGACGCTTTAGCATTTTGGAGACAATATTTAGAGGATTATGAGGAATTTTATCTAGAGTATTGTAAAAATTCTTGGTACGGCTCAACTTTTATTTCCAGACCTTATATTGATTTTTTAGATAAATCAAAAGCAAAATCACAATTTGAAAAGTTGAAAAAACTATGGGAAGGAAGAGATATCCTTATCGTAGAAGGATATGCTTCTAGATCTGGGGTAGGAAATGATTTATTTGATGGCGCCAATAGTATCAAGCGAATTATTTGCCCATCTCGACATGCCTATGATAAGAAAGATGAGATAATGGAAGCAATAATGAACCATGCTGATGGACGTTTGGTTTTGTTAATGCTAGGTCCTACAGCTAAGGTTTTAGCCTATCAACTTGCTACCAAGGGTATGCAGGCAATTGATATCGGACATGTCGATTCTGAGTATGAGTGGATGCAGATGGGGGCTGAAAATAAGGTTTTATTACACAACAAGCATACTGCAGAGTTTAATCTAGATACAGAAATAGAATTAGCAGATGATGAAGCATATTTGAGTCAGGTTGTTGTAGACTTGAGTGCAGAATAGTATTAATCATGGGATTTCGGAGGAGAAATGACATCAGATAGAATTGCAATCGTTTTGATTGCTGATCAAGCTTATACAGAACAATTGACTGTGACCATGAAATCCATCATGTATCACAATAAATCAGTCGATTTTTATATCATTAATCAAGGTATTATGCCAGACTGGTTTAGAAAAATGAGACGTATAGTGAGAAATTTGGGAGGGGAAATTTACAATATTCCCTTTGATATGGGATTGATTTCAGCTGAGTGGAGAACCCAAAATCACATTAGTCCGATTGCCTATGCTAAGTATTTTATTCCTCGCCTTATTGATAGGGAGAGAGTGCTTTATCTAGATACAGATGTTATTGTTAATAGCAGCTTAACCTCTTTTTTCTTAACAGATTTAAAAGGCTTTCCATTAGCTGCTGTACGTGATGTGGATGGTAGTTTTAATACCGGTGTTATGCTTATTGATAATCTACAATGGAAGGATTTATCTGTTTCGGATCAATGTTTAGAGTTATCTGAAGGTAAGAAAAGCGAACATTGGGAATTGGAACATTTTAACGGAGATCAAACGATATTGAACTCTGTTTTTCAGGATAATTGGTTGGAGTTGGATAAGCGGTTTAATGTTCAAGTAGGTTATGATTTGGTTGCTTTTTATAATCATTGGACAGAACATTTTAATCTAGAGGATGAACCACTTGTGATTCATTATACAACTAATAGAAAACCATGGAATAGTTCAGTTTCTTACAGATTTCGTGAAAAATGGTGGGAATTTTATAATTTAGAGCTTTCTCAGCTATTAGCCCATCATCTAGGTGAATTTTCTTTAAAAAAAGAAAAGCAAGGATTAGATTTTCTTACATTAACTAGTACAGAAGAGTTTGAAGAAATTGAACATTTAGCAAGTGCCTTTCCAGAACATCGCTTCCATATAGCTGCTTACACTCCAGTAGGTTCATATCTGAATGGTTTAGGACAGTTAGATAATGTCTATTTGCATCCAGAGTGCACTACAGCTACCTTAGAAGAATTATTTAAGGATGTAGATGCCTATCTGAATGTTAATTATGGAGAAATAGATGAAACTATTTTAACACGCATAAGCCAGCTGAAGAAACCTATTTTTTCATTCTATGCTACTCATAAGGGAAAGATAGCTCAGTATTTATTTCTGAGAAAAGAAATTGAAAAGCTTGATGATGCTATTCGTTTACTTTCTGAAGTTGGAGTAGATAGATTTAATCAAGAATTTAAACAAGAAGATTTATTTGATATTTCAGTCATGTCCATAGATGAAACCTTGGATGAACTTTTGAAAACGGAGAAATCACTCATCCGTTTTGGTGACGGAGAGTTTAATATTATGAATGGGTATAGCATCGCTTTTCAAGAATATAACGAAGAGTTAGCGAGAGGTATGAAAGAAATCTTACTGACGGCAAATCAAGAAGAAATGTTACTTTGTATGCCAGAAGTATTTAAAGCTTTCAAGGGAGAATTTCCCCTAGATTATAATTCGGAAATTTTTTGGAAAAAAGAATTAGATCGCTACGCAGACTTTTTTAAAGAGTATTGCCAATCTAAAACATATGGTTCAGCCTTTATTTCTAGACCGTATATCTATAGTAAAGATCGGACTCGTGCGTTTGATCAATTTGAAAAAATGAAACAATTGTTCGAAGGGAAAGACTTACTAATTGTAGAAGGAGTAACTTCACGGTCAGGGGTTGGAAATGATTTGTTTGATAAAGCAAATTCAATTAAGCGCATTATTTGTCCCTCACATAATGCTTTTTCTAAAATCAAGGAAATTAGAGAAAAGATTTTAGAACATTCAGAAGGACGATTGATTTTATTGATGTTGGGGCCAACTGCTAAGGTGATAGCTTACCAATTAACTCAACAAGGATATCGTGCTTTAGATCTTGGTCATATTGATTCAGAGTATGAATGGATGCAAATGAAGGCTGAAACAAAGGTTCAATTAAAACATAAACATACTGCTGAATTTAATTTCGATCAGGATATTGAGTTTATTGAAGATGAAAATTATAACAGACAAATTGTCGCAGATTTTTCCAAATAATGAGGAGGATGTACATGAATTTGCCATTAATATCAATTGTTATCCCTGTCTATAATGTTGAAGCTTATATAGAACATTGTATTCATAATATTTTATCGCAGACCTATAGGAATTTAGAAGTTATTATTGTGAATGATGGTAGTCCAGATGACAGTATAAAGATTGCAAAAGAGTTGACAAAAGATGATCAGCGTTTTATCTATATTGATAAGGAAAATGGTGGACAGTCGGATGCACGTAATGTGGGTTTGGATTGTGCTAGTGGAGATTATATCTTTTTCTGCGATCCAGACGATTTTATGTTCGAGAAAACTATCGAAAACTTGTACTATGCTAGTGTTTTGACAAATGCCGATATTGTTGTAGGATCATTTTGCCGATTTGATGAAGGGATGTTTTATTTTTATCCAGTCCCAAAAGAAGAACTATTGCATCCAGTGAGCTCTAAGGAAGCCATTATGGGAATGGATGATGAAGAAGATTATACTCTTCTTCGTTATTCGGCTGTATGGGGTAAGTTATTTAAAAAGAATTTGTTTGAGACAATCCGTTTTCCTAAAGGAAAATATGCAGAAGATCAATTTATTATGTGGAAATTATATCTTGCAAGTAAAGTGATTGTTCGTTATCAGTCAGATGTCTATGCCTATAGGGTGAATTACAAGGGATTGACGCAAAATTATAGTCTATCTCACTTGGATTTTATTGAGGCGATTGAGGAACGTATCCAGGCATTAATGAAAATGCCCGAATTGGGTTATCCTATGGAGTTGGCATTCAAACAGTATAAGTTTGCTTTGAATAGGAATATCTCTATGTTAGAAGAGAGTGGATTTGTTCAAGAAGCAGTTGGATTGAGACAAAAGTTAGAATACTTTGAGAATACGAATTCTTTATTTTTAGAAGATACGGGAGAATAACGTATGGAGAAGCAATTGATTAGTATTATTGTACCTATATATAATGTTGAAGATTATCTTCGGCAATGTTTAGACAGTATTTTAGAACAAACATTGTCTCATTTTGAGGTTATTTTAGTAAATGATGGATCTCCTGATTCTTCAGGGGATATTTGTAGAGAGTATGTTGAAAAAGATAGTCGCTTTCATTATTTTGAAAAAGAGAATGGAGGACTATCTGACGCTCGTAATTACGGGATCGAGAGAGCTCGGGGAGAATATTTAACTTTTATTGATTCGGATGATTATATAGATTCACTTCATCTAGAGTATCTCTATAAAACTCTTATTAATAACGATGCGGATATATCAGTTTCAAATTATATGAATTATCATACGTCTATAGATACTTTCTATCTCCATACATTTGGCGATTACTATGAAAAAAATTATAGTTCAGAAGAATTATTAGATAATTTAGCTATTCTTGAAAGAAATGATTTGTCATTTTCTACTATATGGGGAAAATTGTACAAGAGAAGTGTCTTTTCGTTTTTACGCTTTCCTAAAGGTGTTATTGGCGAAGATGTGGCCTTGATCTATAAAATCTATACACAAGTTCAGAAAATCGTTTATTTCCATAAAGATACATATATTTACAGAGAAAATGAATCAGGAATAACTAAAAGTAAGATTTATCCTTTAGTCACTGCTCAACTAAATCATGTAGCAGAACGTTTAGCTCTTTTAGCTATTATGGGATATGATGTGACGAAGCATTTTGATCGTTATATAACCTTTTTAAAAATTACGGAATATAATATGCGAATGATTTGGGGTATGGAAGATACAGAAACATATCGCCATATTAAGGAAAATTTATTATTGATTTCTCAGGATGAGAATTAGATAGTGAGAGGGAATAATGAGAGAAACTCAGATAAGCATCATAGTACCAGTGTACAATGTAGAACCATATCTTCGACAATGTTTGGACAGTATTTTGGAACAGACCTTTACAAACTTTGAAGTGGTTTTGGTAAATGATGGGTCAACGGATAATTCAGGATTTATTTGTCAAGAGTATGCAAGATTAGATAGCCGTTTCAAATATTTTGAAAAAGAAAATGGAGGTGTATCTGATGCGCGAAACTCTGGGTTGGATTTAGCTCAAGGAGACTATGTTACATTTCTCGATGCGGATGATTTTCTCTTTGAAGATCATCTTGAAAAACTTTATATAGCTACTACCTTAAGTGATGCAGATATTATGATAGGAGGCTATAGTCGTTTTGATGGTTCTAATTTTTATTTCTATAAAGACCACTTTAAAAGAGATTCCTTGATATCATTTACAAGTACTCAAGCCATTCAATTTTTAGATTCTATGCTTGATATTCAGTTTTTTAATTTTTCAACAGCTTGTGGTAAATTATGTAAGCGAACACTATTTAAGGAGTTACGCTTTCCTTTGGGGCGATATGCAGAAAATCAGTTTATCATGTGGAAATTATATTTGAATGCGAAAAGCATATATGCCTTTAACGGAGATTCATATGTTTACCGTTCTAATAATGAAGGTTTGTCAAGTGGATTTTCTGTAGAGCATCTTGACTATATTGATGCTTTAGAAGAAAGAATAAAATCAACCAAAGATTTAGAAGGGCTTGATATCAATCTTTCCTTTAATATGTATCGCTATGTGTTACAGAGAATATTAGGGCAATTAGAAGAACATGGTTATATTGATGAGGCAAAGGAAGTACGTGAAAAATTAGAATTGGCTGAACAAGGACAATATCCATTTTTGACAGATGAAGTAAAAGAGATTGAAGTAGAAAATGGTGGAGAACTAATTAGCATTATAGTTCCTGTTTATAATGTTGAAAATTATCTTAGAATGTGCTTGGATAGTATTGAACATCAAACCTATTCAAATATCGAAGTTCTATTGATAAATGATGGCTCACAAGATTCTTCGGGAGAAATTTGTCAAGAATATGTTGCAAGAGATAGTCGTTTCCGATATTTTGAAAAGGAAAATGGAGGCTCATCTGATGCAAGAAATTATGGAATTTCTCATGCAAGAGGGGAATATTTATCGTTTGTTGATGCAGATGATTGGATAACTCATACTTATGTTGAGGATTTATATAGTGTTGCGATTAGAACGTGCTCTGATTCAGTTGTAGCACACTATACAATATATAGCGAAAGTGATCGTAATTATTATGTTCACATTTGGGACGATTATTATGAGAAAACGTATACTGGAGAAGAGCTTGTATTAGAACTTCCATCATTGGAATTGAATGGGTTAATTTTTGTAACGAGTTGGGGAATTTTATTTAAGAAGAAACTATTCAATAATATTAGGTTTCCCAAAGGAAAGATGATTGAAGATTCTTGGACAAATTATAAATTATTTTTTAATTCCGAATATATTACTTATATCCACAAAGAAATTTATTATCATAGAAAAGGTATTGAGAGTGTTACTAGCAATATCAGTGAGGAGCTTTTAACAGATGTTTTAGAATGCTTGTTAGAAAGATTAGCTATTTATACTATAAAGGGCTGGAATTATTCTGATGAAAAGAACAATGTCTTGGGTTGTTTGAGATTACGATATCAACAAGCAAAGGAAAATGGATTGCAAGATACTGAAATTTTTAGGAGATATACAGAAATATTATCATTAGTTGATGAAATTTAAATAATATAGAAGTAATTCAAATTATAATAAAGGAGTGGAAATGTCAGAATTAGTTAGTCTTGTAGTCCCAATTTATAATGTCGAAAAGTATATTCGAATGTGTTTGGATAGTATTGAACATCAAACCTATTCAAATATAGAAGTTTTGTTGATAAATGATGGCTCACCAGATTCATCTGGAGAAATTTGCCAAGAATATGTTGCTAGAGATAGTAGATTCCGATATTTTGAAAAGGAAAATGGAGGACTATCTGATGCACGAAATTATGGCATAGATCGTTCAAAAGGGAAATTCCTTACTTTCATAGACTCAGATGATTGGATTGAACCAACATATGTTGAGGATATGTATCAAGCAGCTTTAAACAATAATTCTGAAATCGTTGTTTCCAGTTATTCTCAATTTGATAATAAGGAGAATCATTATTTAATTCATATTTGGGATGACTATTATGAAGAAACCTATGAAGGAGAAGAATTGATTAATAGACTACCCTTCTTGGAACGACGTGATTTTTCTTTTGTAACGAGTTGGGGAATTCTTTTTAGTCGAAGCTTATTTGATAATATTAAGTTTCCCAAAGGTAAACTTACAGAAGACAGTCGAACAAATTATAAATTATTTGCGAAATCATCTCGTAGTACTTATATTAACAAACATTTATATATATATAGGATAGGTAGGGAAGGAAGCATTATTAATACAGTAACTGAAAAGTTATTAATAGACAAGCTAGAGTGTATATTAGAACGTTTAGCTATCTATACCATAAAGGGATGGAATAGTTTTGATGAAAAGGAAAACACTTTAGGGTACATAAGACAGGGATGGGAAGCAGCAAAAGAAGCGGGTCTACAAGACACTGAAATTTTTAGGAGATATACAGAAATATTGGAACTTATAGATAACAATTAAAAGAATTAAGGATGTCCAATGAGCTGATAGTGTATAAAAATAATCTATTTGATTCACTAAAGTATCCCTTCTCCGTTATTTCACTAAGGGAGTAAGAAGCAGATTTTTTCTGCTTTTTTTGTTATAATAGTAACGTAAAATTTAATAAAAAAATCATAGAATACCTGATAGTATAATGATTATAAATTACTCAGTAGAAATAGACTAGAAACGAGTTTTAGAGAGTAGGGCCAAACATGAAAAGTATTTTTTCATCTATCACAGTAAAAAAAGGACTAGCGACATTACTTTTTGTATTCATATTTATAGCAGGAAGTAGGTTGACCCTTCCTTTTGTAGATATGAATAATAGGGAATTTTTAGGAGGAACTGCTGCTTACTTGGCTTTTTCTACAGCAATGACAGGTGGAAATTTGAGAAGTTTATCCTTGTTTTCAGTAGGATTATCTCCCTGGATGTCTTCGATGATTTTATGGCAGATGCTTTCCCTTTCAAAAAAATTAAATCTGGCATCCGGAGCTATTGAAATACAAAATAGAAGGCAAATGTACTTAACCTTGTTTATTGCTTTGATTCAGGCATTAGCTATTTCGTTAAATCTCCCAATTCAGTCCAATGTTCCTAAAATGTTGGTTATCATCCTCAATACCTGTCTGTTGATAGCGGGTGCTTTTTTCTTGGTGTGGTTATCAGACATCAATGCAACTGTAGGTATCGGGGGGTCAATGATTATTTTATTGATTGGAATGGTTTTAAACATTCCTCAAGATTTGATTGAAACGTTTCGAACTGTTCCCATACCTCTTTTTGTTTTAATTGGTTTGATTATCATGGGGATTGTTTTTACTTATCTGGTAGCTCTGCTTTATCGTGCTCGTTATCGTATAGCAGTTCATAAGATTGGTCTACATAACCGTTTTAAGAGATATTCCTATTTTGAAATCATGCTCAATCCCGCTGGAGGAATGCCTTTTATGTATGTAATGACTTTTTTGAGTTTACCGACTTATATGTTATTGTTGTTACAGACGATTTTTCCGGAAAATCTACTTTTTACTGAAATTTCATCTCAGTATACAATGGGTAAACCATTGTGGATTTATATGTATATGATTATTCTTTTTATTTTTAGTATAGCCTTTGCTTTTATAAATATGAGTGGGGAACAAATTTCAGATCGAATGAAGAAATCAGGAGAATATATTTATGGAGTCTATCCAGGTGAAGAAACGAGTCGTTTCATCAATCAATTGGTTCTTAGGTTTTCTCTTATTGGTGCTGTATTTAATGTAGTAATGGCTGGAGGGCCTTTGCTATTTGTATTAGTTGATGAGAAACTACTTAGAGTGGCAATGATTCCTGGTTTGTTTATGATGTTCGGAGGTATGATTTTTACAGTTAGAGATGAAGTGAAAGTTCTGAGATTAAACGAAACTTATAAACCATTGATTTAGGAGGGTGTCATGTATTATTTTATTCCAGCTTGGTATGGTTCAGAACGTCAGTGGCATGCGGATATAATTCCTTGGTACCATTCACAATTTCGCTTTGAATTTGATGATACCTTTAATCAAATTCGTCTCTTTCAAAGACAAGGCCTATCGTCTCGCTTATTAGTATTAGCTTATCAACCACACTTACGTTATTTTTTACATAGACATGGTGTTTTAGAGACAGATGTCTACTCTGTTTTTGATGATATGCAAGATTTCTATGGACTGCATACTCAGGTTCTTCACATTAGAGATATAGAGTGGGATAGTGATTGCCAATTTCTTTATAGTCCCTTTGCGATTATCGTGCAAAAAAAGGGTAAGAAATATGCTCAGATAGAGCATGGTGTAGAGGGTTTTATTAGTGACATTCGGTATTTTGATCCAAATGGTCAGATTAGCAAGCGCTATATCATGGATGACAGAGGATTTGTATCTAGTGTAATCTATTTTGAAGATGGACAAGCTACTTATCAAGACTATCTGGATCCTAAAGGGATTTGGCGATTTAGGGAATATATTCAAGAGGAAGGTAGAATAGAGATCAATCCGATTTTTGCCTATCGATTTAAATTGCTTAACTATCGAAATATGGAGCATTTGGTAGCAGAATTTTTTGATAACTATTTGAAAAAAAATCAGGAAAAGCAGGATATTTTTATCATTCCGTCGCATCCTTACCATGATCAGTTTATCTTTAATCATATTCCAAGTACTAATCCTAAAATTTTGAGTCTCTTTATCAATCGTAATTCACAGAATACCTTTAGAGAGTTATCAGTATCGGTTGATCGAGCTAGTTTAGTGTTAGTGGATAGAGAGGATAGTTTACAACTTTTGCAGGAACTATATCCTGAACTTTCTAATAAATTTTACCATCTCTCTCCTTTTGATACACGTTTACGTCTGGGGCGAAGTCAAACAAGAAAAGAGTCGATCATTTACTATCAACTTGATTTCAACGAAGAAATTGATAGGGAAGCATTGACTCAAGTTTTGTTATTTATTTCAGAAACTAAAAATACAGAAATCATTTTCGGTGCTTTCTCTGCTAGTCAGGAACAGATGGATGATGTGGAGGCTCTTGTTCATGAAATTATTCAAGAGAAAATTCATACTGATAGTTTAGAAAAAGGAATAGACTATGGAGATGCGGAAAATCCTTTAGAAGAAAATCAAGAGCAGGAACTACGTTTTCAATTTGTCAATATGAATGATGAGTTGGATTTGATTAAGACATTAGAGTTTGTTCGTTTAATTGTGGATCTTAATAAACAACCTCATCTCTATACTCAAATAGCAGGTATTAGTGCAGGAATTCCTCAGATTAATCGGGTTGAAACCGTTTATGTAGAACATTTGAAAAATGGCTATTTACTTTCAGATGTGACAGAGTTTTCAACGGCAGCACATTACTATATAGATAGATTGAAAGAATGGAACCAGGCCTTGATTTACTCTATTGATAAAATCAAGGAACATACTGGCCAACGTTTCTTAGATAAATTGCATCACTGGATTGAGGAGGTTACTAATGTCAAAGGACTATAAAATCCTACAGATAGGGATTGATAATTGGGCTCATCATTACGATATTCCTAAAAATATGGATTGGTACTATTTCTGTCCCAACTCACCGCTAGCTCTTCGTAAAATGATGGAAATGGAATCTATTACTAGTTTCCATATTATCTTGATAGAGGATGTTCAGTATTTGGCAGATTTATTACCCTTTATTCATCATATTGAACCTTATACTTTGTTTTATAATAAAGAGTTTAAACCGACAGATTTGGCAATTCTTGATTTATTAAAAACACGGTGTGCCCAAGCTATAGACTTCTCAGATCCTCAGCAATTAGTGAATGATTTATCCACCTCTCTCTTTGGTGGGGGGTACGGTGATAAACTATTTCCATCAACGATACAAATTCGTTCAAGTTTTCGAGGGACTATCTCTTATCAGGGACTCGATTATGTCAGTTTGGAAGGGAATTTTGGAGATGATTTCCAACAAATAGCTTACTGGCCAGACAATTTTATAGTTTATAAAAATTTGCCTATCGAATTGTGGCTAGAGTTTGAAAAAAAGGAGAACTGTGAATTTCGTCTTGTTATTCGTAAGATATGGGCTGGCGGTGTTGATAATTTCTTCGAGGAAGAAGTTTATAGTGAAGTTGATCTTCAGAAAGCTATTGTTGTAGATAGTAAAGAGGAAGATTTTTTTATAACGGTATCTGTAGAGGCTCGTGGTCGTGGAAGCTTGAAGCTAGGTAATCTGCACCAACGTTGGAGTCGTAAACAGTTTGGTAAATTTTTCCTTGGCGGAAATATTTTACATGATAGTAAGCGCGATGAAATTAACTATTTCTTTCATCCAGGAGATTTCAAACCACCTTTGGCAGTCTATTTTGCTGGGTATCGTCCTGCCGAGGGATTTGAAGGATATCGCATGATGAAAAATTTAGGTTGCCCTTTCCTTTTGTTTTCTGATCCTCGTTTGGAGGGCGGAGCCTTTTACCTTGGTAGCGAGGAGCTAGAAGAGAAGATAAAAGATACTATTCGTTATTATCTACAGTATTTAGGCCTTACTCATAAAGATTTGATTTTATCTGGTCTTTCCATGGGAACTTTCCCAGCTCTTTATTATGGTGCTTTCTTTGAACCTAGGGCTGTTATTGTGGGAAAACCTCTGGCTAATCTTGGAACAATTGCTCGTAGAGGTCGCTTAGATGCACCAGCTGTCTCCAATTTGGCATTTGATGTGTTAATCCATCATACAAATGGAGTGACATCTGATCATATGGTGGAATTAGATCAACGTTTTTGGAAGGTCTTTAAACAAGCTGATTTTTCAAAAACAACTTTTGGCCTATCTTATATGAAAGATGAGGAAATGGATAGCCAAGCCTATGAACAATTGGTAACTTATCTATGTAATACAGGTGCAAAAATTCTTTCCAAGGGAACATCTGGTCGACACAATGATGATACCGCTACAAATGTGGCTTGGTTTCTACATTTTTATAGTATGGTATTGGGAGCGGAGTTTGGAAGAGGTGACAAATGATTATCAATCAAAGAGAAAATATCACTTGGGGAGAGGTAAAGGGAACATTTATGTATGGTAGTAAGGTGACCTATCACGAAGACAAACATATTAGTCTATATAATCCCTTGGTGCCATCAGGAGAAATCTTAAAAACATGGTTTTCTAGTGTGAACTATCAAGCCTTTAGAACTCAACCCAGTCTTCCCTTACTTAAAAGAAAACAAGATTATCAATTATGTATGGATTTTGAATGCCAACCTACAAATGGAGTCTATATAAAGATTGTCTTTTTTGATAGATATGGGGATGTGATTGAAGAGAAAATTGAAAAAATGAAAGTCTTTGATTTTACCTATCCTGATGATACCTATACCTACCAAGTCTCCCTTCTAAGTGCTGGTTTTGAGTCCTTAGATTTCTATTCTTTTTCTATTAAGGAGATGAATCGTGTTTAAAGGTTTTTATCAAGATTTTCAACTTAGAAAAGTTAAAAAGATTCTAAAAAAGATTAATGCTCTTAAAGGAAAGATGGAGTCTCTCTCAGACCAAGAACTAGCGGCAAAAACGGTAGAGTTTCGCCAACGTCTTGCTGATGGAGCCACTCTCGATGACCTATTGGTAGAAGCTTTTGCAGTTGTTCGTGAAGCGGATAGACGCGTATTGGGCATGTTTCCCTATGATGTCCAGGTCATGGGTGGAATCGTTATTCATCAGGGAAATGTTGCTGAGATGAATACAGGTGAGGGGAAAACCTTGACGGCCACTATGCCTGTTTATCTCAATGCCTTGACAGGTAAAGGTACCATGCTGATTACTACCAATGATTATCTAGCTAAACGCGATGCTGAGGAGATGGGACAAGTATACCGCTTCTTAGGATTGACAATTGGAGTCCCTTTTACAGATGATCCTCAAAAAGAATTTACCCCAAAAGAGAAAAAAGTTATTTACGCATCAGATATTATTTATACAACTAATAGTCATTTGGGTTTTGATTATTTGAATGATAATTTAGCTTCAAATGAGGAAGGGAAGTTTTTACAACCTTTTAATTACGTTATTATTGATGAGGTTGATGATATCTTATTGGATAGCGCACAGACCCCTCTTATTATTGCTGGATCTCCTCGTGTTCAGTCTAATCACTACGGTATTATTGACACGCTTGTAACGACTTTGGTTGAAGGCGAGGATTACATTTTTAAAGAGGAAAAAGATGAAGTTTGGTTGACCACTAAAGGTGCTAAAGCTGCTGAAAGTTTTTTAGGGATTGAACATTTTTATAATGAGGAGAATGCAACCTTTGCTCGTCATTTGGTCTATGCACTTCGAGCCCACAAGCTCTATACAAAAGACAAGGACTATGTTATTCGTGGTAATGAAATGGTATTAGTGGATAAGGGGACAGGTCGTCTAATGGAAATGACCAAACTGCAGGGAGGTCTCCATCAGGCCATTGAAGCCAAGGAACATGTAAAATTGTCTCCAGAAACACGAGCCATGGCTTCTATCACCTATCAGAGCCTTTTTAAGATGTTCAATAAGGTGTCTGGAATGACGGGGACAGGAAAAGTTGCAGAAAAAGAGCTTCTGGAAACTTATAATATGTCTGTAGTGCGCATTCCAACCAATCGTCCTAGACAACGGATTGACTATCCAGATAATCTATATATCACTTTACCTGAAAAAGTGTATGCTTCTTTGGAGTATATCAAAGAATACCATGCTAAGGGGAATCCTTTGCTCGTTTTTGTCGGATCAGTTGAGATGTCCCATCTTTACTCATCTCTTTTATTACGTGAAGGAATTGCCCATAATGTCCTAAATGCTAATAATGCGGCGCGTGAGGCTCAGATTATCTCCGAGTCAGGTCAGATGGGGGCTGTGACAGTGGCAACCTCTATGGCAGGACGGGGTACGGATATCAAGCTTGGTAAGGGAGTCGCAGAGCTCGGGGGCTTGATTGTCATTGGAACGGAACGGATGGAAAGTCAACGAATCGACCTACAAATTCGTGGCCGTTCTGGCCGTCAGGGAGATCCTGGGATGAGTAAGTTCTTTGTATCTTTAGAGGACGATGTTATCAAGAAATTTGGTCCATCTTGGGTGCATAAAAAGTACAAAGACTATCAGGTTCAAGATATGACTCAACCGGAAGTATTGAAAGGTCGTAAATACCGGAAACTAGTCGAAAAGGCTCAACATGCTAGTGATAGTGCTGGACGTTCGGCGCGTCGTCAGACACTAGAATATGCTGAGAGTATGAATATTCAACGGGATATGGTCTATAAAGAAAGAAATCGTCTAATAGATGGTTCTCGTGACTTAGAGGATGTTGTTGAGGGAATTATTGCTAGTTACATTGATCAAGTGACCGCTTCAAATTATGAAAGTCGAGAGTTGCTCTTTCACTTTATTGTGACCAATATTAGTTTTCACATTAAAGAGATTCCGGCTCATATAGATGTGACTGACAAAACTGCAGTTCGTAGCTTTATGAAGCAGGTGATTGATAAAGAACTTTCTGAAAAGAAAGAATTGCTTGAGCAACATGGCTTGTATGAACAGTTTTTACGCCTCTCGCTGCTTAAAGCCGTTGATGACAATTGGGTTGAGCAGGTAGATTATCTTCAGCAATTAACAATGGCTATCGGTGGTCAATCTAATAGTCAGAAAAATCCAATCGTAGAGTACTATCAAGAAGCCTATGCAGGCTTTGAAACTATGAAAGAACAGATTCATGCGGATATGGTTCGTAATCTCCTGATGGGCTTGGTTGAAGTCACTCCTAAGGGTGAGATTATGACTCATTTCCCATAAAAAGAGGAAAATATGACAATTTACAATATAAATTTAGGACTTGGATGGGCTAGTAGCGGTGTTGAATACGCACAAGCCTATCGTGCTGGTGTTTTTCGGAAATTAAATCTGTCCTCTAAGTTTATCTTTACAGATATGATTTTAGCCGATAATATTCAGCACTTAACAGCCAATATTGGTTTTGATGACGATCAAGTTATCTGGCTCTATAATCATTTTACAGATATCAAGATTGCCCCTACTAGCGTGACAGTAGATGATGTCTTAGCTTACTTTGGTGGTGAAGAAAGTCACAGAGAAAAAAATGGCAAGGTTTTACGTGTCTTCTTTTCTGACCAAGATAAGTTTGTAACCTGTTATTTGGTTGATGAGGACAAGGACTTGGTTCAACATGCCGAGTATGTCTTTAAAGGAAAACTGATTCGTAAGGATTACTTTTCTTATACGCGTTATTGTAGCGAATATTTTGCTCCCAAGGACAATGTTGCAGTCTTATACCAAAGAACTTTCTATAATGAAGACGGTACTCCAGCCTATGATATCTTGATGAATCAAGGGAAGGAAGAGGTTTACCGTTTCAAGGATAAGATTTTCTATGGGAAACAAGCCTTTATGCGTGCCTTTATGAAATCCTTGAATTTGAACAAGTCTGATTTGGTCATTCTTGATAGAGAGACAGGCATTGGACAGGTTGTTTTTGAGGAAGCACAAGCAGCGCATTTAGCTGTAGTTGTTCATGCGGAGCATTATAGTGAAAATGTGACAAATGATGATTACATCCTTTGGAACAACTATTACGACTATCAGTTTACTAATGCGGATAAGGTCGATTTCTTTATCGTATCAACTGATAGACAAAATGAAGTGTTGCAAGAGCAATTTGCCAAATATACTCAGCATCGTCCAAAGATTGTTACTATTCCTGTAGGAAGTATTGATGCATTAACTGAGTCAAGTCAGGGACGTAAGCCATTTTCATTGATTACGGCTTCACGTCTTGCCAAAGAAAAACACATTGACTGGTTGGTCAAGGCTGTGATTGAGGCGCGTAAGGAAATCCCTGGATTAACCTTTGATATTTATGGTAGTGGTGGAGAAGATTCTCTGCTCAGAGACATTATTGCAACTCATCAGGCTGAGGATTATATCCAGCTCAAGGGGCATGCGGAACTTTCGCAGATTTATAGCCAGTATGAGGTCTATTTGACGGCTTCTACCAGTGAAGGATTTGGTTTGACCTTGATGGAAGCTATTGGTTCAGGTCTACCACTAATCGGTTTTGATGTGCCTTATGGCAATCAGACCTTTATAGAAGATGGGAAAAATGGTTATTTGATTCCAAGTTCATCAGACCACGTAGAAGACCAAATCAAGCAAGCTTACGCAGCTAAGATTTGTCAATTGTATCAAGAAAATCGTTTGGAAGCTATGCGTGCTCATTCTTACCAGATTGCAGAAGGCTTCTTAACCGAAGAAATTTTAGAAAAGTGGAAAAAAACAGTAGAGGAGGTGCTCCATGATTGAACTTTATGATCGTTATAGTCAGGAAAGTCGAGACTTACATGAAAGTTTAGTAGCTACTGGTCTTTCTCAACTCGGAGTGGTCATCGATGCAGATGGTTTTCTGCCTGATGGTCTGGTTTCTCCTTTTACCTATTATCTAGGTTACGAGGATGGAAAACCTCTCTATTTTAACCAAGTCCCTGTTCCAGCTTTTTGGGAAATTTCAGGAAATAATCAGTCTGCTCGTATTGAGGATATGACACAGGAGAGGGCTATCATTCATTATGCAGATGGTTTGCAGGCTCGCTTGGTTAAACAGGTAGATTGGAAAGACCTAGAAGATCGAGTACGTCAGGTTGACCACTATAATCGCTTCGGAGCTTGTTTTGCTACAACGACCTATAGCGCAGATAGTGAGCTGATTATGACAGTTTACCAAGATGTCAATGATCAACAAGTTTTACTTGAAAACCATGTGACGGGTGATATCTTGTTGACTTTGCCTGGTCAGTCCATGCGTTACTTTGCAAATAAGGTTGAATTTATCACCTTCTTTTTGCAAGATTTGGAAATAGATACAAGCCAGCTTATCTTTAATACTCTAGCGACTTCTTTCTTGGTTTCCTTCCATCATCCAGATAAGTCTGGCTCAGATGTCTTGGTTTGGCAGGAACCTCTCTATGATGCCATTCCAGGCAATATGCAGTTGATTTTGGAAAGTGATAATGTGCGTACTAAAAAAATCATCATTCCCAACAAGGCGACTTATGAGCGCGCTTTAGAATTGACTGACGAGAAATACCATGCTCAGTTTGTGCACTTGGGTTACCATTACCAGTTCAAACGTGATAATTTCTTAAGACGAGATGCCTTAATCTTGACCAATTCCGATCAGATTGAGCAAGTAGAAACAATCGTAGAAGCCTTGCCTGATGTTACTTTCCGCATCGCAGCAGTGACAGAAATGTCTTCTAAGCTCTTAGATATGCTTCGCTATCCTAATGTGGTCCTTTACCAGAACGCTAGTCCACAGAAGATTCAAGAACTGTATCAATTGTCGGATATTTACTTAGATATAAACCACAGTAATGAGTTGCTACAGGCAGTTCGTCAGGCCTTTGAGCACAATCTCTTGATTCTTGGATTTCATCAGACGGTGCACAATAGACTCTATATCGCTCCTGAGCATCTATTTGAAAGTAGTGATGTTGCTCCTTTGGTTGAGACCATTAAATTGGCCCTTTCAGATGTTGAACAAATGCGTCAGGCACTTGGCAAACAAGGCCAACATGCAAATTATGTTGATTTGGTACGATATCAGGAAACCATGCAAACTGTTTTAGGAGGCTAACATGTCAGAGGAAGATTTATTTTATAAAGACGTTGAAGGTCGCATGGAAGAGTTGAAACAAAAACCCATCAAGAAAGAAAAAGAGACCAGAGGGGAAAAGATTAGTAAAACTTTTTCACTTTTACTGGGCTTAATGATTCTGATTGGTTTACTCTTTACTTTATTGGGAATTTTGAGGTAGGCCTATGATTGAAATACTGATTGTTTTGGCTATTGTCCTATCTATTGCTTTGATTGTATTGGTAACCATACAACCCCGTCAAAATCAACTATTTTCCATGGATGCCACTAGTAATATTGGTAAACCAAGTTACTGGCAGAGTAACACCTTGGTCAAGGTGCTCACTTTATTGGTGAGTTTGGCCTTATTCGTCCTATTACTAACCTTTATGGTACAAACTTACAAATAAAAGAAAACTTCAGAGATTCACTTTTTGTGACTGGTCTGAAGTTTTCTTTTTTACTGTCCATATTTTTGATAAAAGTCAACTTTCACTTGGATGAAGGTTTTGGCTTCACGTAGGAGTTGAAGAAGGGTGGCGCGGGTTTCAAATTCTTCTCTTGTCTTAGGTAGACTGCGGTTTCGGAAGACTTCTAGATAGCGTTCAATTTCATCTAGCAAATCAGAAGCAGGATTGGTCTGGCTCAGTTGCCCTGCAATTTTTGAAAAGAGTTGGGCCAAAATCAGGCTTTCACTGGCAGCTAGGTGACAGGTGTTGATCTGCTGGGCCATGTTTCGCAGGATACGACTTTGTCGCTGTCTCATCTCAAAGTAGTGGATATGGTAGTCGGTCTGGTGAAAGAGGTGGTCAGAGTGATCTAGGTAGACCAGTTTGAGGGCTTCTTCCAAAAGGGTGTCTAATTCTTCCACCAGCTGTGCTCGGTTGCGTCCATCTCCTCTGGATAAATAATATTTGAAACGCTGGAGGATATCTTTTAACTTTTCTTCCACCAGCGTGTGATAGTGCTGGATTTCCTCTTCTCGGGAAGGCATGTAGAGATTGACCAGTAGGGCAAATCCTGTACCGATTGCAAAGAGAAGGAATTCATTGACTAGAAGGTCTGGAGAGGTTGACTCTTGAACCAAGAGATGGCTAACCAAAACAGTGCTTGGTGTGATGCCAATTTCCCAGCCCATCTTGTAGGCTAGGGGCACATAAAGCGCCAGATAGAGGCCAAGGCTCCAGATATGAAATCCGCTCAAGTGAAAGACCAAAACCCCAATAACCAAAGCTAGAAGCATAGAAAAAAGACGATCGCGAGCCAGTTTTAAAGTGCTTCTACGGGTATCAGATAGGCTCAAGAGAGCGATAATTCCAGCCGAAACTGCTGAAGAGAGATTGAGAAAATAAGCAAGCAGGCAGGCGAGGCAAGTGGCTAAGATGAGCTTGGTCGTACGTTGGCTAATAGACATAAGAATTTCCTGATAATACTCAATGAAAATCAAAGAGCAAACTAGGAAGCTAGCCGTAGGCAGTACTTGAGTACGGCAAGGCGAAGCTGACGTGGTTTGAATTTGATTTTCGAAGAGTATAAGTTAGAATAAAAGAGCAAAAGACAAAACCTGAGCAGGCTTGTCTTTATGGATTATTTTTTACGAGCTGCTGCGTATTCGGCAACGGCAGTAAAGAGGACGTCTGTAGACGAGTTGAGGGCTGTTTCACATGAGTCTTGGATGACCCCAATCACAAAACCAACTCCGACAACTTGCATGGCAATATCGTTAGAAATACCGAAAAGGCTACAAGCAACTGGGATAAGAAGAAGGGACCCCCCCGCAATACCAGAAGCACCACAGGCTGAGATAGCTGCTACTACACTGAGGACAAAGGCTGTGGCAAAGTCAACAGGGATTCCAAGAGTATTTACTGCAGCAAGAGTCAAAACGTTAATGGTAATCGCTGCCCCGGCCATGTTGATAGTAGAACCAAGTGGGATAGAAACAGAGTAGGTATCTGGATCCAGTCCAAGATCGTGACAGAGCTTCATGTTGACAGGAATGTTAGCTGCAGAACTACGAGTGAAGAAGGCTGTCACACCGCTGACACGCAAACATTTCCAAACGAGGGGATAAGGGTTTCTCTTCATAAAGAGGAAGGCAATCAATGGATTGACTACTAGGGCCACAAAGAACATAGTTGTCACCAAGAGGGCAAGCAAGATTCCGTAGTTGGCTAGGCTTCCGATTCCCTTATCAGAGATGGTTTTAAATACGAGTCCTAAGATCCCAAATGGTGCTAGGTTGATAATCCATTCGACAATTTTAGAAGTCACATCAGCAATAGTATTCAACAATTCTTTACTATTTTTGCTGGCCTCTCTCATGGCAATCCCGAAAACAACTGCCCATGATAGGATACCAATGTAGTTGGCTGTGACGAGGGCATTGACTGGATTGTCAACCAATTTGAGTAAGAGGTTGCTGAGGACCTGACCAATTCCATCTGGTGGAGCAATATCGGTATTAGCACTATTTAGGGTAATTTCAACAGGGACGATGAAACTTGCTAGTACAGCGATAAGGGCAGCGGCAAAGGTTCCTACCAAGTAAAGGAAGATAACCGTTTTCATATTGCTATCTTGTCCTTTTTGATGTTGGGATAGGGCGTTAGCAACGAGGGCAAAGACCAGAATTGGTGCGATGGCTTTAAGGCCACCAACAAAGAGATCTCCGAGCAGGCCAATTCCTGAAATGTTAGGAAGTGTCAGTCCTAGGGTTCCTCCAATAAGCATGCCAATCAAGATACGTTTGATCAGGCTTGCCTTATTCCAAGCATGAATGATTTTTTTCATAACAATCTCCTTTGTTGTGTAATGTTTATGATTATAGTATAAATATGAGCTAAAATCAAGAATTTTCTGTCTATTTTTGAAATTATTTTTGAATATTTATGGAGAATGACACTTTATGAAAGTATGGTATAATAAATGAAAGGAGTTTTCTATGCAAGAATTTATTCATACCTACCTCAATAAGCTTGATCTAACAGCGATTATCGAGAATATCTTGACCAAGCTACTTTCTCTTTTATTCCTGTTTTTACTCTTTTATATAGCTAAGAAACTGCTTCATACCATGGTGCAGAGAATTGTCAAGCCTTCTCTAAAAATGTCTCACCATGATGTCGGGCGTCAGAAAACCATCTCACGTCTGCTAGAAAATGTGTTTAATTATACCCTTTATTTCTTTTTACTTTACTGCATTTTGTCGATATTGGGCTTGCCAGTTTCTAGTTTGCTGGCAGGGGCTGGGATTGCTGGGGTGGCCATTGGTATGGGAGCCCAAGGCTTTCTGTCTGATGTCATCAATGGCTTTTTTATCCTCTTTGAACGTCAACTGGATGTGGGAGATGAGGTCGTTCTAACAAATGGTCCCATTACTGTATCGGGCAAGGTCGTCAGCGTTGGCATTCGAACAACGCAACTCAGAGGAGAAGACCAGGTTCTACACTTCGTTCCTAATCGGAATATCACCGTCGTCAGCAATTTCTCTCGGAAAGACCAGGCCTGAAATTTTAGCAGATTTATGATACAATAGAAAGAGTTTGGTAAAGGAGAGAAGATGTTTTTAGAAAAACAGTTGGGCAATGGCTGTACTTGGATTGACCTAGATTTGGACAAGTTGAAAAAACTAGAGGACCTTTCTGAAATCTACGGTTTGGACAAGGAAACCATTGAATACGCACTGGATAGGAATGAGCGCGCCCACATGGATTATCACCGCGAAAATGGGACTGTGACCTTTATCTACAATGTCTTGCACTTGAAAAAGGATAAGGAATACTACGAAGCCTTTCCTATGACCTTTATCGTGGAACATCGTCGCCTGATTACCATTAGTAATACCAAGAATGCTTATGTCATTGAACAAATGACCCGTTATCTAGACAGTCATGACACGCTTTCGATTTACAAGTTTCTCTTTGCCAGTCTGGAAATCATCAGCAATGCCTACTATCCTGTCATCGAGCAGATGGACAAGAGTAAGGATGAGGTTAATGGACTCTTGCGTCAGCGAACGACTAAGAAAAACCTCTTTGCCTTGTCTGACTTGGAGACCGGTATGGTTTACCTTACTGCGGCTGCCAAGCAAAATCGCATGTTGCTAGAGCATATTCAAGGGCATGCCCTTTATCGCAGTTTTAATGAGATTGAGAGAGAGCAGTTTGATGATGCTATGATTGAAGCTCATCAGTTGGTGTCCATGACAGACTTGATTTCACAAGTCCTTCAACAACTATCAGCATCTTACAACAACATCCTAAACAATAATCTGAATGATAATTTGACAACCTTGACCATCATTTCAGTTTTGCTGGCTGTTTTGGCAGTCGTGACAGGATTTTTCGGAATGAATGTTCCGCTACCTTTAACAGATGAGCCCCATGCTTGACTCTACATCAGCTTGGCCAGTGCAGGTTTGTGGATTGTCTTGTCATTATTACTAAGGAAAATTGCGAAAAAAAGTTAAGAAAAGGAGCCAGAATGGCGATTGAAAATTACATGCCAGATTTTGCTGTGGAAGCAGTCTATGATCTGACAGTCCCAAGCCTGCAGGCGCAGGGAATCAAGGCTGTTTTGGTCGATTTGGACAATACCCTCATTGCTTGGAACAACCCTGACGGGACGCCAGAAATGAAGCAATGGCTACATGACCTCCGTGACGTGGGTATTCGCATCATCGTGGTCTCAAATAACACCAAAAAACGAGTTCAACGAGCAGTTGAAAAATTTGGGATTGATTACGTTTATTGGGCCTTGAAGCCCTTCACATTTGGAATAGACCGTGCCATGAAGGAATTTCACTATGAGAAAAGTGAAGTGGTCATGGTCGGTGACCAGCTTATGACAGATATACGAGCAGCCCACCGTGCAGGCATTCGCTCAATCTTGGTCAAGCCCTTGGTCCAGCACGACTCGATCAAGACGCAGATTAACCGAGCTCGTGAGCGCCGTGTCATGCGAAAAATCACTGAAAAGTACGGACCGATTACATATAAAAAAGGAATTTAAATATGGAAGAAATTCTCTGTATTGGTTGTGGAGCAACCATTCAGACGACAGACAAGACTGGTCTTGGTTTTACCCCCCAGTCGGCACTTGAAAAAGGTTTGGAGACTGGCGAAGTCTATTGCCAACGCTGTTTCCGTCTCCGCCACTACAATGAAATCACGGATGTCCAGTTGACGGACGATGATTTCCTCAAGCTCTTGCACGAGGTGGGAGACAGTGATGCTTTGGTGGTTAATGTCATTGATATCTTTGACTTTAATGGCTCTGTCATCCCAGGCTTGCCACGTTTTGTATCGGGCAATGATGTCTTCTTGGTCGGAAATAAAAAAGATATTCTGCCCAAGTCAGTAAAACCAGGTAAGATTAGCCAGTGGCTCATGGAACGTGCCCACGAAGAAGGGCTTCGTCCTGTTGATGTCGTCCTAACTTCGGCACAAAACAAACATGCCATTAAGGAAGTCATTGACAAGATTGAACACTACCGTAAGGGCCGTGATGTCTATGTCGTTGGGGTAACCAACGTTGGAAAATCAACCCTTATCAATGCCATTATCCAAGAAATCACGGGTGATCAGAATGTCATTACGACTTCGCGCTTCCCAGGGACAACCTTGGATAAGATTGAGATTCCACTTGACGACGGCTCTTATATCTACGATACACCGGGAATCATCCATCGTCACCAGATGGCTCATTACTTGACGGCCAAAAATCTCAAGTATGTCAGCCCTAAAAAGGAAATCAAGCCTAAAACCTATCAGCTTAATCCTGAGCAAACCCTGTTTTTAGGTGGCTTGGGACGCTTTGACTTCATTGCAGGAGAAAAGCAAGGATTTACTGCTTTCTTTGACAATGAACTCAAACTCCATCGTACCAAGCTAGAAGGCGCTAGTGCCTTTTATGACAAGCACCTTGGAACTCTTCTAACACCGCCAAATAGCAAGGAAAAAGAAGATTTTCCAAAACTAGTCCAACATGTCTTTACCATCAAGGACAAGACAGACCTAGTCATCTCAGGCCTAGGCTGGATCCGCGTAACAGGCACCGCCAAAGTCGCCGTCTGGGCACCAGAAGGCGTCGCTGTCGTCACACGCAAAGCAATTATTTAAAAGTGTTATTACAAAATCGCCGAGCGAACAAAGTGAGCTCATACAAAGATAGTTATTGCCGTGGTGCCTTGCCAATCGATAGATTGGCAAAGGGCACAATTGAGACCAAGGCTCAATTATAAGGTCAGGAAATCCATTTTTCAAAGATGAGATCTTCGAAAAATTAGTTCCGACCGTCCCTCGCCACCTAAAATAACTATCAAAGAACAAGGAAGAAATTATGTCATTAACATCAAAACAACGTGCCTTCCTCAACAGCCAGGCACATACCCTCAAACCCATCATCCAAATTGGGAAAAATGGTCTCAACGACCAAATCAAAACCAGCGTTCGCCAAGCTCTTGACGCCCGTGAATTGATTAAAGTAACGCTCTTACAAAACACAGATGAAAACATCCACGAAGTAGCCGAAATCTTGGAAGAAGAAATCGGTGTGGATACAGTCCAAAAAATCGGACGCATTTTGATTTTGTTTAAACAATCTAGCAAGAAAGAAAATCGCAAGATTTCTAAAAAAGTCAAAGAAATCTAAAGAACTACTCCAAACAACTGTTTTTACAGAGAAATAAAGGAGACTAGCCTATGGCAATCGAATTATTGACTCCCTTTACCAAGGTAGAGTTGGAGCCAGAAATCAAGGAGAAAAAACGCAAGCAAGTCGGAATTTTAGGGGGAAATTTTAACCCTGTTCACAATGCCCATCTGATCGTTGCGGACCAAGTACGCCAGCAGTTGGGACTGGACCAGGTTTTGCTTATGCCTGAATACCAACCTCCTCATGTAGATAAAAAGGAAACCATCCCTGAGCACCATCGTCTCAAGATGCTTGAATTGGCGATCGAGGGGATTGAAGGACTAGCCATTGAAACAATTGAGTTGGAGCGCAAGGGGATTTCTTACACCTACGACACCATGAAAATTTTGACAGAGCAACATCCAGATACGGATTATTACTTCATTATCGGGGCTGATATGGTGGACTATCTGCCTAAGTGGTACCGTATTGATGAGCTGGTCGACATGGTTCAGTTTGTTGGGGTTCAGCGCCCACGCTACAAGGCAGGGACTTCTTATCCCGTTATTTGGGTGGATGTGCCTCTCATGGACATCTCGTCCAGCATGGTGCGAGACTTCCTTGCCCAAGGTCGGAAACCCAATTTTCTCCTTCCTCAGCCGGTGGTAGATTACATCGAGAAGGAGGATCTCTACTGATGGCCTATCAAGACTATATCAACTGCTCTCGTGAGGCTTTGTTGGAAAAAATGGCAGAGCTTCTACCCGAAAAACGTTTAACCCATTGTTTGGGGGTGGAGAGTGCAGCCATAGAACTGGCTCAGCGCTTTGGTGTGGATAGTGAAAAAGCAGGACTAGCAGGCCTTCTTCATGACTACGCTAAAAAGCTGTCAGATCAGGAATTTTTAGACTTGATTGACCGATATCAGCTAGCCCCTGATCTCAAAAACTGGGGCAATAATGTCTGGCATGGTATGGTTGGTATCTACAAGATTCAGGAAGATTTGAACTTGCAAGATCCTGAAATTCTGCGAGCCATTGAAATCCATACAGTCGGGGCTGACCAGATGACTGACCTAGATAAGGTTGTCTACGTCGCAGACTATATCGAGCACAACCGTTCCTTTCCAGGTGTGGATGTGGCGCGTGAGATTGCAAGTTTGTCACTTAATAAGGCAGTGGCCTATGAAACAGCTCGTACCGTAGAGCATCTAGCTCATCAGGGATTCCCTATCTATCCCCAAACCCTTGAAACCTATAACGCCTTTGTGCACTATTTGAAAGAGGACTAAATGAAAACGGCTTTTATAATCATTGATGTTCAGAATATTTTAGTGGAAACCGGTTTTCAGACAAATAGTCTATTGGACAAAATTTCTTATTTACAAAACCAGGCTAGAAGCAAGAATATCGAAATTATTTATGTTCAACATCTTGAGGACTCTGAAGCTCAAACATCAGAAGATTGGCAGTTATCTGAGCTTTTAAGTCGAAAACCAAATGAAAAGGTCTTTCAGAAGAAGTATAACAGTATTTTCAAAGAAACTGGTTTAAAAGAATACTTGGATAAACAGGGGATTGAAAAATTAGTTTTATGTGGTATGCAGACAGAATATTGTGTGGATACCTCTGTCAAGGTTGCCTTTGAATATGGCTATCAGCTTATTATTCCAGAAGGAACTTGCACAACGTTTGATGGGAAAGACATTCCAGCAGAAACGATAAATGAATTTTATGAGGGCATTTGGGAGGGTCGCTTTGCAGATGTCCTAGATTACAAACATATTTTCTAGAAAGAGGACTAAATGAACGAAAAAGAATTACTAGAACTAGTCGTGAAAGCGGCTGATGAGAAACGTGCGGAGGATATCCTCGCACTTGACGTACAAGATTTGACCAGCGTGACGGACTACTTTGTTATCACTAGCTCGATGAATAGCCGTCAGTTGGATGCTATCGCCGACAATATCCGTGAAAAAGTAGCTGAAGCTGGCTTTAAAGGTAGCCATGTTGAAGGCGATGCAGCTGGAGGCTGGGTCTTGCTAGACCTCGGTGCTGTTGTCGTGCATGTCTTCTCAGAAGAAATGCGTGCCCACTATAATCTAGAAAAACTATGGCATGAGGCAGATTCTGTAGATATTTCAGAAGCCTTAGCATAGTAGATGAACTCAGTTGCAGTCAACTGGGTTTTATTTGCTTATTTTAGAAAATGATAGAAAGGTAAAGAGCGTCGTGTTTTGTTCATCTCGAAACTGAACACGAGCTAAAAGCTGCGAGAAAAAGATAAACTTCCTTTGTATCTGACGATACAGCAGAAAGTTTCCTATTTTCTCCTTGCTTTTAACGCTCTTTGTATCTTAATTATGGCGACTTATGAAACCTTTGCGGCTGTTTACGATGCTGTGATGGATGATAGTTTATATGATAAATGGACGGATTTTTCTCTGCGTCATTTGCCTAAGAACAAGGAGAGAAATAAACTCTTGGAATTGGCTTGTGGGACAGGGATTCAATCTGTACGCTTTTCTCAGGCAGGTTTTGATGTGACTGGACTTGATTTGAGTGCGGATATGTTGAAGATTGCTGAGAAGAGAGCTGCTTCAGCCAAGCAAAAGATTGAATTTATTGAAGGCAATATGCTGGATTTGTCCAAGGCAGGTCAATACGACTTTGTCACGTGTTACTCGGACTCAATCTGCTACATGCAGGATGAGGTGGAAGTAGGGGACGTCTTTAAGGAAGTGTATAATGCCCTCAATGAAAATGGTGTCTTCATCTTTGATGTGCATTCAACCTACCAGACAGATGAAGTTTTTCCAGGCTATTCTTATCATGAAAATGCAGAAGATTTTGCAATGCTCTGGGATACTTACGAGGATGCAGCACCTCACTCCATCGTCCATGAGCTGACTTTCTTTATCAAGGAGGCGGACGGTTCCTTTAGTCGCCACGATGAAGTACATGAGGAGCGGACTTATGAGGTTTTGACCTATGATATTTTACTGGAACAGGCTGGTTTCAAGTCCTTCAAACTCTATGCGGACTTTGAGGACAAGGAGCCGACAGAAACCAGCACCCGTTGGTTTTTTGTGGCGCAGAAGTAGGAGATTACCATGACCATCACAGGTATTATCGCGGAGTTCAATCCTTTTCATAATGGGCATAAATACCTGCTGGAACAGGCCGAGGGACTGAAAATCGTGGCTATGTCAGGAAATTTCATGCAGCGTGGAGAACCTGCTATTGTGGACAAGTGGACACGGGCCCAGATGGCACTGGAAAATGGGGCAGATTTGGTAGTAGAATTGCCTTTTTTAGTCAGTGTTCAGGCAGCAGATTTCTTTGGTCAAGGGGCTGTGGATATCTTGGCGCGTTTGGGGATTGATGCTCTAGCTTTTGGGACAGAGGAAGTTCTGGACTATCAAAAAATCTCTGACTTATACATAGAGCAGGGTACTGAGATGGAGCAATTTGTGGAAAATCTGCCTGATTCCCTCTCTTATCCCCAGAAAACCCAAGCCATGTGGAAGGAATTTGCAGGTCTTGATTTTTCAGGCAATACGCCCAATCATGTTCTTGCTCTTGCCTATGTCAAGGCGGTTGCAGGACGAAACATCAAGCTTGAGCCGATTCAGCGTCAGGGAGCAGGTTACCATTCTGTGGACAAGGATGTGGACTTTGCCTCGGCGACAGCCCTCCGTCAGCATCAGAGGGACAAAGATTTCTTAGAACGCTTTATGCCTTCTGTTGGCCTCTTTGAGCAGGCCAGTAAGGTGAGCTGGGATGACTATTTCCCCTTGCTCAGATACCAAATCTTGTCCAATCCAGACCTAACCACTATCTATCAGGTCAATCAAGAAATGGCAGTGCGCATTAAAGATGCGATCAAGACGGCCCAGTCTGTAGAAGAATTGGCCGAGGCGGTTGCGACCAAACGATATACCAAGGCGCGTGTACGACGCCTCTTGACCTATATCTTGGTGCAGTCCAGAGAAAGTGACTTGCCAGAAGCCATTCATGTTCTTGGTTTTACCGAAAAAGGCAGACAGCATCTCAAGTCTCTGAAAGACCAAGTCCAATTAGTCAGCCGAATTGGCAAAGAACCTTGGGATACTATGACTCAAAAGGCAGACCAGATCTACCGACTAGGACACCCAAGTATAGCAGAACAGAATTTTGGAAGAGTGCCGATAAGAATAGAAACAAACTAAGTCTACCTAAAGGTGGGCTTTTTGAGATTTTTTACGAATAAATAGATAGAAAAGAAAAACTTGTACAAGTTCCTGACAATTTCTTTCTTTTTGTGTATAATAGTGGAAAAGAGGTAAAACGAGGTATGGTTATGGAAGCAGTTCTTTACTCAACATTCCGAAATCATTTAAAAGACTATATGAAGAAGGTAAATGATGAATTTGAGCCTTTGACAGTGGTCAATAAAAATCCAGATGAGGACATTGTAGTTCTTTCAAAGAGCGAATGGGACAGTATTCAGGAAACACTGAGAATCGCTCAAAATAAGGAGTTATCAGACAAGGTTTTGCGAGGAATGGCTCAAGTCCGTGCTGGAAGCACTCAGGTCCATGTTATTGAGGAGTGATGAATGCTACTCAAGTTTACAGAAGATGCGTGGGCAGATTATTGCTACTGGCAAACTCAGGACAAGAAAACGTTAAAAAGAATCAATAAACTAATCAAGGATATTCAACGTGATCCCTTTACAGGAATAGGTAAGCCAGAACCACTCAAGTATGACTACCAAGGAGCCTGGTCACGTCGTATTGATGCAGAAAATCGCTTGATTTATATGATGGATGGAGATAGCGTGGCTTTCTTGTCCTTTAAAGATCATTACTAAGTCTACTGAAATGTAGGATTTTCTCAAATCTCTACTAAATTACTATTTCTAAACAACAATTTTATTTTTGTAAATGTGTTCCAAATTCCTCAAAACATATTCTATTTTAGGTTTGTGAAAATCACTTTTTTATGGTAGAATGTAAAAGAATGTATGTCATTCGGAATAACAATAAAATGAGGTAAAAACATGGAAATCATGTCGCTTGCGATTGCTGTTTTTGCCGTCATCATTGGTTTAGTCATTGGATATGTCAGCATCTCAGCCAAGATGAAATCATCTCAGGAAGCTGCGGAGTTGATGCTTTTAAATGCTGAACAAGAAGCAACTAATTTACGTGGACAAGCTGAGCGTGAAGCGGATTTACTTGTTAATGAAGCTAAACGTGAAAGCAAGTCTCTTAAAAAAGAAGCACTATTGGAGGCCAAAGAAGAAGCCAGAAAATACCGTGAAGAAGTGGACGCTGAATTCAAATCAGAACGTCAAGAACTCAAACAAATCGAAAGTCGTTTGACAGAGAGAGCTACTAGCCTTGACCGTAAGGACGACAATTTGACGAGTAAAGAACAAACACTTGAACAAAAAGAACAAAGTATTTCTGATAGAGCGAAAAACCTTGATGCGCGTGAAGAGCAATTAGAGGAAGTCGAAAGACAAAAAGAAGCAGAGTTAGAGCGTATTGGTGCTCTATCTCAGGCAGAAGCACGAGATATTATCTTGGCTCAGACAGAGGAAAACTTGACCAAGGAGATTGCTAGCCGTATTCGTGAAGCTGAGCAAGAGGTCAAGGAACGTTCTGACAAAATGGCCAAGGATATCTTAGTTCAAGCCATGCAACGTATCGCTGGTGAATATGTAGCGGAGTCAACAAACTCAACAGTTCATCTGCCAGATGATACCATGAAGGGACGCATTATTGGTCGTGAAGGTCGTAACATTCGTACCTTTGAAAGTTTGACAGGGGTCGATGTCATTATCGACGATACACCAGAAGTGGTGACCTTGTCAGGATTTGATCCGATTCGTCGTGAGATTGCCCGTATGACCATGGAAATGTTGCTCAAAGATGGTCGTATCCACCCAGCTCGTATCGAGGAGTTGGTTGAGAAAAACCGTCAGGAGATTGACAATAAAATCCGTGAATACGGTGAGGCTGCTGCCTATGAGATTGGTGCGCCAAACCTTCATCCAGACTTGATGAAAATCATGGGTCGCTTGCAGTTCCGTACTTCATATGGACAAAATGTCTTGCGTCATTCGATTGAGGTTGCTAAATTGGCTGGTATCATGGCCAGCGAGCTTGGCGAAAATGCGGCTCTGGCACGTCGTGCAGGGTTCCTTCACGATATTGGGAAAGCTATTGACCGTGAGGTTGAAGGTAGCCACGTTGAAATCGGTATGGAATTGGCCCGTAAGTACAAGGAACACCCAGTTGTGGTGAATACCATTGCTAGCCACCACGGCGATGTTGAGCCTGAGAGCGTGATTGCAGTGATTGTCGCTGCAGCAGATGCCTTGAGCGCGGCTCGTCCAGGTGCTCGTAGTGAGTCTCTTGAAAGCTATATCAAGCGTCTTCATGATTTGGAAGAAATTGCGAACGGCTTTGAAGGAGTGCAAACTAGCTTTGCCCTTCAAGCAGGACGTGAAATCCGCATCATGGTCAATCCAGGACAAATCAAGGACGACAAAGTCACAATCTTGGCTCACAAAGTTCGTGAGAAAATTGAAAATAATCTCGATTACCCAGGAAATATCAAGGTAACCGTGATTCGTGAGCTTCGTGCAGTAGATTATGCTAAATAATAAAAAACTGAGGTCAGAATAGAATCTGACTTCAGTTTTTTGAATAAATTATTTGAAATAATTAGTTATATTAGCGAGGTGAAACCTCAATTGGAGATAGATAGACTAAGTCTTGAGTGGAGTTATAATTTCCAATTTTTGCTTTTATATGTATATTCTGTCCTATCTTAATATCGTCACCATTAAATGAATTAAATATAGGGTTTGATATTATAGTAATTTGAGGAATTTTGAAATTAGGACCTGAAGCTTCATCGGGATGATAATCTCCAGAATGTATGAGAACATCATACTTTGATTTTAATTTGGATAGATAGGCAATATTTCCATCGAATTCAATAGTTTGATTTTTATGTTTTTGAACAAAATCTGTTATTGTGTTTGAATCTTCAGTCTGCAATAGTGCGTTAAATTCCTCATTATTTTCAGTCGTGATTACAGCTGATTGAGCTGGACTTGTTGATGAGGATTCGGTAGAACTTGATGAGATGCTAGTTGAACTAGAGGAAATGGATGTAGAATTTTGTGATGTAGATGATTCCTCACTTGCTTTTTCGATGGATTTTTCCACAATGGAACTAGTTTCTGTAGATGTAGAAGTAGGAACAGAAGTTGATTTATCTGAGTTTCCTCCAAATAGAACCAACAGAAGAATAATAAATATTACAGCAACACCAATTAAACATGGAATTAATTTTTTTACCTTCAATTCCAGTGGGCTTAATGGTGTAATTTCAACCTCAGCTTCTTTTTCAAAAAAACCAAATACTCCAGCATTTCCTTCTTCAATAATATTGATTTTAACCTCATTTTTTTTGATATTGAGTTCATACAAGCCGTTTTCAATAGCTTCATCAACGTTTTTTCCTTTATAAATTGGCATAAATCTCTCCTTTTATATTAGTAGTTTCATTATCTCTTAAATGGAATAAAAAGGCAAGTCTTTTTAAGGGGGCTACCTTGTATAAATCATAGATTATGCTAAATAAATAAGAAAGAGCAGTTGAAAAATTACTGCTTTTTTGTTACACTAGATAGAAAGACTGTAGAAGGATAGTTTGCACTAAATGCTACTATCTGAAGGGAAATCTTATTTTATTTTTACAGACTGACTAAAAGGAGACACAATGGCAGACCGAGGCTTACTAATCGTTTTTTCTGGTCCTTCAGGGGTTGGAAAAGGAACGGTTAGAAGAGAGATTTTTGAGAGTTCTGAAAACCAATTTCAATACTCTGTATCGATGACGACACGCGCACAACGTCCTGGAGAAGTAGACGGTGTTGACTATTTCTTCCGTACTCGTGAAGAGTTTGAAGAGCTGATTCGTCAAGGACAGATGTTGGAATATGCAGAATATGTCGGCAACTACTATGGAACGCCTCTGACCTATGTCAATGAAACCTTGGACAAGGGAATCGATGTTTTCCTTGAAATTGAAGTTCAGGGCGCTCTTCAGGTCAAGAAAAAGGTTCCAGATGCTGTCTTTATCTTCCTGACACCACCAGATTTGGATGAATTGCAAGATCGTTTGGTAGGTCGTGGAACAGACAGTGCAGAAGTGATTGCCCAACGCATCGAAAAAGCCAAGGAAGAAATTGCTCTCATGCGTGAGTATGATTATGCGATTGTCAACGATCAGGTGCCCCTAGCTGCTGAGCGTGTCAAACGTGTGATTGAAGCAGAGCACTTCCGTGTGGATCGTGTTATTGGTCACTATCAGGAGATGTTACCAAAATCTCCAACTACCCGATAAAATTTAGAAAATAGGTACAAGCAAATGATGTTAAAACCCTCTATTGATACCTTGCTCGACAAGGTTCCTTCAAAATATTCACTCGTAATCTTGGAAGCAAAACGTGCCCACGAATTGGAAGCAGGTGCGCCAGCAACTCAAGGCTTCAAGTCTGAAAAATCAACTCTTCGCGCTTTAGAAGAAATCGAATCAGGAAACGTTACAATTCACCCAGATCCAGAAGGAAAACGTGAAGCAGTGCGTCGCCGTATCGAAGAAGAAAAACGCCGTAAAGAAGAAGAAGAAAAGAAAATCAAAGAGCAAATCGCTAAAGAAAAAGAAGATGGTGAAAAAATTTAAGGTTGGGGGGACTCAATCTTATTTTTTCTATTGCAAGAATATACTGACAAGAAGGAGGTGAGAAGATGACCATAGCCAAGATTATCGTGGATGTGCCCTTGATGCAGACAGACCAGCCCTATAGTTACAGGATTCCTGAGGAATTTGAGGGAATGCTGGAAGTTGGGATGAGGGTTCATGTGCCTTTTGGTAAGGGCAATCGCCTGATTCAAGGGATTGTTCTTGGTTTGAAGTCTCAATCAGACGAAGGAGAGATGGAGCAGGATTTAAAAGATATTGCCGAGGTGTTGGATTTTTCTCCTGTTCTCACGCAAGAACAACTCTGGTTGGCTGAAGAGTTACGTAAGTCTGTTTTTTCTTATAAAATCTCCATCCTTAAGGCTATGTTGCCGGGATTTCTGAATTCTAGCTATGACAAGATTCTCTATCCTCTGGCAGGTCTCAGTCAGGAAGACCGAGTGCGTCTGTTTGGTTCAGAAGATTCACTAGCCTTTTCTTCTCTGGATTTAGTTAAGCAAGCCGAAATGATGCGTTTGACTAGAAAAGGTCTGCTTGGTTTGGAATATCAGGCAGTTGATCAAAAGAAGGTCAAGACCCAGTCTTGGTATGAGGTTGACCTTGCTCAATTAGAAGGTGTGGAGATTTCTGCGCGTGCTAAGAAAAAGTTAGAACTGAGAGACTATTTACTGTCTCATCCTGAGAGCGCTTCTTTGTCTAGCTTGTTAGAGTCCTACTCGCGGGAGCAAGTCAACTTCTTTGTGGAACAAGGTGCTGTTACCATAGTCCAAAAGGAAGTGCAACGCTCGGCTGCTTATTTTGAAGGTATTGAGGCAAGTCGGCCTTTGGAGTTGAATCCAGAGCAAAGACAGGCGCGTGATGCGGTTGTCAGTGCTATTGGCAGTCATCAGCCTCCCTTCCTCCTTCAAGGGATTACAGGAAGTGGGAAGACAGAAGTTTATTTGCAGATTATCCAAGGGGCCTTGGACAAGGGCAAGACAGCTATTTTGCTGGTGCCTGAGATTTCCTTGACTCCACAGATGACGGAGCGCTTTATTGCTCGCTTTGGTGAGAAAGTGGCTATTCTCCACTCAGGTCTGTCCAATGGTGAAAAGTACGACGAATGGCGTAAAGTGGAACGCGGCGATGCTCAAGTTGTTGTTGGCGCCAGATCGGCCATCTTTGCCCCCTTGAAAAATCTAGGTGTCATGATTATCGATGAGGAGCATGAAGCGACTTATAAGCAGGACAGTAACCCCCGTTACCATGCCAGAGAGGTGGCTATTTTACGGGCCCAATATAATCAAGCGGCCTTGGTCCTTGGTTCAGCAACACCTAGTCTGGAAAGCCGTGCTCGGGCTGGAAAAGGTGTTTATCAACACTTACGTCTGACCCAACGTGCCAATCCTCTAGCTACGATTCCCGAGGTTCAAGTGATTGATTTTCGGGACTATATTGGGCAAAATGAAACGTCAAACTTTACGACTCCTTTGTTAGAAGCCATTCAAGACCGTCTGGCTAAAAAAGAGCAGGTGGTCCTCATGCTCAATCGTCGTGGTTATTCTAGCTTTGTCATGTGTCGGGAGTGTGGGACGGTAGATACTTGTCCCAACTGTGACATTTCTCTGACCTTGCACATGGATACCAAGACCATGAACTGCCATTATTGTGGTTTTTCAAAGGACATTCCTCAGGTTTGTCCTAACTGTAAGAGCCGCAGCATTCGCTACTACGGGACGGGAACTCAGAAGGCTTATGACGAGCTGGCAGAGCTTTTTCCTCAGGCCCGCATTTTGCGGATGGATGTGGATACGACCCGTAAGAAAGGCAGTCATCAAGCTCTACTTGACCAGTTTGGACGAGGGGAAGCGGATATTTTGCTGGGAACTCAGATGATTGCCAAGGGTTTGGATTTTCCCAATGTGACCCTAGTAGGAGTTCTCAATGCGGATACGGCCTTGAATCTACCAGATTTCCGTTCTTCTGAGAGAACCTTCCAGCTCTTGACTCAGGTGGCAGGCCGTGCAGGTCGGGCTGAAAAAGCTGGTCAGGTTTTGATCCAGTCTTACAATCCGCAGCATTATGCTATTCGATTTGCCAAGGATCAGGACTACGAAGGCTTTTATGCCTATGAAATGGGTATCAGACGACAACTTGGCTATCCGCCTTACTATTTCACGATTGGCATTACCCTTTCTCATAAGAAAGAAGAAGAGGTGGTCAAACGCGCCTATGAAGTCATGAATATTTTGCGGTCAGGTTTGTCTGAAACTAGTAACATCCTTGGCCCAACGCCCAAACCCATTGCTCGTACCCACAATCTCTATCATTACCAGATTTTAATTAAATACCGTTTAGAAGATGAGCTGGGGCCGACTCTAAATCAGGTTCTTGCCTTGACTCAAGAACGGGAAAATAGTGAGCTCCGTCTCAGCATTGACCATGAGCCACAGCAATTTTTATAAGAAGGAGAAGATATGACAAAATTAATCTTTATGGGAACTCCCGACTTTTCAGCAACAGTCTTAAAAGGACTTTTGACAGATGACCGTTACGAAATTCTAGCCGTTGTGACCCAGCCGGACCGCGCTGTTGGCCGTAAAAAAGTGATCCAAGAAACACCAGTCAAGCAGGCTGCCAAGGAAGCTGGACTCCCTATCTACCAACCTGAAAAATTATCTGGAAGTCCAGAGATGGAAGCTATTATGAAGCTAGGAGCAGATGGAATTGTGACTGCTGCTTTTGGGCAATTTCTCCCAAGTAAACTCCTTGATAGCATGGACTTTGCGGTCAACGTTCATGCGTCACTCCTTCCTAAACACCGTGGTGGTGCGCCTATCCATTATGCCTTGATTCAAGGGGATGAGGAAGCTGGTGTGACCATTATGGAAATGGTTAAGGAAATGGATGCAGGAGATATGATTTCTCGTCGCAGCATTCCTATCACAGATGAAGATAATGTTGGAACCTTGTTTGAGAAATTAGCTGTCGTTGGTCGTGACTTGCTTTTGGATACTTTGCCTGCCTATATAGCTGGGGAAATCAAACCAGAACCGCAGGATCCAAGTCGGGTCACTTTCTCTCCAAATATCAAGCCAGAGGAAGAAAAACTGGACTGGAATAAAAGCAATCGTCAACTCTTTAACCAAATCCGTGGCATGAACCCCTGGCCTGTTGCCCATACTTTCCTTAAGGGTGACCGCTTTAAGATTTATGAAGCCCTACCAGTAGATGGTCAGGGAAATCCAGGAGAGATTCTGTCTATCGGCAAGAAAGAATTGATTGTAGCAACGGCAGAAGGAGCTTTGTCTCTCAAACAAGTTCAGCCAGCAGGTAAACCTAAGATGGACATTGCTTCCTTCCTCAACGGAGTTGGACGTACATTGACTGTAGGAGAACGATTTGGTGACTAAAGTAGAAACGGCTAGAAGTCTAGCTCTAGCAGTATTAGAGGATGTCTTTATCAATCAAGCATACTCAAATATCGCCTTAAATAAGCATCTCAAGGGAAGTCAACTCTCAGCAGCAGACAAGGGCTTGGTGACCGAGCTGGTCTATGGAACAGTAGCCCGCAAACTGACTCTGGAATGGTACCTATCTCACTTTATCGAAGACAGAGACCAGTTAGACAGCTGGCTCTATGTTCTGCTTCTTATGAGTGCCTACCAACTTCGCTATTTGGACAAAATTCCAGACCATGCTGTGGTTAATGAAGCAGTGGAATTAGCCAAATTTCGTAAAAAAGGCAGTGAAAAATTGGTCAATGCAGTCCTTCGCCGTATCCTGCGTGAAGGCTGGCCAGATATTGCCAGCATCAAACGAAAAAACAAGCGTGATTCTATTGCCTATTCTCTACCGGTTTGGCTCGTGTCTAAACTTAAAGAAGAATACGGTGAAGAGCGAGCACAAGCCATCTTTGAAAGTCTTTTGGTGCGAAACAAGGCCAGTATTCGTGTGACTGATTTAAGCCGAAAAGAGGAAATCCAAGCCTTGTTGGAGGCTAGTGATTCATCCTTATCTCCTTCTAGTCTGGTTAAGGAGCAAGGGCATTTTGCAGGCCATGATTTGTTTGCGAAGGGAGCCATTACCATTCAAGACGAGTCCAGTCAATTGGTTGCTCCGACTCTTGATCTACAAGGTGATGAGCAGGTTCTAGATGCCTGTGCGGCTCCGGGTGGTAAAACAGCCCATATAGCCTCTTATCTCACGACAGGTCAGGTTACGGCTTTGGACTTGTACGATCACAAGTTGGGCTTGATTCAAGAAAATGCTCAACGTCTGGGAGTTGCAGATTGGGTTCAAACGCAAAAATTGGATGCCAGAAAGGTGCATGAGTTTTTTGGTCAGAATTCCTTTGATAAGGTTTTAGTAGATGCTCCCTGTTCAGGAATCGGTCTTTTGCGTCGCAAACCAGATATCAAATACAATAAAGAAACGGCAGATTTCGCGTCCTTACAGGAAATTCAGCTAGAAATATTAGGTAGTGTTTGTCAAACACTACGCAAAGGTGGTATAATAACTTATAGTACCTGTACTATTGTCTCAGAGGAGAATTTTCAAGTCGTTGAGGCGTTTTTAGAAAGTCATCCCGAGTTCGAGCAGGTAAAACTAGAACATGAATGTAAGGATATCATGAAAGACGGCTGTATCCTCATTACACCTGAATTGTATGGAAGTGATGGATTCTTCATCAGTCAATTTCGCAAGATATCAGATTAGGAAGGAACTGACACATGGAAATTTCATTATTAACAGATGTTGGTCAGAAACGAACAAATAACCAAGACTATGTCAACCACTATGTCAATAGAGCTGGACGTACCATGATTATTTTAGCTGATGGAATGGGAGGTCATCGCGCAGGGAATATCGCTAGTGAAATGGCGGTAACAGACCTAGGTATAGCATGGGTTGATACCCAAATCGATACAGTCAATGAAGTGCGTGAATGGTTCGCCAATTACCTAGAAATTGAAAATCAAAAGATTCATCAACTTGGACAAGATGATGCCTATAAAGGAATGGGAACAACTCTCGAGGCTGTTGCTATTATTGGCAATCAGGCTATCTATGCCCATATTGGGGATTCTCGTATCGGTTTGATTCGTGGGGAAGAATACCACCAGTTAACGAGCGACCATTCTTTGGTCAATGAATTGCTTAAGGCAGGTCAATTGACACCAGAAGAAGCAGCCAGTCATCCACAGAAAAATATTATTACTCAATCTATCGGTCAAAAAGATGAAGTTCAACCTGATTTTGGAATGATTACCCTTGAGCCAGGTGACTATCTCTTGCTCAATAGTGATGGTTTGACCAACATGATTTCAGGTAGTGAGATTTGTGATATTGTAACCAGTGATATTCCTTTGGCAGATAAAACAGCGACGCTCGTGCGTTTTGCTAACAATGCAGGAGGTTTAGACAACATTACGGTTGCCCTTGTTTCTATGAACGAGGAGGATGCAAAATGATCCAAATCGGCAAGATTTTTGCCGGACGTTATCGGATTGTGAAACAGATTGGCCGAGGAGGCATGGCAGATGTCTATTTGGCCAAGGATTTAATTCTAGACGGAGAAGAAGTGGCAGTGAAGGTCTTGAGGACCAACTACCAGACGGACCCGATAGCTGTAGCTCGTTTTCAGCGTGAAGCGAGAGCTATGGCAGATCTAGACCATCCTCATATCGTTCGGATAACAGATATTGGTGAGGAAGACGGTCAACAGTATCTTGCAATGGAGTATGTTGCTGGACTAGACCTCAAACGCTATATCAAGGAACACTATCCTCTTTCTAATGAAGAAGCCGTCCGTATCATGGGACAAATCCTCCTAGCCATGCGCTTAGCCCATACTCGAGGAATTGTTCACAGGGACTTGAAACCTCAAAATATCCTCCTGACACCAGATGGGACTGCCAAAGTCACAGATTTTGGGATTGCGGTAGCCTTTGCTGAGACGAGTCTAACTCAGACTAACTCGATGCTGGGTTCAGTTCATTACTTATCACCAGAGCAGGCGCGTGGTTCGAAGGCAACTGTACAAAGTGATATCTATGCCATGGGGATTATTTTCTATGAGATGTTGACTGGTCATATCCCTTATGATGGGGATAGCGCGGTGACCATTGCCCTTCAGCATTTCCAGAAACCACTGCCGTCAGTTATTGATGAAAATCCATCTGTGCCTCAGGCTTTGGAGAATGTTGTCATCAAGGCAACTGCCAAGAAATTGACAGATCGTTATCAGTCAGTTGCAGAGATGTATGTGGACTTGTCTAGTAGTTTGTCTTATAATCGTCGTAATGAACCTAAACTGGTATTTAATGATACGACTAAGGCGGACACCAAGACACTACCAAAAGTATCCCAGAGTACCTTGACCTCAATTCCTAAGGTGCAAACACAAAGTCCGAAGCCACAGACTGCGAAGCCGAGTCAGCATGTTTCAGAAGAAAATTACGCAAGCAAGCCTGTTAAGAAACGGAAATTTAGAGTTCGGTATATGATCTTGTTGGCTAGCATTGTATTGGTGGCAGCTTCTCTTGTTTGGATATTATCCAGAACTCCTGCAACCATTGCCATTCCAGATGTGACAGGTCAGACAGTTGCGGAGGCCAAGGAAACGCTCAAGAAAGCCAATTTTGAGATTGGCGAGGAGAAATCAGAGGCTAGTGAAAAGGTGGAAGAAGGGCGGATTATCCGTACAGATCCTGAAGCTGGAAAGACTCGAAAAGAAGGTTCGAAAATCAATTTGGTTGTCTCATCAGGCAAGCAATCCTTCCAATTGAGTAACTATATCGGTCGTAAATCGACAGATGTTATCGCAGAACTCAAGCAGAAGAAGGTTCCTGAAAATCTCATCAAGATTGAGGAAGAAGAATCAAGTGAGAGTGAAGCAGGAACTGTTCTCAGACAGAGTCCAGCTGCCGGAACAACCTATGATTTGAGCAAGGCCTCAACGATTACCTTAACCGTTGCTAAGAAAGTAACCAGCGTTGCCATGCCAAGTTATATAGGATCTAGTCTTGAATTTACTAAAAACAATCTCGTTCAAATTGTTGGTATTAAAGAAGCCAATATTGAAGTTGTAGAGGTATCAACAGCTCCTGATGGAACTGCTGAGGGTACAGTCGTTGAACAAAGTCCAAAAGCAGGCGAAAAGGTTGATTTGACTAAGACGCGTGTCAAGATTTCAATCTACAAACCAAAAACACCGCCGTCACCGTCATCATCAGCACCATCCCAACGTGGAAACCAAGGTTCTACTACAACACCAAGTCAGGGGAACCAACAAGGAAATCAACGAGGGAATGCACCTGCTACGACTCAATCAAGCAGTGAAGGCAACCACGAAAATTCTCGCGATTAAACGAATCTTTGTCATGATTTCATGGCAAAGATTTTTTTTGAGTCCGGATTTGTGATAGAATAGAGGGAGTTGATAAAAGGAGGCAAGCATGGAAGAATCAAAAGAATTAAATGCCGTCATTGATGTGATTATGCTAGCGGGGACTATTCTCCTTAAAAGTGGCTCAGAAATCCATCGTGTAGAAGATACCATGATTCGAATTGCGCATTCGCAGGGGATTGTGGATTGCAATGTCCTTGCCATGCCTGCCGCAATCTTTTTCTCTATTGAAAATACCAATATTTCGCGCATGAAGCGCGTGACCTCCTCTTCTTATAACATCGAAAAAGTCTGCGATGTGAACCAGATTTCTCGTCAGCTGGTTGGGGGGCAGATTGATTTAGAAACAGCCTTTAAGCAATTGACGGCCTTGCAAGCTCAACCCCTTCCCTATACCAAGTTGCAGGTAACTCTGGCTGCGACCTTTAGTGCCCCTTTCTTTTCAGTTATGTTTAGTGGAAACATCTACGACGCACTTGGGGCAGGAGTGGCTACCTTATTTGGTTTTGCCTTTTCCCTCTATGTGGAGAAGTTTATCCGAATTCCTTTTGTAACAGCCTTTGCTGGAGCCTTTGTCTTTGGGATGATAGCTCAGTTTTGGGCTCGCTACACAGGTTTTCCTTCAACAGCAGATTTGATTATAGCTGGTGCGGTCATGCCTTTTGTACCAGGAATTGCCTTGACCAATGCGGTTCGGGATATCATGACCAACCACATAAACTCTGGTATGAGTAAGATGTTTGAATCCCTACTCATTACCCTTGCTTTAGGGGCAGGAACTTCTGTCGCCTTGGTATTGATGAACTAATATGACACTAACAACCTTTTTATTACAAGCAGTAGCAAGTCTTCTTGCTATCATCACTTTTTTAATCGTACTCAATGTTCAGCGGTCTATGCTCTTACCAGGAGGGATTTTGGGCATGGCTGTCTGGTTAATCTATCTCTTGCTCAAGGAACCAACCAATGTTATTGTAGCTACCTTCATTGCCGCCATTATCGGTTCTTGTGTCAGCCAGATTTTAAGTATTCTTTATAAGACACCTGCTGTGGTCTTTATCTTGGCCATCTTGGCCCCTTTGGTTCCGGGATATCTGTCTTATCGGACAACTGCCTTTTTTGTGACAGGAGACTATAGTCACGCCATTGCCAGTGCAACTTTAGTTGTCATGTTGGCTCTGGTAATTTCCATTGGAATGGCTAGCGGAACAGTGATTCTTAGACTGTATTCCTACTTACGAAAACAGCAAAATCGTTAGACGAACAAGAGACTTGATTTGGTGAATCAAGTCTTTTTTCTCTCTTTTACTGCCATTTGTGATAAAATAGTATAGAACGATTTTTTACAATGAATGATAAAACAGAGGTAAATATGACAATCGGTATAGATAAGATTGGTTTTGCGACCAGTCAATATGTCTTGAAATTACAAGACTTAGCAGAAGCGAGGGGAATTGATCCTGAAAAATTAAGCAAAGGACTCTTGCTCAAGGAATTGAGTATTGCGCCCCTAACGGAGGACATCGTGACCTTGGCGGCCAGTGCTAGTGACTCTATTTTAACTGAGCAAGAGAGACAAGAAATTGACATGGTCATTGTGGCTACCGAGTCAGGAATTGACCAGAGTAAGGCTGCGGCCGTCTTTGTGCATGGCTTGCTGTGCATTCAGCCCTTTGCTCGTAGTTTCGAAATCAAAGAAGCCTGCTATGGAGCGACAGCTGCCCTTCATTATGCCAAATTGCATGTGGAAAATTCTCCACGATCCAAGGTCTTGGTCATTGCCAGTGATATTGCCAAATACGGTATTGAAACTCCAGGAGAACCAACTCAGGGTGCTGGAAGTGTGGCCATGTTGATTACACAGAATCCACGCATTATGGCCTTTAATAATGACAATGTAGCTCAAACCCGTGATATCATGGATTTCTGGCGTCCAAATTACTCAACAACTCCTTATGTAAATGGTGTCTATTCTACCCAACAATACCTAGATAGTTTGAAAACGACTTGGCTTGAATACCAAAAACGCTACCAGCTTACTTTGGATGATTTCGCGGCTGTTTGTTTCCACTTGCCTTATCCTAAATTAGCGCTAAAAGGCTTGAAAAAAATCATGGATAAGAGCCTGCCTCAAGAGAAAAAAGACCTCTTACAAAAGCATTTTGACCAGTCTATTCTCTACAGTCAAAAGGTGGGGAATATCTACACAGGTTCACTTTTCCTTGGACTTCTGTCTCTCTTGGAAAATACAGATAGCTTGAAGGCTGGAGATAAAATTGCCCTTTATAGTTACGGAAGTGGTGCTGTGGCTGAGTTCTTCAGTGGTGAATTGGTTGAAGGTTATGAAGCTTATCTGGATAAAGACCGCTTGAACAAGCTCAACCAACGAACTGCCCTATCCGTTGCAGACTATGAAAAAGTCTTCTTTGAGGAAATAGATTTGGATGAAACAAACTCTGCCCAGTTTACTGGCTATGAAAATCAAGATTTTGCCTTGGTTGAAATTCTCGACCACCAACGCCGTTATAGCAAGGTTGAAAAATAATGAAGATAAGTTGGAATGGATTTTCTAAAAAATCATACCAAGAGCGCCTCGAGCTGTTAAAAGCTCAGGCGCTCCTTAGTCCTGAGAGACAAGCTAGTCTGGAGAAGGATGAACAGATGAGTGTGACTGTGGCAGACCAGCTGAGTGAGAATGTAGTGGGAACTTTTTCTCTGCCTTATTCGCTGGTTCCGGAGGTACTTGTCAACGGTCAGGAATACACCGTTCCCTATGTGACAGAAGAACCCTCTGTGGTTGCGGCGGCCAGCTATGCCAGCAAAATCATCAAGCGTGCAGGTGGTTTTACTACACAAGTCCATCAGCGACAGATGATTGGGCAGGTAGCCCTTTATCAAGTTGCTAAACCTAAACTAGCGCAAGAGAAGATTGCCAGCAAGAAAGCGGAGCTCTTGGAGCTTGCCAATCAAGCCTATCCTTCTATCGTTAAACGCGGGGGTGGGGCGCGTGATTTGCATGTAGAGCAGATAAAAGGCGAAACGGACTTTCTCGTCGTTTATCTTCATGTCGATACCCAGGAAGCCATGGGTGCTAATATGCTCAACACCATGCTGGAGGCCTTGAAACCAGTCTTAGAAAAATTGAGTCAGGGACAGAGTCTCATGGGAATTCTGTCTAATTACGCGACCGATTCTCTGGTGACTACAAATTGTCGCATTTCCTTTCGATACTTGAGTCGTCAAAAGGATCAAGGACGAGAGATTGCGGAGAAAATTGCGTTGGCTAGTCAGTTTGCACAGGCTGATCCTTATCGTGCAGCTACTCATAATAAAGGGATTTTTAATGGTATTGATGCCATTTTAATTGCCACTGGTAATGACTGGCGTGCCATCGAGGCAGGGGCTCATGCTTTTGCCAGTCGAGACGGACGCTATCAAGGTCTTAGCCGATGGACGCTGGATCTTGAAAGAGAAGAATTGGTCGGTGAGATGACCCTGCCCATGCCTGTAGCGACCAAGGGTGGTTCTATCGGCCTTAACCCTCGTGTAGCCCTCAGTCATGAGCTACTGGGAAATCCTTCTGCTAAAGAATTAGCACAGCTTATCGTGTCTATCGGACTTGCTCAAAACTTTGCGGCCCTGAAAGCCTTGGTCAGTACAGGGATTCAGCAAGGCCACATGAAATTACAGGCCAAATCCTTAGCTCTCCTAGCTGGTGCTAGTGAGTCTGAAGTTGCTCCCCTGGTCGAGCAGCTTATCGCAGATAAAACCTTTAACTTAGAGACTGCCCAACGTTATCTAGAAAACTTAAGATCATAAAAAAACTCAGACGAATTGGTCTGAGTTTTCTTGTGCTTATACTCAATGAAAATCAAAGAGCAAACTAGGAAGCTAGCCGCAGGTTGCTCAAAGCACTGCTTTGAGGTTGTAGATAAGACTGACGAAGTCAGTTACATATATCTACGGTAAGGCGATGCTGACGTGGTTTGAAGAGATTTTCGAAGAGTGTTAAATACTTTTTCCTGGTAATAGGGTGACTGGTAAGAAGTAACCGGTTGTTGCGACTTCCTTGCCTTCGATCTTTTGCAAGAGGAGGTCAACAGTGAGGCAGGCAATCTCTTCCAAGGGTTGCTTGATAGTAGCCAGTTGAGGATAGTAATTCTCGATAAAGTAGGTACCATCATAGCCGATGACCTTGAGTTCTTCTGGGACAGAAATGCCTAGTTCTTGAGCAATTTTAATGACCAGAATAGCAGTCAAATCATCCGAAGCAAAAATAGCATCTGGTTTTTGTCGCGTCAAGATATTCTTGATTTCCATTTCTTTTCTGACAGGAGAAAAGTCACTGGAAACATTGATAATAGGAGCTTTTGGGAGTACGGATGCAAAACCAGCGTGGCGTAGCCCAGTTGGCGAATTGGAATTGTCATTCCCTGTAATCATGATAATAGACTGGGCACCTGTCTTGACTAAGGTCTGGGCAGCAAGAACCCCACCAGCGTAGTTGTCAGAGGAAACGACTGGAATGTCTGGCGATAGGTTTCGGTCAAAGGAAATAATCGGTGCTGTTACACGATTGTAATCTTCGATTCCCAAGTTGTGGCTACCAGAAATGATACCATCGACCTGATTGGCTTCCAGCATTTCGATGTACTCGCGTTCTTTTTCAGAATCATGCTCACTGTTGCAGATGATGGTCTTGTAACCATTTTTGAAGAGTTGGTGTTCCAGTTTATCAATTAATTCTGCATAGAAAACATTGGAAATATTGGGAAAAATCAAGCCGATTAACTTAGCTGACTTTCCTTGCAGACTACGAGCCAGGTTGTTGGGTTTATAGCCCAATTCTCGCATGGCTTCATTGACATTTTGAATGGTTTTCTCTGATAAATAGCCTTTTTTATTGATAACCCGAGAAACGGTAGTAGGGCTGACACCTGCAAGTTTGGCGACATCAGTTAGTTTTGCGACCATAATCTAATTCATAGTAAGTTCCAGTTGGGTTTCCAGATTTGATGAGGATCCCATTTTGGTCTGCATGTGGGAAGACACGACCAGAAAATACTTTTTCTCCTTTATTGATGAAAATTTCAAAGACAGAGTTATCAATGAAAATTGTAGCAGTAGTAGCCTGATTATCGATAGGGCAAGAACGAGTTGTCCCAAATTCTTGAACGTACTGTTCACCAGCCTGGCTACGATCCACGGTCACTTGACCATTTACAAGGTCAAAGTTGATTGAAAGTCCCTTGCCTTCTTTGTCAGCAAGTAAGACAATCTCGCTCTGGCTATTGGCTTCCAAGTTGAGCTCGAGTTCGTAGGTGTTATTGGTTTGGGCACGGTTTGAGAAGGCTTCTTCAGAAGCACGAAGGTCCTTGATAGCTGGGACTGGGTATTGGTAGAGTTTGCCATCTTTGATAGTCAGTTCTTTGACCAAAGAGAAGGTTCCTTGGTGGTCAAAACGGTCAGATGGGTAAGAAACATCTGGTAAACCAAGCCAGCTAACTGCTAGAACACGTCCATCAGGAGCGTTGAAGGCTTGGGTTGCATAGGCTTCAAAACCATAATCCATGTTTTGGAGTTGAGACACATCTACCATTTTGGCATTTTCAGGGTCAAAGGAAGCCCCAATTTTATACATATTTGGATAGATGTTGTCGTAGTCTAGAACATCTTTATCCAATCCTTGTGGGCAGTAGAGAAGGACAGGTTGTTCACCAACGAAGACCAGGTTTGGGCATTCCATCATATAGGCAGTGCGGTCGTTAGCAAAGTCAAGGTCGCCAACAGCTTGCCAGTTTGTGTAGTCGTTGTCAATAGCTTTGTAGAGACGGACGAAGCCTTTTTTCTCCAAGTCCTGTCCACCGACGATAGCATAATATTGACCTTTAAAGTTAAAAATTTGCGGATCGCGGAAGTGGTCTGTAGAGTCTGCTGGCTGGTCAATCAAGATCTTGTCAATCTTCGTAATCTTGCCATCCTTATCCATCAAAGCACCGATCTGGTATGGGTGACGAATCCAGTTTTCATCACGAACATTTCCTGTATAGAATAGGAACAAGTTATCACCAAATTGCATAGCAGAACCAGAGTAGGCACCGTGGCTATCTAATGGAGTATCAGGCAAAACTTTGACACCAGTTTCTGTGAAGTGAACCAAGTCCTCACTTTCCAATTGAACCCAAGATTTTAAACCGTGGGCTGCACCAAAAGGAAAGTTCTGATAAAAAACAATCCACTTTCCATTAAAGTAAGAAAAGCCATTTGGGTCGTTGAGAAGTCCTGTTTTTGGCTCAACATGGTAATGAGTATGCCATGGAGATTGTGCCATATTTTCTTTAATATTCTTAATTTCTTCTTGCGTCCAGTCTTGATAAAGTCTGTAACGACGCTCAGTAGTCCATTCCATTCTTTCATTCCTCCAAAAATCTTATCACTTTTAATAGTAACCGTTTTCGGGAAAAAAAGCAAGCCTTTTATGTTAAAAAAGAGAAAAAACTGTCAAACGTTTATCATAAAATAAATGCAGGAAATCAATCAAATTTTCAGGAAAATATGAAAGATAATGAAATAAAACCCTTTTTAACCAAGACTTTAAACTTATTTTTTTAAGGAATACCTGATAAAACAGTCAAAATCAATCAATCTAAAGCAAGCCAACTAAGTGGATAGAATATTTTTTCTGCAAAACGCTTGACATATTTCTAAAACATGATAAAATAAAAGTCGTAGGGCGGATAAAATCGCTTTCAAACAAGAACAAAATTTTATATAAGGAGATTTTTGCAAATGAACAATCAGGAAATTGCAAAAAAAGTCATCGATGCCTTGGGCGGACGTGAAAATGTCAACAGTGTAGCTCACTGTGCGACTCGTCTTCGTGTCATGGTCAAAGATGAAGGAAAAATCAATAAAGAAGTGATTGAGAACTTGGAAAAAGTTCAAGGTGCTTTCTTTAACTCAGGTCAATACCAAATCATCTTTGGTACAGGTACAGTTAACAAAATGTACGATGAAGTTGTTGCACTTGGTTTGCCAACATCATCTAAAGATGACATGAAAGCAGAAGCTGCTAAACAAGGGAACTGGTTCCAACGTGCTATCCGTACTTTCGGTGACGTTTTCGTTCCAATCATCCCAGTTATCGTAGCGACAGGTCTTTTCATGGGTGTGCGTGGTCTTTTCAACGCTCTTGAAATGCCACTTCCAGGAGACTTTGCAACTTACACACAAATCTTGACAGATACAGCCTTCATCATCTTGCCAGGTTTGGTTGTGTGGTCAACCTTCCGTGTATTCGGTGGAAATCCTGCCGTTGGTATCGTTCTTGGTATGATGCTTGTTTCTGGCTCACTTCCAAACGCTTGGGCAGTTGCTCAAGGTGGTGAAGTAACGGCTATGAACTTCTTTGGTTTCATCCCTGTTGTTGGTTTGCAAGGTTCCGTTCTTCCAGCCTTCATCATCGGGGTTGTCGGAGCTAAATTTGAAAAACTTGTCCGCAAGGTTGTTCCAGATGTCATTGACCTTTTGGTAACACCATTCGTGACACTTTTGGTTATGTCTATCCTTGGACTCTTTGTCATCGGACCAGTCTTCCACGTTGTTGAAAACTATATCCTTATCGCTACAAAAGCGGTCCTCAGCATGCCATTTGGTCTTGGTGGTTTCTTGATTGGTGGGGTTCACCAATTGATCGTCGTGTCAGGTGTGCACCACATCTTCAACTTGCTTGAAGTTCAATTGCTTGCTGCTGACCATGCTAACCCATTCAACGCTATCATCACTGCGGCTATGACAGCTCAAGGTGCTGCGACTGTTGCGGTTGGTGTTAAAACTAAAAATTCAAAACTAAAAACACTTGCTTTCCCAGCTGCTCTTTCTGCCTTCCTAGGTATTACAGAGCCTGCTATCTTCGGGGTGAACTTGCGCTTCCGTAAACCATTCTTCCTTTCATTGATTGCTGGTGCGATCGGTGGTGGATTGGCTTCAATCCTTGGACTTGCTGGTACTGGTAATGGTATCACCATCATCCCTGGTACAATGCTTTATGTTGGTAACGGACAACTTGCCCAATACCTTCTTATGGTAGCTGTATCATTTGCACTTGGTTTTGCCCTTACTTACATGTTTGGTTATGAGGATGAAAAAGAAGTTGCTACTGAAGTAGAGACAGAACGTTTGGTCCAAGAAGAAACAACTGGTAACATTCCAGCAGCTCTTCAAAATGAAACACTTGTAACTCCTATCGTTGGTGACGTTGTAGCTCTTGCTGATGTCAATGACCCAGTCTTCTCAAGTGGAGCTATGGGACAAGGTATCGCTGTGAAACCTAGCCAAGGTGTGGTTTATGCACCAGCTGATGCTGAAGTTTCAATCGCCTTTGCAACAGGTCACGCCTTTGGTTTGAAAACAACTAATGGTGCTGAAGTCTTGATCCACGTTGGTATCGACACTGTAACAATGAACGGTGAAGGTTTCGAACAAAAAGTTGCCCAAGGTGACAAGGTTAAAGCAGGCGATGTTCTTGGAACATTTGACTCAAACAAAATCGCTGCAGCTGGTCTTGATGATACAACAATGGTTATCGTTACAAACACAGCTGACTTCTCTTCAGTAGCTCCAGTCGCAACAGGTTCAGTTGCGAAGGGGGATGCTCTTATCGAAGTGAAAGCCTAATCTTTCCTAGCTAAATGAAAACGAACAAATGACATGTTTGTTCGTTTTTGCTTGAATGGTAAGATTTACAGAGGAAAATCTAAAAAATTGAGAAACTTAGATTTTTAAAATATGCTATAATAAAGAAAATAAAAACAAGAGGTTTATCATGACAAAATTATATGGAAGCTTGGAAGCGGGCGGTACAAAGTTTGTCTGTGCTGTCGGTGATGAAAACTTTAACGTTGTAGAAAAAACACAATTTCCAACAACAACTCCAATCGAAACAATCGATAAGACTATTGAGTTCTTTTCAAAATTCGATAACCTTGCTGGTCTTGCAGTTGGTTCATTTGGTCCTATTGATATTGACAAAAACTCAAAAACTTATGGCTTTATCACGACGACTCCAAAACCTCACTGGGCAAATGTGGACTTGCTTGGTGCCCTTCGCCGTGCCCTTAACGTGCCAATGTACTTCACAACAGACGTAAACAGTTCTGCCTATGGTGAAGTGGTTGCCCGTAACAATGCTGGTGGTCGTATCGAAAACTTGGTTTACTATACAATCGGTACTGGTATCGGTGCAGGTGTTATCCAACGTGGTGAGTTTATCGGTGGTGTGGGTCACCCTGAAATGGGTCACTACTATGTGGCTAAACACCCAATGGATATTGAAAAAGAATTTAACGGTGTTTGTCCATTCCACAAAGGATGTTTGGAAGGTTTTGCGGCTGGTCCAAGTCTAGAAGCTCGTACAGGTATTCGTGGTGAAAACATTGAACTTAACAGCTCTGTCTGGGATGTTCAAGCCTACTACATCGCTCAAGCTGCGGTCAACGCCACAGTGACTTTCCGCCCAGACGTAATCGTCTTTGGTGGTGGGGTCATGGCTCAACAACACATGCTGGACCGTGTCCGTGAGAAATTTACAGCTCTTCTCAATGGTTACCTACCAGTACCAGATGTGCGTGACTACATCGTGACGCCAGCAGTCGCAGGAAATGGTTCTGCCACACTTGGGAACTTTGTTCTTGCAAAAGAAGTTTCAAAATAAAGCACAAAATCCGCTTGGGAAACCAAACGGATTTTTCTATTCTCAAAGCATTTGCCAGAAAAAGTCAATAATATAGGTCAGACCGTAGGTATAAACCACGAGGGTAAAGGGCTTGGTCAAAATGATGATAATCATATAGCGCTTGAAGCTCATCTTGGTCAGGGCAGCCAGCATACAGAGAAAGTCAGCTGGACTAATGGGCCAAATCATCATAAAGATAAAGAAACGGTCAAAACGATTTCCTTTATCCAACCAGCCGATATACTTGTCATAGGTACGCTTGCTGACGACAGACTGGACAAAGGCAGCTCCATATAGGCGCACCAGATAAAAGATAATGGCACAGCCAATCACGATGCCGATATAGTTGTAGATAGTCCCGATGATGTGGCCATAGATAAAGACGCCAGCCACCGATGTCAAGGCGCCAGGAATGATAGGGACGACCGTCTGTAAAATCTGTAAAAAGATAAAGAGAGGTGGCCCCCAGATGCCTGCCTGCTGGATAAAGGCAGAGAGGGTTTCCTTAGACTGTAAAATCCCAGCCTGATAAGCCCAAATACAGAAAATCAAACTCCCAACCCCACCGACAATCGATGAGATATTGATAACTTGCTGCAGAAGGGGAGAAACAGCTTTCATTTGTTTATCCTGTGACATGTAAACTCCTCTTAGATAGTATAATTCTACTATACCATATTTTGGAGGAGAAAGGGGGAATGAGTGTTTTTGCCATGGGAAGAGTGATGGAATTTGAGGCTAAACATGCTATAATAAAGGGAGCAGACATGTAGCAAAGGAGAGAGTATGATACAGGTAAAACCAGAACTGGAGATAGAAAAACAACTGATCAACCAACTGGTAACTGGGGAAAGTCAATGGACATATAGAGAAGACCTCAAAACAGAAGAGCAATTATGGGAAAACTTCTTTGAAAAGCTAGCCCAGAACAATGTGGCGCTATTGGCAGATCATCCCCTGACAGAACAGGAAAAACGCCAGATAAAGAATCAACTGAACTTTGTTAGCTACTATGATGCGGCCAAGTGGTTGGTCGGCGAAAATGGCATTGCCAAGGTTGAGGTTCAGAGAGAAGATGCTAGTTTGGGGACTATCCGTTTATCTGTCATTTGGAGAGACAATATCGCAGCTGGTAAGTCCAGTTATGAGGTTGTCAATCAAGTCGAGAGAGACAAGATAAATCCTCAGGATCAAGACCGCAGGCTAGATGTGACCCTCTTGATCAATGGCCTGCCAATGATTCAAATCGAGCTTAAAAGTCCCCGAGTTGCTTTTTTAGATGCCTTTCATCAAATCAAAAAGTATGATAGAGAAGGCAAGTTCCGTGGCATCTACTCTAGCTTACAGATGTTTGTTGTGACCAATAAAGTAGATACACGCTATATCGCTGCAGCTAGGGAAAATAAACTCAACAAGCAATTTCTAACCAAGTGGGTCGATAAGGACAATCATCCTGTGACAAACTTGACCAGCTTTGCCCACGAAGTCCTTTCCATCCCTCGTGCCCACCAAATGGTTATGCAGTATTCTGTCCTTGATGATAGTAAGAAGGCTCTTATCCTCCTGCGTCCCTATCAGATTCATGCAATCGAAGCAGTGCAAGAAGCCTCTCGCCAGCAAGCATCAGGCTATGTCTGGCATACGACAGGTTCAGGGAAGACCTTGACCTCCTATAAGGTAGCTCGGAATCTCCTTCAAATTCCTTCTATCCAAAAGACAATCTTTGTCGTTGACCGCAGGGACTTGGACCAACAGACCACTTCGTCATTTCTCTCTTATGCGACCAATGATGTCATTGATATCGATGAAACGGATAATACCCATGATTTGGTCAAGCGACTAGGAAGTAATGATAAGCGTGTCGTGGTGACAACTATCCAGAAAATTACCACCATGATGCGTAAGTTTGAACAAGGTCTTTACCAAAGAGATGCGGACAAAATCAGGGGCCTCCGAGTGGCCTTTGTCGTGGATGAATGCCATCGTGCTGTAACACCTCAAACACAAAAAGATATTAAGGCCTTTTTCCCACAGTCGCTCTGGTATGGTTTTACAGGAACGCCTATCTTTAAGGAAAATAAACGTCAGCAGGTAGGTGACCTAGCCCAAACCACCCAGCAACAGTACGGAGACCGTCTCCATGAGTATACAGTTAAGGAAGCTATCCATGATGGAGCTGTTTTGGGCTTTAAGGTGGATTATCGCAATACCCTCATCACAGATAAATCTGAAAATGACATACCAGATACCGTATACGAGGATGAGGAGCATATGCTGGAAGTCTTGGATGCCATTATCAATAAATCTCGTCAACAATTAGGCTTCCAAAAAGGAGTGGGTAAGACCTACAACGCTATCCTGACCGTCAAGTCAATTCCTCAAGCCCAGGCCTACTATGATCTCCTCAAAAGAGTCAAGGCTGGTCAGACACGTGTCAAGGTATCGGAGAGGGTCAAGCAGGTCCTTCCAGACTTTCCAAAGGCGACCATCACTTACTCCGTCACAGAAAACGAAGAAGAGTCAAGAGTCAATCAAGACCACATGAAGCAGGTCTTAGAGGACTATAACCAAGAGTTTGATACCCACTTTACCATGGCGGATCTTCGTGGATTTAATACGGATGTCAATAACCGTCTAGCTCGAAAACAGGACAAATACCTCTATCGCAAGGAGCAGTTGGACTTGGTTATCGTGGTCAATCGTCTCTTAACAGGATTTGATGCCCCTTGTCTATCAACTCTCTTTATTGACCGCAATCCCATGCAACCGCAGGACTTGATTCAGGCCTTTAGCCGAACAAATCGGATCTTTGACTCCAGTAAAACCTATGGTCATATCATCACCTTCCAAAAGCCCCTAGCCTTTAAGGAAGCAGTGGATAATGCCCTCAAACTCTACTCGAATGGTGGAGAAAATGAGGTCCTAGCTCCGAGTTGGGAAGAGGAAAAGAGGAACTTTTTACGGAGTTGCAGTGATTTCAAAAATCTTGCTACTGATGACTATGTGAACGGTCTAGATCTCGAGCAAGTCTCTACCCCTGAGTTGAGGAAACTAGCTAAAACCTATCAAGCCTTTGATAAATACCTAGCCTCTATCCGAGTGTATAAAGAGTACGATGAAGACGGGCTTTACAGTAAGACGGGACTTGATGGAGAAAAGTTGGAAAGGTATCTGGGTCTTTATCGAAATGTCCTTGCAGAATTAAAAAGCCGAATAGAGGATGATGACGATGGTGAACCACTTGATATCCACTATGAACTGGAGTCTATCCAAGTGGACGAGATCAACTATGCCTATATCTTGACCTTGATCCAAAGCCTGATCGAGCAAGGCCAGAGTCAAGAAAAGAACCTAAGCACTCAAGATAAGGAAGCGGTGGATAACTATATTCAGAGTCTTGAGAAGACTAATCCAAATCTTTCCCAGATTATCACTGAACTGTGGAGAGAAGTCCAAGAATATCCAGAAAGCTATCGTGGTCAGTCTATCGCAAATATCTTGGATCAGATGATCGAGGCTGTCATCCAGCAACACATCCAAGTCTTTAGCAAACGCTGGTATGTCGGGGAGGATGAACTCCGTTACTATGTCGAACACTATCGTAAGGGAGCTAAAAAACAACTAGGAGAAAGCCAGTTGACCAAGAGCCAGCGCTATCAAGACTATAAACTAGAGGTAGCGGATGCCCTCAATCCTCTCCTCTATAAAAAACAAATCAAGGAAGCCTATACTCGGCTAGTAGAGGAAGTTATTGAGCCGTTGAGGGTTGGAAGATAGTTCTTCGAGACTTAGAATAGGTCTATTCACTAAGGTTTATATGTATTCTAAGCTTCGAATGATTGTAATTCCATAAATTTAAAAGTATTCTAAGCTTCGAATGACTTATCTGAGAAAGTTTTGAAGTCTTCTAGCTTTCGAATAGTTGTCTTTCCTAAAGTTTAGATGTATTCTAAAGCTAGAAAGGCTAAAATCTAAAAATAGTAAGAGTCTCTATCTGATAGACGGTATGTATATCTAGTCAGATAGGGATTTTTTAATTTGCAAATGTCTGATTTGTCCTGAAAAGTACATTTTAGATGGAAATAATGACAGTTGAGCGGATGGGAGTCGAAATGGTTTGGAAAACTGTTAGAATTGATGTATCAACTTAAAGGAGAAAAATTGATGAAGAAAGTTAGAGATGATGAGGAGAGTGTACTATGGTCACTTCCTGTAATTGGAATTGTATTGTTGGTCTGTGCATTGTTGCAAGTCTTTGTATTTAAGGATAGACCTTTGATTCAACCTGATAGACAAGGAAGTATTGTAAAAACAGATCAAAAACAGGTCTATCTTCCAGAACTAATCCAGTCTTTGTTTGATAAAGAAGACAATAAATGATTTGTTAAATAGAAAGGATACCATCATGACAAAAACATACGCTATTCGCCCGCTTAGTTACAGCAACTTTACCAACCGTGAGTTTGAGAGCCTGATGATTGATACTCATCAAAGTTTGGCGACTTTTTCTAAGGCAAATAAGGATGAAGGGATGTATGCCAAACATTTAGAACCCTTCAAGACCAAGCTAGATGATTTTCAAGCTCAACTTGCGGCGGTGGAGACGAAAGAATCTAGTAATCTGACAGAAGTTGATCGCAATCGTGATAGTGCCTTGGTCGGTCTCTTTACCCTTCATAGAGGATTTGCTAAGATTAAGGATGCCAAGCTCAAAGAAGCTCATGAGACTCTGAAACCAGTCTTTGCCAAGTATAAGGAAATTACCAAGCACAGCAACGATGTGGAAACGGCAGAAATCAAGAGCCTGCTCAAAACGCTTAGTGAAACACCCTATCATGAGGCAGTGACCAGTCTAGGACTAGCCCCTATGCTGACAGCGGTGGTCAATGCTCAAGAGGAATATGACCAAGTGGAAAGTAAGGCGCGTGCTCACAAGTCTGCCAAGGAAGTTGGCAAGACCAGACAACTCCGTACCGAACTTTCGACTAGCTACGACCTCTTTATGCGCTATACCGCAGCCAGTGCAGAAGCCTATCCTGAAAAGGAACACCTGACTCAACTCCTCAAGGAACTCAATAGCATCCGAGACAGCAAGCGCCGTCTCATCACTAGTAGCAAGAAAGATAAAAAGACAAAACCAGCAGAACCAGCCCAAGCAGCCCAAGCAGCAGTATAAAGACAACCCCTTAGAAGCGGATTTCTAAGGGGATTTTTGTGGATTCGTGGTATAATTTTAGTAAGTAATTATTTAGAATTGTTATTGGACTTAACTTGTTTTTTAATATATAGATTATTGTAATGAAGGTAAAGTTTATGATAGGTTGTAATAGTGAGGAAGAAAATAAAAAGGAGTCAGAAAAAGTCTTTTCAGAACTAAAATCAGAGTTTCTGGATTTAGAAATAGCAAGAGATGAATTTCAAAAAATCAGTTCAGTTATCACCGAGAGTATAAGACCAATTGCTGAGACGTATTCAAAAATATTGTCGCAAATAGTGATTCCAAAAATAGATTTGCGTCCAATGCTTTCAGTGATTGATAAGATAAGAGAGTCTTATTCCTATACGTTTCGATCATTAATTAATACTTTTTCTTCTATTGATTTTGAAAAATATAAAAAAGATTTAGAGGAACTTGATAAAAGAAAAATAGCACAATTCTTGCACTTTGATATCTATCCTCCGTTATTATTCATTGATGAAATGGGACCATATGAAATAGAAGATCAAAAAGAAGCTAATATTGTATTGATGGAATATCTATCATTATGGGAAGAAGAATATGGTAGGACAGTTTATGATTTCGTCCCTAAATCACTTAAAACTTACAGAGAGATAGAACAATTACAAAATCTCGAACAATTAAAAATGTATAAAACAATGGTCATGTTTTGTTGTGAAAGAATTGAAAATGTACTAGCTAAACTCCAACTACAAGAACAAGAGAAAAAGCAATCTGAAATTAAAATTTCGAATGAATCGTTTAGAAATTTTATAGATTCTTTAAATCATGATGAATTCTTAAAAGAGTTAATTTCACATATTGCATATATTTCTGAATATCACGATAAAGGTTTTAGGGAGATAAATCTTTTCAAGAGATTTGAGAACTTAGGTGAAGAATATGATGAAGAAACACTCCCATTAAATAGAAATTTATTTATGCATGGTTTAGTTGATGAAAAGAATGTGAATTATTTAATGGTTCAGAAAGCAATTTTAGCTTACTCGTTTTTTGAGCAACTATATGTATTAAAAACTAGAAATAGTAAAAAAGCTAGGATAAAAAGTTTGAGAAGAAAAGGGATTTCTAAGAGGGTAAAAATTAAAAGGAGATTTTATGATAACGAATCAAGAAATTGAAGATATTGTAAGAGAATTTTTTTATCAAGAAACAGAAGGGGAATATTGGGATTTTAAAGAAAAACCATATTTCTATGAAGGTCAAAGTAAAGAAGAAAAAAATAAAAAGAAGAATGACCTTCTACATGATATTATTTGTATGGCAAATAATTTAAGTAACCGAGACGCGTACATTATAATGGGAATCCAAAATAAACCCGTTAAGATAACAGGAGTTAAGCAATTCTCGAATAAGTGGACACAAGAAAATTATCAAGATTTTTTACAAAATTTGACTTGGGCTGGAGACATAATTCCGACAGTTGAATTTCGAACTGTAAATGATGGGAATTTAGATGTTTTAATTATAAAAAAATCAAATAAGGTTCCATTCTATATAACTAAAAAATATAGTAAAGTTAGAGAAAATCAAATTTATGTTCGAAAAGGTTCTAAGAATACTGCCATTGATAGTCAGGCAGAAATAGGCGATATTGAAAAACTATTCGAATTTAGATTTGGATTAACTCCTTTCCCTAAGGAACGTGTTATTAACTATATAACTGACCACGATCATTGGATTGAGATGAAGGGGAATTATGAAACTCGTTCTTGGTACTATGAGAAATTTCCTGAATATACTATGGAATTAGTTGATGATCCACAGAACGATGAACTAAAAGCTCCAGTTTATGCACTCATTCATCCCAATACAAGAAGCACATGGGAGATTTTACGCATAAAGTATCACCAAACAATCTTATTGGAATTTAGCTCGCATTATATTGACGAATATAGAGGGTTGTCTGTTCAACCAAAGTATAATTTTTTAAAATTTTCTAACGGATTTGAAGATATAAAATTAAATTCTACTTATTACTATTATTTGCATGATTCTATCGAAATTAAGCTAATGTATTTGTTGAAGGAACTACTTAATCAGGATGGCGATGCATGGAGACGACATTTAAGCTTAATTCCTGTATTTTATAGCGATGATGAAAGAAAAGCTATTGAAGTATATATTGAAGAAAATAGAACTGATATTCTTGTAAAAATAAAAAAAGAAAGTGAGAAGGTTTGTTTGGGTTACAACTATGAAGGAGATGAGCAACATAGTAAATGGGATAAAGAAGAAATAGCAGTAACCAAAGTTGTTAAAAATATTTTAGATGAGTATAGGAAAAATAAGATATATGAAAAAACAAAGTAATACTCCAGAAATAAGGTTTCAAAATTATGAAGATAAATGGGATATAGAAAAATTAATAAATATTTTCGGTACTATAAGAAATGCTTTTGTCGGAACTGCAACTCCTTATTATGTTGAGGAAGGCAAGTTTTATTTAGAATCTAATAATGTCAAAAATGGCAAAATTAATTATAATTCTCAGATTTTCATAAATGATGAATTTTATGAAAAACAAAGAGATAAGTGGTTGAAAACAAATGATATTGTAATGGTGCAATCTGGACATGTAGGTCACACAGCTGTTATTCCAGAAGAATTAAATAATACTGCTGCTCATGCTCTGATAGTTTTTACTGATTATAAAAAAGAAGTAAATCCTCATTTCTTAAATTACCAATTTCAATCTAACGGTAAGAGAAAAGAGCTTGATTTAATTTCTACTGGTAATACTATTAAGCATATTTTAGCTTCAGAGATGAAAAACTTTAAGATGGATTTCCCTACATTTGAAGAACAATCCGCCATCGGCTCTCTTTTCTGCATCCTCGATGACCTTCTTACAAGCTACAAGGATAATCTTACCAACTACCAATCTCTCAAGGTGACTATGCTCTCTAAGATGTTTCCTAAAGCTGGACAGACAGTTCCAGAGATTCGTTTAGATGGATTTGAAGGTGAATGGGTTGAAAAAAGATTAAAGGATATATCTAAACGTGTGACACGAAAGAATAATGATTTAGTGTCAGAAAGAGCCTTAACGATATCGGCTCAATTCGGTTTGATAGATCAGGAGGAATTCTTTCAGAAAAAGATAGCTTCGAAAGATGTAAGTGGATATTATCTTATAAAAAAAGGGGAGTTCGCATACAATAAAAGTTATTCGACAGGTTATCCCTTAGGAGCAATAAAGCGTCTTGATAAGTATGAGAATGGAGTATTATCTACTTTGTATATTCTTTTTAAAGCAGTAGATGTTGATTCGGACTATCTTGCTCATTATTATGAAAGTGATAAGTGGCATAGAGAGGTTTCGATGTGTGCTGCTGAGGGAGCGCGAAATCATGGATTATTAAACATTGCACCAGCTGATTTTTTCAATACTAGATTAGTAATACCTAAAGAACTTGCTGAACAACAAGCCCTCGGTGCTTATTTTTCAAATCTTGATAACATCATCAACTCTAACCAAGAAAAAATTACTCAGCTTGAGACTTTGAAAAAGAAACTCTTGCAGGATATGTTTATTTAGGTAAATCAACATGGAAAAGAATTATATTAAACTAGAGAAAATCGATACATCAACAGCAGCAAAAAATTTTGCTGATTTATTAAAAGAAAATAAAACGTATTTTCTTAATGGGAATTGGGGGTCTGGTAAATCTACTTTTCTTAAAGATATCAATGATACGAAACAAGTTAAACTAGTTACTATTGATTTTTGGAGATTAAATGACAGTCGTTCAACTTTAGAGACAGTTTTTGCGAATTTACATCCATTTATTTATTGGGGTTTAAGATTAATTGTAATTCTATGCATTGCATTATCAATCCTAATGACTAATGTAGTTGATTTGGGGCTAAGTGCTTATGTACCTAATTGGGTTGTTTTGTTCGCAGGAGTGATTGCTTTAATAGTAGCAATTCATCAATTTTTAAAAATAAAATCAGATGGAATTTATAGCTGGTTATTGACTCGAAAATATTTTTCATTCAAAAGAAAAGTTCTAGTTGTTGATGACTTTGATAGAATGACTAATATTCAACAAGAAGCTAGTTACAAACTTTTTAGTTTGTTAAATGGGAAACTTCCAATTATATTTGTTGGAGATATAGAACTTCTACATAGAAATGATAATAATTATCTTTCAAAAATAATAGACAGAAGATTTGATATTCCTTATGTTTTACATCCTATGAAAATATGGGGAGATTATTTTGAACAATTAGAAGAGAGATTTAAAATAAAGCTTTCTGATGGATTCAAGAGAGTCTTCATAATGGACGATAAAAATTTAAGAGACAGAGAACGTTTCAATGATTATGTTAATTTGGAATTAATCGGTCGTGATAAAAAGGAATATGTCCAAATTGAGCAACAGCTGGTTGTTCTTTATCTCTATCTTTACTATCAAGAAGCATATAAGTCTCTGAAGAATGGTAGGAAAGGTATTGAAATAGATTCAAATAAGTTGTGGCTAATCAAAGAATTGCAAAAAATTTTATTTGAAAAAAATGATTTGTATCCTGTTTGTTATCACTCTAACTGTGAAGCGTATTTCATTAATGAAATACCATCTAATAGAAAAATTGATGAATTAATTTTAATTATCAATAACAAGAAACAACTATCTCCGGAAATCTTAAATAATCAGCAAGATTTCTTTGATTATATAAAAAATTTTGAGAATTTAACTGAGAATGAGCAAGAATTATTATTCCAACAAACATTAGAATTATCTAAACTTGGAAAGAATAATATGCTGATGGATATCATTATTCAAAAGAAAATAAAAAAAGAGGTTCCCGACTACAATCCGTCTTTAATTAGTACAAAAGTGATTGAAGATGTGGCAGACTTTTTAAGATATAAATTAAGTGAAGAGGATTTATCTGAAATTTTTTATTTTACTATTAAGCATAAAATTTTTCAATATTTTCACTTTAGAGATTCAAAGATAGGAGAAGAATTATATTCTAAAATTGAGTATTTAAATAGAAAAGCACAAATATTATTGATTTATATCTATAGTCATAATATAGAAGAGCGTTTTTCTGAATGGAGCAATGAACTATTGCAGAAAATAGAAAACCTTGACACGGAAAATTTTCTCGCTTTTTTGCTACAAATTGGATGTATTGTTAATAGTCAAGATTCTAGTGATGAATTTCATACAGCAAATAGAACGTACACTACAAATTTTAATAATTTAGTTGGTGACTTCTATAAAGCAAGATCAGTTGAGATTTTTAAAAGTTTTTATAATAGGTTGATGAAACTTAATAACGAGGGATATGTAATAAAAAACCCAGAGTAAAATCTTAAAAGGAAGCTACTATAGTATTTGTTAGTCAGAAGCTTCAAGAGATTAAGAAGTTTTTGGTGGTCATTTGTCTGGTCGACTTGACTCATTTTATGACTGGAACAGATTTTAGGAGCACTTTTAGAATTTCTTCCACAATCTAGAATTTAAGATTATTTAATCTGTGTAAAAGTATTGGTTATCAACTTACAGTATCTTCTATTCAGTTGATCTTGATTTGAACGATTGAAAATGAAGTGATTTGTTATAAATGATTGCTTGTTTAAAAAAATAATTGTAAAACTTTAGAAAGAAACATTATGGAAACAACACAAACGTCCCAGTCGCTTTACCAAGCCCTGTGGAATTCAGCGGATGTTCTCCGCTCTAAGATGGATGCCAACGACTACAAGTCCTATCTTTTGGGTATGGTCTTTTATAAGTATCTGTCAGACAAGATGCTCTTTTTCGTGGCGGAGACTATGGAGGAGGGGAGTGAGAGTCTAGAGGCTGCCCTTGAGGTCTATCGTAACTACTATGAGGATGCGGCCACCCACGAGGATCTTCTTGCGGTTATGAAGGACGAACTCAACTACAGTATCAAGCCTGAGTTGACCTTTACTGCTCTGGTAGCACGTGTCAATGAGGGGACTTTCCAGTTGGAAGATTTGGCTCAGGGCTTTCGAGATATTGAGCAGAGTGATGAACTTTATGAAAACCTCTTTGAAGATATTGACCTCTATTCTAAAAAGCTAGGGGCAACTCCGCAAAAGCAAAACCAAACGGTGGCGGCTGTCATGAAGGAGTTGGCTGTGCTAGATGTGGCTGGTCATGCTGGTGATATGCTGGGGGATGCTTATGAGTATCTGATTGGTCAGTTTGCGACTGACTCGGGTAAGAAGGCTGGTGAGTTCTATACACCTCAGCCTGTTGCCAAACTTATGACTCAGATTGCCTTTTTGGATCGTAAAGACCAGCTAGGTTTTACCATCTATGATGCGACTATGGGGTCTGGCTCCCTCTTGCTCAATGCCAAGAAATACTCTCATAAACCGCAGACAGTGGTCTACTTTGGTCAGGAACTCAATACTTCGACTTATAACTTGGCTCGGATGAACATGATCCTACACGGTGTTCCTGTTGAAAATCAATTTCTCCACAATGCCGATACACTAGATGAAGACTGGCCGACTCAAGAGCCGACCAACTTTGACGGTGTTCTCATGAACCCTCCCTACTCTGCCAAGTGGTCTGCAAGCTCTGGCTTCTTGAATGACCCTCGTTTCTCTCCTTTTGGGAAACTGGCGCCCCAGTCCAAGGCTGACTTTGCCTTTCTCTTGCATGGTTACTACCATCTTAAGCAGGATAATGGCGTTATGGCTATTGTTCTTCCACACGGTGTTCTTTTCCGTGGAAATGCGGAGGGGACCATTCGCAAGTCCTTGCTAGAAGAAGGGGCTATTGACACAGTTATCGGTCTACCTGCCAATATCTTCTTTAATACCAGCATTCCGACCACGGTTATCATTCTTAAAAAGAACCGTACCAATCGTGATGTCTACTTTATAGATGCTTCTAAGGAGTTTGATAAAGGGAAAAACCAGAATATTATGACGGATGCCCATATCGAGAAGATTCTGGAAGCCTACAAGTCTCGTGAGGAGATTGACAAGTTTGCCCATCTAGCAAGCTATGAAGAAATCGTCGAAAATGACTACAACCTCAACATCCCTCGCTATGTAGATACCTTTGAGGAAGAAGAAGTCGAGCCACTAACAGATATCGTCAGCAAGATTAACACGACAAATGAAGCAATCCAAAATCAAACAGCTTCCCTACTCGAAATGCTCGGTCAACTCCACGGAACCACACCAGAAGCCGATGCCGAACTTAAAGAGTTTTTGAAAGAGTTTGAAGGGTGATGGGGAGTCGGATTTGTATATCAATTGTAGAGTATTTGAACACTAAGGTTTTGCATCCTCATTGCTTAATAGATATGTGAATGTTGAGTAGGAAATAGAATTGCTTTTTAAATAACGCAGAAAAAACAGCGTAATAAATCAAAAAAAGTCATGTAAAATGACTTTTTTTGATATAATAGATATAAGAAAACGAAGGAGATCGTAAGCGTGGTTAAATTAAGGAGTCTCATTATAGAGAATATAAAGAACGTGCAGTATGGAGTGATTGATTTTCAAAATAAATCTGACTTTATCAATGTAACGGGAATTTATGGTCAGAATGGTTCAGGAAAAACAGCTGTTGTAGATGTATTTGAAGTTCTATCTGCCTTGATGAGAGGAGAGTCTATTCCACAACATACAAAGGGGATTTTTAATGCCATAGACCAAGTAGGGGAAAATGCGATTACTTTAGAATTAGAAGTCCCAGAAACCTATATCATTCGATATAAAGTCGAGTTTGCTGCAAGTGAACCTACAGGCATGCAAGATGTAATGGTTGTAAAAGAAGAACTTGCTTATAAACCTCTAGAAGCTGGGTCCAGATACCGCTATTTACTGAGATACGAATATGAGGGAAGTAATTTTGATACAGAGCAACCGCGACATACGGGCTATTTAAAATCTCAAAGAACTATTATGGGAAAGGACGCGGTTAGTGTTTTAACAAAGACAATTATTGATGATAATCGTTCCTTTATTTTCTCAAAAGAATTAGTAGGATTTATTTATACTTCAAGTAAGCAAGATTTATCGACGCTTGTTGAAATTTATAATGTCATTCAAGACTTTTATCAAAATTTGAGGATCTTTACTCAAGAGTTATCTAGTTTGAATAGTAGTGGGGTTACTCCTATCACAATTAACTATCAGAATCGTGACTCTCATGTGAGTTATCAGGGGATTATCCCTATGTTTCTTCAAAGTGGAGGAATTTCTATAAATGAAGAAATTTATAGTGTTTATGAGAGCACGATTGACTATTTGAATGAAATTGTTCCCATTATTATCCCTGACTTGAAACTTGAAATGGAAGCAGGTGAGATAGAGATTCGAAGTGATGGACAAAAAATAAGAAATGTTAGTTTTATTTCGAATCGTGCAGGTAAAAGATTCTCTCTAAAACATGAATCTGAAGGGATTCGTAAAATTATTAGTATGCTTGGATTTTTGGTGGAAGTATATAATAAAGAGAATATTATCGCTGTCATTGATGAATTAGATGCAGGTGTATTTGAATATCTACTAGGCGAGTTGATTGAAATTTTTTCTGAAAGTGCCAAAGGACAACTCATTTTTACTTCTCATAATTTACGCGTACTAGAAAAACTTCCTTCCTACAAGGTTGTGTTCTCAACAGCTTGTCCGACAAATCGTTATATCCGTCTAACTGGCATTAAGCCAAGCAATAACTTAAGAGATATTTACTTGAGAGGAATTCAGCTGGGTGGACACGAAGAAGAATTGTATCAAGGAGTTTCTAATAGTAAAATTAAACGAGCTTTGAGAAAGGCAGGGATAAAGCTTAGCGAATAAAAGTAGAAAGGTTATTCTAGTATTTGTAGAGGGAGAATCCGATGAGACTGTTGTAGGATTTGTAACAGATTCATTAGTGGAACGATTGGAGAATATGCATATCACACTAAAGGTGATGTATGGAGATGTCTTTTCAGATAGGAGATATTCTGCCTCATCTGGAACGAAAATTGCAAGTGATAGAATTTGCGAGGTTCTTGCTACAGAAAAATGGGAAGTAAGTGATTTACTGTTTGTTGCCTTTGTAACAGATACGGATGGCATGTTTATGAATCCAACTTCTTTAGTTGTAGATGATTCTATGGAAGGGACAGATTCATTTCAATATGATTTACAAACTCGGAGGCTACTCTTTTCAACGACGAAGAAGAAAAAGGATATTATTGAAACGAGACAGAGAAAGGCAAGGCATGTCAATCAGTTGATTAAAGATGGGACTTCCTTGTTGGTTAAGCGGAAGTTAGTTCAAACTTTTGTGTATTATAATTCTGTTAATTTGGAGCATGTTTTATTTGGCAAGATATTACCAAATCATGAAAAAATAGGTGCTGCTGATGATTTGATCGACCAGTATGAAGAAAAAGGCGATGCAGGAGTAGAAGAGATTTTAGAATTTTTCCAAAGCAGATGCCCGGCAGACGATTACGAACAATCATGGCAATTTATAAAACAAAATGAAATGACGAATGGGTATTCTAATTTAGCGTTATTGTTTGACAAGATTCAGAGTGATAAATAAAATTCCGACAAACAGTTTGTAGTCCAATAAGTTCAATAGAAATATAGGAGGTCAGCAATCACTATGAGTAATGAAATTGTTGAATCCAAAGACCTGATTGCTTTTCATCCAGGTCAGTATGTAGAAGAGTTGATTGAAGAGTATAACGTAACGCAAAAAGAATTTGCAGAGCGTTTAGGAATTTCTGAAATGAAGCTCGGTAAATTAGTGAATGGTGAGGAATCAATTAGTAATGATATTGCTGAGAAGTTAGCCAACATTACTAATATTTCGATGATAACTTGGCTCAATCTTCAACATGTCTACGATGTAAAAATTGCGGAGATCATAGAGTAAACACGGTATAATCTCAAATATGAATAATAACAACCAACGTGCCCTTTGCCAGCAACTCTGGGCGAGAAACAAATACCTCGTGTTGAGTCATTCTAGCAATATTTACAATGAGATTCGCCAATACTTGAAGAATGAACAGGTGGAGGTGAGTAAGGTTCAAGAGATGATTGAACGTGCCTGTCAAATCCCAGAACACAGGGGTCAGGTTTGCAATGCTTTTCAGCATATTTGGGGATATTTCAAAAAGAAAGCTACAGAAACTGAGAGAAAAGACTACATGCTTTTGCTGGATCGCTATCGCTTTGGCCAGGCTTCTAAGGAAGATGTGATTGCTAAAACCGGAGATTTGCTTGAAAACTATCCAAACACTTATTTGGAACATTCAACGTTACTGAAAGGAGATTCCCATGAGACTTTGGCATGAGGCTTTGATTTCACAACTTCCCCGTCCTCAGCTTTTGGGGCAACATCGAGAATGTTGCGCCCTGCGTGGCAATGGTTGGGACAGAAAGCATGCGACGGTGGACTATGTCTTTACCCACTCGCCCTATCGTCTCTATGCCTATCATCGCTTGATCATGGAGGAGATGGTTGACCGTGGCTACAATGTCAGTCCAGAGTGGCTGGATAAGAACTACCGTGGTAAGACTTGCACTCCTTATGAAGATTTGGTAGAGGAGAAGTTGACTAGTCCTATATACAGCGAACATGAAGATGCCTACTATAAGGAGTGTCTGGTTAATCTCCGTGAGAAGGGGATAGAGCTGGAATAATAGTAAGGATTATCTTTAATTTATAACTCTTCCCGTAATTTTGTTCGAATAATAAAGATGAGACCTTTGGAATTTTTCTAAGGTCTTCTTTTTATAAATGTTAGGATTTACTTTTAATAACTTTTGAGTTATAATTTGATTAGAAAGAGCTTGCTTGGTGCATACGATTTACTTCTATTAGGACAAAAATGGAAATGAGCCAGTCTTGGATTATATGAGAGAATTAGCTAGCCAGAAAAGTAAGGATAGTCGCATCAAACTCAATAAACTAAGTGACTATATCGAGTTGCTTAGTCAGCATGGGACGAGAGCTGGTGAACCCTATATCAAACATTTGGAAGATGAGATTTGGGAACTAAGACCTCTAAGAGATCGAATTTTATTTGTAGCGTGGCTTGATGGTAGTTTTGTTCTTTTACATCATTTTGTCAAAAAGACTTAGAAAACTCCTAGAAGAGAAATTGAAAAAGCCAAGCGTGAACTGAAGGGCATAAAAGAAAGAGGGGTAAGTGATGAAGAATAGTGCCGTTGGGAGTAATTGGAAGGATGTCCGGTCTGAACTATTTACCAAGGAGGAAATCCTTGAAAGTGATATGCGAGTGGCTATTATGAGTGAGCTGATTGAGGCTAGGCATGAACAAGGAATCAGTCAGAAAAAGCTAGAAGAACTTAGTGGAGTAAGCCAGCCTGTCATAGCTAGGATGGAAACAGGAAAGACAAGTCCTCAGTTGGACACAGTCTTAAAAGTCCTAGCCAGTCTAGGAAAAACTCTAGCAGTCGTCCCACTCGAACAGGAAAAGAGTTGATTAGAGTAGACTCATACTCAATGAAAATCAAAGAGCAAACTAGGAAACTAGCCGCAGGCTGTACTTGAGTACGGCAAGGCGACGTTGACGCGGTTTGAATTTGATTTTCGAAGAGTATTATAGTCTTTTCTAATAACAAGCCATAGTCACTTATAAGAATTACTAATAACGCATTTGAGTATTCTAACTGGGATACAGCTATAAAACAAGCTATACAAAGGATTTGAGGCATTTGTCTCAAGTCTTTTTCTTTTGTCCAAAACAGAGGTATAGTTTCAAACTATATCAAAGCCTAATTTTTTACAATTATACAGATGATTTCTTTTCTGTTAAGATAGTTTCAACAACAAATTTTGGAGGACACATCATGTCAACTACAATCATCGGTTTCCCTCGTTTGGGCGAATTCCGCGAATTAAAATTTACAACTGAAAAATACTTTAGAAAAGAAATCTCAGAAGAAGAACTCTTGGCAGCAGCAAAAGAATTGCGTGCTAAACACTGGAACATTGTCAAAGAAAAAGGCATTACTGAAATTCCATCAAATGATTTTTCTCACTATGACAACTTCCTAGATGCAGCTTTCCTTTTCAACGTAGTACCTGCTTCAGTTCAAAACTTGGACTTGTCTGACCTTGAGCGCTACTTTGCTTTGGGTCGTGGTTACCAAGGAGAAAAAGGAGATGTTCGCGCTCTTCCAATGAAGAAATGGTTCAACACCAACTACCACTATATCGTTCCTAAATTTGAAAAAGACACTCAAGTTAAACTTGCAGGTCACAAGATTTTTGATGAATTCCAAGAAGCTAAAGAGCTAGGATTGAACACTCGTCCTGTTCTTGTAGGTCCATTCACTTTCCTTCAATTGTCAGATTTTGAAGAAGGTGTGAAAGCAGAAGACTTCGTAGACAGCTTAGTAGCTGCTTACCAAGAAGTTTTTGCTAAATTGGCTGAACTTGGTGCAACTCGTATCCAATTGGATGAAGCTGCTCTTGTAAAAGACTTGACTGCCGAAGAAAAAGTGCTCTTCTTGAACCTCTACAACAAATTGTTGGCTGACAAGAAAGGTCTTGAAGTCTTGCTTCAAACTTACTTTGGTGATGTTCGTGACGTTTACGCTGATCTTGTGAAATTGCCAGTAGATGCTATCGGTCTTGACTTCGTTGAAGGTAAGAAAACTCTTGAACTCGTTAAAGGTGGTTTCCCAGCTGACAAGACTCTTTATGCAGGTATTGTCAATGGTAAAAATATCTGGCGTAACAACTACGAAAAGAGCTTGGCTATCCTTGAGCAAATTCCAGCTGAAAACATCGTTTTGACTAGCTCATGCTCACTGCTTCATGTGCCATTTACAACTGCTAACGAAGAATTTGAACCAGCTATCTTGAACCACTTTGCTTTTGCGGTTGAAAAATTGGATGAAATCCGTGATTTGGATGCTATCCGCAATGGTCAAGGTGCAGAAGCTCTTGCAGCCAACAAAGAACTCTTTGCGACTGAGCGTGTTGGTGTCAATGCAGAACTTCGTGCGCGGATCGCTGGTTTGACAGACGCAGACTACACTCGTTTGCCAGCCTTTGCAGAGCGTGAAGCTATCCAAGAAGAAGCTTTCAAACTTCCAGCTCTTCCAACAACAACTATCGGTTCATTCCCTCAAACAAAAGAAGTTCGTGCCAAACGTTTGGCTTACCGTAAAGGTGAATTGTCTCAAGAAGAGTACGACGCTTTCCTTGCTGAAACGATCGACGAATGGATCAAATGGCAAGAAGATATCGATTTTGATGTCCTTGTTCACGGTGAATTTGAGCGTAACGACATGGTTGAGTACTTCGGTCAAAACTTGTCAGGTTACCTCTTCTCTAAAAATGGTTGGGTACAATCATACGGTATGCGTGGGGTGAAACCACCAATCATCTGGGGTGATGTAACTCGTCTTAACCCAATCACTGTTAAATGGTCTAGCTATGCACAAAGCCGTACAAGCAAACCTGTTAAAGGTATGTTGACTGGACCTGTTACCATTCTCAACTGGTCATTCCCACGTGAAGACATCTCTATCAAGGATTCTACTCTTCAAATCGCCCTTGCTATCAAGGATGAAGTGCTTGACCTTGAAGCTGCTGGTGTGAAAATCATCCAAATCGACGAGGCTGCTCTTCGTGAGAAATTGCCACTCCGTCGTAGCGACTGGTATGAAGACTACCTTGACTGGGCAATTCCTGCCTTCCGCTTGGTACACTCAACAGTAGCGCCAGACACACAAATCCACACTCACATGTGTTACTCAGAATTTACAGATATCATCCCAGCTATCGATAACTTGGATGCGGACGTTATCTCATTTGAGGCTAGCCGTTCAAATCTTGAAATCTTGGACGAACTCAAAGCGAAAAACTTCCAAACAGAAGTGGGACCTGGGGTTTACGATATCCACTCTCCTCGTGTGCCAAATGAAGGCGAAATCGACCACACAATCGAAGCCATCCTTGCTAAAGTGCCAAGTAAGAAAGTTTGGATCAACCCTGACTGTGGTTTGAAAACACGTGGTATTCCAGAAACAAAAGAAAGCTTGATCCGCCTTGTTGAAGCAGCAAAAGCTGCGCGTGAGAAATTGTAAGATAAAGATTTCTCAAGAAGCACTGTTTGGTCAATCTGCCTGTTTCAATTGGATTCTAAGAGTCCAGTTAACGAAAAAATCAACTAGAAAAGGATAATGACTATGTCACGCCAAACACCGTCACTCTCATTTGAAGTGTTCCCTCCAAACCCAGCCGTGGGTAATGATAAAATTATTTCTGCTCTTCAAGATATGCAGGAGTTGGCACCTCACTTTATCAGTGTAACTGCCAGCAATAATAAATTTAATATCAAGGAAACGACGGTTCGTTTGGCTGACTTTATCCAAAATGACTTGGCGATTCCGACTATTGCTCACTTGCCAGCCATCTATTTGACTAAGGACAAGGTTGCTGAGACTATTGCTGACTTGGATAAGGTTGGGGTACAGAAAATCTTGGCTCTTCGTGGGGATATTATTCCTGATGTGGAGCCACAGAAGGATTTCCGCTACGCCACTGACTTGATTGAGTTCATCAAGGAACAAGCTCCTCACTTTGATATTGTTGGTGCTTGCTATCCAGAAGGACATCCAGATTCACCAAATCAGATTTCAGATATTCAAAATCTTAAGAAGAAAGTGGATGCAGGTTGTTCGAGCCTCGTGACTCAACTTTTCTTTGACAATGAGCGCTTCTATGATTTCCAAGACAAATGCATCTTGGCTGGGATTGATGTTCCTATTCATGCAGGGATTATGCCAATTTTGAATCGAAATCAGGCTCTCCGCCTCTTGAAGACTTGTGAGAATATCCATCTTCCACGCAAATTTAAAGCCATCTTAGACAAGTATGAGCATGACCCTGAGTCGCTCAGAGCAGCAGGACTTGCCTATGCAGTGGACCAAATCGTGGACTTGGTAACTCAGGATGTTGCAGGTGTGCATCTCTACACTATGAACAATGCGGATACAGCAAAATACATCCACCAAGCAACCCATGCCTTGTTTAAACATCAGTCTCTAGGATAATAAAAAGCAAACCATTCTTCTCAGGTGAGGGGAATGGTTCCTTTTTAATGGTAAAGACCGCACTTTTTAAGAAAAATATGATAAAATAGACTCTGTACGTACTTGATACAAAGATGAGGGTATAAACAGATTTTTAACTATTCAAATCTGCTATAAAAAGGACAAATACTAAAGAATAATATTTTTAAACTTTTCAAAGTATCTAGGTAGTTGAACACGGGCTAAATCCCTAGTGAAAAAGATAGATTTCCTGGTGTGCATCGCACACTGCGTCAATCTCCTATTTTCATACGGGATTCTTTACGCCCTTTGTATCCTGATCTTTGTAGGCAAGGCGTATAATTTCATCAATCCAAAGGGGATTAAAATGACAAAACAAGTGTTTCAAACGACTTTTGCGGGTCATGAGTTAATTGTAGAGACTGGTCAGGTTGCTAAGCAAGCGAATGGCGCAGTTGTCGTGCGTTATGGTGAGTCAACTGTCTTGACTGCTGCCGTTATGTCTAAGAAAATGGCAACTGGGGATTTCTTCCCTCTCCAAGTCAACTACGAAGAAAAAATGTATGCAGCTGGGAAGTTTCCTGGTGGCTTTATGAAACGTGAAGGACGTCCTTCAACAGATGCGACTTTGACAGCGCGTTTGATTGACCGTCCAATCCGTCCTATGTTTGCGGAAGGTTTTCGTAATGAAGTACAGGTGATTAACACCGTGCTTTCTTATGATGAAAATGCATCTGCACCGATGGCAGCTATGTTTGGTTCATCCTTGGCACTTTCTATCTCGGATATTCCATTCGACGGACCAATCGCTGGGGTACAGGTGGGTTATGTCGATGGTCAAATCATCATCAACCCTAGTCAAGAACAGGCAGAGCAATCGCTTCTTGAATTGACAGTAGCTGGTACCAAGCATGCTATCAATATGGTAGAGTCTGGTGCCAAAGAATTGTCAGAAGAAATCATGTTGGAAGCCCTTCTTAAAGGGCACGAAGCAGTCAAAGAATTGATTGCCTTCCAAGAAGAAATCGTTGCTGCTGTTGGTAAGGAAAAAGCAGAAGTGGAATTGCTTCATGTAGATGCGGAATTGCAGGCTGAAATCATCGCAGCCTATAACAGCGACCTCCAAAAAGCTGTCCAAGTAGAAGAAAAATTGGCTCGTGAAGCTGCAACTCAAGCAGTTAAGGACCAAGTTACTGCCGTTTACGAAGAAAAATATGCAGACCATGAAGAATTTGACCGTATCATGCGAGATGTGGCTGAAATCTTGGAACAGATGGAACACGCTGAAGTGCGCCGTTTGATTACAGAAGATAAGGTTCGTCCTGACGGCCGTAAGGTCGATGAAATCCGTCCTTTGGATGCGGTTGTTGACTTCCTTCCTCGTGTGCACGGTTCAGGTCTCTTCACTCGTGGGCAGACTCAAGCCCTTTCAGTCTTGACCTTGGCTCCGATGGGTGAAACTCAAATCATTGATGGTTTGGATCCAGAGTACAAGAAACGCTTTATGCACCACTATAACTTCCCTCAATACTCTGTAGGGGAAACTGGTCGTTATGGTGCGCCAGGTCGTCGTGAAATTGGTCACGGTGCTCTCGGTGAGCGTGCTCTTGCTCAAGTCTTGCCAAGTTTGGAAGAATTCCCATATGCTATCCGCTTGGTAGCAGAAGTCTTGGAATCAAATGGTTCTTCTTCTCAAGCCTCTATCTGTGCTGGAACTCTTGCTCTTATGGCTGGTGGTGTGCCAATTAAGGCGCCAGTAGCTGGTATTGCCATGGGTCTTATCTCAGATGGAAATAACTACACTGTATTGACCGATATCCAAGGTTTGGAAGACCACTTTGGAGACATGGACTTCAAGGTTGCTGGTACTCGTGACGGGATTACAGCCCTACAAATGGATATCAAGATCCAAGGGATTACTGCAGAAATTTTGACAGAAGCCCTTGCTCAAGCCAAGAAAGCGCGTTTTGAAATCCTCGATGTCATCGAAGCAACCATTCCAGAAGTTCGTCCAGAATTGGCTCCAACTGCTCCGAAAATTGATACCATCAAGATTGATGTGGATAAGATCAAGATTGTCATTGGTAAAGGTGGAGAGACCATCGACAAGATTATCGCTGAAACGGGCGTTAAGATTGATATCGATGAAGAAGGAAATGTGTCTATTTACTCTAGCGATCAAGACGCCATCAACCGTGCCAAAGAAATCATTGCTGGTTTGGTTCGTGAAGCCAAAGTGGATGAGGTTTACCATGCTAAGGTTGTTCGTATCGAGAAATTTGGTGCCTTTGTCAACCTCTTTGACAAGACAGATGCCCTCGTTCATATTTCTGAAATGGCTTGGACTCGTACCAATCGTGTAGAAGACTTGGTTGAAATCGGGGATGAAGTCGATGTTAAGGTCATTAAGATTGATGAAAAAGGCCGTATCGATGCCTCTATGAAGGCTCTTCTTCCTCGTCCTCCAAAACCTGAGCATGATGAAAAAGGTGAAAAATCAGAGCGTCCTCACCGCCCACGTCATCATAAGGACCACAAACCTAAGAAAGAATTTACAGAAACACCAAAAGATTCAGAATAAGAAAAGGAGAAATGTATGGGATGGTGGCGCGAAACCATTGATATCGTAAAAGAAAATGATCCAGCGGCCCGCACCACTTTGGAGGTTTTGCTGACTTATCCAGGTGTCAAGGCCTTGGCGGCCCACCGTCTCTCGTATTTTCTCTGGAAGCATGGCTTCAAACTACTGGCTCGTATGCACAGTCAGTTCTGGCGCTTTTGGACTCAGATTGAGATTCATCCGGGTGCTCAGATCGATTCAGGTGTCTTTATCGACCATGGTTCGGGTCTGGTGATTGGGGAAACAGCGATCGTTGAAAAAGGTGTTCTTCTTTATCACGGGGTGACTCTTGGTGGGACTGGTAAGGATGTTGGCAAACGTCATCCGACTGTCCGAAAAGGGGCGCTCATATCAGCCCATGCCCAAGTTATCGGACCGGTAGAAATCGGTGAAAATGCCAAGGTTGGTGCAGCAGCAGTTGTCGTAGCGGATGTACCTAGTGATGTGACGGTTGTCGGTATTCCTGCTAAGATTGTTCGTGTTCATGGTAAGAAGGATGAGCCGGTCATTCACGAAGTTGAAGAAAAACGAGAGTATTATGTCAATAAACTCGAGCAGGCTAAAGAAGCCAGTCACAGATCGTCTGGTTTGTAGAGGATACCTATATGATTCAAGCAAGAAGCGAGTTAAGTCAAGAGGAGTTATCTGAGGCGAAAAAACTAATTAACTGTTGTCAAGCCTATGATGGAACTTATCGTGATCCCTATCTCTCTAACATGCTTAATTTTGACCCAACCATGCCCGCCTTTTTCCTTTATTATGAAAAAGGCGAACTTGTTGGTCTCTTAACTGTCTATGCTGATGATCAAGATGTGGAAGTGACGATACTGGTTCATCCAGATTATCGTCGTCAGGGAATTGCTCGTGCATTGGTTACTAGTTTTGAGAAAGAAACGGCTGCTTTTTCTATTCGTTCAGTCACTTTTCAGACAGAGCGTATTTTTCTAGAGCGTCATGCTGATTTTGTCCGCAACTGGGGATTGGTCGAGGATGAAGAGACAGAAACCTGGTTAGGTAAGGATAGAAGACCTTATCCGTTAGCAAAACTTTCTAATCTTGAAGTTTTGTTAGCAGATAGTTCGTATCAGGAGCAAATTAGCCAGTTAAAATTTCAGGCATTTTCAGAGGAACATGAATCGAGAGAAGTTGTGGATAGATATGTCGCTGAAGCTCTGAAGGATCCAGAAAGTCGATTATATATTTTATTAAAAGACGGTCAGATTATTGGAACTTGCACGGTAGATTTGTCGACTAATACGAATTACTTCTATGGTTTGGCAGTATCGGAACCTGAACGTGGAAAAGGCTATGGAAGCTATTTAGCAAAATCTCTAGTCAACCAACTGATTGAGCAAAATGATAAGGAATTTCAGATTGCAGTAGAGGATAGCAACGTCGGTGCCAAACGCTTATATGAAAAAATCGGCTTTGTCAAACAGACCCAGGTGGTTTATCTGAATGAGAAAGGAGCAAGGGATTCCGAAGTCTAGAGAGATTCGGACTGAAATTGAATTGAACTCTTAGTGATGAAACTAATTGTTCTTGGATTTTGGTTTTCCTGACTATTATTTTATGATTAAAATCTATGACACCATGTCTCGTGATTTGCGAGAATTTGTCCCTATCGAGGACGGTAAGGTTAAGATGTATGTCTGTGGGCCTACGGTATACAACTATATCCACGTGGGGAATGCCCGTTCGACGGTAGCTTTTGATACGATTCGACGTTACTTCGAATACCGTGGCTATGAAGTTGCCTACATTTCCAACTTTACAGATGTGGATGATAAGATCATTAACCGCGCCAAAGAAGAAGGCATCACACCTCAGGAAGTGGCAGACAAGTATATTGCGGCATTTCGTGAGGATGTGACGGCCTTGGGTGTCAAACCTGCAACTCGTCATCCGCGTGTAGTTGAGTTTATGGATGACATCATCCGTTTTGTCGCTGACTTGATTGAAAAAGGCTATGCCTACGAGAGCCAAGGAGATGTCTATTTCCGTGTGGAAAAATCCCACAACTATGCTAAGTTGGCTAACAAAACCTTAGAAGACTTGGAGCTGGGTGCTTCAGGTCGAACCGATGAAGAAACAGCTCGCAAGGAAAATCCGGTGGACTTTGCTCTCTGGAAAACTGTCAAACCAGGTGAGATTTCTTGGGACAGTCCTTGGGGACCTGGTCGTCCGGGCTGGCATATCGAGTGTTCAGTTATGTCGACAGAAATTTTAGGCGATACTATTGATATCCACGGTGGTGGAGCCGATCTGGAGTTTCCTCACCACACCAATGAAATTGCCCAGTCAGAAGCAAAAACAGGTAAGACTTTTGCTAATTACTGGATGCACAATGGTTTTGTCAATATCGACAATGTCAAAATGTCTAAGTCTTTGGGGAATTTTATCACCGTACACGATGCCCTTAAAACTCTTGATGGGCAAGTGCTTCGTTTCTTCTTTGCCACTCAACATTATCGTAAGCCTATCAACTTTACGGAAAAAGCAGTGCGGGATGCAGAGACTAATCTTAAGTATCTAAAGAACACTTACGAGCAACCATTTACAGGAAATGTAGATGCCCAAGACTTGCAAGCTTTTAAAGACAAGTTTGTAGCAGCTATGGATGAGGATTTCAACTCTGCCAACGGTATTACAGTAGTCTTTGAAATGGCCAAGTGGATCAACTCTGGCAACTATGATGCAAGTGTTAAGCAAGCTCTTGCGGATATGTTAGAAGTCTTTGGAATTGTCTTTGTTGAGCAAGTTCTAGATGCAGAAATCGAATCTTTGATTCAAAAACGACAAGAAGCGCGTGCCAATCGTGACTTTGCGACAGCTGACCAAATCCGTGACCAATTGGCTGCTCAAGGGATTAAGCTCCTTGACACTAAGGATGGAGTGAGGTGGACACGTGATTGATGTCAATCTCATTAACGGGATTGCGCTAGCCTTTGAAGGGGATGCGGTGTATTCTATGTATATTCGCCGTCATCTCATTCTCAAGGGCATGACCAAGCCCAATAAACTCCACCAAGAGGCAACCAAGTATGTGTCAGCCAAGGCTCAGGCACACTTGATTGCCCTCATGTTGGAGGAGCAAGTCCTGACGGAAAAAGAAGAAGAAATCTACAAACGAGGTCGCAATACCAATAGTCATACCAAGGCTAAAAATGCCGATGTGGTGACTTATCGCATGTCCACAGGTTTTGAAGCCGTGATGGGCTATCTCCATATGACTGAAAATCTGGAACGTCTTGAGAGCTTGATTTCTTGGTGCATCCAAAAAGTGGAGGGCTAGGACATGATTGCAAAAGAATTACAAGACTGGTTTCCTGAGGCTCAAATTTCAGACCAACCAGTAGCGAAAGAGGGCTATCTCACTCTCCCTTTAGCTTCTCAGCAGTGGATTTTGCTGGAGGAAGCTGGGCTCAGCGAGCGTGAAAAGCAGTTGGTTGCTCTTTTGACCCAGCAGGAGCAGGCTAGTTCTCTCAATCCTTGGTATCCCTATCTGATTGAGGGAAAGGGGCAGGCACCGCAAGCTTTCAAAAAGATTCAGCTGGTTTATTGCCATCTTTCCTATTTTCAACAGGAAAATCTGGCCTCTTGGCTGGATATGATGCGGACTCTTTTTCCTAACTGTCAGACGGTGCTTCAGGTCGGAGCTCAGGATTATGTTTTCGTGCTTCAACAAGATAAGTATACCTCTGTCCGCTCAATCTTATCTGACACGATTGAAGCGGTTGAGTATGACTTTGGCCTTCGTCTGTCAATCATGTTAGGTCAGGTTTGGTCTCAGACAGGCCATCAAGCCCTATCAGACTTGATTAAAGCAGAGCGAGATTTGTTTAAGACTTGGTGGCGTCAGGGTCATCAAGGTGTTCACACCTTTTCACAACTCTATCTTTGGAGTATGGGGGAAAGGATTGTGGATCTGAGGGTTATTAAAGAATGCCTGCACCAGATGATCTTGGATCAGGATCAGATTCAGGAAATCATTCTCTCCCTTTGGGAAAATAGTGCCGTTCTCACTAAAACAGCCCAGCAACTCTATCTGCACCGCAATTCTCTCCAATACAAGATTGATAAATGGGAAGAATTGACAGGGCTTCAGTTGAAGGAATTGACTGACCTGACCTTGTGTTATCAATTGATTTTATCAGATATTCTATAAAGTTTTGTGCAAGTTGCACAGAACTTTTTTGTTTTTTTGGTCACCTTGCCATAGAAATATAAAGCGTTTTCATCTATAATAAAACTATCAAAAGACAAAAGGAGTTCACCTCATGGTAGAATTGAATCTTAAAAATATTTACAAAAAATATCCAAACAGCGAACACTACTCAGTTGAAGACTTCAACTTGGACATCAAAGACAAAGAATTTATCGTTTTCGTAGGTCCTTCAGGATGTGGTAAATCAACAACTCTTCGTATGATTGCTGGTCTTGAAGACATCACAGAAGGTACTGCATCTATCGATGGTGTGGTTGTCAACGACGTGGCTCCAAAAGACCGTGACATCGCCATGGTATTCCAAAACTACGCTCTTTACCCACACATGACTGTTTATGACAACATGGCTTTCGGTTTGAAATTGCGTAAATACAGCAAGGAAGACATTGACAAACGTGTACAAGAAGCAGCTGAAATCCTTGGATTGAAAGAGTTCTTGGAACGTAAACCAGCTGACCTTTCAGGTGGTCAACGTCAACGTGTTGCCATGGGTCGTGCAATTGTCCGCGATGCAAAAGTGTTCTTGATGGACGAACCTTTGTCAAACTTGGATGCCAAACTTCGTGTATCTATGCGTGCTGAAATTGCGAAAATCCACCGTCGTATCGGAGCTACAACTATCTACGTAACTCACGACCAAACAGAAGCGATGACACTTGCAGACCGTATCGTTATCATGTCAGCAACTAAGAACCCTGCTGGTACAGGTACTATCGGACGTGTAGAGCAAATCGGTACTCCTCAAGAAGTATACAAAAACCCAGTTAACAAATTCGTAGCAGGATTCATCGGAAGCCCAGCTATGAACTTCATCAACGTGAAATTGGTTGGTAGCGAAATTGTTTCTGACGGTTTCCGCTTGAAAGTGCCAGAAGGGGCATTGAAAGTTCTTCGTGAAAAAGGCTATGAAGGTAAAGAATTGATCTTTGGTATCCGTCCAGAAGACGTGAATGCAGAGCCTGCTTTCCTTGAAACATTCCCAGAATCAGTTGTCAAAGCTACTATCTCTGTATCAGAATTGCTTGGTTCAGAATCTCACCTTTACTGCCAAGTTGGTAAAGATGAATTTGTTGCCAAAGTGGATGCTCGTGATTACTTGCAAACAGGTGCAACAGTTGAACTTGGATTTGACTTGAACAAAGCACACTTCTTCGATGTAGAAACTGAAAGAACAGTTTACTAAGCAAATGAAATGTAAAAACACTGCTAGAGAAATCTGGCAGTGTTTTTTGCGATTGAGTAGAAAAACTCTCCAATGTCCTTGGAGAGCTAATTTGTTATTCTGCTGCTTGTTGCCAGCGTTTTGCTAGCATATGAGACAGGCTAGAAATGGCTAGGTTAAAGCTGAAGTAGATGAGGGCAATCAGGATATAAAGACTGAAGACTTGCTCTGGTTCGAAATAACGGCCCATGAGAATTTGGCTGGCTCCAAAGAGTTCTTGTAGGGCGATAACAGAGTAGAGAAGACTGGTATCCTTAATCACAGTTACAAACTGAGAAATGATGGCTGGCAGCATTTTACGGATAGCCTGTGGGAGAATGATGTGGTAGAGGATTTGGGCTGAGGTAAATCCTTGAGACATTCCCGCTTCGTACTGGCCCTTGTCTACGGCATTGAGACCACCTCGGATAATCTCAGCCAAGGCTGCTGAGGTAAAGAGGGTAAAGGCTGTAATTCCTGCTGGAGTGGATTTCATTTTGAAAACTAAGAAGATAGTGAAAATCCAGAGGAGGTTGGGAACGTTACGCACAAACTCGATATAAATGCTGGAAATGATGCGCAAGATAGGATTTTTCCCATTTCTCATGACTGCTAGAACTGTACCGATAAGAGTAGAGAGGACGATGGCAATCAGAGAAATATAGAGGGTCAAGCCAAATCCTTTAAAGATAAAGATTAGGTTATCTGGAGTTAAAACTTCTAAAATGGATTCCATAGTAACCTCCTAAAGTGAATAGGCTTTTTTGTTGGCTTGCTCCATCTTGCGACCAAACTGGGCAACAGGGAAGCAAAGGGAAAAGTAGAGAAGGGCAGCGCCTAGAAAGGCTGGAATGTAGTTTCCGTTGAGGGCTGACCAAGACTTAGTCACAAACATCAAGTCTACTCCAGAGATGATAGCAACTGTAGAGGTATTCTTGATTAGGTTGACGATTTGGTTGGTCAAAGGAGGGAGAATGATACGAAAGGCCTGAGGCAAGATAATCAAGCGCATAGCACTGATATAGGTAAAACCTTGCGACAAGGCAGCCTCCATCTGACCGCTAGGAATAGACTGAATCCCTGAGCGAATAACCTCAGCGATATAGGCTCCGTGATAGAGTCCCACGCAGAGAACAGCCGTCCAATAAATCGGAATCATGATGATATGGTCACTGATAAGAGGTAGGCCATAAAAAACGATAACAAACTGCACCAAGAGGGGAGTGTTTTGGTAAAATTCCACAAAGATGCGAGCCAAAATGCGCAAAATTGGACGTTTGCTGGTTGACATAGCTCCAAAGAAGATACCCAAAACCATGGCTAGGATAAAGGATCCGATTGCTAGGGCAAGGGTGAAGAGGAATCCATTGAAAAATTGTCCAAAATCCTGAAAATATGCTGTCCAAGATGATAAATCTGTCATAGGGTGTCCTCCTTAATCTGCGGAATGGCTAGATGGTTTGAGCTTGTAACGGTCATAAAGTTTTTGTAAACTACCATCCTTGCTCCATTTAGTAACCAAGTTATCAAGATAGTCGTTGAGCTCTGTATTTGATTTCTTGGTAACAATACCGTAGTCAGATGGCTTGAAACTATCATTTAGTAGTGCTGTTCGTTTGCTGATGTAGCCAGATAGAATTGAGCGGTCAACGGAAAAGGCATCAATACGGTGAGCGTGTAGGGAAGTAATCAATTCTGGATAAGAACCAAGTTCGACGAATTTAAAGGTCAGGCCTTTCTTTTTACCTAGTTCGGTAATCAGTCGTTGGGTAATGGAACCTTGGGCAACTCCGATGGTTTTACCGTTTAGGTCCTCAATGCTTTTGATTTTGGCAGATTTATTGACCAAAAAGCCAGAAGCGTCTGTGTAGTAGGGACTGGTAAAGTTGTAGAGTTTTTTGCGTTCGTCTGTAATGGTGAAGGTTGCGATATCCATATCGACCTGTTCATTATCTAGGAGAGGTCCGCGAGTTTGTGCGGTAACAGGCACATAGCGAACTTTGACCTTGAGCTCATCTGCTACCATCTTGGCTAAGTCCGTTTCGATACCAGAATAGGTCCCTGTCTTGGGATCCTTGTAGCCAAAATTGGGAACATCTTGTTTGACACCAACAACTAGCTCGCCTCTCTTTTGAATATCTGTGACGCTTGTATCGGCCTGAACTGGTTTTGCAGCAGCAAGGCTGAAAAGGCTAATCAATAATGCTGATAAAAAGAATTTTTTTTTCATAGGCGCCTCCTTATTTGACTTTGTCACTTTCATGGTTGATAATTTTGCTGAGGAATTGTTGGGCACGAGGCTCGCTTGGATTATCGAAAAAGTCATCAACATCTGTTGTATCCACCAAGACTTCTCCATCAGCCATAAAGATGATGCGGTCCGCAACTTCACGGGCAAAGCCCATTTCATGGGTAACGACAATCATATTCATACCCTCATGCGCCAATTTTTGCATAACAGCCAGAACGTCACCGATGGTTTCAGGGTCAAGAGCAGATGTTGGTTCATCAAAGAGGAGTAGCTCAGGATGCATGGCGAGTCCGCGTGCGATGGCAATCCGTTGTTTTTGTCCACCAGAAAGCATGGCTGGATAAGAATCTTTCTTGTCCCACATATTTACAAATTCCAGATATTTTTGGGCTGTCTTTTCAGCTTCTTTTTTATCAATTCCTAGAACTTTTATGGGTGCGAGTGTTACGTTTTCTAACACTGTTTTATGCGGATAGAGGTTAAAATGTTGGAAAACCATGCCGACTTCCTTGCGAAGAGGCACTAAATCTTTCTGACTGGCACCAGCAACTTGGTGACCATTGACTAGAAGACTTCCCTTGTCAACAGCCTCTAAACCATTGATGGTGCGGATAAGAGTGGACTTCCCAGAACCAGAGGGGCCAAGGAGGACAACAACTTGTCCTTTTTCAAAACGGAGATTGATGTCGCGGAGTGCGTGATAGTCTCCGTAATATTTTTCGACGTGTTCAAATTCTACTAAAGCCATAAGGAATCTCCTTTGTGTTAGATTTTATAACACGATTCTACACCAAAAGAATGACCTTGTCAAATCATATCTGAAAAAATTCACTAAAATTTTATAAAAAAGCAATCTGGATAGAGAAAACGTCTAAATCATGTTATAATGAAGCAATAGAATTCTTAGAAAGAGTGGATGTCTTTTTGATAACACCTACTTATGAATGGCGGTTTGCCCCGCAGGTTGAAGATGCGGATTTTACAAAGATAGCCAAGAAGGCTGGACTGGGTCCTGAGGTGGCTCGCTTATTATTTGAAAGAGGAATTCAGGACCAAGAAAGCCTGAAAAAATTTTTAGAACCTTCCCTGGAGGACTTGCATGATCCTTATCTACTTCATGATATGGACAAGGCAGTGACTCGCATTCGTCAGGCCATTGAAGAAAGGGAAAGTATTCTCGTTTATGGAGACTACGATGCGGATGGCATGACTTCGGCTTCGATTGTGAAGGAAAGTTTGGAACAGCTTGGTGCCGAGTGCAGAGTTTACCTGCCAAATCGTTTTACCGATGGCTATGGTCCCAATGCTAGTGTCTATAAATATTTTATCGAGCAGGAAGGGATTTCCTTGATTCTGACAGTGGATAATGGGGTTGCTGGTCACGAGGCTATTGAACTGGCCCAGTTTATGGGAGTGGATGTCATTGTGACTGACCACCATTCCATGCCTGAAACTCTGCCCGATGCCTATGCTATCGTTCATCCTGAGCATCCGGATGCGGACTATCCTTTTAAATATTTGGCTGGTTGTGGAGTGGCCTTCAAGCTGGCTTGTGCCCTTTTAGAAGAAGTGCAAGTGGAACTACTGGATTTGGTTGCTATCGGAACCATTGCAGATATGGTGAGTCTGACGGATGAAAATCGTATCTTGGTTCAATATGGTCTGGAAATGTTGGGGCATACTCAGCGTATTGGCCTACAAGAAATGCTGGACATGGCTGGGATTGCTGCCAATGAAGTGACAGAAGAAACGATTGGTTTCCAGATTGCCCCTCGTTTAAATGCCTTGGGGCGCTTGGATGATCCTAATCCAGCCATTGATTTGCTGACTGGCTTTGATGATGAGGAAGCGCATGAGATTGCCCTTATGATTCACCAGAAAAATGAAGAGCGCAAGGAAATCGTTCAGTCAATCTATGAAGAAGCTAAGACCATGGTGAATCCTGAGAAGAAGGTCCAGGTCTTGGCCAAGGAAGGCTGGAATCCTGGCGTTCTAGGAATCGTAGCTGGTCGTTTGTTGGAAGAATTAGGACAGACGGTCATTGTTCTTAATATAGAGGACGGTCGTGCCAAGGGTAGTGCTCGTAGTGTGGAAGCGGTCGATATTTTTGAAGCCCTAGATCCCCATCGAGACCTCTTCAACGCCTTTGGGGGCCATGCTGGCGCAGCAGGAATGACACTGGACGTTGAGAAACTTTCAGATTTATCTCAGGTCTTGGAAGATTATGTCCGTGAAAAAGGCGCAGATGCTGGAGGCAAGAACAAGTTAAATCTAGATGAAGAGCTGGATTTGGAGACTTTGAGTCTTGAAACAGTCAAGAACTTTGAACGTTTAGCTCCCTTTGGAATGGACAACCAGAAACCCGTCTTTTATATCAAGGATTTTCAGGTTGAAAGTGCCCGTACTATGGGAGCAGGCAATGCCCATCTCAAGCTGAAAATTTCTAAGGGTGAAGCTAGTTTTGAAGTGGTGGCCTTCGGACAAGGAAGGCGGGCAACAGAATTTGCTCAAACCAAGAATCTAGAGTTGGCAGTCAAATTGTCTGTCAACCAATGGAATGGCCAAACTGCCCTCCAGTTGATGATGGTGGATGCGCGTGTGGAGGGTGTTCAACTCTTTAACATCCGTGGGAAAAATGCAGTCTTGCCAGAAGGGGTTCCAGTCTTGGATTTTGCTGGAGAAGTGCCAGATTTAGCGACTAGTGAAGCGGTTGTCGTAAAAACCATTCCTGAGGATATGACCCTGCTAAAGACCATTTTTCAGGAACAGCATTTCTCTGCTGTCTATTTCAAAAATGACATTGACAAGGCCTATTATCTGACAGGTTATGGGACTAGAGAGCAGTTTGCCAAATTGTACAAGACCATTTACCAGTTTCCAGAGTTTGATATTCGCTATAAACTGAAGGATTTGGCAGCTTATCTTAATATTCAACAGATTTTGTTGGTCAAGATGATTCAAGTGTTTGAAGAATTAGGCTTTGTGACAATCACAGATGGTGTCATGACAGTGAATAAAGAGGCACCAAAGCGGGAGATAGGAGAAAGTCAGATTTACCAAAATCTCAAACGAACCGTCAAAGACCAAGAAATGATGGCGCTGGGTACCGTGCAAGAAATTTATGACTTTTTGATGGAAAAAGAATAGACGTAGGAAAGAGTTGGGCAACCAGCTCTTTTTTGAAAACAAATCTTCATTTTGAAAATCATCAAAAAAATGGTATAATGGTAGAAAAAGATTCGGCTAATACTCAATGAAAATCAGGGAGCAGACTAGGAAGCTAGCCGCAGGTTGCTCAAAGCACTGCTTTGAGGTTGCAGATGGAAGCTGACGTGGTTTGAAGAGATTTTCGAAGAGTATAAAAGTAATAGTGCTTTTAGAATAAGAGGGTAAGCAACCCTATAATCAAGATAAACTAAGCTTTCGGAGGAAAAATGAGTAATATCAGTTTAACAACACTTGGTGGTGTACGTGAAAACGGGAAAAATATGTATATCGCTGAAATCGATGGATCTATTTTCGTTTTGGATGCAGGTCTAAAATACCCTGAAAATGAACAACTAGGGGTGGATGTGGTTATTCCTAATATGGACTACCTTTTTGAAAATAGCGACCGTATCGCAGGGGTCTTCTTGACTCACGGACATGCGGATGCTATTGGTGCTCTGCCTTATCTCTTGGCTGAAGCTAAGGTCCCTGTATTTGGGTCTGAGTTGACTATTGAGTTGGCAAAACTCTTTGTCAAAGGAAATGACACAGTTAAGAAATTTAATGATTTCCATGTCATCGATGAGGATACGGAGATTGATTTTGGAGGGACTGTGGTGTCCTTCTTCCGTACGACCCACTCTATCCCAGAAAGTTTGGGTGTGGTCTTGAAGACAGCTGAAGGGAGCATCGTTTATACAGGTGACTTTAAATTTGACCAGACGGCTAGTGAATCCTATGCGACAGACTTCGCTCGTTTGGCAGAAATCGGTCGTGACGGAGTTCTAGCGCTTCTTAGCGATTCAGCCAATGCAGACAGCAATATCCAAGTGGCTAGTGAAAGTGAAGTTGGGGACGAGATTACTCAAACCATTGCAGATTGGGATGGTCGTATCATTGTTGCAGCAGTAGCCAGCAACCTCTCTCGTATCCAGCAGGTGTTTGATGCTGCGGATGCAACAGGTCGTCGTGTGGTCTTGACAGGATTCGATATTGAAAATATCGTCCGTACTGCGATTCGCCTTAAAAAATTATCCCTAGCTAATGAGAGCCTGTTGATTAAACCGAAAGATATGTCTCGTTTTGAGGACCATGAGTTGATTATCCTTGAGACGGGCCGTATGGGTGAGCCAATTAATGGTCTTCGTAAGATGTCGATTGGTCGCCACCGTTATGTGGAAATCAAGGACGGTGACTTAGTCTATATCGTAACGACTCCATCTATCGCCAAAGAAGCAGTCATGGCGCGTGTGGAAAATATGATTTACCAAGCTGGAGGTGTTGTCAAATTAATCACTCAAAGCTTGCGTGTATCAGGTCATGGAAATGCGCGTGATTTGCAGTTGATGATCAATCTCTTGCAGCCTAAGTATCTCTTCCCAATTCAAGGGGAATACCGCGAGTTGGATGCCCATGCTAAGGCTGCTATGGCAGTAGGTATGTTGCCAGAACGCATTTTCATCCCTAAAAAGGGAACCAGCATGGCTTATGAGAATGGGGACTTTGTCCCAGCTGGGGCAGTTTCGGCAGGCGATGTCTTGATTGACGGAAATGCCATTGGTGATGTTGGAAATGTAGTCCTTCGTGACCGTAAGGTCTTGTCAGAGGATGGCATTTTCATCGTAGCAATCACAGTGAACCGTCGTGAGAAGAAAATTGTGGCCAAGGCTCGTGTTCACACGCGTGGATTCGTTTATCTCAAGAAGAGCCGCGATATTCTCCGTGAAAGTTCAGAATTGATTAACCAGACGGTAGAAGACTATCTTCAAGGAGATGACTTTGACTGGGCAGATCTTAAAGGGAAGGTTCGTGATAATCTGACCAAGTACCTCTTTGATCAAACCAAGCGTCGTCCAGCTATTTTACCAGTAGTCATGGAAGCAAAATAATCGTTGAAATAAATAGAGAGAAAGTCGAATTTCGGCTTTTTCTTATCGGAAAATAGAGGAAAAAATTATGGCAGTAATGAAAATTGAGTATTACTCACAAGTTTTGGATATGGAGTGGGGGGTGAATGTCCTCTACCCTGATGCCAATCGAGTGGAAAATCCAGAGTGTAAAGATATTCCCGTCTTGTACCTCTTGCACGGGATGTCTGGTAATCATAATAGCTGGCTCAAGCGGACCAATGTAGAACGTTTGCTTCGTGGAACTAATCTTATCGTCGTCATGCCCAATACCAGCAATGGTTGGTATACCGATACCCAGTATGGTTTTGACTATTACACAGCTCTAGCAGAGGAATTGCCACAGGTTCTGAAACGTTTCTTCCCTAATATGACTAGTAAGCGTGAAAAGACCTTTATCGCTGGTCTTTCTATGGGAGGCTATGGCTGTTTCAAATTGGCTCTTGCAACAAATCGTTTTTCTCACGCAGCTAGTTTTTCAGGCGCCCTTAGCTTTCAAGATTTTTCTCCTGAAAGCCAAAATTTGGGAACACCAGCTTATTGGAGAGGTGTGTTTGGGGAGATTAAGGATTGGACAGCCAGCCCTTATTCTCTTGAAAGTTTGGCTAAAAAATCGGATAAAAAGACCAAGCTCTGGGCTTGGTGTGGCGAGCAGGATTTCTTGTACGAGGCCAATAATCTCACAGTGAAAAATCTCAAAAAACTGGGATTTGATGTGGTATATAGTCATAGCGATGGCACTCACGAGTGGTACTACTGGGAAAAACAATTGGAACGGTTCTTAGCAACCCTACCAATTGATTTCAAATTAGAAGAGAGATTGACTTAGTTTGAACTTCAGCATAGGGGGAGAACTAAAATAAAATATGTTTTCACTAGACTTTTCAAACGAAAGTAGTAGAATAGTAATAAGATACTGGAGGAAAGAGAGTAGGAAATGTACCGTTATCAAATTGGCATTCCCACATTAGAATATGATCAGTTTGTCAAAGACCATGAATTAGCCAATGTATTACAAAGTAGTGCTTGGGAGGAAGTTAAGTCTGATTGGGAACATGAGAAGTTTGGTGTCTACAGGGAAGAAAAATTATTGGCGACAGCTAGTATTTTGATTAGAAGTCTTCCGCTAGGCTATAAAATGTTTTACATCCCAAGAGGACCTATATTGGATTATGGGGATACGGAACTCTTGAGTTTTGTCATTCAGTCCATTAAGTCTTATGCTCGTAGCAGGAGAGCGATTTTTGTGACTTTTGATCCAAGTATTTGCCTGTCTCAAAGTTTAATCAATCAGGAAAAGACAGAATATCCTGAAAATCTGGCTATTATTGATAGTTTGCAACAAATGGGAGTAAGGTGGTCAGGAAAAACGGAGGAAATGGGGGACACCATTCAGCCTCGTATTCAGGCGAAAATATACAAGGAAAATTTTGAAGAAGCTAAACTTTCTAAGTCAACAAAACAGGCTATTCGAACAGCACGGAATAAGGGTGTAGAGATTCAATTTGGTGGAACTGAATTATTGGAGTCCTTTTCCTTTTTGATGAAAAAAACCGAGAAGCGGAAAGAGATTCATTTGAGGAATGAAGCCTATTATAAAAAGTTGTTAGATAATTTTAAGGACAAGGCCTACATCACGTTGGCAACCTTGGATGTCTCTAAACGTTCGCAAGAATTAGAAGAACAGTTAGCGAAAAACAGAGTCTTGGAAGAGACGTTTACTGAGTCGACTCGAACTTCAAAAGTAGAAGCGCAGAAGAAGGAAAAAGAACGTTTGTTAGAGGAATTGACTTTCCTGCAGGAATATATGGATGCAGGTCAAGCAAGAGTTCCCTTAGCAGCTACCTTGACTTTAGAATTCGGACAAACTTCTGTCAATCTATACGCAGGAATGGATGAAGATTTTAGACGTTATAAAGCTCCTATTTTGACTTGGTATGAGACAGCTCGATATTCCTTTGAACGTGGCATTTTATGGCAAAATTTAGGAGGCGTCGAGAATGCTTTAGATGGTGGACTCTATCGTTTTAAAGCTAATTTTAATCCAACGATTGAAGAATACTTGGGTGAATTTACAATGCCTACCCATCCTCTCTATCCTCTGTTAAGACTTGCTCTTGATTGCCGTAAAACATTAAGAAAAAAACATAGAAAGTAAGTATATGGCACTAATTACACTCACGAAAGAAGAGTTTCAGGCTTATTCTGATCAGGTTTCTTCTCGTTCCTTTATGCAATCTGTTCAAATGGGGGACTTGTTAGAAAAAAGAGGGGCTCGAATTGTTTATCTTGCTTTGAAACAAGAAGGAGAAATTCAAGTTGCAGCTCTGGTTTATAGCTTGCCCATGCTGGGTGGCCTACATATGGAGATCAATTCGGGGCCGATTTATACCCAACAAGAGGCTCTTCCAGTTTTTTATGCGGAGTTAAAAGAATATGCCAAGCAAAATGGTGTATTAGAGTTGCTTGTAAAACCTTATGAAACTTATCAAACTTTTGATGGTGAAGGTAATCCAATAGATACTGAGAAAAAAAGTATTATTCAAGATTTGACTGATTTAGGTTATCAATTTGATGGATTGACAAGAGGTTATCCAGGTGGAGAACCAGATTGGTTATACTATAAAGATTTGACTGAATTAACTGAAAAGAATTTGCTTAAAAGTTTTAGTAAAAAAGGGAAACCTTTGGTGAAAAAGGCTGAAACGTTTGGCATTCGGTTGAAAAAGTTAAAACGTGAAGAACTATCGATTTTTAAGAATATAACAAAAGAAACCTCTGAGCGTAGAGAATATAGTGATAAAAGTTTAGAATATTATGAGCACTTTTATGATTCATTTGGAGAACAAGCGGAGTTTCTCATAGCAAGCTTGAATTTTTCGGACTATATGAGCAAATTGCAAGGTGAACAAAGTAAACTAGAAGAAATCTTGGACAAGTTGCGACTTGATTTGAGTAAAAATCCTCATTCTGAGAAAAAACAAAATCAACTGAGAGAATATTCTAGTCAATTTGAAACGTTTGAAGTTCGAAAAGCAGAAGCGCGAGACTTGATTGAAAAATATGGGGAAGAAGATATTGTTTTAGCTGGGAGTTTATTTGTTTATATGCCTCAGGAAACGACTTACCTCTTTAGTGGTTCCTACACTGAATTTAATAAGTTCTATGCCCCTGCACTGCTTCAAAAATATATTATGTTGGAAAGTATAAAACGTGGAATACCTAAATACAACTTCCTAGGGATTCAAGGGATTTTTGATGGAAGTGATGGTGTTTTGCGTTTTAAACAGAATTTTAATGGCTATATTGTACGCAAAGCAGGTACTTTCCGTTACCATCCATCGCCTTTAAAATACAAAGCTATTCAGTTATTCAAAAAAATAGTAGGACGTTAAGATGAAAAAGTCAGTATTTAGTTTTCTTTCAGCTTGTTTTAGTAAAATAGACTTTATTTGCTAGAAAGGTGGAGAGACATGCGCTGGCTTTTTTGTTTGATAGGGGCTTTCTTTTCTTTTGTGTGGCGTTTGTTTTGGCGCCTGGTTTGGATAGTTGTGCTCTTATGTGCGCTTGCTTTCGGTCTTCTCTGGTATCTGAATGGGGATTTTCAAGAAGCGCTAAAGCAAGCAGAGCGGTCGGTAAAGATTGGTCAACAAAGTATCGACCAATGGGGAAAAACAGGGCAACTGCCTAAGTTGAACCAGACAGATAGCCATCAACACTCTGAAGGAAGGTGGCCGCAGGCTTCAGCTCGTATTTACCTAGATCCGCAGATGGATTCACGCTTTCAAGAGGCTTATGTAGAAGCAATCCAGAATTGGAATCAAACGGGTGCTTTTAATTTTGAGCTCGTGACTGAGGCCAGCAAGGCAGATATTATGGCTACTGAGATGAACAACGGAAACACTCCTGTGGCAGGAGAGGCGGAAAGTCAGACCAATCTCTTGACGGGTCAATTCTTGTCTGTCACGGTGCGGTTGAATCATTATTATCTGTCCAATCCAGACTATGGTTATTCTTATGAGCGCATTGTCCATACAGTAGAACATGAGTTGGGGCATGCGATTGGCTTGGGCCATACAGATGAGAAGTCTGTGATGCAACCGGCAGGTTCCTTTTATGGTATTCAGGAAGAGGATGTTGCAAACCTTCGAAAATTATATGAGAGCAATGAGTAGGGGACTATCTTTCCCTACTTTTTTGCTATAATGGAACTATGAACAACTTGATTAAATCAAAACTAGAGCTCTTGCCGACCAGCCCTGGTTGCTATATTCACAAGGATAAAAACGGCACCATTATCTATGTAGGAAAGGCTAAAAATCTGCGTAACCGCGTGAGGTCCTATTTCCGTGGAAGTCATGATACCAAGACAGAGGCCTTGGTGTCTGAAATTGTGGATTTTGAATTTATCGTTACGGAGTCCAATATTGAGGCACTTCTCCTAGAAATCAATCTAATCAAGGAAAATAAGCCTAAATACAATATTATGCTCAAGGACGATAAGTCCTATCCCTTCATCAAAATCACCAATGAACGCTATCCTCGTTTGATTATTACCCGACAGGTCAAGAAGGACGGAGGTCTCTATTTTGGACCTTATCCAGATGTGGGGGCAGCCAATGAAATCAAGCGACTGCTGGATCGGATTTTCCCTTTTCGCAAGTGTACCAATCCGCCCTCTAAGGTCTGTTTTTACTACCATATCGGTCAATGCATGGCCCACACCGTCTGTAAGAAAGATGAGGCATATTTCAAGTCCATGTCTCAGGAGGTCTCTGATTTTCTGAAAGGGCAGGATGACAAAATCATCGATGAGCTTAAGGGAAAAATGGTAGCGGCAGCCCAGACTATGGAATTTGAACGTGCGGCGGAATACCGTGACCTGATTCAGGCTATTGGAACACTTCGAACCAAGCAACGGGTCATGGCCAAGGATCTCCAAAATCGCGATGTTTTTGGCTACTATGTGGACAAGGGCTGGATGTGTGTTCAGGTTTTCTTTGTTCGTCAGGGAAAACTCATTGAGCGCGATGTCAATCTTTTCCCCTATTACAATGATCCGGATGAGGACTTTCTAACCTATGTGGGACAATTCTATCAAGAAAAATCTCATCTAGTTCCCAATGAGGTACTGATTCCGCAGGATATTGACGAAGAAGCCGTCAAGGCCTTGGTGGATTCCAAAATTCTCAAACCCCAGCGTGGAGAGAAAAAGCAACTGGTCAATTTGGCTATAAAGAATGCTCGAGTCAGCCTAGAGCAGAAATTCAACCTGCTGGAGAAATCTGTCGAAAAGACACAAGGAGCTATTGAAAATCTAGGACGTCTGCTCCAAATTCCGACTCCAGTTCGCATCGAGTCCTTCGATAACTCCAATATCATGGGAACTAGTCCGGTTTCAGCTATGGTGGTCTTTGTCAACGGCAAACCCAGTAAGAAGGATTACCGTAAGTATAAAATCAAGACTGTCGTTGGACCAGACGACTATGCCAGTATGAGAGAAGTCATTCGCAGGCGCTATGGTCGAGTACAACGAGAAGGTTTGACTCCGCCAGATTTGATTGTGATTGATGGAGGACAAGGGCAAGTCAATATCGCTAAGCAAGTCATCCAAGAGGAGCTGGGCTTGGATATCCCAATTGCAGGTCTGCAAAAGAATGACAAGCACCAAACCCATGAATTGCTCTTTGGAGATCCGCTTGAGGTGGTGGAGTTGTCTCGCAATTCTCAGGAATTTTTCCTCCTCCAACGCATTCAGGATGAGGTGCACCGCTTTGCCATCACTTTCCATCGCCAACTGCGCTCCAAAAACTCCTTTTCATCACAATTGGATGGGATTGAGGGTCTAGGACCTAAACGCAAGCAGAATCTTATGAAGCATTTCAAGTCTCTGACCAAAATCAAGGAAGCCAGTGTGGATGATATTGTCGAAGTTGGGGTACCAAGAGCAGTTGCAGAGGCTGTGCAGAGGAAGTTGAACCCGCAGGAGGCAGAAGCTTTGCTTCAAGTGGCAGAAGAAAGAGTAGATTACCAAACGGAAGGAAACCACAATGAACCATAAAATCGCAATTTTATCAGATATTCATGGAAATGCGACGGCTTTAGAAGCAGTGATTGCAGATGCTAAAAATCAAGGAGTCAGTGAATACTGGCTTCTGGGAGATATTTTTCTTCCTGGTCCAGGCGCAAATGACTTGGTCGCCCTGCTAAAGGGCCTTCCTATCACAGCTAGTGTTCGAGGCAATTGGGATGATTGTGTCCTTGAGACTTTAGATGGGCAATATGGCTTAGAAGACCCACAGGAAATCCAGTCAATGCGCATGACTCAGTTTTTGATGGAGCGAATGGATCCTGCAACGATTGCCTGGCTACGAAGTTTGCCTTTGCTGGAAAAGAAAGAAATTGACGGATTGCGCTTTTCTATATCTCATAATTTGCCAAATAAGAACTATGGTAGTGACTTGCTAGTTGAGAATGATACAGAGAAATTTGACCAACTGCTAGATGATGAAGTTGACGTGGCAGTATATGGTCATGTTCACAAGCAGTTGCTTCGTTATGGCAGTCAAGGGCAACAAATCATCAATCCAGGGTCGATTGGCATGCCCTATTTTAACTGGGAGGCGTTAAAAAATCACCGTGCCCAGTATGTCGTGATAGAAGTTGAAGATGGGGAATTGGTAAATATCCTATTTCGTAAAGTCGCTTATGACTATGAAGCGGAGTTGGAATTGGCCAAATCCAAGGGGCTTCCCTTTATCGAAATGTATGACGAACTGCGAAGAGAAGACAACTATCAGGGGCACAATCTGGAACTATTAGCAAGCTTAATAGAAAAGCATGGGTATGTAGAGGATGTGAAAGATTTCTTGGAGGCTATAAAGCTAGAATATAAGGTAGACTAGTTTCGTTAACCCTCTGAAAAATAGTTGGAACTTGATGAATGGATTCCTGATTTGAATGATGTGCTGCTCATCCTTGTTCCAGTTTGTTTCTATGAAAAATCTCTGCAACCTCTTTCAAATTATGGTAGAATGGAAGCAGTAGAATTAGAAAAGGAAATCGATTATGAAATTTCTTGAATTAAATAAAAAACGTCATGCGACCAAGCATTTCACTGATAAGCCTGTTGATCCCAAAGATGTGCGTACGGCTATCGAAATCGCAACCTTGGCACCAAGCGCCCACAACAGCCAGCCTTGGAAATTTGTGGTGGTACGTGAGAAAAATGCCGAACTGGCAAAATTAGCTTATGGTTCAAACTTTGAGCAGGTATCATCAGCACCTGTAACCATTGCCTTGTTTACAGATACAGATTTGGCCAAACGTGCTCGCAAGATTGCCCGAGTTGGTGGTGCTAACAATTTCTCAGAAGAGCAACTTCAATATTTTATGAAGAATTTGCCAGCTGAATTTGCACGTTACAGTGAACAATAGGTCAGCGACTACCTAGCCCTCAATGCAGGTTTGGTTGCCATGAATTTAGTTCTTGCATTAACAGACCAAGGAATCGGATCAAATCTGATTCTTGGATTTGACAAATCAAAAGTTAATGGAGTTTTGGAAATTGAAGACCGTTTCCGCCCAGAACTCTTGATTACAGTGGGTTACACAGACGAAAAATTGGAACCAAGCTACCGCTTGCCAGTAGATGAAATCATCGAGAAAAGATAGAAAGAAGAAAAAAATGACAGCAATTGATTTTACAGCAGAAGTAGAAAAACGTAAAGAAGACCTCTTGGCTGACTTGTTTAGCCTTTTGGAAATCAACTCAGAACGTGATGACAGCAAGGCGGATGCTGAACATCCATTTGGACCTGGGCCAGTCAAAGCCTTGGAAAAATTCCTTGAAATCGCAGATCGAGATGGTTACCCAACTAAAAATGTTGATAACTACGCAGGACATTTTGAGTTTGGTGAAGGAGAAGAAGTTCTCGGAATCTTTGCCCACATGGACGTGGTGCCAGCTGGTAGCGGTTGGGACACAGACCCTTACACACCAACTATCAAAGACGGTCGCCTTTATGCGCGTGGGGCTTCGGACGATAAGGGACCTACAACAGCTTGTTACTATGGTTTGAAAATCATCAAAGAATTGGGCCTTCCAACTTCTAAGAAGGTTCGTTTCATCGTCGGAACAGATGAAGAATCAGGCTGGGCAGATATGGACTACTACTTCGAGCACGTAGGACTTGCGAAACCAGACTTCGGTTTCTCTCCAGACGCTGAATTCCCTATCATCAATGGTGAAAAAGGAAACATCACAGAATACCTTCACTTTGCCGGTGAAAATACAGGTGCTGCCCGTCTTCACAGCTTCACAGGTGGTTTACGCGAAAACATGGTGCCTGAATCAGCAACAGCAGTCGTTTCAGGTGATTTGGCTGACTTGCAAGCTAAACTAGATGCCTTTGTTGCAGAACACAAACTCAGAGGGGAAATTCAAGAAGAAGCTGGTCAATACAAGGTGACCATCATTGGTAAATCAGCCCATGGTGCTATGCCTGCTTCAGGTGTCAATGGTGCGACTTACCTTGCCCTCTTCCTTAGCCAATTCGACTTTGCTGGACCAGCTAAAGATTACCTCGATATCGCTGGAAAAATTCTTTTGAACGACCATGAGGGTGAAAATCTCAAAATTGCTCATGTGGATGAAAAGATGGGTGCCCTTTCTATGAATGCCGGTGTCTTCCGCTTTGATGAAACAAGCGCTGATAATACCATTGCCCTTAATATCCGCTATCCAAAAGGAACAAGTCCAGAGCAGATCAAGTCAATCCTTGAAAACTTGCCAGTTGCTTCTGTTAGCCTTTCTGAACACGGTCACACTCCTCACTATGTGCCAATGGAAGATCCGCTTGTGCAAACCTTGTTGAATGTTTATGAAAAACAAACTGGTCTTCAAGGTCATGAACAAGTTATCGGTGGTGGTACCTTTGGTCGCTTGCTGGAACGCGGAGTTGCCTATGGTGCCATGTTCCCAGACTCAATCGACACCATGCACCAAGCCAATGAATTTATCGCCTTGGACGATCTCTTCCGAGCAGCAGCAATCTATGCCGAAGCTATTTATGAATTGATCAAATAAAACGATAGAAGTCTGAGATGTAATGCTTGGACTTCTTTTTGGAGGGAAAATAGATGTCTCAAATCGAAAGAATCAAGCAGGCTATTATGGCGGATCCGCAGAATGCCAGCTATACAGAGCGTGGCATTGAACCTCTCTTTGCGGCGCCAAAGACTGCTCGCATCAATATTGTCGGTCAGGCACCGGGACTTAAAACCCAAGAGGCAGGCCTTTATTGGAAGGACAAAAGTGGCGACCGCTTGCGAGACTGGCTAGGTGTGGATGAAGATACTTTTTACAATTCAGGTTATTTTGCTGTTTTGCCTATGGATTTCTACTTTCCAGGGCATGGCAAGTCGGGCGACCTGCCACCGAGAACTGGTTTTGCAGAAAAATGGCATCCGCAACTCTTGCAAGAATTACCAGATATCCAATTGACCCTCTTGATTGGACAGTATGCCCAAGCCTACTATTTACATGAGAAAGTTAGTGGCAAGGTGACAGAAAGAGTAAAACACTATAAAGATTATCTGCCAGACTATTTTCCTTTAGTTCACCCCTCACCTCGAAATCAAATCTGGATGGCTAAAAATCCTTGGTTTGAGGCAGAAGTGGTGCCAGATTTGAAAAAAAGAATTAAAACCATTTTATAGTCAATGAAAAGCAAAGAACAAACTAGGAAGCTAGCCGCAGGCTGCTCAAAGTACAGCTTTGAGGTTGTGGATAGAACTGACGAAGTCAGTAACCATACCTACGGTAAGGCGACGCTGACGTGGTTTGAAGAGATTTTCGAAGAGTATTAGGAGAAAAAGAATGAAAGAAATTTCCTTTGACGCATTTTACCAGCTTTACCAAAACGACCAACTTTCTCTAGTGGATGTGAGAGAAGTGGATGAGTTTGAAGCTCTTCATCTAGAAGGTGCCCTCAACCTACCGCTTAGTCAATTGGCTGATACCTTTGATCAGTTGGACAAGGAGCAGTTACATTATGTTATTTGCAAATCTGGAATGAGATCGGCGCGTGCTTGTCAATTTCTAGCTGAACAGGGTTATGAAGTTGTCAATGTTCAAGGTGGCATGTTGGCCTTTGAAGAACTGTAAACAGTAGACTTTCTCCTACTTGGTGTGGACTGGGTAGGAGAATTTTATTTTTAGACAATTCTCATTTTTGAGAATCTTGAAAACATTCAATATTTACTTCGTGATACTTTTTTCATACTCTTATTCATGATATACTAAGTCAGTATTTTATAAATATGAAGGAGATTTTCATGGCTAAAAAAGGTGCCCTAACAGGTTTACTCCTGTTCGGAATATTTTTTGGTGCGGGGAACTTGATTTTTCCGCCTTCTCTAGGTGCTCTATCTGGGGAACATTTTCTTCCTGCCATCGCAGGTTTTGTCTTTTCAGGCGTTGGTATCGCCGTCTTGACCCTTATTATTGGAACGCTCAATCCTAAAGGATATATTCACGAGATTTCAACAAAGGTAGCGCCTTGGTTTGCGACTCTCTACCTCTCAGTTCTTTACTTGTCAATCGGTCCATTCTTTGCCATCCCACGTACCGCTACAACAGCTTACGAAGTGGGGATTAGCCCCCTTTTGTCGGATGCAAATAAAGGTCTTGGCTTGATTGTCTTTACGGTTCTGTATTTTGCGGCAGCCTATTTGATTTCGCTTAATCCATCAAAAATCTTAGACCGCATCGGCCGTATCTTAACGCCAGTCTTTGCGATTTTGATTGTCATTTTGGTTGTTCTAGGAGCTTTCAAATACGGTGGAACAAGTCCTCAAGCTGCTTCAGCTGCTTATCAAGCTTCTGCTTTTGGTACAGGATTCCTAGAAGGTTACAATACTTTGGATGCCCTTGCCTCAGTTGCCTTTAGCGTAATCGCAGTTCAAACCTTGAAACAGCTTGGATTTTCAAGTAAAAAAGAATACATTTCGACTATTTGGGTTGTTGGTATCGTTGTTGCCCTTGCTTTCAGCGCTCTTTACATCGGTTTAGGTTTCCTTGGAAATCATTTCCCAGTACCTGCTGAAGCGATGAAGGGTGGAACACCAGGTGTTTACATCTTGTCACAAGCCACTCAAGAAATCTTTGGTTCAACAGCTCAACTCTTCCTTGCAGCTATGGTTACTGTAACCTGCTTCACAACAACAGTTGGTCTGATTGTGTCGACAGCTGAGTTCTTTAATGAGCGCTTCCCACAAATCAGCTACAAGGTTTATGCGACAGCCTTTACCTTGATTGGATTTGCTATTGCCAATTTGGGTCTTGATGCGATTATTAAGTACTCAATTCCTGTACTAGTTATCTTGTATCCAATCACGATTGCCATCGTCATGATTGTCATTGTCAACAAATTTGTGGCTCTTTCAAAACCAGGTATGCAGTTGACAATTGCAGTCGTTACAGCTATTGCCATTGCAAGCGTACTAGGAAGCTCATTTAAGGTTGAGTTTCTTGCAAATCTTGTCAGCGCTCTTCCTTTTGCCAAGGCATCACTCCCATGGTTGGTACCAGCCGTTGTCGGAATCTTGCTCTCATTGGTTCTACCAAACAAGCAAGAAAGTGATGTTTTTGAAATGGAATAATCACTAATACTCTTCGAAAATCTCTTCAAACCGCGTCAACGTCGCCTTGTCGTATGTGTAGGATACTGACTACGTCAGTTCCATCTACAACCTCAAAACAGTGTTTTGAGCAACCTGCGGCTAGTTTCCTAGTTTGCTCTTTGATTTTCATTGAGTATAAAATCACTTTTGTAGCCAAGTCTACAGGAGTGATTTTCTTTTTTTATCCGATGATAAATGTGTTATAATAGGTAGCAAAAGAGGTGAAGGAATGAATCAAACAGTAGAATATATCAAAGAACTGACAGCCATTGCGTCGCCAACAGGCTTCACTCGTGAGATTTCAAACTATTTAGTCAAGACTTTAGAAGGTTTTGGTTACCAGCCAGTTCGTACAGCCAAGGGTGGTGTCGATGTGACCATCAAAGGTCAAAATGATGAGCAACAACGCTATGTGACTGCCCATGTGGATACGCTGGGTGCTATTGTCCGTGCTGTCAAACCAGACGGCCGTCTTAAATTGGACCGTATCGGTGGTTTTCCTTGGAATATGATTGAGGGAGAAAACTGTACTGTTCATGTGGCTAGTACAGGTGAAAAAGTATCAGGAACCATCCTTATCCACCAAACTTCTTGCCATGTTTACAAGGATGCAGGAACTGCAGAACGCACTCAGGACAATATGGAAGTGCGTTTGGATGCAAAAGTAAGCAATGAAAAAGAAACTCGTGCTCTTGGGATTGAAGTCGGTGATTTTATCAGTTTTGACCCACGAACTGTCGTGACAGAGACAGGTTTTATCAAGTCTCGTCATTTGGATGACAAGGTCAGCGCAGCGATTTTGCTCAACCTGCTTCGTATTTATAAGGAAGAGAAGATTGAATTGCCAGTTACAACCCATTTTGCTTTTTCAGTCTTTGAAGAAGTGGGACATGGTGCTAATTCTAATATTCCTACTCAGGTAGTAGAATATCTGGCTGTGGATATGGGAGCTATGGGCGATGACCAGCAGACAGATGAATATACAGTGTCTATCTGCGTCAAGGATGCTTCAGGTCCTTATCACTATGACTTCCGTCAACACTTGGTGGCTTTGGCGAAAGAACAAGAAATTCCATTTAAGTTGGATATCTATCCATTTTATGGATCGGATGCTTCAGCGGCTATGTCTGCAGGGGCAGAGGTCAAACATGCTCTTCTCGGTGCTGGTATTGAGTCTAGCCATTCTTATGAGCGTACTCATATTGACTCGGTGGTCGCAACGGAACGTATGGTTGATGCCTATCTCAAGAGCGAGGAGGTATCATAGAATGTGCTTAATCTGTCAGAGAATCGAACTCATCAAAGCTGGAGAGAATCCCTACTTTGTCAAAGAATTGGAAACAGGCTATCTTGTGATTGGAGACCATCAGTATTTTGCAGGCTATAGTCTCTTTCTAGCCAAGGAACATGTTACTGAATTGCACCATTTGAAAAAGGAAACTAGACTCCGTTTTCTAGAAGAAATGAGTTTAGTTCAAGAGGCAGTTGCTAAGGCCTTTGCTGCTGAGAAAATGAATATCGAACTGCTAGGAAATGGCGATGCTCATCTTCATTGGCATTTGTTTCCTAGACGGACAGGGGATATGAATGGTCACGGTCTCAAGGGACGTGGGCCAGTCTGGTGGGTTCCCTTTGAAGAAATGACAGCAGAAACCTGCCAAGCAAAACCGGATGAGATTAAAAGATTAGTCGAACGTTTATCATCAGAAGTAGATAAACTATTAGAAATAAAGGAGTAAAAATGAAAAAAAGATACCTTATCTTGACAGCCTTGCTAGCCTTGAGTCTAGCAGCTTGTTCACAGGAAAAAGCAAAAAATGAAGATAGCGCAGCTAAGACAGAACAAACAGCCAAAGCTGATGGAACAGTCGGTAGTAAATCTCAAGGAGCTGCCCAGAAAAAAACAGAAGTGGTTAACAAAGGAGACTACTACAGTATCCAAGGGAAATACGATGAAATCATCGTAGCCAATAAACACTATCCTTTGTCAAAAGACTACAATCCAGGAGAAAATCCAACAGCCAAGGCTGAGTTGGTCAAACTCATAAAAGCTATGCAAGAGGCAGGTTTCCCAATCAGTGACCATTACAGTGGCTTTAGAAGTTATGAGACTCAGACCAAGCTCTATCAAGATTATGTCAATCAAGATGGGAAAGAAGCTGCCGACCGTTATTCTGCTCGTCCTGGCTATAGCGAACACCAGACAGGCTTGGCCTTTGATGTGATTGGGACAAATGGTGATTTGGTGACAGAAGAGAAGGCGGCACAATGGCTCTTGGACCATGCTGCTGATTATGGCTTTGTTGTCCGTTATCTCAAAGGTAAGGAAAAGGAAACAGGCTATATGGCTGAGGAATGGCACCTTCGTTATGTCGGAAAAGAAGCCAAAGAAATTGCTGAGACTGGTCTCAGCTTGGAAGAATACTATGGGTTTGAAGGCGGAGATTACGTCGATTAAAAAATAAACTTTTCTCTTGCAATTCTAGATAAATAGTGTATAATAGATGGGTATGTGAAAAGCATACTTGTGGGAGGTAAAAATCTTTAATTACCGCCAAAACCACAAAGGAGGATTTAAAAATGGCTAAAAAAGTCGAAAAACTTGTAAAATTGCAAATCCCTGCTGGTAAAGCTACACCAGCTCCACCGGTTGGACCTGCTCTTGGTCAAGCTGGTATCAACATCATGGGATTCACAAAAGAGTTCAACGCTCGTACAGCTGACCAAGCTGGTATGATTATTCCAGTTGTTATCTCAGTTTACGAAGATAAATCATTTACTTTCATCACTAAAACACCACCAGCTGCTGTTCTTTTGAAAAAAGCTGCAGGTGTTGAAAAAGGATCAGGTACACCTAACAAAACTAAAGTTGCTACAGTTACTCGTGCGCAAGTACAAGAAATTGCAGAAACTAAGATGCCAGATTTGAACGCAGCAAACGTAGAGTCTGCAATGCGTATGATCGAAGGTACTGCTCGTTCTATGGGATTCACTGTTGTTGATTAATCAATAACACCCCCAATATAACCCGCAAGACTTCATCATTTCGAGAAGTGACGTGGGAGATGAAAATCGATTGAACCACTTACAAGGAGAATAGAAAATGGCTAAAAAAAGCAAACAACTTCGTGCTGCTCTTGAGAAAATCGACAGCACAAAAGCATACAGCGTAGAAGAAGCTGTAGCACTTGCAAAAGAAACTAACTTTGCAAAATTTGACGCAACTGTAGAAGTTGCTTACAACTTGAACATCGACGTTAAAAAAGCTGACCAACAAATCCGTGGAGCAATGGTATTGCCAAACGGTACTGGTAAAACTTCACGCGTTCTTGTTTTCGCACGTGGTGCAAAAGCTGAAGAAGCAAAAGCTGCTGGTGCAGACTTTGTTGGGGAAGATGACCTTGTTGCTAAAATCAACGACGGTTGGTTGGACTTTGATGTAGTTATCGCTACACCTGACATGATGGCTCTTGTTGGACGTCTTGGACGTGTCCTTGGACCACGTAACTTGATGCCAAACCCTAAAACTGGTACTGTAACAATGGATGTTGCTAAAGCAGTTGAAGAGTCTAAAGGTGGTAAAATCACTTACCGTGCTGACCGTGCAGGTAACGTTCAAGCAATCATCGGTAAAGTATCATTTGAAGCTGAAAAATTGGTTGAAAACTTCAAAGCTTTCAACGAAACAATCCAAAAAGCAAAACCAGCTACAGCTAAAGGAACTTACGTAACAAACTTGACTATCACAACTACTCAAGGTGTTGGTATCAAAGTTGACGTAAACTCACTTTAATCAGTAGTTTATAAAAGAGGACGAGTACGAAAGTGCTCGTTTTTTTGATTGATAAAACTAGCCATTATGATAGATGGATTCTGGAATAGTACATTAAGTTTTTTAACAATGCTTTAGAAGTTGTATTGTACTAGTCTGACTTCAATCCACTATAGTACACTTTTTACTTGTTAAAGATATGAGATTGATTTTATACTCAATGAAAATCAAAGAGCAAACTAGGAAACTAGCCGCAAGCTGCTCAAAGTACAGCTTTGAGGTTGCAGATAAAACTGACGAAGTCAGCTCAAAACACTGTTTTGAGGTTGCAAATAGAACTGACGAAGTCAGTAACCATACATACGGCAAGGCGACGTTGACGCAGTTTGAAGAGATTTTCGAAGAGTATTAGATGTTTTAACTGTAATCTTAGTTCACTAGTTTAAGTAGCTTGCTACTCGTTTCTTAATTTGTTATTTGACTTTCCTTGATCATCAATAAATGGTTTGTGATTATATAGATTTGGATCTTGAAGTGTTTATCAAATTAAATGATACTTTTTGAACTAGATATTTTATATATTTTGCGGATAATTATAAAAAACAATAAAATTTTGTAGAACTTCATATCAGAATGATTTACACCACCAGTAAATTACATAATATCATCATCTATATAATAAATTTGATAAAAAGAGAAAAATCCGAACTTTATTTTTGAACTGTTTATTGATTTAGCTCAAGCCCTTATGTTTAGAATAAAATACGGAACGAATAAACGATATTTTGAATAAAAGTTAGCAAATTGTAGGATGGTGTAATTTTTTCAGGTTTAATTTTAAAAATATCAGAATGTTTTTATCTATAAAAGTAATTGTTTTGAGTCATTAAACTTGTTTTAAAAAATTTATAGTGTTATAATTTAATAGATGTTGAAAATTATTGAGTTCTTCCTACTCAAAATATTATACCTTTAATATTGCTAAAATATTTAAGGGGGGGGGGCTTTTTTATTTGTCTAAACATTATAAATCAACATACAAAAATATACATTGAAGGAGGTTGTTAGTCTATATGAAAGGCAAGCAACAACAAGATTTTCGAACGGAGAAATACATTCGTTATGGTATTCGTAAATATAGTTTTGGAGTAGCATCAGTAGCAATTGCGGCTGGTTTGATGTTCCTAGGTAATGGTGCGGTATCAGCAACGGAAGTACAACATGCTGAAACAAAAGTAACAACAGTTGCTCCTAGTCAAGATGATAAGGAAAAGACTGATGCTAAATCTGAAACAGTAGAAATTGAAAAGGCTGCAGAAGCAAAACCTGAAGTTAAAGTAGAGGAAGCAAAAAAAGTAAACAAAGCAGTCCTTGAAGCAAGTATTGCTACTTTGGAGTCTAAACTTTCAACTGCTAAATACGCAGATGCTACAGTAGTAAGCTCAGCTAAGGAAGTGTTGGCAACAGCTAAAGCAACTCTTGCAAAAGCAGATGCTAGTCAAGCAGATCTAGATGCACAAGCAGAAACTGTATCAGCATTAAGTACTGTTGTAACTGAGTCAAACACAGCTGGTTTCGATAAGAAACAAGCGGCTGAAAAAGAAGCAGCAAAAGCTGAAGCTGAAAAGAAAGCAACTCCAACTGAAAAAGCTCTTTCAGAAGCTAAATCAGCGCTTGACAAAGCTTCATCAGAAGCAGATGTAACAAACAAATTAGCTGATACTGAGCTTGCTAAGGCAGATGTCAAAGAAGAAAACAAGGCAGCAGTTACAGCGGCAGTAGCTAAAAGCCAAGCAGTTCTTGCTGAAACAAAAACTTTATTGGCTGATAAGAGTGTCACAAAAGAGCAAGTAGATGCACAATTGGAACGCCTTAACGAATCAATCCTTGCAGTTTACAATGAATTGAAAAATGCTGGAATCGGCCGTGACGGTAAGTTTGCTGTTAACTTAGATGAAACTCAAGCAACATCTCTTAAAGACGCAAGCACTGAAACAGGTAAGAAATGGTTAGAAGATCATGGTTATTCTTCATTATCAGATATCAAAGTAAAAACTAAAGAAGATAACTTAAAAGAAATTAAAGACTTAAATGACCAAATTCAATGGTTAGACTTTGCAGATACAAATGCATGGACGAATCTAACTGCATCTAACCAACTTCAAATCGGTTCAACATATACAAAAGAACTGATTCCTGGTTATATTGTTACAATGACGGTTAAAGAATTAAAACCATTTGAATCAACTGAAACATTCAAAAATCGTGTTGCAGGAACTGATTTAGAAAGCTCATATCAACCGGATAAAGAAAATAAATTCAACCCTGATAATGGTGCAACAGGATTAGGTGCAAATCCTCAAAATAGATATACACACACAAATAATGCTGGTTTATCAACTGGTTCATCTAAGACAACAATCGCAGGAACAAACCCTGCAGGTCAACCTAAAAACGGTCAAGCAGCTGGGGTTAAATTCGATGTAACTGCTACTTATAATGGTAAAGCTGTAAAACCTGGTATCGTTATGACTTCTGGGGAAGATATTGGACCTCTTGAGTCTGAAATTTATACAACTAACGGTACTCCATGGGACTTAGCTGCGATTGTTGGGTATAGTTCAAATAAAAATGCTTATCTTCCACTTGATAAGTTTAAAGATCTTAATGGTGGTAAAACTGCTATCCTTAGATGGCAAGATGAAAAATTTGTTAATGCCTTAAACGGTGGAAAATTTGCTACTCCAGATGCTGCTACTGCTGGTTTAGGTTCACAAGTATTCGGTGGATATCGTAATAATGGTGGAGCAGGTACTCCAGTATTATCTACAGCCAATGTAACAGAAGTAGGATTATACATTATGTCTTCTGGACAACAATCTTCTATGATTGGGATTAAATTCTCAGACTTTGGAGATCTTCCAGAATCATACGGAATGGCTGAGCACTTCTTAAGAACAGAAACAACAGACTATTTAACAAAACAAAAGAAACAAATTCAACAACCATTCTTAGGAAAAGTTAAAGCGGATATTGACTCTGCGCCAGGTACTCGTGTTCGTGGAGTAGATTCAGATGATTTGAAAGATACAGGCGATGAAGGTGTGGATCAATTAATTTCAGAAGAACATGTACACACAAATGTGGATACAGGAGCTCCAGAAGTTAAATTCATCCAAGGTCCAGAAAATACTTATAAAGTAAAACTTTACGCTTCAGCTAATGGAAATGATAAGTTCACAGACACAGTGGCGCCAGCATACGTTCGTGGATTTATCGACTTCAATGGAAATGGTAAATTCGATGAAGGTGAACAATCTGATATCGTACAAGTAAATGGCAATAATCAAGTAGTAGAATTAACATTTACAAACACTCAAGTAATCGACACTAGTAAAGATGTTGTAAACTTCCGTGTTCGTATTGCAAAAGATGAAGCTCAAGTAGAAAAAGCTGCCGGAATTGCATACTCTGGGGAAGTTGAAGATAACCAAATCCAAGTTGCTCATCCACCACGTGGGGATAAAGAAGAAACTACTGGTAAACAAGGGGAAACTCAATCAGTAGGAATCGAGTTCAGAACTCATGCTTCAGGAGAAAAGGCGACTGACTTAGGTTCTAACAATGGTAAAACTACTTTCAACTCATATGGTAAAATTCACTACACTGAACAAAGTAATGTAATCAGTGCAGAAACTACTAATAAAGCACAAGGTGGCGTGAAAATTGTTGATGGTGAGAATCTAGTTGATACGCTTAAAGTTGCAGGTCAAGGTACGTATACTGTTACAGCTGACAAGATTACATTTACTCCAGAGGCTAACTTTATTGGTAAAGCGGATGGTATCGTCTTACGTGCAGTAGACTCAAATGGTCAATCAACTGGATGGACTGCATTAACAAATCAACATGGTCTTGAAAATATTAATGATGGTACACATTCAACTACTACAAAAACAATGGATGCAGTATACATTCCTACAGTAACTCCAAAAGACATTACTGCAGAACCAAAAACGTCTATCGACGTTCAAGGGAAAGCTCAAAAAGAAACTCCAGTATTCAAAACGGATGCAGGTAAAGATAACGAAGCAACAATTACACCAAGTGCAACAAATCCTGCAAAATTAATTGACCCAGCTACTAAAGCTCCTACAGATGCTAAAACAGTTACTGTAGATGGTGAAGGAACTTATACAATTAATCCTGAAACTGGTGAAGTAACATTCCAACCAGAACCACAATTTAAAGGAAAAGCAAAAGGAATTGGCGTATCATTAACAGCGCAAGTTGGACAAGATAAAGATGGACAAGCCGTAACGTCAACTGCAACAACAACTTATACACCAGAAGTTACACCAGTAAAACCAACTGCAGATCCAGCTACTTCAACAGGAATCCAAGGTGAAACTCAAACAGGAACACCTACATTCACAGCAGGTAATGCGGAAGTGCCAATTAAGACAGGTTCGGTAAAATTATTAAATGCAGATGGAACTGAAGCTCAAGGAGCAGTACCAGCATTAGATAATGATGGAAACAAAGTTGGGGAATACACAGTAGATGCGACAACAGGAGTTGTAACCTTCACACCAACGGATAAAGCTTATGTAGGTCCAGTTGTCCCTGCAAAAGTTCAAGCAGAAGATAACAACGGAACTAAAGTTGAAACAAAATATACTCCATCAATCGTAGGAGTGAAACCAACAGCAACTCCAGCAGATTCTTCAAACATTCAAGGTGAAGTACAATCAGGAGTCGTAGCATTTGCTCCTGGTAAAGCAACAATCGAAGGTGTTGAAAAAACAGTAGCAATCAAAGCTAACTCAGCGGTTCTTCTGGATAAAGAAGGAAACCCAGTAGCAGCAGGAACTCCAGTAGATGCTGTAGATGAAAATGGTAAGAAAGTTGGAGAATACACAATTGATCCATCAACAAATACAGTAACCTTCACACCAACAGATAAAACTTACACTGGTAAAGTTCAACCAGCTAACGTACAAGCAGAAGATGAAAATGGAACAAAAGTTAAAACAACTTATACTCCAACAATCGTAGGTGTAACACCAACTGCTACACCAGCAGATTCAACAGATGTACAAGGTGTTGAGCAATCTAAAGAAGTAACATTCAAACCTGGTAAAACAACTATCAACGGTGTTGAAAAAGAAGTACCAATCGATACTACTTCATTCAAACTATTAGATGAAACTGGAAATCCAGCAGAATCAGTACCAGCTAAAAATCCAGCAGGAGATGTTATCGGTACTTACACACTTAAAGTGGTAGACGGTAAACCAACTGCAGTATTCACACCAACAGACAAAACATACGCAGGAGAAGTTGCTCCAGTTACTATCCAAGCGAAAGATACAAATGGAACTCCAGTAACAACAACTTATACTCCATTAATTACACCAGTATCTCCAACAGGAACTCCAACAGCAACTGAAGGTGCGCAAGGACAACCTCAAGAAGGAACTCCAACATTCACTCAAGGTGATGCTAAAGTTCCTATGAAGATCGATGCTACTCAACCAGCAAAATTAATCGATCCAGCTACTGGAAACCCAACTGATGAAACAACAATTCCAGCAAAAGATGCTAAAGGAAACACAGTTGGTACATACACTATTGAACCAACAACTGGTAAAGTAACATTCACACCTAACAAAGACTTCGTAGGTACTCCAGTACCGGCAACAGTTCAAGCGAAAGATGCGAATGGAACGCCAACTACAGCTACTTATACACCAACTGTTAAACCAGTTACTCCAGAAGGTATCAACACATTCACAGAAGATATCCAAGGTGCACCTCAAAGCGGTAAACCACAATTCACACCTGGTAAAACAACAATCAATGGTAAAGAAGTAGAAGTACCAATGGATGACAATACACCAGCTAAACTAGTTGATCCAACAACTGGTCAAGAAGTAACAAGTGTAACAATTCCAGGTGAAGGAACTTACACAGTAGATCCAGATGGAACAGTTCACTTTACTCCAGATAAACAATTCCACGGAAAAGGTCAAACATTTACTGTAGTTCGTCAAGATGCCAATGGAACAAAAGTAACTGCAGAATATACAGCAGTTGTTAAACCAGCAACTCCAGAAGGTACAGAAGTGTTAACTGCAGGAGTTCAAGGTAAAGTTCAAAGTGGTAAACCAAACTTCGTTGGTGGTAAAGCGGAAGTAAACGGTGTTGAAAAAACGGTTGCTATCGATGAAACGAAACCAGCGAAATTAATTGATCCTAAGACAGGTCAAGAAACAACGACTGTAACAATTGATGGAGAAGGAACATACACAGTTGCAGAAGATGGAACAGTAACATTTACTCCAGTACCAGGATTCGTAGGTAAAGGTACTGAATTAACAGTTAAACGTGAAGACTTAAACGGTACTCCAGCCTTAGGTAAATACACTGCGGTAGTAATTGGTACTAAACCAACTGCTAAACCATCAGTCACTTCTGACATTCAAGGTCAAACTCAAAGTAGCCCTGTTACATTCAAAGGTGGGGTTGTTGAAGTTGAAAACCCAATGACGAAAGTGAAATCAGAAGAAACAGTAGCCATTGATCCAACAACTTACACATTACTGGATGAAAATGGACAAGCAGCAGATTCTGTACCAGCTAAAAATCCAGCAGGTGATGTAGTAGGTACCTACACTCTTGTTAAAGAAGAAGGTAAAGATCCAGTCGCAGTATTTACACCAACAGATAAATCTTACACTGGAGAAGTTAAACCAGTAACCGTTCAAGCAAAAGATACAAATGGAACAGCTGTAACAACAACTTATACACCAAGTATTACGCCAGTTAAACCAACTGCAAAACCAGCTATTTCAGAAGGCGCACAAGGTAAAGAGCAAACAGGGACTCCGACATTTGCAGGAGGTCATGATAAAGCTCCAATCGATACAACTGTACCAGCTAAATTAATCGACCCAGAAACTGGCGAACCAACTGATGAAAAATCAGTAACAGTACCAGGAGAAGGAACATATACTGTAGACGAAAATGGTGTTGTAACATTTAAACCAGAACCAAACTTCACAGGACAAGCGCAAGGGGTTGAAGTACGTCGTGTAGATACAAACGGAACTCCAGCAACAGCTACTTACAAACCAGTTGTTAAACCAGTTACACCAACATCAGAAGATTCAATTTCTGAAGATGTTCAAGGTGCAACACAAACAGGAACACCTGTATTTACACCAGGTAAAACAACAGTGAATGGTGAAGAAGTTACAATTGAAATCGATCCAGCAGTGAAACCATCATTAGTAGGTGCTGATGAAGAAGGTAAAGTAGTAGTACCGAACGAAGGAACATATACTGTAGACGAAAATGGTGTTGTAACATTTAAACCAGAACCAAACTTCACAGGTAAAGCTAGCGGAGTAACAGTGAAACGTGCGGATAAGAATGGTACAGAAGTAACTGCGAAATATACTCCAACAGTTAAACCAGTAACGCCAACAGGAAAAGATGTTGTAACAACAGACGCTCAAGGCGCTACTCAAACAGGAACACCAGTATTTACACCAGGTAAAGCAACTGTGAACGGTGTTGAAAAATCTGTAGAATTATCAGATAAACCAGCGAAATTAGTAGATCCGAAAACAGGTGACCCAGTTGATTCTGTAACAATTGATGGAGAAGGAACTTACACAGTTTCTCAAGAAGGAACAGTAACATTTACTCCAGAAAAATCATTTACAGGTCAAGCAACAGGTGTAACTGTCAAACGTGAAGACAAAAACGGAACACCAGTAACTGCGAAGTACACTCCAGTCGTATTACCAGTAACTCCAAGTTCTAAAGATGCAACATCTATCGGTGAAAAAGGTCAAAAACAATCTGAAACACCAGTATTTACACCAGGAACTACTAAAGTAAATGGTAAAACAGTGGTTGTACCAATCGATGAAAAAGTAGCTCCAACTCTTGAAGGAGCAGATCCAGAAGGTAAAGTAGTTGTACCAGGAGAAGGAACTTACACAATCGATAAGAGTGGTAAAGTAACTTTCACTCCAGAAGCAAACTTTGTAGGGAAAGCTACAGGTGTAACTGTGAAACGTGTTGACGAAAACGGAACACCAGTAACAGCTACTTACACTCCAACCGTATTAGGTAAAACAACTACTGAAAACGTAGTATCTGAAGATGCTAAAGGAAAACCTCAATCGAATACTCCAGTCTTCAAAGGGGATGTGGATACAACAGTAGCTCCAACATTCTCTGATGGAACAACGACTAAGACAATTCCAGGAGAAGGAACTTACACAATTGATGAAACTGGTAAAGTAACATTTACTCCAGAAGAAAACTTCGTAGGAACAGCTACTCCAGTTGAAGTTGTACGTAAAGATAAGAACGGCAGAACAATTTCTGCAACATACACACCAACTGTACGTCCTGACACTAAATTTGTAGTCGTAGGAAAAGATGGCAAAGAAACAGAATTAATCCCATCTAAAGATGGCAAGAACCCATCAGAAACAATTCCAGGATACAAAATCGTTAAGACTGAAACGGATGAAAAAGGAAATACTAAACATATCTACGAACCAGTAACAACTAAACACGTGGATAAAGAAGGTAACCCAATTCCAGGAACAACTACGGAAGAAGGAACAAAAGATCCTAAGACTATTAAAGGATACAAAGTAGTAGGAACTAAGAAACTTCCAAATGGTGATACAGAGCATGTCTATGAAAAAGTGAAAACTATCTATACGGATAAAGCAGGACACTCAATTCCAAATAATCCAGAAGAAGAAGGCGAACAACCGAAGAAAGACATTCCAGGATACCGATTCGTAGAAACAACAACACATCCAAATGGAGACATTGAACATATCTACGAACAAGTGAAAACTTCATTCAAGGATAAAGAAGGAAATGAAATTCCAGGAAATCCAACAGAAGACGGCGAACAACCGAAGAAAGATATCCCAGGATATAAATTCGTAGAAACGAAGAAATTACCAAATGGTGATACAGAACACGTATACGAAAAAGTAACAACTTCATTCAAGGATAAAGAAGGAAACGTAATTCCAGGAACAACAACAGAAACAGGTGAACAACCGAAGAAAGATATTCCAGGATACAAATTCGTAACAACGAACAAACTTCCAAACGGCGATGTAGAACATGTATACGAAAAAGTAACAACACCATCTAAAAAAGAAAGAGGTATCTTCAGAGATACAGAAGGAAATAAAATCCCAGGATACGAATTCGATATGTTATCTCCAGTATTAGATATCCCTGAATATGAATATGTAGAAACAGTCATTGATCAAGATGGAACAGTACGTCACATCTATAAGAAAAAGACAAGAGCATATTCACCTTCAACTCCAGCAACACCAACTACAGATAAAGTATTAACAACTTATGTAGATGAAAATGGTGAATTGATTATTCCGGATGAAAATGGTTCACATCCAGGTAAACCATTAGAAGGTTACGAGTTGGTTCGTACAGAAACAGATGCTAATGGAAATGTTCGCAATGTTTACCGTAAGGTGCAATCTCAAACACCAGCACAACCGGTAGAGCCAGCAACTCCAGCAATGCCTGAACAGCCAGCTAAACCAGAAGTGCCTGTGACTTCAGAACAATCAGTACAAGAAGCACAAGCTACAGTATCTAAAGAAGCTGAAGCTAAACGGGAATTGCCAAATACTGGTACAGAAGACAATGCTAGCCTAGCAGCACTTGGACTTCTCGGAGTATTGAGCGGATTTGGTCTTGTAGCTCGCAAGAAGAAAGAAGACTAATCTTTCTAATTGATATGATTTGTTTGCAATGAACAGATTATCCTTAAAGCTGATGAATCGAATGATTTATCAGCTTTTTGGTCATTCTGGCTAGGAGAGGGAGATAGACTGAACAGCGAGATCAGACTCTTAGAGAGTAAATAATGATTATACTTTCATATTTCGGAGAAAATATGGTATAATAGAGAGTAAAAACTTTGAAAGAAAGAAAAAGATGAATTTAAAAGATTATATTGCAACAATTGAAAATTATCCTAAGGAAGGCATCACCTTCCGTGATATCAGTCCTTTGATGGCTGATGGGAATGCTTATAGCTATGCTGTTCGTGAAATCGTTCAGTATGCTACTGACAAGAAAATTGACATGATCGTGGGACCTGAAGCGCGTGGATTTATCGTGGGTTGTCCAGTTGCTTTTGAGTTGGGAATTGGTTTTGCCCCTGTTCGTAAGCCAGGTAAATTGCCACGTGAAGTCATTTCTGCTGACTATGAAAAAGAATACGGTGTTGATACCTTGACTATGCACGCGGATGCCATCAAGCCAGGTCAACGTGTTCTTATCGTGGACGACCTCTTGGCGACAGGTGGAACTGTTAAGGCAACCATCGAGATGATTGAAAAACTTGGTGGTGTTGTGGCAGGTTGTGCCTTCCTTGTTGAATTGGATGAATTGAACGGCCGTGAAAAAATCGGTGACTACGATTACAAGGTTCTTATGCATTATTAATGAAAAACAGTCCTTAGGGCTGTTTTCTCTACATTAGGATATAAAAATAGACTATAGCTAGTTAGAGAAAAACTATAATTGAAAACTATATCTTCTTGCAGTATAATAAAAGGACTAAGTGTTTGAGATTTGACTTCAAACACATGCAATGATTCCTGAAAGAGTACAGTTAGGAGAGGGTTATGCCGATTCGAATTGATAAAAAATTACCAGCTGTTGAGATTTTAAGGACAGAGAATATCTTTGTCATGGATGATCAACGTGCTGCCCACCAAGATATCCGTCCCTTGAAGATTTTAATCTTAAATCTTATGCCACAAAAAATGGTCACAGAGACTCAGTTATTACGCCATTTGGCCAATACACCCCTACAACTGGATATTGATTTTCTCTATATGGAGAGCCATCGTTCTAAGACAACTCGTTCAGAACACATGGAGACCTTCTACAAAACTTTTCCAGAGGTTAAGGATGAGTATTTTGATGGGATGATTATCACAGGGGCTCCAGTTGAGCATTTACCATTTGAGGAAGTGGACTATTGGGAGGAATTCAGTCAGGTACTTGAGTGGTCCAAGACCCATGTCTATTCGACCCTTCATATCTGTTGGGGGGCTCAGGCTGGGCTTTATCTCCGCTATGGGGTAGAAAAATACCAGATGGATAGTAAGTTATCAGGTATTTATCCTCAGGATACCTTAAAAGAAGGGCACCTTCTCTTTAGAGGTTTTGATGATAGTTATGTATCCCCTCATTCACGGCACACGGAGATTTCTAAGGAAGAGGTCTTAAACAAAACCAATCTTGAGATTTTATCAGAAGGGCCACAGGTTGGGGTTTCGATTTTGGCCAGTCGTGATTTACGAGAAATTTATAGTTTTGGGCATTTGGAGTATGACCGTGATACCTTGGCAAAAGAGTATTTCCGAGATCGTGACGCAGGGTTGGATCCTCATATTCCAGAAAATTACTTTAAGGATGATGATGTCAACCAGACACCTTGTCTTTGTTGGTCTTCATCTGCAGCCCTCTTTTTCAGTAACTGGGTGAATTATGCGGTCTATCAGGAAACACCTTTTGACTGGAGAAAGATAGAAGATGATGCATCTGCATATGGGTATTTATAAGAGGAATTATGACATATTTAGACGCTTTTAAATCAGGGAACTTGGTTTTACCGAGTGCCCTGCTCTTGCATTTTAAGGAACTCTTTCCTTCCAGCGACGATTTTCTGGTCTGGCAATTTTTCTATTTGCAAAATACGACAGGTTTGGAAGAAATGTCGCCAAGCCAGATTGCTGAAAGGATTGGCAAGGAAATTTCAGATGTCAACCAGTCTATTTCCAATCTGACGGAAAGGGGATTGCTTCAATACCGTACTATCGAATTAAATGGCGAAATTGAATTGCTTTTTGATGCTAGTTTGGCCTTGGAACGCTTGGATGACTTGCTTGGAGCTAGTGCATCGAGTTCAGACCAGTTGACACCTCAAAACCAGCTCAAGGATTTGGTAGAAACCTTCCAACAGGAGTTGGGTCGCTTGTTGACGCCTTTTGAGATTGAGGATTTGACCAAGACTCTAAAAGAAGATGGGACTAGTACTGACTTGATTAAGGAGGCTCTTCGTGAAGCTGTTTTAAATGGAAAAGCAAACTGGAAGTACATTCAGGCCATTTTGAGAAATTGGCGCCATGAAGGTATCAAAAGTGTGGCTCAAATTGAGGCTAAGCGGGCAGAGAGAGAAGCCAGCAATCCTCAGTTGACACAGGTATCTGCGGATTTCCGAAATGCCATGGATCTCTGGAAGGATTAATCCATGTAAGCAGGCTTGAAATCCGAGTAAGATTTGCAAGCTGTGTATAATTGTGATAAAATAAGTAGAAAATAAATTGAAAAAAGAGGTATGTGAAATGTCACGTAAACCATTTATCGCTGGTAACTGGAAAATGAACAAAAATCCAGAAGAAGCTAAAGCATTTGTTGAAGCAGTTGCATCAAAACTTCCTTCATCAGATCTTGTTGAAGCAGGTATCGCTGCTCCAGCTCTTGATTTGACAGCTGTTCTTGCTGCTGCAAAAGGTTCAAACCTTAAAGTTGCTGCTCAAAACTGCTACTTTGAAAATGCAGGTGCTTTCACTGGTGAAACTAGCCCACAAGTTTTGAAAGAAATCGGTACTGACTACGTTGTTATCGGTCACTCAGAACGCCGTGACTACTTCCATGAAACTGACGAAGATATCAACAAAAAAGCAAAAGCAATCTTTGCGAACGGTATGCTTCCAATCATCTGTTGTGGTGAGTCACTTGAAACTTACGAAGCTGGTAAAGCAGCTGAATTTGTAGGTGCTCAAGTATCTGCTGCTTTGGCTGGATTGACAGCTGAACAAGTTGCTGCATCAGTTATTGCTTACGAGCCAATCTGGGCTATCGGTACTGGTAAATCAGCTTCACAAGACGATGCACAAAAAATGTGTAAAGTTGTTCGTGACGTTGTAGCTGCTGACTTCGGTCAAGAAGTTGCAGACAAAGTTCGTGTTCAATACGGTGGTTCTGTTAAACCTGAAAACGTTGCTTCATACATGGCTTGCCCAGACGTTGACGGTGCCCTTGTAGGTGGTGCGTCACTTGAAGCAGAAAGCTTCTTGGCTTTGCTTGACTTTGTAAAATAATCAGTAGCAAAAGCTAGGTGGAACAGCATTCAGATGTCTGTTCCATTTTTTATAGGAGAGGAAAGATTGAAAACAAAGATTGGAAAAATTGGATTAGCAAGTATCTGCTTACTAGGATTGGCAACTAGTCATGTCGCTGCAAATGAAACTGAAGTAGCAAAAACTTCGCAGGATACAAGGACAGTTTCAAGTAGTTCAGAGCAAAATCAGTCTTCTAATAAAACTCAAACGAGTGCAGGTGTAAAGACCACTGCTTCTGCCCACTGGGAGGGGGATTATTATGTAAAGGCTGATGGTTCCAAAGCAAAGAGTGAATGGATTTTTGATAACTACTATAAGGCGTGGTTTTATATTAAGTCAGACGGTCGTTATGCTCAAAATGAGTGGCAGGGCAATTACTACCTAAAATCAGGTGGTTATATGGCTCAAAACGAGTGGGTCTATGACAATAATTACAAGAGTTGGTTTTATCTCAAGTCTGATGGCTCTTATGCTAATCAAGAATGGCACTCTGTTGGAGGTAAATGGTACTATTTCAAGAAGTGGGGCTATATGGCTAAAAGTCAGTGGCAGGGAAGTTATTTCCTAAATGGTCAAGGTGCTATGATGCAAAATGAATGGCTCTATGATCCAACCTATTCGTCTTACTTCTATCTCAAGTCGGATGGCTCTTATGCTAATCAAGAGTGGCAAAAGGTAGATGGCAAGTGGTACTATTTCAAGAAGTGGGGTTACATGGCTAAAGATGAGTGGCAGGGTAACTACTATTTGACAGGAAGTGGTGCTATGGCGACTGGTGAATTAGTCATGAATGATGCTCGCTATATTTTTTCTGACTCAGGTGAGTTAAAAGAAAAGAAAGACTTGAATGTTGGCTGGGTTCATCGAAATGGTAGACGTTATTTCTTTAACCATCGTGAAGAACAAGTTGGGACTGATCAAGTTAAAAAGGTCATCGATGTCAGTGAGCACAATGGTCGTATCAGTGACTGGAAAAAAGTCATCGACGATAATGGAGTAGATGGAGTTATTGTTCGTTTGGGTTATAGTGGAACTGAGGACAAGGAATTGGCTCATAATATCAAGGAGTTAAACCGTCTTGGAATTCCTTATGGCGTCTATCTCTATACTTATGCTGAAAATGAGACTGATGCTGAGAATGATGCTAATCAGACCATTGAACTCTTGAAAAAATACAATATGAATTTGTCTTACCCTATCTACTACGATGTTGAGAACTGGGAATATGTCAATAAGAGCAAGAGAGCTCCAAGTGATACAGGTACTTGGGTTAAGATCATCAACAAGTACATGGACACGATGAAGCAGGCTGGTTATCAAAATGTGAATGTTTATAGCTACCGTCAACTTTTGCAAACTCGTTTGAATCATCCAGATATTTTGCAACATGTTAACTGGGTAGCAGCCTATACGGATGCGCTTGATTGGACAAATCCTCACTATTCAGGTGAAAAAGGATGGCAATATACTTCGTCTGAATACCTAAAAGGAATTCGTGGTCGTGTTGATGTCAGCGTCTGGTATTAAGATATAGGTTTGAGAAAGGAGTGTGCAATAAAATTGCATCCTCTTTTTCTTTAGTTTTGTCGCAGTTACGAGAGGTGGAAGGGGACTGTGTTTTATTCTAAAAAATTCTTAAATTATCAGTCTATTGCAACTTTTCTCAGATAGTACACTTTTCTTGCTATTGGTTTTCCATAGTAGTATACTAAGGGAGTAATCAGTAAGAAGTGGTTACAAAAAAATAATGAATGAGGTAAAAGAAATGGTAGAATTGAAAAAAGAAGCAGTAAAAGACGTAACATCATTGACAAAAGTAGCTCCAGTAGCATTGGCAAAAACAAAGGAAGTCTTGAACCAAGCTGTTGCTGATTTGTATGTAGCTCACGTTGCTTTGCACCAAGTACACTGGTACATGCGTGGTCGTGGTTTCCTTGTGTGGCATCCAAAAATGGATGAGTACATGGATGCTCTTGATGGTCAATTGGATGAAATCAGCGAACGCTTGATTACACTTGGAGGTAGCCCATTCTCAACTTTGACAGAATTCCTTCAAAACAGTGAAATTGAAGAAGAAGCTGGTGAATACCGTAATGTTGAAGAAAGCTTGGAGCGTGTCCTTGCTATCTTCCGTTACTTGTCAGAACTTTTCCAAAAAGGTTTGGATGTTACTGATGAAGAAGGTGACGATGTAACAAACGGTATCTTCTCAGACGCTAAGACTGAAACTGATAAAACAATCTGGATGCTTGCGGCAGAACTTGGACAAGCACCTGGTTTGTAAGAAATAGAATAATCATATAAAAATCTGTAGGATGCCTCTTACAGATTTTTTCTATTCTGTAAGCTATTCCAAACCAGTCTTTTTTTGAGTTTTTTGATAAAATAGTACTATCAGTGAAAAGGATGGAAGCATGACTAAGAAAATCGTAGCTATTTGGGCCCAGGATGAAGAGGGTGTGATTGGTAAGGACAATCGTCTGCCTTGGTATTTGCCAGCAGAACTGCAACACTTCAAAGAAACAACTCTGAATCATGCTATCTTGATGGGGCGTGTGACCTTTGATGGAATAGGGCGTCGCTTGCTTCCAAAAAGGGAGACCTTGATTTTGACGCGTAATTCTGAAGAAAAGATAGACGGGGTTGTTACTTTTTACGATATCCAGTCTGTTCTCGACTGGTATCAGGATCAAGATAAGAATCTTTATATTCTCGGTGGAAAGCAAATTTTTCAGGCTTTTGAACCTTACCTTGACGAAGTGATTGTGACTCACATTCATGCTCGGGTGGAGGGAGATACCTATTTCCCTGAGGAGTTTGATTTGTCTCTTTTTGAGACTGTTTCAAGCAAATCCTACGACAAAGATGAGAAAAATCCTTATGATTTTACCATCCAATACCGCAAGAGAAAGGAAGTCTAATGGAACGTAGTATATTTGGTTTTTTTACAGCCATGCTGTGTTTGGTCTGCTTGCTTGCTGGAGCACAGGCTTTTCGTAAAAAGCGCTATGGACTCTCTGTCCTGCTCTGGTTAAATGCCTTTACCAATTTGGTCAATAGTGTTCATGCCTTTTACATGACCTTATTTTAGATAGAATGACAGTATAGAATAGAACGGAAGGAAATCATGCCTACAAATAGGAAAAATGATATGATGGTTTATTGCTCATTTTGTGGCAAAAGCCAAGAAGAAGTACAAAAAATAATCGCTGGTAACAACGCTTTTATCTGTAATGAATGTGTGGAGTTAGCCCAGGAAATCATTCGTGAGGAGTTGGCTGAGGAAGTCTTGGCAGACTTGTCAGAAGTTCCAAAACCAATTGAACTCCTTCATATCTTGAACCACTATGTAATCGGTCAAGATCGTGCCAAACGTGCCTTGGCAGTAGCAGTATACAACCACTACAAACGCATCAATTTCCACGATACGCGTGAAGAGTCAGAGGATGTGGATTTGCAGAAGTCAAACATTTTGATGATTGGTCCAACTGGTTCAGGGAAGACTTTCCTTGCTCAAACCCTTGCTAGAAGTTTGAATGTTCCTTTTGCCATTGCGGATGCGACAGCTCTTACTGAGGCTGGTTATGTGGGTGAGGACGTGGAAAATATCCTCCTCAAACTCTTGCAGGCTGCTGACTTTAACATTGAACGTGCAGAGCGTGGGATTATCTACGTGGATGAAATTGACAAGATTGCCAAGAAGAGCGAAAATGTATCGATCACACGTGACGTTTCTGGTGAAGGGGTGCAACAAGCCCTTCTCAAGATTATCGAGGGAACGGTCGCCAGCGTACCACCTCAAGGTGGACGCAAACATCCACAACAAGAGATGATTCAAGTGGATACCAAGAACATTCTCTTCATCGTGGGTGGTGCCTTTGATGGTATTGAAGAAATTGTCAAACAACGTCTGGGTGAGAAAGTTATTGGCTTTGGTCAAAATAATAAAGCGATTGATGAAAACAGCTCATACATGCAAGAAATCATTGCGGAAGATATTCAAAAATTCGGTATTATTCCAGAGTTGATTGGACGCTTGCCTGTCTTTGCAGCTCTTGAGCAATTGACTGTTGATGACTTGGTTCGTATCTTGAAAGAACCAAGAAATGCCTTGGTTAAACAATACCAAACCTTGCTTTCTTATGATGATGTCGAGTTGGAATTTGACGACGAAGCCCTTCAAGAAATCGCCAATAAGGCGATCGAACGGAAGACAGGGGCGCGTGGCCTTCGTTCTATCATCGAAGAAACCATGCTAGATGTTATGTTTGAAGTACCGAGTCAGGAAAATGTGAAATTGGTCCGCATCACAAAAGAAGCTGTCGATGGAACGGATAAACCAGTCCTAGAAACAGCCTAGAGGTGACTATGGAACTTAATACACACAATGCTGAAATCTTGCTCAGTGCGGCTAATAAATCTCACTATCCGCAGGATGAACTGCCAGAGATTGCCCTAGCAGGGCGCTCAAATGTTGGTAAGTCCAGCTTCATCAACACCATGCTGAACCGCAAGAATCTAGCGAGAACTTCAGGGAAACCTGGTAAAACCCAGCTTCTCAACTTCTTTAATATCGATGACAAGATGCGTTTTGTGGATGTGCCTGGTTATGGCTATGCCCGTGTTTCTAAAAAGGAACGTGAAAAGTGGGGGCGCATGATTGAGGAGTACCTAACGACTCGGGAAAATCTCCGTGCAGTAGTCAGTCTAGTTGACCTCCGTCACGACCCGTCAGCAGATGATGTCCAGATGTACGAATTTCTCAAGTATTATGAGATTCCTGTTATCATCGTTGCGACCAAGGCGGACAAGATTCCTCGTGGTAAATGGAACAAGCACGAATCAGCAATCAAAAAGAAATTAAACTTTGACCCAAGTGATGACTTCATCCTCTTTTCATCTGTCAGCAAGGCAGGGATGGACCAAGCCTGGGATGCAATCTTAGAAAAATTGTGAGGTAAAGAAAATGGCAAAAACAATTCATACAGATAAGGCCCCAAAGGCTATCGGACCATATGTTCAAGGAAAAATCGTTGGCAATCTTTTGTTTGCTAGTGGTCAAGTTCCCCTATCTCCTGAAACTGGGGAAATCGTTGGAGAAACGATCCAAGAACAGACAGAACAAGTCTTGAAAAATATTGGTGCTATTTTGGCAGAAGCAGGAACAGACTTTGACCATGTTGTCAAAACAACTTGCTTCTTGAGCGATATGAACGACTTTGTTCCTTTTAATGAGGTTTACCAAACGGCCTTTAAAGAGGAATTTCCAGCTCGTTCAGCTGTGGAGGTAGCTCGTCTTCCTCGTGATGTCAAAGTCGAAATCGAAGTCATCGCAGAGATTGGATAAGCTAGTTGAAGTTTGGTTCTGCCAAACTTCTTTTGATATAAGGAGAAAAAGATGACAAAGAAACAACTTCACTTGGTGATTGTGACAGGGATGAGTGGGGCAGGCAAAACTGTAGCCATTCAGTCTTTCGAGGATTTAGGCTATTTTACCATTGATAATATGCCGCCAGCTCTCTTGCCTAAGTTTTTGCAGTTGGTTGAAACTAAAGATGATGACCATAAGTTGGCCTTGGTAGTGGATATGCGTAGCCGTTCTTTCTTCTCAGAGATTCAAACTGTTTTGGATGAGTTGGAAAACAAGGAAGAATTGGACTTTAAAATTCTCTTTTTGGACGCAGCTGATAAGGAATTGGTCGCTCGTTACAAGGAAACCAGACGAAGCCACCCTCTAGCTGCAGATGGTCGGATTTTGGATGGAATCAAGTTGGAACGTGAGCTCTTGGCGCCTTTGAAAAATATGAGTCAAAATGTGGTGGATACAACTGAACTTACTCCACGTGAACTGCGTAAAACCATTGCAGAGCAGTTTTCAGATCAAGAACAAGCCCAGTCTTTCCGTATCGAGGTCATGTCTTTTGGCTTTAAATACGGAATCCCGATTGATGCGGACCTAGTCTTTGATGTGCGCTTTTTGCCAAATCCCTATTACCTTCCAGAACTGAGAAACCAAACGGGTGTGGATGAACCTGTTTATGATTATGTCATGAACCATCCTGAGTCAGAAGACTTCTATCAACATTTGTTGGCCTTGATTGAGCCGATTTTGCCAAGTTACCAAAAGGAAGGGAAGTCTGTTTTGACCATTGCCATGGGTTGTACGGGCGGACAACACCGTAGTGTGGCCTTTGCTAAACGCCTGGCGCAGGACTTATCCAAGAATTGGCCTGTCAATGAAGGGCATCGCGACAAAGACCGAAGAAAGGAAACGGTAAACCGTTCATGAGAAAACCAAAGATAACGGTGATTGGTGGAGGGACTGGGATCCCCGTCATTCTAAAAAGTCTGCGTGAAAAAGATGTGGAAATCGCTGCTATCGTTACGGTGGCAGATGATGGTGGTTCGTCAGGTGAACTCCGAAAAAATATGCAGCAGTTGACGCCGCCAGGTGATTTACGCAATGTCCTTGTGGCCATGTCGGATATGCCTAAGTTTTATGAGAAGGTATTTCAGTATCGCTTCTCTGAGGATGCCGGAGCCTTTGCTGGCCATCCGCTGGGAAATCTCATTATTGCAGGTCTGTCAGAAATGCAGGGCTCGACCTATAATGCCATGCAGTTACTGAGTAAATTTTTCCACACAACTGGGAAGATTTATCCTTCAAGTGACCATCCTTTGACCCTTCATGCAGTCTTTCAGGATGGGACAGAAGTGGCTGGAGAGAGCCATATTGCAGACCATCCAGGCATGATTGACCATGTCTATGTGACCAATACCCTCAACGATGATACGCCTCTGGCTAGCCGTCGAGTAGTGCAGACTATTCTTGAAAGTGACATGATTGTCCTAGGGCCTGGTTCCCTCTTTACCTCGATTTTGCCCAATATCGTGATTAAAGAAATTGGTCAGGCACTTTTGGAAACTAAGGCAGAAATCGCCTATGTCTGCAATATCATGACCCAACGTGGGGAGACGGAACACTTTACAGATAGCGACCATGTGGAAGTCTTGCATCGTCACCTTGGCCGACCTTTTATCGATACTGTCTTGGTGAATATCGAAAAAGTGCCACAGGAATACATGAATTCCAACCGTTTTGATGAATACTTGGTCCAGGTGGAGCATGACTTTGCTGGTCTTTGTAAGCAAGTTCCGCGTGTGATTTCATCTAACTTCCTTCGTCTGGAAAATGGGGGTGCCTTCCACGATGGGGATTTGATAGTGGATGAGTTGATGCGGATTATACAGGTGAGAAAATGAGTTTCACAGTAGCAGTAAAAGAAGAAATTTTAGGTCAACATCATCTGAGCCGGCATGAATTATCTGCCATTATCAAGATGTCTGGCAGTATCGGTCTCTCGACTTCAGGCTTGACCTTGTCTGTCGTGACAGAAAATGCCAAACTGGCCCGTCACCTCTATGAGTCCTTCCTCCATTTCTATGAAATCAAATCAGAAATCCGCCACCACCAGAGAAGCAATCTTCGCAAGAATCGGGTCTATACCGTTTTTACAGATGAAAAGGTACAGGACTTGCTGAGTGATTTGCACTTGGCGGACTCCTTCTTTGGCCTGGAAACAGGTATTGACGAGGCGATTTTATCAGACGAGGAAGCAGGCCGTGCCTATCTCTGTGGGGCTTTCTTGGCAAATGGAAGTATTCGTGACCCCGAATCGGGTAAGTACCAGTTAGAAATCAGTTCTGTTTATCTAGATCACGCGCAAGGGATTGCCTCTCTTCTCCAGCAATTTTTACTGGATGCCAAGGTGCTTGAGCGCAAGAAGGGGGCGGTGACCTACCTCCAGCGAGCCGAAGACATTATGGACTTCTTGATTGTCATTGGAGCCATGCAGGCGCGTGATGATTTTGAGAGGGTTAAGATTTTGCGAGAAACCCGTAATGACCTCAATCGGGCAAATAATGCTGAGACAGCTAATATCGCTCGGACAGTTTCTGCCAGCATGAAGACCATCAACAACATCAGCAAAATTAAAGATATCATGGGTTTAGAAAATCTGCCAGTGGATTTGCAGGAAGTGGCGCAGCTGCGGATTCAGCATCCAGACTACTCTATCCAGCAGTTAGCAGATAGCCTCAGCAACCCCCTTACCAAAAGTGGTGTCAACCATAGACTCAGAAAAATCAATAAGATAGCGGATGAGTTATAAAGATACAAAACACCTCTTTCTTGACAATTGAACAGAACATGTGAGATAATAAAGAGGAATTGAGAAGTTCTAGCATTTTAGTGCTAAAACAGAAATCCCCTCGGTACTGCGATACCAAGGGGATTTTTTCTGGGTTAGATAGCACTAACCAGGAAGGTTACTTGTCGAAGTGATCGTCTAATACTCTTCGAAAATCAAATTCAAACCACGTCAGCTTCACCTTGCCGTACTCAAGTACAGCCTGCGGCTAGCTTCCTAGTTTGTTCTTTGATTTTCATTGAGTATAACCAACGAGTCACCAGCCATGAGATGATACTCTCGATGACTGCGATAAGTACTATTTTGAGAAGTTCTAGCATCTGTAATACAAGGCGTATCGTTAGTGGCATTGTTATTATATCACATGCTGTATCAGTTTGATAGGACATTTTTGCTTTTTGAAAAAGAAGGGGAAAGGTATGAGCTAACCAGATTGTATATGAACTATAAAACCACGAATCCTATGTGACTCGTGGTTCTTTTTTATAAACTGGTTGAGTGTTTTGGTTGTACTTTTTGTTCAGGATCAATGTAGTTGATGGCATTGTTGACAGCAGTCGGTGCTTCACCCAGTCCTGTCGCAATCAGGTCAATTTTTCCATCATAGTAGCAGCAGTCACCGATAGCATAGATACCTGCTTGGCTGGATTCCTGTTTGCTGTTGACGATAATCTTGTGGCGGTTGAGGTCCAGACCCCAGTTTTTAAGGTTACCGACAGAAGATTTGAAACCATAGTTGACAAAGAGGTGGTCTAGGTCAATCGTTTCTGTTTCGTCAGATTTAACTTTTGTGATTTCAAGTTTATCAAGCGTTTTTCCATCTCCAAGGAGTTGGCTAGGGGCGAATGGTGTTTTAATGGCTACAGATGATTCTTGTAAGGCTTGGACACTATGTTCCAAGGCACGAAAATTATCTCTGCGGTGGACAAGGGTAGTTGGCGCGATTTTTTCAAAAGCTAAAGCCCAATCCACTGCTGAGTCTCCTCCACCAAGAATCGCCACTTTCTTACCAGCATATTGCTGGATGTTGGAAACGTGGTAGTGGATATTTTCATAGCCCTCAACGCCTTCTAGTTCCAGAGGACGTGGTTTGAAGGCACCGCCACCCATAGCGATGATAACTGTTCTAGACAGGTGACTTCCTTTAGAAGTTGTAATGGCAAATCCTTCTTCTTGTTTTTCAATCTCAAGAACCGTTTCGTTGAGATGAATAGGGGTATCAAATCCATTTAATTGCTCGATTAGACGGCTAGTCAATTCTTCTCCAGTCAGATTTGGGAAACCTGGGACGTCTAAGATTTCCTTTTCAGGATAGAGAATAGCAGGCTGTCCACCTAGCTGGGGAAGAGAGTCAATGATTTGGACCTTGGCTTGGCGTAGGTGGGCATAAAAGGCTGCAAAAAGCCCGACTGGACCACCACCTACAATGGTAATATCATATAGTTGAGACATGATTTCTCCTTTGTTTTTTCTAGTCAGTTTATTTTATCATATTTTTTCTTTAATTTAAAATGAAGTAGGATAGGGAAAAAAATGTCAGAAAAATGGTATAATAGAAAGGAACGTGTTTGGACAGAGAGGAGACAGCAGATGAACTTTCAACAATTATCCAACCTGCAATATTGGACTAGCTTGTTTTCTAGTCCTTGGAGTATTGCCATCAATTTGTTTGACATTTTGATTGTGACCTATATTTTATATCGTTTTACAAAAGCGATAGCTGGTACCAAGATTATGATTTTGGTACGGGGGGTCTTGATCTTTGTATTAGCCCAGGTTGTGGCCAATATCCTTGGTTTAACAACGATTTCTTGGTTGATTAATCAGATTATCACCTATGGGGTTATTGCTGCGGTTGTTATCTTCTCTCCAGAGATTCGGACTGGTTTGGAACGTTTGGGAAGGGCGACAGATTTCTTTTCTACTACTCAAATTAGTGCAGAAGAGCAAATGATTCGTGCCTTTGTCAAGTCAGTTGAATACATGAGCCCTCGTAAGATTGGTGCTCTGGTTGCCATTCAACGGGTTCGGACCTTACAAGAATACATAGCGACAGGAATTCCCTTGGATGCCAACATTTCGGCAGAACTCCTCATCAATATTTTTATTCCCAACACTCCTCTACATGATGGTGCTGTGATTATCAGAGAAAATCGAATTGCAGTCACCTCTGCCTATCTGCCCTTGACAGAAAGCACAGGGATTTCCAAGGAATTTGGGACCAGACACCGGGCTGCTATCGGTTTATCAGAAGTATCTGATGCCTTGACCTTCATCGTCTCAGAGGAAACAGGTGGTATTTCTATTACCTACAATGGGATTTTCAAGCATGACTTGACTCTTGAAGAATTTGAAGCAGAGCTACGAACAATTCTTTTGCCAGCTGTTGAGGAAAAAGTCAGTTTCAAGGACCGTTTGCTAGGAGGTTGGAAATATGAGAAAAAATAGTCTATATATCATTTCATCTCTCTTTTTTGCTTGTGTCTTATTTATCTATGCAACGTCAACCAACTTTCAAAATAATAATACGGTAAGGCAGGTCAAATCGGAAACCTACACCAATACGATCACGAACGTTCCTATCGATATTCACTATGATGCTGACCAGTATTTCATTAGTGGATTTGCTTCTGAAGTTTCAGTGGTATTAACAGGGGCGAATCGTGTGACCTTGGCCAGCGAAATGCAGGAGAGCACTCGTAAGTTCAAGGTAACTGCTGATTTGACGGATGCCAGTGTTGGAACAATTGAAGTTCCCTTGAACATTGAAAATCTTCCAAGTGGATTGACCGCTGTGGCAACGCCTCAAAAGATTACAGTGAAAGTTGGGAAGAAGGTTAAGCGAGATGGGATGATTGTTGTGCCACAAGTTGACCAAAGCCAGATTGATCCGAAACTACAACTTGATAGTGTAACCGTATCAAACGAACGAGTTTCAGTTACAACTGACCAGGAAACATTAGCTAAGATTGACAAAATTATTGCACTTTTACCAACCAGCGAACGCATAACAGGTAATTACAGTGGTTCGGTACCTTTGCAGGCGATTGACCGCAATGGTGTTGTCTTGCCAGCAGTGATTACTCCGTTTGATACAACAATGAAGGTGACTACAAAACCAGTATCACCAAGTTCAAGCACATCAAATTCAACTACAAGCAGTTCGTCGGAGACATCTTCGTCAACGAAAGCAACTAGTTCAAAAACGAATTAAAAATAGAAAAAGGATTTTATAAAAATGGGTAAATATTTTGGGACTGATGGAGTCCGTGGAGAAGCTAACGTAGAACTAACGCCAGAATTGGCTTTTAAGCTAGGACGTTTTGGAGGCTATGTTCTCAGCCAACATGAAACGGAAGCACCGAAAGTTTTTGTAGGACGTGATACACGTATTTCAGGGGAAATGTTAGAATCTGCCTTGGTGGCAGGTCTTCTCTCAGTTGGAATTCACGTATATAAACTAGGTGTTCTAGCAACACCAGCAGTAGCTTATTTGGTTAAAACAGAGGGAGCAAGTGCCGGTGTCATGATTTCTGCTAGCCACAACCCAGCCCTTGATAACGGAATCAAATTCTTTGGTGGTGATGGTTTCAAACTAGATGACGAAAAAGAAGCAGAAATTGAAGCCTTGCTAGATGCTGCGGAAGATACTCTTCCTCGTCCAAGTGCAGAAGGTTTAGGAACTTTGGTAGATTATCCAGAAGGCTTGCGTAAGTATGAAGGCTACCTTGTTTCAACTGGAACTCCACTTGAAGGAATGAAGGTTGCCTTGGACACAGCCAATGGTGCAGCGTCTACAAGTGCCCGTCAAATCTTTGCAGACCTTGGTGCTCAATTGACGGTTATCGGGGAAACACCAGATGGGCTGAACATTAACCTTAATGTTGGTTCTACGCATCCAGAAGCCCTTCAAGAAGTGGTCAAAGAAAGCGGTGCAGCTATCGGTTTGGCCTTTGACGGAGACAGTGACCGTTTGATTGCGGTTGATGAGAATGGCGACATCGTTGATGGTGACAAGATTATGTACATCATCGGGAAATACCTTTCTGAGAAAGGACAATTGGTCCAAAATACAATTGTGACGACTGTGATGTCCAACCTTGGTTTCCACAAAGCCTTGGACCGCGAAGGCATTAACAAGGAAGTCACTGCAGTCGGCGACCGCTACGTTGTTGAAGAAATGAGAAAATCAGGCTACAACCTTGGTGGTGAACAGTCTGGTCACGTGATCTTGATGGATTACAATACCACAGGTGACGGTCAATTATCAGCTGTCCAATTGACGAAAATCATGAAGGAAACTGGTAAGAGCTTGTCAGAGTTGGCTACAGAAGTAACCATCTATCCACAAAAATTAGTCAATATTCGAGTGGAAAATGCTATGAAGGAAAAGGCTATGGAAGTGCCAGCTATTAAGGATATCATCGAGAAGATGGAAGCTGAAATGGCAGGCAATGGCCGTATCCTTGTTCGCCCAAGTGGAACAGAGCCTCTTTTGCGTGTTATGGCAGAAGCGCCTACAACAGAAGAAGTGGACTACTATGTTGATACCATCGCTGATGTAGTTCGAGCTGAAATCGGGATTGACTAAATCCTAGAAAACTAGATGAAAATAAAAATTTATGGTACAATAGCTTATAATATTGTAGCCGAGGGAGAAAGACATGAATCTTAAACGTGAACAAGAATTTGTTAGTCAGTATCATTTTGATGCGCGTAATTTTGAATGGGAAAATGAAAATGGAGCTCCTGAAACCAAGGTGGATGTGAATTTCCAATTGCTCCAACATGACCAAGAAAATCAAGTGACTTCCTTGATTGTCATCTTGACCTTTATGATTGTATTTGATAAGTTTGTCATTAGTGGAACAATCTCACAAGTAAACCATATCGATGGCCGTATTGTCAATGAACCAAGTGAATTGAGCCAAGAAGAAGTGGAAACGTTGGCTCGTCCATGTTTGAACATGCTTAACCGTTTGACTTACGAAGTAACTGAAATTGCATTAGACTTACCAGGAATCAATTTGGAGTTCTAATATGAAATTAGCTGTTATCACAGATTCTTCTGCCTTTCTCAGTGCAGAGACCTTACAGAGAGAAGATTTGTTTGTCTTGGATATTCCTGTCAATATTGATGGTGAGGAGTATGTTGAAGGTGTCAATCTGACTGCTGAGGAATTTTACCCAAAAATGGCTCAGGCCTCTGAATTGCCTAAGACCAGTCAACCAAGCATTGCCAAGTTAGATGAAATTTTAACTTCGCTTAAAGAACAAGGCTATACCCATGCCTTGGGGCTTTTCCTATCTTCTGGAATTTCAGGTTTTTACCAAAATATCCAGTATATGGTGGATGACTATGAGGGCTTGACTATTGCTTTCCCAGACACTTTGATTACAAGTGCTCCTCTGGGTATCATGGTTGAAAGTGTCTTTAACTGGCGCGACCAGGGCGATGATTTTGCCATTATTCAGGATAAGTTAGCTATTCAAATTAGTCGTACGTCAGCTTTTATCATGGTAGATGATTTGGATCACTTGGTTAAAGGTGGACGCCTTTCAAATGGAGCTGCGATTTTGGGCAATCTGCTAAGCATTAAACCTATCCTTTATTTCAATGACCAAGGTGTGATTGAAGTTTACGAAAAAGTTCGTACTGAGAAAAAAGCAACCAAGCGCTTAATTGAAATTATCAAGGAAACAACGGCTTCAGGTCAATATCGGGTCATTGTCATTCATGGAAATGCTCCTGAAAAGGCTGAGGAATTGCGTCAACACTTGCTTGAATCTGGAGTGGGTACGGATATTTCACTTGCTACATTTGGTAGTGTCATTGGGACACACCTAGGAGCAGGAAGTATTGCTCTGGGTTATATTCCAGTGATTTAGTTGGTGTTTCTAGGCTAGTTAAGAAATCTTGTATCATAGCAATTGAACACGGACTAGCTTCCTCTTGAAAAAAGATGCCTGTCTTGCCTTTCGTGGAAAGCCAGCGCCATTCCCTATTTTTCATGGGTAGTTAAGGTCCTTTGTATCTTGATAATTGAACACGTCTGGAACCCTGTGTGAAAAAGATAGTTTTTCCAAGGAGTAGACACTCCTGGATCAGAACTTCTATTTTCACTTTGTGTTTTTGCAGGCTTTGTATCTTAGGAATTGAACACGGACTACCTGCCTCTTGAAAAAAGATGCCTGTCTTGCCTTTCGTGGAAAGTCAGCGCCATTCCCTATTTTTCATGGGCAGCTCACGTCCTTTGTATCTTAAATAGGAGTAGAGATGAGTATTCGAGTAATTATTGCCGGTTTTAAAGGAAAGATGGGTCAGGCTGCTTGTCAGATGGTCTTGGCTGATCCAGATTTGGACTTGGTAGCAGTTTTGGATCCTTTTGAGTCTGAGTCAGAATGGCAGGGAATTCCTGTTTTCAAGGATAAGGCTGATTTAGCCGGTTTTGAAGCGGATGTCTGGGTAGACTTTACTACACCAGCTGTTGCCTATGAAAATACACGTTTTGCCCTCGAAAATGGCTTTGCTCCAGTAGTTGGAACGACTGGCTTTACTAGTGAAGAAATTGCAGAACTAAAAGCATTTTCTCATGCCCAAGATTTGGGTGGTTTGATTGCCCCTAACTTTGCCCTAGGTGCTGTCTTGCTTATGCAATTTGCGACGCAGGCTGCTAAATATTTCCCAAATGTGGAGATTATCGAGCTCCATCATGACAAGAAAAAGGATGCTCCGAGTGGAACAGCTATTAAAACAGCTGAGTTGATGGCAGAAGTTCGTGAATCAGTCCAGCAAGGTGCGCCTGATGAGGAAGAATTGATTGCAGGTGCCCGTGGTGCTGACTTTGATGGCATGCGCATCCACTCAGTTCGTTTGCCAGGCTTGGTAGCCCATCAGGAAGTCATCTTTGGCAGTCAGGGAGAAGGATTGACCCTCCGTCATGACTCCTATGATCGTAGCTCCTTCATGACAGGGGTCAATTTGGGAATTAAAGAAGTTGTCAAGCGTCATGAGCTTGTCTATGGATTAGAACACTTATTATGAGATTAACGCAAATGCCTTCTGAATTTCAGAAGGCTTTACCAGTATTAGAAAAAATTAAAGAAGCGGGCTTTGAAGCCTATTTTGTTGGGGGCTCTGTTCGAGATGCCCTCCTTAATCGCCCTATCCATGATGTGGATATTGCGACTTCTTCTTATCCAGAAGAGACCAAGCAGATTTTTCCGCGAACGGCTGATATCGGAATCGAGCACGGAACTGTCTTGGTTTTAGATGGGGATGAAGAGTACGAAGTAACCACATTCAGAACAGAAGATGTCTATGTAGACTATCGCAGACCTAGTTCGGTTTCCTTTGTGCGTTCGCTAGAAGAGGACCTTAAGCGTCGTGATTTCACAGTTAATGCCTTTGCCTTAGATGAGACAGGGGAAATCGTTGACTTGTTCCATGGTTTAGAAGATTTGGAAAAGCAAGTCTTGCGAGCAGTTGGAGTGGCTAGTGAGCGTTTCAATGAAGATGCTTTGCGGATTATGCGTGGTTTCCGTTTTCAGGCCAGCCTTGGCTTTGAACTTGAGCCAGAAACATTTAAGGCTATGAAGACCTTGACACCGCTTTTGGAGAAAATTTCTGTAGAGCGTACCTTCGTTGAGTTTGATAAACTCTTACTGGCTCCCTTTTGGAGAAGGGGCTTGACTTCTATGATTGAGAGTCAAGCTTATGACTATCTCCCTGATATGGCAGCTAGCCAGGACAAGCTCAATAGACTGTTTGATTTAGAGACTGATTTCACTTTTGAATCCTCTGAACAAGCCTGGGCAGCTCTACTGTGGGCTTTGGAGATTGAAAATGCGCAGCCATTTTTGAAGGCTTGGAAGACTTCACGCCAGTTTGCTAAGCAGGTACAAGATTTACTGACTATTTTGTCTCTGCGTGAAAAGGGAGAATTGAGCAAGCGCGATTGTTACCGCTTTGACTTGGCTTTGCTTTTACAGGCTGAAAATCTTCGTCAGGCTCAAGGAAAACCAGTCAACCCACAAGCGATCACAGAAACTTACCAGAGTTTGACCATTCATGATAAGAAAGAAATTCAGATTAATGGCGGTATTTTAATCAAGGAATATGGCTATCAACCAGGGCCAGACTTGGGAGAGATTTTAACAGAGATTGAGTATGCCATTGTCGATGGAGAATTGGAAAATGACCGACAAGCCATCCATGCTTACCTGAGGGAGAAAAAATGAGTGATTTTATCGTTGAAAAACTAAGTAAATCCGTTGGTGACAAGACCGTTTTTAAGGATATTTCCTTTATCATCCATGACCTAGACAGAATTGGTCTGATCGGTGTCAATGGGACTGGTAAGACCACTCTTTTAGATGTTCTATCTGGTATTTCTGGCTTTGATGGGGATGTCAGTCCTTTTTCAGTTAAGAATGATTACCAGATTGGCTACTTGACCCAGGATCCTGATTTTGATGATAGCAAGACGGTTTTGGATACGGTTCTATCAAGCGACCTCAAGGAAATCCAGCTCATTCGTGAGTACGAGTTGATCATGCTCAACTACAGCGAGGACAAGCAGGCACGGCTGGAACGGGTCATGGCTGAGATGGACTCTCTCCAAGCTTGGGAAATCGAGAGTCAGGTCAAGACGGTTCTCAGCAAGTTGGGCATTCAGGACTTATCAACTCCTGTTGGGGAATTGTCAGGTGGTCTGAGAAGACGGGTTCAGTTGGCGCAAGTCTTACTTGGCAACCACGACCTCTTGCTGCTGGACGAGCCAACCAACCATCTGGATATTGCGACTATTGAGTGGCTAACCCTCTTTTTGAAAAATTCTAAGAAAACCGTCCTTTTTATTACCCACGATCGTTATTTCTTAGATGCGCTGTCAACACGTATTTTCGAGTTGGATCGAGCAGGTTTGACGGAATATCAGGGGAATTATCAGGACTATGTTCGCCTTAAGGCGGAACAGGATGAGCGCGATGCGGCTCTTCTCCATAAAAAAGAACAACTTTATAAGCAAGAATTGGCCTGGATGCGCAGACAACCGCAGGCGCGTGCGACCAAGCAGCAGGCTCGTATTAATCGTTTCCATGACTTGAAGAAAGAAGTTTCAAGTGGTGCTGCTGAGACAGACTTAACCATGAACTTTGAAACCAGTCGGATTGGTAAAAAAGTCATCGAGTTTCAGAATGTTTCCTTTGCCTATGAAAACAAGCCTATTTTGCAAGATTTTAATCTCTTGGTGCAGGCTAAAGATCGTATTGGAATCGTTGGGGACAACGGTGTTGGGAAGTCAACCCTGCTTAACCTAATTGCAGGCATTCTTGAGCCGACAGCAGGGCAAGTTGTGATTGGAGAAACCGTTCGCATCGCCTATTTCTCTCAGCAAATTGAGGGCTTAGATGAAAGTAAGCGAGTGATCAATTACCTGCAAGAAGTGGCAGAGGAGGTCAAGACCAGTGGTGGTTCTACGACTTCCATCGCTGAGTTGCTGGAGCAGTTCCTTTTCCCACGTTCGACGCATGGAACCTTGATTGAGAAATTGTCTGGAGGAGAGAAAAAACGTCTTTATCTCCTCAAATTGCTCTTGGAAAAACCAAATGTTCTTCTCTTGGACGAGCCGACCAATGACTTGGATATTGCTACTCTTACAGTTTTGGAGAATTTCTTGCAAGGCTTTGCAGGACCTGTCTTGACAGTTAGTCACGACCGTTATTTCTTGGATAAGGTAGCGACTAAAATTCTCGCTTTTGAGGATGGTAGGATTCGTCCTTTCTTTGGTCATTACACTGATTACCTTGATGAAAAAGCCTTTGAAACAGATATGGCCAATCAAGTGCAAAAGGCCGAAAAGGAAAAAGTGGTCAAGGTCCGTGAAGACAAGAAACGCATGACCTACCAAGAAAAGCAGGAGTGGGCAAGGATTGAAGGTGATATTGAAGCCTTGGAAAATCGTATCGCTGCTATTGAAGAGGAGATGCAGGCCAATGGCTCTGACTTTGGTAAGCTAGCGACTCTTCAAAAAGAACTAGATGAGAAGAACGAAGTACTCCTTGAAAAATACGAACGCTATGAGTATCTAAGTGAATTTGATAGCTAGAAGAATAGAAAAATCCCGTCTCATGACAGGATTTCTCTATTCTTTTTTGGTTTCTTGATGAAAGACATTTTGCCAAGTTTCGTGACGGCGCCAGATACTGGTATGGACGATACCATCTAACTCATAGCAGATGAGTTTGGTTTTCTGACTGATGGAAGTGATTTGAATATCCTTGATAGCAGAATTCAAGTCTTTTTCGGCTTTATAGGCCTCTTTATCCATCTGTTCTCCATCTTGACGAATATAGACAAAATCGTCAGCCAAGAGTTCTTCCAGTTGATTTCCCTGGTCAATCAATTGCTCGCGCATCAGCAATTTTTTGTATACATTGTCTAAAATTTCGTCCTCAGGGATAGGTGCTGGCTCGATATGGACATCGGTATCAAAGACCCCAAAACGCTCTTCCAGCATAGACTCGACCTGATCCGCAATCTCGTGACTTTCATAAACAGACAAGTCAGGATTCATCTCCAGCGTGATATCCAGGTAAATATTGCTACCGTAGGTGCGACCTCTTTGGGACTTGAGCTTGCTGATTTTGGGAATTTCCATAATGGCTTTTTGATAATCCTCAAGCAGACGGTCGTCAAAACCATCTGAAAGACTAAAGGAAGACTCGATGAAGATATCATAGGCAGTTTTCAAAATAAAGAAAGTGATGATGATAGCGACCAGTTTATCCACAATCGGATAATTGAAACTGCTAGCTAGTATGGCGATGGTAGTTCCAAGTGAAGTAACAGCATCAGAAAGATTGTCCTTAGCAGCGGCCTTCAGTGCCTTGGACTTGGATTTCTTGCTGAGGCGAGTATTGTAGAGATAGACCACAAACATAATCGCTGCAGAAATGATTCCCAGAGTTGCACCAAGAGGGTCAATGACCGTTTCTTCCCGGCTGAGAATCTTTTGAATGGTATCCCTCAGCACATCAAAGCCAACATAAAACATAATGATGGAAGTGATTAAGCTAGCCAAATCTTCAATCTTCCAGTGACCAAAACGGTGGTCACGGTCTGCAGGCTGGCGTGCCATCCGAATCCCAATCAAGAGGGCCACATTTCCAATGATGTCCGATACGTTGTTAAAACCATCGGCCACCAAACTGGATGAATGAAGGAGATGACCAGTTGCCAATTTCGCTGCTGATAAGAGCAGGTAGGTCGAAATACTGATAATGGCCCCACGTTCCGCCAACTTGAGATTTGAAATAGATTGCTTCATTCAACTTCCTTTCTAGTCATATAGCATTCTACCATTATACTGGTTTTCAAGGGAAAATTCAAATAAGGCAGTTTTTACTCTTTGAAAACTTTTCAAAATTTGGTATAATAGTACTACTCAAGGGAGTAGCTGGCAGAAACCTGTGATAGTGTCGTCATTCCGAATTTTATACTGAAAAGTATGCTTTCCGGCCCTATCTTAAACAGCGAGACTTGTTATGATTAACAGGTCTCTTTTTGTTTGTCGTGAAAAGATACGATGAGAAAAAGAGAGTCTGTTTTGCACACAATGTCAAGGAGGAGACACATGTCAAAAGAACAAAAACGCCAAGCGTTTTACACTCAAAGTCCTGAAGAGGTCTTGAAGGCTGTGGATGCGACCGAGCAAGGTTTGTCATCAAGCGAGGCAGAAAAACGCCTTGCCGAATTTGGTCACAATGAACTCGAAGAAGGCGAGAAACGATCAATCCTGGTCAAATTCATCGAGCAATTTAAGGATTTGATGATTATCATCCTAGTCGCGGCGGCTATCTTGTCAGTTGTGACTTCTGGTGGGGAAGACATCGCAGATGCCATTATTATCCTAGCCGTGGTTATCATCAATGCTGCCTTTGGTGTTTACCAAGAAGGAAAAGCAGAAGAGGCCATTGAAGCCCTCAAATCCATGTCAAGTCCAGCTGCTCGCGTTCTTCGTGATGGCCACATGGCGGAGATTGATTCAAAAGAATTGGTGCCTGGAGATATCGTTGCTCTTGAAGCAGGTGACGTGGTACCAGCGGATCTTCGTTTGCTAGAAGCCAATTCTCTCAAGATTGAAGAAGCAGCCCTAACAGGTGAGTCTGTGCCAGTTGAAAAAGACTTGTCAGTCGAGCTTGCTGCAGACGCTGGTATTGGTGACCGTGTCAACATGGCCTTCCAAAATTCAAACGTGACCTATGGTCGCGGTATGGGTGTTATTGTCAATACAGGTATGTACACGGAAGTTGGTCATATCGCTGGCATGCTTCAAGACGCTGATGAGACGGATACACCCCTCAAACAAAACTTGAACAACCTTTCTAAGGTCTTGACCTATGCTATCTTGGTTATTGCCCTTGTTACTTTTGTAGTGGGTGTCTTCATTCAAGGGAAAAATCCACTCGGTGAGTTGATGACCTCTGTTGCGCTTGCCGTTGCAGCCATTCCAGAAGGACTCCCAGCTATCGTAACCATCGTTCTTGCCCTTGGTACTCAAGTTTTGGCTAAACGAAACTCTATCGTTCGTAAGTTACCAGCAGTAGAAACGCTCGGTTCAACTGAAATCATCGCTTCTGATAAGACTGGTACGCTGACTATGAACAAGATGACCGTCGAAAAAGTCTTCTATGATGCGGTTCTACATGACTCAGCTGATGACATTGAACTAGGTCTTGAAATGCCACTACTTCGTTCAGTTGTTTTGGCAAACGATACTAAAATCGATGTGGAAGGCAACCTGATTGGTGACCCAACTGAAACAGCCTTTATCCAATATGCCTTGGACAAGGGTTACGATGTCAAAGGTTTCTTAGAGAAATATCCACGTGTGGCTGAGTTGCCATTTGACTCTGATCGTAAGCTCATGTCAACGGTTCACCCATTGCCAGATGGTAAATTCCTTGTAGCAGTCAAAGGTGCGCCAGACCAACTTTTGAAACGTTGTGTCCTTCGTGATAAGGCTGGGGATATTGCTCCAATTGATGAGAAGGTTACAAACCTCATTCATACCAACAATTCTGAAATGGCTCACCAAGCCTTGCGTGTCCTTGCAGGTGCCTATAAGATTATCGATAGCATTCCAGAAAATCTTACTTCTGAGGAGCTTGAAAATGATTTAATCTTCACTGGTTTGATCGGGATGATTGACCCTGAACGTCCTGAAGCTGCTGAAGCTGTTCGTGTAGCCAAGGAAGCTGGCATCCGTCCAATTATGATTACAGGTGACCATCAAGACACAGCAGAAGCCATCGCTAAACGTTTGGGAATCATTGACGCAAACGATACAGAAGGCCACGTTTTAACTGGTGCTGAACTCAATGGACTGTCAGATGAAGAATTTGAAAAAGTGGTAGGTCAATACTCTGTTTATGCCCGTGTGTCTCCAGAACACAAGGTTCGTATCGTGAAAGCTTGGCAAAAACAAGGTAAGGTCGTTGCCATGACAGGGGACGGTGTCAACGACGCACCAGCTCTGAAAACAGCTGATATCGGTATCGGTATGGGAATCACTGGTACAGAGGTTTCTAAGGGGGCTTCTGACATGATTCTTGCAGATGATAACTTTGCGACTATCATCGTCGCAGTTGAAGAAGGACGTAAGGTCTTCTCTAATATTCAAAAGACTATCCAGTACCTACTTTCTGCCAATACTGCTGAAGTATTAACTATCTTCCTATCAACCTTGTTTGGTTGGGATGTCTTGCAACCAGTTCATCTTTTGTGGATTAACTTGGTAACGGATACCTTCCCAGCTATCGCTCTTGGTGTTGAGTCTGCTGAGCCTGGTGTTATGACCCACAAACCACGTGGACGCAAGGCGAGCTTCTTCTCAGGTGGTGTCATGAGTTCTATCATCTATCAAGGTGTACTCCAAGCAGCTATTGTTATGAGTGTTTATGGTCTTGCCCTTCTTTATCCAGTTCACGTGGGTGACAACCATGCCATTCATGCGGATGCTCTTACGATGGCCTTTGCAACCCTTGGTTTGATTCAACTCTTCCATGCCTACAATGTCAAATCTGTCTACCAATCAGTCTTGACAGTTGGCCCATTCAAGTCTAAGACCTTTAACTGGTCTATCTTGGTATCCTTCATCCTTCTTATGGCAACAATCGTCGTAGAACCGCTTGAAGGAATCTTCCACGTAACCAAACTAGACTTGTCACAATGGGGAATCGTTATGGGCGGAAGTTTCTCAATGATTATCATTGTCGAAATTGTCAAGTTTGTTCAACGTAAACTTGGTTTTGACAAGAATGCGATTTAAAAAAAGTCATCTTCGGATGGCTTTTTGCTACAGTTGAGGGAAAGGGCTTGCAGTTATAGACTTTTGTGCTATAATTGCTGTAATATAGTAAAAAGCAAGAGGAGTGTGAGGAAGTGGAAAAGAAAATTGTGAAGGATATTTTGTTTTTATCTCAAGTCTCTCAGCCGGCAAGTCAGGAAGACCTGTATCTTGCCAGAGATTTGCAGGATACGCTTTTAGCAAATCGTGAGACTTGTGTCGGTCTGGCTGCCAATATGATAGGGGTGCAGAAGCGCGTAATTATCTTTAATCTGGGCTTGGTTCCTGTGGTCATGTTTAACCCAGTGCTCCTGTCCTTTGAAGGCCTTTATGAGACAGAAGAAGGATGTTTGTCCTTGACAGGAGTGAGACCTACTAAGCGTTATGAAACCATAAGGGTTGCCTATCGGGACAGTAAGTGGCAGGAACAGACCATGACCTTGACAGGCTTCCCAGCTCAGATATGCCAGCATGAACTGGATCACTTGGAAGGACGAATCATTTAGGAGGAAAGCAAATGAAACGGATAATCTTTGAACTTATTTTTATCGCAACGACCTGGTATATCTTTTTACCACCTCTTAACTTGACCAGCTGGGAATTTCTCTTTTTCCTCTGTGGGCATTTGCTGCTTGTGGCAGTCTTATTTGGCTTTGGCAAGGGGATAAACCTTGTTAAAACGGTTCATGTGCGCCACGGCAAGGCGGAAGCTGCTTTAAATCTTGAGGGTTTCAAAATCAATCGGTTAGGTAAAGTTCTTGTAGCTTCTATTGGAGGAATTCTGCTCCTGGCAGCTTTGGTTTCCTTGGTGACTTCTAGCATTTTTCAGGCTAAAAATTATGCCAATGTAGTCACGGTTACGGAAAAAGAGTTTACTGAATTTCCTAAGAGTGACACCAGTAAGGTTCCCATCTTAGATAGAAGTACTGCTGAAAAAATTGGGGACCGCTACTTGGGTTCCCTAACGGATAAGGTGTCACAGTACGTGGCGGCAGACACCTATACTCAACTAACGATTGATGGGAAACCTTATCGAGTTACGCCACTAGAATACGCAGACCCAATCAAATGGTTTAACAATCAGGCCAAGGGAATCGGCGAGTATATCAAGGTAGACATGGTAACTGGGAATGCGGACTTGGTGGACTTGAAGACACCAATCAAGTATTCGGACTCGGAGTATTTTAATCGTGATGTCAAACGTCACCTGCGCTTGAAGTACCCAACCAAAATTTTCAAAACTCCATCTTTCGAAGTGGACGATGAGGGCAATCCTTTCTATGTGGCGACAGTCTACCAAAAGCAATTTGGACTTGCGGTTCCTCGTCCTGTTTCAGTCATTATACTGGATGCCACAAATGGAGAAACCAAGGAATACAGCTTGGCAGATGTTCCAGAGTGGGTGGACAGGGTTTATCCAGCTGAGGAAACCATCGAGCAAATCAACTATAATGGCAAGTACAAAGACGGTTTCTGGAATGCCATGATTTCCAAGAAAAACGTGACCCAGACTACCAAGGGCTATAATTACTTGTCTATCGGTAATGACATCTATCTCTACACAGGTGTGACTTCGGCCAATGCGGATGAAAGTAATCTTGGTTTCATCCTTGAGAATATGCGGACAGGAGAAATCACCAAGTATAGCTTGGCTTCAGCGACCGAAGAATCGGCCCGTGAATCAGCCGAAGGTGCCGTCCAAGAGAAATCCTACAAGGCAACCTTCCCAATCCTCATCAATCTCAATGACAAGCCTCTGTATATCATGGGCTTGAAGGACAATGCGGGTTTGGTCAAAGAGTACGCTCTGGTAGACGCAGTCGAGTACCAAAATGTTATCGTAGCTACGACAGTGGAAGAGCTGCTCAGCAAGTACGCCAATAAAAATGACCTTGAAATTGACAATGCAACAACTGAAAGCATCAAGGGTGTGGTAGCAGATCTCAAATCAGCTGTTATCAAGGGTGATACCGTCTACTTCTTTAAAGTTGATGGCAAGATTTACAAGGTCAAGGCCTCTGTATCTGATGACCTTCCTTACCTAGAAAATGGTAAAAACTTTGAAGGTCAAGTAGGAAAAGACAATTATCTCAAGACCTTTAAAGTTCAGTAAAAAAGGTTTATTTAAGAAATATATGTTTTAATAAGGTAAATTAAGACTAATGGAGGACAAACAAATGGGGTTTTATTTGATGGTCGCTTCAATGCTACTTGGATTGTTTGCTTTGAAGATAGGTGTTTTTCAGTTCAAGGAGAAAAAAGATAAATTCTTATCTATCTTAACAAGCTTGGCTGGCACAGCCCTTGTTCTCGTGGCTATCTGGTTAGGATGGCCGAAATAAACAGATAAACCTCGGTCAAGCCGAGGTTTTTTAGATGAATTTCTTGGTAGTAGCTAAAAAATATGCTACACTATCAATATGAAAATTTTAATCCCAACAGCAAAAGAAATGAACACAGATTTGCCAAGTATTGAAGCTGCTCCTTTAAGATCAGAAAGTCAGGCCGTGCTTGATGCCTTGGCCCTCTATTCTGTTAGTCAATTGGAGAGTTTTTACAAGGTATCAGCCGATAAGGCGGCGGAAGAATTTCAAAATATCCAAGCTTTAACAAGCCAAACTGCTCAACACTATCCAGCCTTGAAACTTTTTGATGGCCTCATGTATCGCCATATCAAGCGAGACAAACTGACCGAGGCAGAACAAGCCTATCTTGAAAATCATGTCTTTATTACTTCAGCTTTGTATGGAGTGGTTCCAGCCTTGTCACCTATGGCACCTCACCGTTTGGACTTTTTGATGAAGTTAAAAGTCGCTGGTAAGACTTTGAAGAGCCATTGGAAGACAGCCTATGATGGAGCTCTGAAGCAGGAAGAAGTGATTTTCTCTCTCTTGTCATCCGAGTTTGAGACTGTGTTTTCTAAGGAAATCAGAGAAAAAATGGTGACCTTCAAATTTATGGAGGATAAAGGTGGTCAGCTGAAGATTCACTCAACTATCTCCAAGAAAGCGCGCGGGGCCTTTCTAACAGCTTTAATAGAAAATCAAGTACAAACTGTGGAGGAAGCACGTCGCTTGAACTTTGCCGGATTTGTTTACCGAGAAGACCTGTCCCAGCCACAGGAATTGGTTTTTGTTAAGGAAGTATGAAAAGATATTTTGCATTTGACAATATGTATCATCAGCTATTTTAGTTTATAAATGAGAAAAAAGCGAACAAGCTAGTCCTCTGAGTGTCAGAAAAGTAGTCTTGTTCGCTTTTATTATGTTGGTTAGTTTAGTTATAGTCAATGAAAATCACAAAGCAAACTAGGAAGCTAGCCGCAGGCTGCTCAAAACACTGTTTTGAGGTTGCAGATAGAGCTGATGTGGTTTGAAGAGATTTTCGAAGAGTATTACTTGATCGCATTGACCAAGTCTTGAGCTTGTTTTTCAAGTGAGTTTAAGACTGTTTCTTCAAGAACCAATTTTCCGTCTGTCCAAGCAGAGTCATTGATATGTGCAGCAGTGAAATCACCAATGATTTGTGTACGGATAAATGGCAAGAGGTCTTTGTAAATAGCGAAGAGTTGATCGTGGCCTGCATTGGCTACAGATGATACGGTGACAAACTTGTCTTGAAGGGCAGAAGCACCACGTGTATCAGACAAGTCAAGGGCGCGAGATAGCCAGTCAAGCAAGTTTTTCACTGTACCAGGGATAGAGAAGTTGTAGACTGGAGAGAAAATCCAGATGGCATCCGCAGCTAGAACTGCTTCACGAGCAGCCGCTACAGCTGGATGAGTTGGAACTTCCAAATCTTGGCTAAAGAGAGGAAGGGATGAATAATCGAGGTAGCTAACTTCCGCTTTACCAGCAAGTGCTTTCTCAGCTTCAAGGGCCATTTGGTGGTTGAAAGAACCTTGGCGTAGTGATCCGACGATAAATAATACTTTTTTAGACATGATGTGTCTCCTTTTAGAAAAAATTTAGAGAAAAGCTCTAGTTGTTACGAAATATATTACAACAAAACAAAACGACTTGCAAGAAATTTGCTCAAAGATAATTTGAAAACTATAAAACTGCAGAAACTCAAGTCACTTGCGACTGGAATGCATTTGGTTTTCGCAGAGTATTCCTATATTCTCTTGTAATATGATGACATAAGTGCTAAAATAAACGAGAAAACTCGCAATAGAAACCGCAGAACAGCTATTTTCCGGTATCATTTCATAAACAATTAAACAAAAAATAATGGCATTGAAGAATGCTTCTAAAAGGAGTGGAGATCATGTAAGGCACAGATTAACAAGTGACGGACAAAAGAAATAATAATACACTTGTTAAAGGAGAAAAGATGTTAATAAGAAATTATCGGAAAAATATTGGCCTGATGGCTGGAGTTGAGTTTTTTGCATTTCTAGGAATTACCAGTTTTTGGATTCTCTTTCTCAGTCAAAACGGAATGTCTCTTTGGCAGATTGGACTTCTGGAAAGTATTTTTCATACGACCAGTCTTCTCTGTGAAATTCCATCTGGAATGTTAGCTGACCGCTATTCCTATAAGACCAATCTTTATTTAAGTCGAATAGCAGGGATTGTGTCTTCTATTCTTATGTTGGCTGGGCAGGGAAATTTTTGGATTTATGCCCTAGCAATGGCGGTGAGTGCCTTGTCTTATAATTTTGATTCAGGCACAAGCGCAGCGATGGTCTATGACTCGGCTGTAGAGGCTGGACTAAAGGAGCGTTACCTATCCATTTCAAGTTTCCTATCAGGAGTAGCAGAAGGAACTCGGTCTTTGGGGACAGTGTTGGCGGGATTTTTTGTCCATGGCCAATTGCACCTGACCTACTATATCATGATTGCGACTTCTATCATAGTTCTTTTCCTGATTTGGATGTTGAAAGAACCCAGTGTCAAGCTAGAAAAAGCTGATAGTGTGACTATGAAACAGATTATTTGGACTGTTAAGGAAGAGTTGGAGCGAAATCCCATGCTGTTCAACTGGATGATTTTGTCTCAGATTGTCGGAACACTCATGTGCATGTTTTATTTTTACTATCAAAATCAGTTACCAGATTTAAGTGGTTGGCAAATTTCAGCAGTTATGCTACTTGGAAGTCTCTTGAATATCCTTGCAGTCTATCTAGCGAGTAAGATTGGAAAGAAATATGCCGCCTTGAAGATTTTCCCTATTCTCGTTCTGCTGACTGGAGTTACCTACCTGCTGTCCTACTTTGGAACACCTCTAATCTATATTTTGGTTTATTTGATTAGTAATGCTCTATATGCTCTTTTTCAGCCGATTTTTGACAATGATTTGCAAGAGCGGCTCCCAAGCGAAGTAAGGGCAACCATGCTGAGTGTCTACTCTATGATGTTTAGCCTGAGTATGATTGTATTCTTCCCACTGACAGGCTGGTTGATTGACCATTTAGGCTTTGTGCTAACATTTCTTTATCTAGGCTTCTTTTTAGTCATGATTGGCCTTTTACTACCTATCTTTTTAGGAAAAATGGCTAAAAGAATGGATGATAAAGTGATTCTATAAAGTAAAGAACTTACGAAAACTTGAGTGTCAAGCTCAGGTTTTTTAATAGGTTGATTTTGGAGCTGTCTTTACTTTTCCTGCTCGGTTTTAATCAAGAAAAATCGGTTTGCTTTGAAGGGAGAAATAGAATTGGTTTCTTATACTCAATGAAAATCAAAGAGCAAACTAGGAAGCTAGCCGCAGGTTGCTCAAAGAACAGCTTTGAGGTTGCAGATAAAGCTGATGTGGTTTGAAGAGGTTTTCGAAGAGTATTCTTGCATTCGCTTGTAATAAAGCCTAATAGATGGTAAAATAGACGAGTGAAAAAAAGACAAAACAAAGCAAAAAATAATCTACTGTGGCAGTATGGTCTAGGGATGACGATTTTGTTTGTGGTTATCAGCGTTTCCTTTCTGTATCTGGTGTTTCTGAGTATGAAACCCTATCAAACAGCTAAAAGTGAAGGAGAAAAATTAGCTCAGCAGTATGCAGGATTAGAGCAGGCTGATCAGGTTGACTTATACAATGGCTTGGAATCTTATTACAGCGTTCTTGGTCATAATAAACAGCAAGAAGCACTTGCTGTCCTGATTGGGAAAGATGACCATAAAATCTACGTTTATCAGCTAAATCAAGGTGTTTCACAAGAAAAAGCGGAAGCTGTTTCGAAGGAAAAAGGAGCTGGCGAGATTGACAAGATTACCTTTGGCCGTTATAAAGACAAGCCAATCTGGGAAGTCAAGTCAGGCTCTGATTTTTATCTAGTAGATTTTGAAACAGGAGCATTGGTCAATAAGGAGGGCCTATGAAACTATCCAACCGTGTTTTAGAAATGGAAGAAAGTGTAACCTTGGCTGCTGGAGCCCGTGCCAAAGCACTCAAGGCTGAGGGAAGAGATATCCTGTCTCTAACCTTGGGTGAGCCAGATTTCACTACTCCAAAAAATATCCAAGATGCCGCCATTGCATCGATTCGAGATGGGCGTGCTTCTTTTTATACAGTAACCTCAGGTCTGCCAGAGCTTAAGGCGGCGGTTAATAGCTACTTTGAGCGTTTTTACGGCTATTCTGTTGCCCCAAATCAAGTGACAGTAGCTGCAGGAGCCAAATATTCTCTCTATACCTTCTTTATGGCTGTGGTCAATCCAGGTGATGAAGTGATTATCCCAACCCCTTACTGGGTGAGTTATGGAGACCAGGTCAAGATGGCTGAGGGTGTCCCAGTCTTTGTTCCTGCTAAGGAAGACAATCATTTTAAGGTGACTGTAGAGCAGTTGGAAGCAGCTCGCACAGACAAAACCAAGGTTTTGGTGCTGAATTCACCATCTAATCCGACAGGTATGATTTACACTCGCGAGGAACTCTTGGCAATCGGAAACTGGGCTGTAGAAAAGGATATTCTCATCCTAGCAGATGATATCTATGGTCGCTTAGTCTATAATGGCCATGAGTTCACACCGATTTCTAGCCTATCAGAAGCTATTCGTAAGCAAACAGTTGTCATCAATGGTGTGTCTAAAACCTATGCTATGACAGGTTGGCGGATTGGCTATGCCGTCGGAGAAGCAGACATTATCGCTGCTATGTCTAAGATTGCAGGTCAAACAACCTCTAATCCGTCAGCAGTAGCTCAGTATGCAGCAGTTGAGGCTCTATCAGGAGAGCAAGATACTGTAGAAAGCATGCGTCAGGCTTTTGAAGAACGTCTCAACACCATCTATCCCCTTCTTGCTGAGGTGCCAGGCTTTGAGGTGGTCAAACCTCAAGGAGCCTTCTATCTCTTCCCAAATGTCAAAAAGGCCATGGAGATGAAAGGTTATACCGATGTGACAGACTTTACAACTGCTATCCTAGAAGAAGCCGAGGTAGCCTTGGTAACAGGAGCAGGCTTTGGAGCGCCAGAAAATGTGCGCCTCAGCTATGCGACAGACCTTGAAACGCTTAAAGAAGCAGTTAAACGCTTGAAAGCATTTATGGGTAGTGAGAATGATTGATCATTTTGAAATTAAGGTAAAAGATTTACAAATTTCAGAAGGATTTTATAAGAGATTTCTCGCTCCTTTAGGATATGAATTGGCTTTTAGGACTAGTTCTCTAATCAGTTTTCTTGCCCCAAATAGCCCTCATCCTGGTGGTGATTTTTGGCTGGCCCAGGGGACACAAGACCCTATTCACTTTGCTTTCTTAGCAGAAAATAAGGAAGAGGTTCAGGCTTGTTATGAGGCTGGCTTAGAGGCAGGTGGGCGAGACAATGGGGCTCCTGGCTATCGCAGTGAGCATCCGATTTACTATGCTGCTTTTATGATTGACCCAGATGGGAACAATATAGAAGTGGTTTGCCATAAAGAATAAAAAAGAAAAGGAAAAATAATGACAAAACGTGTAACGATTATTGATGTAAAAGACTATGTTGGTCAGGAAGTGACGATTGGCGCTTGGGTTGCCAACAAATCAGGAAAAGGGAAAATTGCCTTCTTGCAATTGCGTGATGGAACTGCCTTCTTCCAAGGTGTAGCCTTTAAACCAAACTTTGTCGAAAAATTTGGTGAAGAAGTGGGACTTGAGAAGTTTGATGTTATCAAACGCTTGAGCCAAGAAACGTCTGTTTATGTGACAGGGATTGTCAAAGAAGACGAACGTTCTAAGTTTGGCTATGAGTTGGACATTACAGATATCGAAGTGATCGGTGAATCTCAAGATTACCCAATCACGCCAAAAGAACACGGAACAGACTTCTTGATGGACAACCGTCACTTGTGGCTCCGTTCTCGTAAGCAAGTAGCGGTTATGCAAATCCGTAACGCTATCATCTATGCGACTTATGAGTTCTTCGACAAGAACGGCTTCATGAAGTTTGATAGCCCAATTCTTTCAGGAAATGCAGCAGAAGATTCAACAGAACTCTTTGAGACAGATTACTTCGGAACGCCAGCTTACTTGAGCCAATCAGGTCAGCTTTACCTTGAAGCAGGAGCTATGGCTCTTGGTCGTGTCTTTGACTTTGGTCCAGTATTCCGTGCTGAAAAATCAAAAACACGCCGTCACTTGACTGAGTTCTGGATGATGGATGCTGAGTACTCATATTTGACACACGATGAGTCACTTGACTTGCAAGAAGCTTATGTGAAAGCTCTTCTACAAGGTGTTCTTGACCGTGCGCCTCAAGCCTTGGAAACCTTGGAACGTGATACAGAGCTCTTGAAACGCTACATTGCAGAGCCATTCAAACGCATCACTTACGATCAAGCCATTGACCTATTGCAAGAGCATGAAAATGATGAAGATGCTGACTATGAGCATCTTGAGCATGGCGATGACTTTGGTTCACCACACGAAACGTGGATTTCAAACCACTTTGGTGTACCAACATTTGTCATGAACTATCCAGCAGCCATCAAGGCCTTCTACATGAAACCAGTTCCTGGAAATCCAGAGCGCGTGCTCTGCGCAGACTTGCTTGCTCCAGAAGGCTATGGAGAAATCATCGGTGGATCTATGCGTGAGGAAGACTACGATGCATTAGTTGCTAAGATGGATGAACTTGGCATGGATCGTACAGAGTATGAATTCTACCTTGACCTTCGTAAATACGGTACAGTTCCACATGGAGGATTTGGTATCGGTATCGAGCGTATGGTAACTTTTGCAGCAGGAACAAAACACATTCGTGAAGCTATTCCATTCCCACGTATGTTGCACCGTATTAAACCGTAAGAATAGGAAAACGCCCATGTGGCGTTTTTTTCATGGAAAGGTCTAGAAGCGAAAGAAAATATTATCAGGTTTTCAAAATCTTGATAATAGGCAGTTTTCGTGAAAATCTTTACCTCCTTTTCTTATAAAATTGAGTTTTTACTAGAATTATACTACCAGTTGTTCAGAATAGAGTTTCGTATTCTAGTACATTGACCCTATTGTTTAAAAACTTATGTATGTGCTGTTTTCTTCAAGGAAGTATTAGATTGAAACGATAAATATACATAAGCATAAAACTTGAATTAATAATAGTGGCATGATACAATATTAAGTGATATTGATAATTATTTGGCAACCCTTTTTAAAATTATAACCTCTTAATATTGCTAAAAAATTTAAGGGGGAGGGGCTTTTTATTTGTCTGGATATTTCAATTCAATATAAAAAATATGCATAAAGGAGATTGTGAGTCTAAATGAAGGGCAAACAACAAGATTTTCGAACGGAAAAGTATATTCGTTACGGTATTCGTAAATACAGTTTTGGAGCAGCATCAGTAGCGATTGCGGCTGGTTTAATGTTCCTTGGAAATGGCGCAGTTTCAGCGACAGAGGTACAAGGTTCCGAAACTAC
>CAJNDF010000005.1 GCA_905221455.1 bacterium | reverse complement strand
TACCATAGTCCGTACGGGATTCGAACCCGTGTTACCGCCGTGAAAAGGCGGTGTCTTAACCCCTTGACCAACGGACCTGAGTTGGTATTTTCAACTCTTACTATTATACCGGCTTTTTCTTTTTTGTCAACACCTTTTTTTAAATTTTTTTAATTAATTTTACAACAGCCTCAGTTCGAGCGGTATGTGGGAACATATCGACTGACTGGATATAATGAAGATCATAAACTTTTACTAAGCGCACTAAGTCACGAGCCAAAGTCGAAACATTACAAGAAATATAAACCATTTTGTCTGGTACATAAGTAAGAATAGTATCTAATAGCTTATCATCCAGACCTGTACGTGGAGGGTCCACAATCAATGCATCTGCTCGATATCCTTCCTTGTACCAGTGAGGAATAATCTCCTCTGCTGTTCCAGCTTCATAATGAGTATTGTCAAATCCCATTCTTTTAGCATTTCGCTTAGCATCTTCAATGGCTTCTGGAATAATATCCATACCTCTGAGTGTTTTAACTTTCTTTGCGAAGGCAAATCCAATTGTTCCAACTCCACAATAAGCATCAATTAAATGATCTTCTTTAGTAACATCCAAGGCTTTTACTGCCTCGTTATAAAGTACTTCTGTTTGTTCAGGATTTAGTTGATAGAAAGCTCGAGGGGATAGTGAAAATTCATAATCGAGAACACCTTCTTGAATACTCTCTTGTCCCCAGATGATTTCTGTCTTTTCACCATATATCTCACTTGTTTTAGCTGTATTTGTATTCACAGCTACTGTCACAACTTCTGGAAAATCTTTAACTAAGTCTTTTACCAGTTGAGTTAAGTTAAGCTGACGGTTTGTAACAATAATAATCTGAACCTGTCCAGTCTTTCTTGATCGTCGAACCATTATAGTTCTAACACCTAGAATTTTTCTCTCATCCGTGATTGGAATTTGGTGAAAAGTAAGTAATTCTGCTAGACGATTAGCAATTAGTTGGGTTTCCTTATCTTGTACTAGGCAGTCTTTCAACTCTACCAAGTAATGAGAGTTTTCTGCATACAGACCTGCCTTGACCTGATTCTTAAATTTTCGAGTCTGAAATTGTAACTTAGCACGATAGTACTTGGGTTCCTGCATTCCAATAGTTGGACGAATTTCATAGTTTTCATATCCTGCAGGAGCGAATTTTTTCAGTGCTTGGTGAAGTAGGTCCGTCTTGAACTCCAGCTGCTTATCATAATGCAGGTGCATGATTTGGCATCCTCCGCATTCATTATAAATAGTACAAGCTGGCACAACTCGGAATTTTGACTTCTTATTAACCTTTAGTAATTTTGCCTCAACAAAGTTACGTTTAATAGAAGTAATCTGACAATAGATATCTTCTCCTTTGAGAGCACCAGGCACAAAGACTAATGTTTTTTGATAAAAGCCGATTCCCTCACCATTAATTCCCATGCGCTTGATTTTTAATGGTATTTTTTGTTTCACTTTCAGATTCATACCCCTATCTTATCACATTTTGAGTTATAATAGAACTATGAAAATCACAAAACTTGAAAAGAAAAAAAGACTCTATCTGATGGAGCTTGATAATGACGACAAATGCTACATTACTGAAGATACTATTGTTCGTTTTATGTTATCAAGAGATAAGGTTATAAGCCAAGAAGAATTGAAAGAGATTCAGGACTTTGCTGAATTTTCTTATGGTAAGAATCTAGCCCTCTACCACCTATCCTTTAAAGCACGCACTGAAAAAGAGGTTAGAGAATATCTGAAAAAATACGATATTGATGAGAATATAATTTCTCAAGTCATTGCTAATCTTAAAGAAGATAAGTGGATTAATGATAGCCAGTACGCTTATGCTATCATCAATGCCAATCAACTTTCAGGAGACAAGGGACCTTATGTACTGACTCAGAAATTAGTACAAAAAGGAATTTCAAAATCTACTATAGAAGAAATCTTGAATGATTTTGATTTTTCGGAAGTTGCTCAACGTGTAGCTAATAAACTATTGAAAAAATATGAAGGAAAACTTCCTGCCCGTGCCTTGCAAGATAAGATTATCCAGAACTTGACCAACAAGGGTTTCTCTTACCCTGATGCTAAAAGTGCCTTTGATGAGTTGGATAGTCAAGTCGACCAAGAAACGACTCAGGAACTCATCTTCAAGGAACTTGATAAGCAATATACTAAGTATGCCCGAAAGTATGAAGGATACGAACTTAAACAGCGTTTAACTCAAGTTTTAGCACGAAAGGGCTACGATTTTTCGGATATAGCAAGCGCTCTCAGAGAATATCTTTAATATTTTCATGTAAAATTCACAGATTTTAGGCATTTTTATGGTACAATAGTAAACGATAAACTTATAAATTGTAGAAAGTTGGTTAGTTATGAAGCTTCCAAAAGAAGGCGACTTTATTACAATTCAAAGTTATAAGCATGATGGGAGTCTCCACCGAACTTGGCGGGACACCATGGTACTAAAAACAACAGAAAACGCCATTATTGGTGTCAACGATCATACACTGGTTACCGAAAGTGATGGTCGTCGTTGGGTCACTCGAGAACCGGCTATTGTTTACTTTCACAAGAAATATTGGTTTAATATCATTGCCATGATTCGTGATAATGGAATTTCCTACTATTGCAATATGGCCAGCCCCTACTATCTGGATGAAGAAGCACTGAAGTATATTGATTACGATTTGGATGTTAAAATTTTTACAGATGGGGAAAAACGTCTCTTGGACGTTGAGGAGTATGAGCGCCACAAACGCAAAATGAATTATTCTGATGATTTGGACTATATTTTAAAAGAACATGTCAAAATTCTTGTTGATTGGATTAACAATGGACGTGGTCCTTTCTCAGAAGCCTATGTAAACATTTGGTACAAGCGCTATGTAGAACTAAAGAATCGGTAAAGTTGTCAAACTGGGGTGAGAGCCCTGGTTTTTTTTATTTTAATACTCAATGAAAATCAAAGAGCAAACTAGGAAACTAGCCGCAGGTTGCTCAAGACACTGTTTTGAGGTTATAGATAAGACTGACGAAGTCAGTCACATATATATACGGCAAGGCGACGTTGACGCGGTTTGCATTTGATTTTCGAAGAGTATAAAAACCCAGCTTTGCAGCTGGGCTTATCCTTATATATCTAATTTCGTAACTGTAAATTTGATGTGGGAATAGTCTTTTTCAACATCCTTATCCAGTAAGAAAGCTGTGGCGTCTTTCTTGACCTGAACCAAGTCAATATTCTGCGCTTGGGCTGCATAGACGCATCCACAATAACATTGACGGTAGATATCATACTCCTCACACATCTCTACTGAACGTTTGTAGCCTTGATTTTTCTTGAAATCACTGGGAAGATAGTGAGTGGTATAAATCTTTTGCACATCGATTCCTATGCTGTTAATGGTTTGGGAATTCTTATGAGGACTGATGGTTAAAGCCGAACCGAAGTAGTCAAAACCTAAATCCATAGCCACTTGCGCTGTTTTATCCAGGCGGTAGTCAAAGCAAACCTTACAACGGTCGCCACCTTCAGGCTCTTCTTCCAAACCTCGAACCAGTTTACGATATTCGTTAGGTTCATAAGGAGCTTCTAGGTATTGAACGTTATTGCCAGTTCGCTCATTGAAATCACTGACAAATTTTTGGGTGACGTAAGCCCGCTTGTGGTATTCTGCCTTGGGATGGATATTAGAATTGGCAAAATAGATGGTCACGTCTGCATACTTGGTCAAATATTCGAGGGTATAGGTACTGCAAGGGGCACAGCAAACATGCATGAGAATGGTTGGCCGTTGCTCATTTTTCTCCCATACTTGTACCATCTTCTGCATGACACGGTCATAATTAATCTTCTGATTGGGGTTCATCTTGCTCAGAATTTCTTCTACATCGATCATGTTCTTCTCCTTTTTCTAATCTTATTTTATCATATAAGTTAGGAGAGCTCAAATCAATTTAGAAATGAACATCATAAAAAGGAGGAATAACCATTCCCTCCTTTTGTGTTTTTTATAAGTTGTTTTCTATGGAAATCTTACATCATGCTGCCCATCATACTTGGATCCATGGCTGGAGCTGGGACTGCTGGTTCTGGTTTATTGGCTACGACTGCTTCTGTAGTCAAAATCAAGCTGGCTACAGATGCTGCATTTTGTAGGGCTGAACGACTAACCTTAACTGGATCGATAATCCCTTGATCAATCATATTGACCCACTCACCAGTTGCTGCGTTGAATCCTGTACCAACTTCAGCATTTTTCAAACGATCGATAACGATAGATCCTTCAAATCCTGCATTGTGGGCGATTTGACGAACAGGTTCTTCCAAGGCACGGAGAACGATATTGCGTCCTGTTGCTTCATCACCTGTCAATTCCAAATCAGCAACAGCTGGAATGACATTTACAAGAGCAGTTCCACCACCTGCAACAATACCTTCTTCAACAGCTGCACGAGTAGCGTTGAGGGCATCTTCAATGCGGAGTTTCATTTCTTTCAACTCAGTTTCAGTTGCAGCTCCGACCTTGATAACTGCAACACCACCTGACAATTTTGCCAAGCGTTCTTGCAATTTTTCACGGTCAAATTCAGAAGTTGTGGTTTCGATTTGAGACTTGATAACTGCAACACGGTGAGAAATCGCTTCAGGATTTCCAGTACCTTCTACGATAACAGTGCTATCTTTGTCCACAGTTACTCTCGCTGCTTGACCAAGAGCTTCAATTGTCGCATCTTTCAACTCAAGACCAAGGTCTTCTGTGATAACTGTTCCGCCTGTCAAGATGGCAATGTCTTCAAGCATAGCTTTACGACGGTCACCAAAACCAGGTGCCTTGACTGCTACTACGTTGAAGGTTCCACGAATCTTGTTCAATACAAGGGTTGGAAGAGCCTCGCCATCTACATCATCCGCAATAATCAAGAGTGGACGATTGCTTTGGAGAATGCTTTCGAGGAGTGGCAAGATTTCTTGGATATTTGAAATCTTCTTATCAGTAATCAAAATGTATGGATTTTCAAGGTCAGCAACCATTTTTTCGCTATCTGTCACCATGTACTGTGAAAGGTAACCGCGGTCAAACTGCATTCCTTCCACAACTTCCAGTTCTGTTTCCATACCACGTGACTCTTCGATAGTGATGACACCATCTTTGCCAACTTTTTCCATGGCTTCAGAGATGTACTCACCAACTTTTTCAGAACGAGAAGATACGGCTGCAACCTGAGCGATAGCTTCTTTGTTGGCAACAGGAATAGCATTGTTTTTCAAGGCTTCAACTGCTGCAGCAACTGCTGTTTCAATCCCACGACGAATTCCGATTGGATTGGCACCTGCTGTGACATTTTTGATTCCTTCACGGACAATTGCTTGGGTCAAAACAGTTGCAGTTGTAGTCCCGTCACCTGCGATATCATTGGTTTTTGAAGCTACTTCTGATACCAATTTGGCACCCATATTTTCAAAGTGGTCTTCCAATTCGATTTCTTTGGCAATAGTTACACCGTCATTGGTAATCAAGGGTGAACCGAATGATTTTTCAAGAACGACATTGCGACCTTTAGGTCCCAAGGTTACTTTAACAGTGTCTGCAAGGATATCGACACCACGGACCATGGCTGAACGAGCATCAGATGAAAATTTAATTTCTTTTGACATACTTACTTTCTCCTTCTATTCTTCAATGATTGCCAAGATGTTAGCTTCGCCAACGATGATGTACTTCTCATCGCCATCTTTGACATCAAGACCTGCGTGGGCCTCAACTAAGACACGGTCTCCAGCTTTAACACTTGGAGCAACCAAGTCACCGTTCAAGGTACGAACACCTTGTCCAGTTGCCACAACTTGGGCTGTTTTGGTTTTTTCTTGGGCTGAGCCTGCAAGGACAAAGCCACCAACAGTTTGTTCTTTTTCTTCAATTTTTAAGACCACACGGTCCCCTAATGGTTTCAACATCTGATTTCCTCCATAATGAGATAGATAGTATTAGCACTCTTTATATTCGAGTGCTAATTCATAGTTCTATTGTATCACTTGGTCAGAAATAGTCAAGAAAAAAGTCTGACTTTCTCAAGATAAAAGAGTCTGGGACAAAAAGATTTTGATTTTAGGAATTCTTTATTATAAATTTTAAAAATCGATAGATTAGACAAAAAAGCGAACAAGACAGAATTCTGAGTGTCAGATAACTCGTTTTGTTCGCTTTTTATATTTAAGGCTAGACTTTTGTCCCAGACTCTTTTAATGCTTAAAATGGTAATTCTTCCTCTTCCAAGACCAAATCCGCCAAATCTTGGCCTGCATTATTTTCACGCATGGCACGTTGAGCACGACTTTCCAAGAGTTGGAATCCTGTGACAAGTACTTCGGTCACGTAGTTCATCTGGCCATTTTTCTCAAAGCGACGGGTACGCAATTCCCCATCAACAGAAATGAGACTACCTTTGGTTGCGTAGCTTGCCAAAGTTTCTGCTAGTCTGCCCCATAGGACCATATTGACAAAATCAGCTTCACGTTCACCGTTTTGGTCTTTGTAACGACGGTTCACAGCGATAGTTGCTCGCGCTACTGACTTGTCATTGCTGGTTTTGTGCAATTCTGGTGTAGACGTTAAACGTCCAATCAAGATAACTTTATTATACATATTTTCTTCCTCCTACTTATCTATTCGTAGGAAATCAAAAAAAGTTACAGAAATTTGTAACTTTTCGAGAAAATTTTTTACTTTTTATGAACCATAAATCCTGTCGCTTGTTGATTTGCCATAATGGTCATATCTGTAATCTGTACACGACAAGGTTGACTGGTCACATAGACTACTGTGTCTGCAATATCCTGAGCTTGCAAAGCTTCTATTCCTTGATAAACGGACGCAGCTCGTTCTTTATCACCGTGAAAACGTACCGTCGAAAAATCTGTTTCAACAATTCCAGGCTGAATGGTCGTCACCTTGATATCCGTTGCGATGGTATCAATTCGCAGACCATCCGAAAAGGTCTTAACCGCTGCCTTGGTAGCTGAGTAAACAGCAGCACCAGCATAGGCGTAAATTCCTGCAGTTGAACCCATATTAATAATATGCCCTTGATTGGCTTTTACCATTGCTGGTAAGAAACAGCGAGTGACTGCCATCAAACCCTTAACATTGGTATCCAACATGGTCAACATATCCATCTCTTCATAGTCCTGATAAGGTGCTAAGCCTAGAGCTAGTCCGGCGTTATTGACCAAGATGTCAATCTGCCCTATCATTTCTAGAATATCGGAGCAGACCGTCTTTACCATGTCCATATCCGTCACATCTAATGAAAAGGTCCAAACTGTTTGACTAGGAAAAGTTTTTGCAAACTCTGACTTGAGGGCTTCTAGTCGGTCTATCCGTCGTCCGGTTAGAACGACATTCTCACCCTGCTCCAGATAAGCACGCGCAATCGCTTCACCGATTCCTGATGTCGCTCCTGTAATCACTACATTTTTTGCCATCTTATTTCCTTCTATCTGGTATATCAGATACTAACAACATCTTAGGCAGTCCAGTGTTTAGCTGGATCAAATGGAGTTCCGACAACTTGGTCTTCTGATAACTCAATAATACCACGTTTTTGCGGAGCATTTGGAAGATGCAATTCACGAGGGCTGCACATCATACCAAAACTCTTTTCACCACGAAGTTCACCTGGGAAAATGAGATTGCCTTTTGGCATCATAGCTCCCGGAAGAGCCACAATGGTTTTCAGACCGACACGCGCATTAGGAGCCCCTGCAACGATTTGTACTGTCTTGTCACTTGCGACTGCAACTTGGCAGATGTTGAGGTGGTCACTATCAGGATGAGCTACCATCTCGACAATCTCACCAACAACAAACTTAGGTTCCTTGTCATTGACAATTTCTTCTGTAAAACCTTCCGCCTGTAATTCTTGGTTCAAACGAGCGACTTGCTCATCTGATAAAAAGACTTGACCGCGCTCTTCAATCTCAAAGAAACTTGAAACTTCGAAAATATTCCAAGCCACTGTTTCCCCATTATCTTTAAGGAAAACACGGGCTACCTTGCCTTTGCGCTCCACGTCCAACTTGGCATCTCCGCTGTTTTTCACGATGACCATAAGGACATCACCGACATGTTCTTTGTTATATGTAAAAATCATTGTTTCTCTTTTCTCCTATTTCAATCCTGCTAAAAAGTCATTAATTTGTTGCTTGCTTTTACGGTCGCGATTGACAAAACGGCCAATTTCCTTGTCCTTTTCTAGAACAACAAGGCTAGGGATTCCATATACATCCCAGAGTTTGGCCAAATCCATATACTGGTCTCTATCCACTCGAATAAAGGTAAACTCTGGATTGGTCTCCTCAATTTCTGGTAAGGCAGGATAGATATAACGACAATCGCCACACCAATCCGCCACAAAAAGGAAAACCTTCTTGCCATCTTTTTCTACTAAAGATGCCAATTCTTCTAAACTTGCTGGTTGTATCATAAGACTTCCTCCTCATAGACTAGGTCTTCATTTTCATAGACAAAGGTATAATGACGGCCATCCTCAAAAATGACGCCACCAACCAAGCTCTCTAGACTGCTTTCATAGACTTGAACATAGAGGGTCGCAATTTCCCCCATGTCTGAAAAATGGTCTCGTACAATCGATGTCAACTCTTCCTGAGTCTTCATGAGCTTACGGTCATCTGCAATTTTTTTCGTAGCAAGGGCAAGGCTCCCAATACCAAGCAGAGCCAGACCTGCCATCCACATTTTTTTAGCTTTCATACCATTCATTTTAACACAAAAAAGACTTTAGGACAAATGAGGAAGCAGCAGAAAAGTAAGTAAAAAGCCTCTTCCTTGAAGGAAAAGGACTTCTTATACTCAATGAAAATCAAAGAGCAAACTAGGAAGTTAGCCGCAGGTTGCTCAAAGCACTGCTTTGAGGTTGTGGATAAAGCTGACTTGGTTTGAAGAGATTTTCGAAGAGTGTTATTCTTATTGCCAAGCACCTGAGTTGTCAACGTAGTAACCATCAGGTGTGTAGGTATTGCGAAGCATCTTACCTGATGAAGCCAGATAATACCACTTACCATTGTCTTTGATCCAATCATTCGCTAGCATGGCACCAGAAGAACTTACATAATACCATTCTCCCTTGTCATAAACCCAAGTGCTTGCTTTCATGGCCCCTGAAGCTGATAAATAGTACCACTTACCTTGGTCGTAAAGCCAATCACTAGCAATCATAGCCCCTGATGATTTAAAGGCATACCAGTTGCCACCTTGATAGAGCCAAATTTGATTGAACATGACTCCTTTATCGTTCATAAAGTACCAAGTTCCCTTGTCCTTAACCCAATCGTTCTGCACTAATTGACCTTGTTTTTGATAGTACCAGTTTTGGTTTGATTTTAGCCAGCTTTCTGCTTTTACAATCGGATAAAGTTCTTTGAAAGATTCTCCATCATATTTATGACTAATAGACTTTTGTTTTTCAAGTTTCAACTCACTATTGTCATAGTCCGCCCAAGCATATACTTTTTGACCATTAACAGTTTCTGGTAGGGTGGCAGTGTAAGTCTTTGTTTGATAGTCCCATTTAGTATCAAGGTAGGTGTATTGATCATTTGACTCTTCAATACGATAGTAACCTCTCTTTCCACTATCATTATGAATATCATCCACAACTTTCGTTGACCAGGTCTTCACTTCATTTCCACTCTTAGCCTCGACCTTGATATCTCCTCTATAGCCATATGGAACATAGAAATTCAGATAACGCCCTTCTACACCAATCATAGACTTGTCCTTTTCTTGACCTAGGAAATTGACAGTCTGATCTTGACCATTGAGACTAACCGTCCACTCGATTTTCTCATTTTTTGGCAAATCCAATACTTTAATATCCACTTCATGGCCATTATTAAATCGGAGAATCTTGCCATCTTGATACTGAACTCCACATTTAACAACCCATTCTTCTTTTAGCTCAAATGCCTGCCCTGAATGTGGAAAAGCCAGTAAAGCTAGGCCTGCTAGAGACAAACCAAATAGTGTGATTTTTTTCATTGTAAATCCTCCTTAACTTTTGTTATGTTAATTATATCACTATGTTTTTAATTTGCAACTCATATCCTAAATATGCAAGCAAAAAACCTCTGAGATTGTTCTCAAAGGTTCTAATTTGGCTAATTACTGTTCTCAACAGCTGCAGTGACAAAGGCAGTGTAGAGTTCTTCTGGGCGGTTTGGACGACTTGAAAGTTCAGGGTGATACTGACACGCTACAAAGAATTTATTTTCAGGAATTTCCACAATTTCTACCAAACGATTGTCTGGAGAAACTCCTGAGAAGACAAAGCCTGCTTCCTCAAACTGCTCACGGAAGGCATTATTAAACTCATAGCGGTGACGGTGACGGCGTTGCACCACTTCTTGATTGTGATAAGCAGCTGCTGCCTTAGAACCACGTTTCAACTTGGATGGATAAAGTCCCAAGCGAAGGGTTCCCCCCATATCCTCAACATCAATCTGATCACGCATGATATCAATGATAGGATATTTTGTTTCTGGTGCAAGCTCTGCAGAATTGGCACCTTCAAGACCCAAAACGTGACGAGCAAACTCGATACATGTCAACTGCATTCCCAAGCAGACTCCCAACATTGGAACATCATTTTCACGCGCATAACGGATGGCTTGGATTTTCCCTTCCGTACCACGTTGACCAAAACCACCTGGTACGATGATTCCGTCCGCATCAGACAAGAGTTCTGCCACATTCTCTGCTGTCACATCATTGGCATTGATCCAATTAATTTTCACTTCTGCGTCGTTGGCATAACCAGAGTGTTTCAAGGCTTCAACCACTGAGATGTAGGCATCTTGCAACTCCACATACTTACCGACAAGGGAAATTTTAACTTGTTTCTTGAGGTTCATGACCTTATCCACCATAGCTGACCACTCTGTCATATCCGCTACTGGTGCATCTAATTTCAAATGGTCACAGACAATTTGGTCCATACCTTGAGCCTGCAAGTTCAATGGAATTTGGTAAAGGTGTTCAACATCCAACGATTCGATAACAGCTTCTGGTGCTACATCACAGAACTGTGCTAGTTTGTTTTTAATTCCTTGACCAGCTGGTTGCTCTGTACGAATAACCAACATATTTGGTTGGATTCCCAATCCACGCAATTCTTTTACAGAGTGTTGAGTTGGTTTGGTTTTCATTTCACCGGCAGCCTTGAGGTATGGAAGCAAGGTTGTATGGATGTACATAACATTGTCCGCACCCACATCTGCCTTCATCTGACGAAGAGCCTCTAGGAATGGCAAGGACTCGATATCTCCTACTGTTCCACCAACCTCTGTGATAATGACATCAGAGTCTGTCGTTACAGCGGCACGCTTGATTTTCTCTTTCAAAGCATCTGTGATATGAGGAATGACTTGAACAGTTGCCCCAAGGTATTCTCCACGGCGTTCTTTACGAAGAACTTCACTGTAAATTTTCCCAGTTGTCACGTTGGAATATTTGTTGAGATTGATATCGATGAAACGTTCATAGTGACCCAAGTCCAAATCTGTCTCTGCTCCATCATCTGTCACAAAGACTTCCCCGTGCTGGTAAGGGCTCATAGTTCCCGGATCAATATTGATATAAGGGTCAAACTTTTGAATGGTTACTTTGAGACCACGATTTTTCAAGAGACGGCCCAGACTCGCTGCCACAATCCCTTTCCCAATAGACGATACGACACCACCAGTTACAAAAATATATTTCGTAGACATAGATTCCTCTTTCTAAAATGCTCAAGGCCTTGTTAACTACGAGGGGACATAGAAAACAAGACCCTACTAATAAGATAATCTGGGACGACTGCGCCAGATTCACAACTAAAATACAAGAAGATAACTTCTTGAAAAAACAAAAATAGCTCCCTAAGAACTAGGGAGCCCCGACCTCTAAAAGAGGTGCCCGAACAATATGATACCTAAAAATAGGATAATTGTCAATAGCTAATTTTTATTCCTCGATGTTTTCAGCATCATCGTCTGAAAACTCGTCATCTTCTTCGTTGAGATCCACATCTTCTCCCAAGTCATCTGGGGCGATTTCGTTGATTTCTGCATCGTAAGCTTCCACTTCATTTTTCTCATCATCTGGATTTTCATCATCGTATGAAAGAGCTGGATCTGCTTCGTATGCATCTTCATCTTCTGGATCATCAGCATTGTAGTCAATGGCATCTGAATCGCCATCCATGAAGGCATTGACACGTTTTTTCTTAGCTTTTGGTGCCACTTCATCGTCGTCATTTTCTTCAAGAGCGATGATTTCTTCGTCGATTTCGTCCACACCATACCATGAACGAAGACCCCATTTGTTGTCTCCAAGTGAGATGAAGCTACCGTCAAAGTTCAACTCTGTGTAGAACAAAGGCAAAGCTTCGCGGATATCGCTGTTTGATGTTCCAAGGTAGTTTTGAATTTCGTTTACAAGATCGCTAAAATGCATCTCATGATCACGACCACGAAGTTCCAAGATAGCACGCGCTACCTCAATCATAGATAGTTCACTTTTTTCTTGCCCAGCAAATACTTCTAATTCCAAAGCGTTTCTCCTCATTTATACTACAATCGCCAGAGCGAATAGACTCTGACCTCATTTTATCATTTACTCTTTATTTTACGATAATTTTGCGGAATAGTCAAAGGTTAAGAAAAAATAAAGGTGAAATATTTCAACTAATTGAAAGACTTGTGTAACATGACCACAGGTATATTGATTTATTTATAACTCAAGGCTGCAACTCCAATACCAACCACAAACTGCAAGAGGATTCCTACAGAGATAAAGGATTATTTGTTGCGTCAAATCAAGTAAAAAGTTCATTTCAGGTCTTGCCAGTAACTTCGTTTTCTTTCCTTTATTTCATTTTCCCTAGAATAGGGAAAAATCCTTCTCTTGTTAATGAGTTTCATAAGAAAAAGGCTGGAGAATCCAACCTTCTCTATTTATTCAGCTAAGAGTACTTCTTTGATGGTTTGCTTTTGGAGTTTTCTGTTGGATAGATAAAAGAGGCTTTCATAAACCACAGCAAAACCAATCAAAGTCCAGAAGCAAACATTCCCATCAAAGTGATGCTCAATCTTTTCAGGAACCGTATCTTTGATCACACCAATCAAGATTTCCATGATAGCGTACTGATAAGCTGTCCCAAGAACAAATCCTAGATAGGCCCAGAAACGATAGGGAGATAGGATATGACCTTGGCATTCACGATCTGTATAGCCAAAAGCCTTCATAAGAGCCAGGGTTTCGCGACTTTCTGAGACGACAATCCCCAATGACAAAAAGAGAATAGAGAAAGAAAGGATCAAGCCAATCATAATCATCATGGTTTGGATGATGTCATCTGTGTAGTCCCTTAGACCAAAGGACAATTGAACCATGGCCGCAAAACACATAGAGCCAAAGACTACAAAAAACAGGATAGATTTTTTCCCAAAAATTAGTGACGAAGACAGCTCTTTTAGGAAGTCTTTCTCTTTCTTAGGAGCCCTCTTTCTCCTTTTGACCTTGATTGGTGTTGGAGACTTTTTCAATAAGCGAAGAGCCGGCGTTTGTAGTTGTCTTCTAGCATAACCAACCGCGATAAGCATAAAAAATGTCGTTGGAAGGACCACAAAAGCAAGCAAGAGCTGCCAATGAAAATGAATGGTGATTTCTGGCAGGATCCCCTTTTCATTCCGGAAGTCATAAAAATGCCCCATCATAAGAAAAGAAGCGAAATAGCCAAGAAGCGCTCCGGCACCAAAACTGAGCCCAAATGCCCAAAATCGTTTAGCCAACTGACCATTGCTATAGCCCAAAGCCTTTAAAATTCCTAATTGTTCCTTGTGACCATCGACAAATTGTTTGATATAAAAACACATGAGAAGGACCGACGTCAAGGACAAGACGACTCCACTGACCATAGCCACCATCCAGGAAAACGAAACCTGAGCGTCATAGTAGGTCTGAATCATGGGATTGGTTTTAGAAATCTCCAACTGCTCGATATCAAGGTAAAAATTCAAGAAGAGATTGGCTACAAAGACCGCACAAGCTCCAATGATACTTACGACAACTAATTTTCGAATATCTTTTACTGAAAACATGGCCTACCATCCAATCTCATAAGCGGTCTGAGGCCGATCATTGGTCACAACTTCGGTAATCTTGCCACTATTGACACGAATGATGGTTCTTGCCATATTCGCAATATTTTGGTTGTGCGTCACCATAATTAGGGTAAAGCCCAGCTTTTCCTTTAACTCCCAGATATAGTCGAGAATCTTGCGTCCCGTTTCTTCATCGAGGGCTCCCGTCGGCTCATCTAAGAAAAGAATCTCTGGCTTTTTGGCCAAGGCCCGAGCAATGGAGACTCTCTGCTGTTCCCCACCTGACAATTCACTCGGATACTTGTCCAGCTTATCGCCAAGTCCCAAATCCTCGATAATCTGCAAAAAATCATGATTGTTTGCCAGGTCTGCCCCCATCTTTACATTCTGTCTGACTGTTAGATTAGGCAATAAATAATACTGCTGAAAAATAAAGGCAATCTTCTCACGTCTAAAGGCTGTCAATTGAATATCTGTGAGTTGAGCTAAATCCTGTCCTTGAATGAGGATATGTCCCTCGTCTACCTTTTCTAAACCTGACAGAACGTTTAAGAGAGTTGACTTGCCTGATCCAGAAGGACCGAGGATAACCACATCATCCTGGTCTTGAATCTGCAAATCAATCCCTTTTAAAACCTTGGTTTGGCCGTAACTTTTGTGCACATTTTCTAGTTGAATCATTTCTTTCCTACCATTTCTTTGATGAGAGATTGACAAACCTCTGTCAGTAATCCAATCACTTCTTCCATGCTGAATTGATAAATGCCAGAAGCAACCATTGAAGCCATCCCGTGCGAGTAGATAAATAGATGCTGGTACAAGCGACCAGCCTCCTCTACATTCAAAGGATAGTCTGCGACGATCGAATCCAGAACCAATTGATAACTATGATCCTTCATGGGAAGAAAATCTTGAAAGCGACGAATCGGATCTTTGCTGGGATTTTGGAAAAGCAATTGAAAGAGTTGGGGTTCTTTTGAGGCGAAAAGGATATAAGTAACCCCGACGGATCGAAAAGGCTTCTCATCTTCTAAGGCCTTACGAATATACTCCACCACTACCATTTCCGCAGCACCAATAACCTCTGCTTGTAACTCAGCCATATTGGCAAATTGCCCAAAAATGACTCTTGGTGTGGCTCCCAGTTGCTCCGCTAATGCTCGAGCCGTCAAACTAGCCATGCCCTCTTCTCTCACCAATTGTAAAGCTTTCCCAATGATAGCCTCTTTACTAAATTTAACCTTTGGTGGCATAAGACTCCCTTCACATAACATTTGTTGCGCAACACTTGTTGTATAAAAGAATACCATAAAAAAGAAAGACTTGCCAAGAAAAAACTGTAAAACACAAAACAAAAAGACCCTGAACTTTTTATTTCTTTGCTACCCAGCCGATGGTATCGCTAGGTGGATTTTCAATATCAATCCAGATGAATTCAATCCCGATTTCGCTATTATTAAACTTGGTCAAACGAATTCCGTTGATTTCCAGTTCATTGAGTCGTTGTCCTGTCAAGACTTCTCGTTCCTGTAAAATGAAAATCATACATAGAAATTTTTTAAAATTTTCTCTATCCTAGACCTGCTATTATTTCAGAAGCTATACTAGCTGATTCCAAACGTAGTATGGTCATTTCATCTACCTTCCCTAATAATGGCATTGCACCATACCAAACAATGGTCTTGTTCACCAATAGAATAGGCGTGACTATTTTTGATTGAGTAAAAGACACTTTAATCTTCTTGCTCTTCAACTGGTCTAGCCATGATTTGTTTGCAACAGTCTCTGGTATACATATCTCAATTTGACTAATCCTAAATTCTTTTAGAAAATTCATCAGTTTTGTCTGGTGCACATAAGGTAAAATAAGCAGACATTCCTGTCTTTCCCCTGCTAAGTCCTCTCTCAAGATATTCTCATATCTACTATCAACATAAACGAATTGTTTCTCCTCACCCTCAATGACACGATAATCCATCTTTCGATAAGCTACTTGTCTTTTCTGAAACATCTTTTCTAAATAAGGAACATGAATATCCACATAATCGAAAATCCGCACTAAAGACTTATCCTTGTAGTTTCTATGGATCTGACCTGCGTACTGAATCAAATTATTTTTCCAAGAAAAGGGTGCTGCCAAGATAAGCGTGTCTAGCTGAGGTAAGTCAAAACCTTCGCCAATGTATTTTCCAGTTGACAACAATACAAACCCTTTATCTAACTGTTCTAACATCTCCAATAAACTTGTTCTCTCTCGGACTTTAGTTTTTCCGCTAATAATATAAAAATCATCAATCTCTTTCTCTTTCAATAATTTTTCAAAGACATCTATCTGTTGAATTCGATTTACTAGAACCAAGATATTCCGACCTTCTGCCACTTGGTCTAGAATATCCTTGAGAATCAACTGATTCCTCACTGAGTCTGTAGCAATCCAATCACTAAGCTGTATAAAATTACTTGCTTTGGTCTTTTCAATCTCCAAATGACCAAAAGAAGTGAATCTTAATTGCAATTGCCGTTTAAAATCCGTTTCCCTCTTATCAGCAGTATGAAGTATCTCACCAATTCTCTGAAAAACGATAGGCTCATGACCATTCTTACGCTCAGGCGTAGCCGTCAAACCGTAAAGATACTTTCCTCTAAACTGAGCAACAACTTTTTCAAACATCAAGGCAGAGACATGATGACACTCATCCACAATCATCATCTCATACTCATCCAAAAGACTTTGACTATTTTCCAACTTAAATAGAGATTGAATCATAACAACATCAACCAGTTTACTCAGCCATTTCTTAGTCCCACCGTACTGGCCAACATAGCCTATTATCTTTTCACGACCTGATGCCGTATAACGGGTAGCTTCTGCCTCTTCGAAAGTCAAAAAATGGTTTAAACGATCCAGCCATTGGTCTAAGAGTTGCTTATTATGAACTAGGATAATTGTTTTGGCCTTCCTTTCAGAGATGAGAGCAGCACCTAAAACGGTCTTCCCAAAACCGGTCTCCGCATGGAGTAAGCCATTTTCTTTGGAAATCATATCTGACAAGGCTAACTCTTGCTCAAAAGTGAGTTCGCCCTTAAATTCCACTCTAATAGACCTTTGTACCTTTCTCCTATCTTCCACAGATACCTGCTTAAATTTATCTTGCAATGGATATAGCAAGCCTCTCGGCAACCATAAATGATGATCGGATTCTCCAAATAAATACATTCGCTCAGGAATTTGATAGGTTGGCTGTCGCATAGCCTGCTTTAAATAAAATTCGGGATTAGAAAATGAAGCCATATTTTTCAAGAAAAACAGTGTCTTGGGTGTCACAGACGATTTTTCAAGTTGGATCATATTGGATAAGACGACCTTCAACTCCTTATCCAATTCTAGCTTACCTAACTCCTCTTGGATTAACAGTGACACTTTAGCAGTTGAAACCCTCTGAATTTCTTGTAGATACCTCCATTGGTCTTCATAAGGTTGAAAATGTTCATCCACAAAGACCGTTCGCTCTTGATGATAAGCTTCTCCTTGAAAAGGCAAGGCAATCAAATTACCAAATCCACCTTTAGGAAGAACATCCTGATTTGGAAACATGCGATCAAAAGAATCAAAGGACAGTTGCATACTTTCCTGCATAGCTAGTTCTAACAGTTTCTTTCCAAACAAGCGAGCCTCTCGACACGGAATCGCTTCCTCAAAGAAGAACCAAATATGGAGTCCGTGACCCGAACGAGAAATCTCTAGATGGGCTTCCATCTGGCGTTCCTTGGCTATTCTTCGAATGGCTAAACCGGCTTCTTTCCAATCTCCTTCATCCAAATCCAGTACCAAAAAATAACAGCTATCATCTAAGTGCATAGGAAAGATACCGATAGCTGTCTCCCCACGAAAATGAGATTTCAAAACGGAATCCGTCAATGTCTGGAAACTCCGTTTTTCAGGTGGCAACTGCTTCCAACCATAATCATAGGATGGAAAATACTGAATTTTCCCTTGATCATTGATAAAACTCTTAGCATAAACATCATAACGGCCAGCAAACACGGAGGCAAACAATTGTAATTTTTCTTGCGTCGTCAAGTAACTACTTTGAAGTTGGAACATCTCCTCGAACCGAGAGCGTTCCATAACAAACTGACTCTTGTCTTTAAGACGTTTACACAAGAAAAACTCACTATCCCCATTAAAAGAAGAAAAGACATCAAGTACTTCTACTACAATTCCATCCAAAGACACAAAAACAGCCATAACAATCACCTCCTTGATTCCTATAGGCTGATTATAACAAGAATGTCTGAAATTGTACACGAAAATAAAATCCTAATAACACTGAAAGTACGAGATAGATAGAGTTTAAACGAGCAATCTATAAAATTAAAAAACACATATTATCAAGCGACCTAAATCTTTGATGATATGCGTTTTCTTGTGGGAATATTTACCTTATTTTGCCCCTAAAATTCAATGTTTACTCAGTATGAGGATTTTTAAAGATCGAGTTCTAGATACATCTTTTCTGAGGACAGATCGTTTTGACCACCGAGCAAGAGATTTTCAAAAAAAGCTGTTAAAAACTCAGGACGTCTCTGTAAGATCTTTGCATTATCTAATACCAAGGCATCACGAAAATACTTGGCATGTTGCTGAAATGGTGTATTATCAATATCAAAACCAAACTCACGAAGATACTGAATCAAAAAGACCGTTACCGTCCGAGTGTTTCCTTCGCGAAATGGATGAATCTGCCAGATTCCTGAAATAAAATGCTGGATTTGTTTAACCACATCCGCCTGAGTTAGTGTCGCATATGCAACTTGTTTTTCCTGATTAAAATCATAATCCAAGGTCATTTGAATCATGGAGTAATCAGAGTACACAACACTTTCACCATTCAAAACAGGTTCATTCTTTGTGATATTTGTCTGACGAAATTGCCCCACCGGAATAGAGGTTTCAAATATATCTTGAAACAACTCCTTATGAATAGCAAGTAAGGTCGCAGGACTAAAGCTAAAGCCTCTTCTAGACAATAGTTCTACAATACGTAGAGAAACCAAGTCTGCCTCCTCCGTACTTGCATCAATGGTATGATGATAAGCCGTTGCATCCTCATAAACCTGCTCATAAGTCAGTTCTCCTCGGGACTGTTTCTCAGCCAAAGATTCCATATACTCTGATGGCACTAGATTGTCAACTTTCTGCAGACCAAAACCTATCCGCCATAAATCACGCTTAACTTCATAAGACAAGTTTGGATTGTCAATGTTGTAAGTTGGTTGCATAGAAATATCCTTTCAATTGTTTTTCTGTGTCATCGGTAAATGGTGAAATGGGTATGGAATTGACGAAAATTATAAAAGCCCTCACAATAGGTTCTATGAAGAGAAATAATGAAAGAGTTATATTCAAGATTCCATGCACTCAGCAGAAATGTCCGTTGGACGAATGGTTTGATTAAACAAATAAATCTTGCGCGCATACTTATCAAACTCATTGGCATACACCACTCTGAACTCGTTGGTCTGTTCAAATCCCAACTCAATTCCCCCAACACCTGAGAAGAAGGCTGCAATGTTGTACTTCTCAGGACGGTTCGAACTTACAGAATTTGTCATGTAGTAACCTGCTTTCTAAAATAGTAATTCTGACACTTAATCATAAAATCACATATAATTACCAATCAAGAACAATAAATATGTTTATGAAAATAAATAAACTGAGTCACTATTTGTATCTATTTTCTGTTCTTTATGCAAGAGAAAATGGAGTCTTTTAATCCAGAGAATATACTACTATGTTCCTATTTAGAGTCCTTAAATATTTCTCTATCATATTTTACATTAAATGGGTCTTCACCAAAATGTTTTATATAGACTTCTATTGCATATGTGTCCATCATTCCAGATATATAGTCTAAAACTTTTCTAGTTTTTTCTTTTTTACTAGTATGATTACCCCATCTATACTCGACTGGCATTAGCATCCCATCTTCATTATACTCTTCGTTCATAAATAATTCGAAAAGTCTCGTTAGAACCTTCGTTCCAACTTTTTCATAAAGCATGATATTATCTGAACTAGTCACACAATTAAATATAGTTTTTTTCATCGCTTCTGCCAATTTAGCATATTTAACAAAGCCTAACTCTTCTTCATTTATTGTGCCAGTTTTGTCTTTAAAATTACGACCTACCTCGACAATGCCAATGTCCTCTATGAGTTGATTTACTATTATAGAAATTAACTCTCTTCGAAAATAAAAATCATAATCTTCTGTTTGAAGCTCTTCATCTCTCTTTTTTTCAGCGAAAGATTTTGCTTTTTTAACCCACGTTTTAAAAGCTTTTTTAGAATTTACATCTAGTTCATTATCTTTTAAATTTTCTAACTTAAAAATAAATTCATCAATTGTAAAATAATTGCTAGCTAGTGCATCTTCTAAATCGTGAGCACAGTAGGCAATCTCATCGGCAAGATCAACTATTTGGACATCAATTGTTCTAAATGGTAAGCTATCTTTAGCTAAAACATTTTTTATCTTCTCAGATAACTCATTGTAATCATCTCTATATAAAAATTTTTTCTTATCTTTATCATATGCAACAAAGTACTTGATGATTGCTGCTAAAGTACGATAAGTCAAATTAAGACCATTATATTGAGGGGACTTCTTCTCAATTTTTCTTAGAACACGAATGCCTTGTGCATTTCCCTCGAATCCAACATCCGGAGCAAGTTTATTCAAAACTCTTTCCCCATGATGACCAAAAGGAGGATTTCCAACATCGTGAATCAAGGAACCCGTTTCAACCACTACGCTCATTTTTGAAAAATTCAGCTCAATTTTACTCTTATCTTCATCATTTTTTTGTTTATATTTTTCTTCCTCTTTGACTGTTTTTTCAAGTTCATCAACAATTCCACGAGCTATCTGTGCAACTTCAAAACTATGGGTTAGTCGATTTCTATGAAAAGCTTTACTATTCACTTCGAATAGTTGCATCTTCCCTTGTTGACGTCTAAATGAAGTTGAGTAGATAACTCTTGCATAATCTCTTTTTAATTCATCACGATCTCGATTTGAAACTTCAATATGCTCTCGAACTTCTAACTTTGTAACTTTTTCCCAATGATTCTCTAGGAATGTAATTAATTCTGTCATAATATCACCTTTGAGTTTCTACACCAACTTCTTCATCTCATCAATACGCGCCACTGTCGCGTCGTACTTGGCTTGGTAGTCGGCTTGTTTGTCGCGTTCTTTTTGGACGACTTCTGGTTTGGCATTGGCTACGAAGCGTTCGTTAGAGAGCTTCTTGCCTACCATGTCCAGTTCTTTTTGCCATTTAGCCAATTCCTTGTCGAGACGAGCCAGTTCTTCTTCGACATTGAGGAGGTCTGCCAGTGGCAAGTAGATTTCTGCTCCTGTGATGACGCTTGACATAGCAAGTTCAGGTGCAGGGATAGTTGATGCGATTTCCAAGTGTTCAGGATTTGTGAAGCGTTTGATGTAGTTGACATTGCTGTTAAAGAAGGCTTCCAAGTCGCTATCGCTTGTCTTAACAAGAATCGTGATTGGTTTGCTTGGTGCTACGTTTACTTCTGCACGCGCATTACGAACGGCACGGATCAAGTCTTTGAGGCTTTCCACACCAGTGTGGGCAACAAGGTCTTCAAAGGCTGGGTTGACAGTTGGGTATTCTGCTGTCACGATAGAGCCTTCTGAGATTTGTCCAAAGATTTCCTCTGTCACGAATGGCATGATTGGGTGAAGGAGACGAAGGATCTTGTCCAAAGTGTAAAGGAGAACAGAACGTGTGATGACTTTCTCTTCTTCGTTGTCGCTATAAAGGACTTCCTTAGTCAACTCAACGTACCAGTCCGCGAACTCATCCCAGATGAAGTTGTAGAGGATGTGGCCAGCTACACCAAACTCAAACTTATCAAAGTTGGCAGTTGCTTTTCCTATAGTTTCATTGAGATTGTGAAGAATCCAGCGGTCAGTGACATTACCAGCTTCCTTGTTGACAACTTTTTCCACATTGGCAGTTGCTTGCTCAAGGGTTAAGCCTTCATTGTTCATGAGGATGTAGCGAGAGATGTTCCAGATCTTGTTAATGAAGTTCCATGAAGCATCCATTTTCTCGTAAGAGAAACGCACGTCTTGACCTGGTGCAGAACCGTTTGAAAGGAACCAACGAAGGGCATCCGCACCGTATTTCTCGATGACGTCCATTGGGTCAATCCCGTTACCGAGTGACTTAGACATCTTACGTCCTTGCTCATCACGAATGAGACCATGGATTAGAACGTTTTGGAATGGCTGACGACCTGTGAATTCCAAGGATTGGAAGATCATACGAGACACCCAGAAGAAAATGATATCGTAACCTGTTACCAAGGTTGAAGTTGGGAAGTAACGTTTGAAGTCTGCTGAGTCGACATCCGGCCAGCCCATGGTTGAGAATGGCCAGAGGGCAGAACTGAACCACGTATCTAAGACGTCTTCGTCCTGAGTCCATCCGTCACCTTCAGGAGCTTCTTCACCGACGTACATTTCACCTTCTGCATTGTACCAAGCAGGGATTTGGTGACCCCACCAGAGCTGACGAGAGATCACCCAGTCGTGGACATTTTCCATCCATTGGAGGAAGGTATCGTTGAAACGAGGTGGGTAGAATTCGACCTTGTCCTCTGTGTCTTGGTTGGCAATAGCATTCTTAGCCAATTGGTCCATCTTGACGAACCATTGAGTAGACAAGCGTGGCTCAACCACTACACCTGTACGTTCTGAGTGACCAACACTGTGGACACGTTTTTCGATTTTAACGAGGGCACCGATTTCTTCCAACTTAGTAACGACTGCCTTACGAGCTTCGAAACGGTCCATACCTGCAAATTCGAAGGCCAAATCGTTCATAGTTCCGTCATCGTTCATGACGTTGACTTGTGGCAAGTTGTGTCGTTGACCAACCAAGAAGTCGTTTGGATCGTGGGCAGGTGTGATTTTTACGACACCAGTACCAAACTCAGGGTCTGCGTGCTCGTCCCCAACGATTGGGATTAATTTATTAGCGATTGGAAGGATGACGTTTTTACCAATCAAGTCCTTGTAGCGTGGATCTTCTGGATTGACCGCAACCGCAACATCCCCAAACATGGTCTCAGGACGAGTAGTCGCAACTTCAAGGGCGCGTGAGCCATCTTCTAGCATGTAGTTCATGTGGTAGAAGGCACCTTCGACGTCCTTGTGGATAACCTCGATATCAGACAAGGCTGTGCGAGCTGCTGGATCCCAGTTGATGATAAACTCACCACGGTAGATCCAACCTTTCTTGTAAAGGTCCACAAAGACCTTGCGAACCGCTTTTGACAAACCTTCGTCAAGAGTGAAACGCTCACGAGAATAGTCTACAGAGAGCCCCATCTTGCCCCATTGTTCCTTGATGGTTGTCGCATATTCGTCTTTCCATTCCCATACTTTCTCTAGGAATTTTTCACGACCCAGGTCGTAACGGCTAATGCCCTCTCCACGCAAGCGCTCCTCAACCTTAGCCTGAGTCGCAATCCCCGCGTGGTCCATACCTGGAAGCCAGAGCGTATCAAAACCTTGCATGCGTTTTTGACGGATAATGATATCTTGAAGAGTTGTATCCCAAGCGTGACCAAGGTGGAGTTTACCAGTTACGTTTGGTGGTGGAATCACGATTGAATAAGGCTTAGCCTTTTGATCGCCTGAAGGCTTGAAAACATCGGCATCAAGCCATTTTTGGTAACGACCAGCCTCAACCTCGGCTGGATTGTATTTAGGTGAAAGTTCTTTAGACATGTGTTTGTCCTTTCTCTATTGTATTCATTTTATCTTGAATCTGCTTAGCAACCTCTTCTGCAGACAGATTCGTATTATTTATTTTAAAGTAGTGGTGCAACTCATTGGGTTGATGTTGGGAATTTAATTGAAGTGTTTCAGCAGTCTCTAAAATTTCTCTTTCAGATACCTTAATATGTCGTTTTAAGGGTTTGTGCTTTAATCGATTCTCCGTTCGATTTCGACGTAAGCGCTCTTCAATGCTTGTTTCCAATTCAACAAAAAGAATCTCTTGATGATAGCCATTCAACAAATCTTGAATTTGCTTCAAATACATCATCTGGTACTGATTTGAAAAATCAATCACGTCTGTTAAAATCACATATCGCTGATTTCTAGCGCTAACTCCAAGGAAAGAAAAGGTGATTCCACGAACAAATTCCCACATCTCCTCTGTGTAGTCCTGATAGATTTCTAGTGCAAAATCGATGGCTTGATGGTTATAAAAGAGGGTAGCATCCGTCAGTCGAGATAATTCTTGACCAACGGTCATTTTTCCTGAGGCCGGAGCCCCAATGATGAAAAGATGCATCAAATCACCTCCCACTCACTCCTCAGCAAGCCATATCTCAAATCATCACAACGGTTGCCTTGAGCATCTTTGCGGTCTCTTATGCGAGCTTCGAGGGTAAAGCCAAGCTTTTCCGCGACTCGTTGACTTTGAAGGTTATATCCAAAGCAAGTTAGTTCAATCTTGTGAAGACCCAGTTCTTTAAAAGCTAGATCAATCAAGGCACGCGCAGCTTCTGGCACATAACCTCGACCCCAATAGTCTGGATGCAAGGTATAGCCGATTTCCAGCACATCATCTTCATGGCGATGGTTGAAATCGACAGAGCCAACGATCTTATCGGTTCCTTTGACGACAATCCCGTAGCCTGCTGGGAGATTTTCCTTTTGATTACGCTCAGGAAGGATATGCTCCAGATAATAAATCTCATCTTCCAAGGTCTTGACAGGCGGAAAACCTGCTGGGTGAGAAACTTCTGGACGACTAGCATAATCAAAGATATCCTCAGCATCCGCCACAGTACGGACTCGTAAAATGAGACGTTCTGTTTCCAAGCGTTCTGGCAGTTCAGTTCTTGCCATCCTTTTTCCTCGCTTTCTTAATGAAGCTTCCCATAGAATCAACTCGGTCATTTAAATAACGATAAACGCGCTGGTGGCCATCCCCCATAAAGTAAGTCGGCGCAAAACGGTCATTCTTAAAATGCCCCTTGTCATCCAAAAGTTCTGGATCAGCTAGTCGTTCGATAATCTTGGCAAAGATATGACAGATTCCATCTTCCTCGATAATCCGATCTACTTGACAATCCAATACTACTGGACAGTCCTTTAAAATCGGTGCCTGGGTCTGTTCAGAAATCTCGTAGTCTAGCCCCAGATGTTTCAATTTCTCTCGATGGCTGATAAAACCAGCCTGCTCCATCTCGAGCATGAGATTTTCATCAGGGATATTCACAGTAAACTTCTGGCAATACTTGATTTGCTCAGCCGCATTTTCCTCAGCACCAATACCGATGACTAGCCAATTTCCCAAACTATAGGATGAGCTACAGGTCGTAATATTGTGCCCAAAAATCTGATCCTGATACCCCAAAATGAAGATAGGAAAGCCATAGTAGAGTTTACTTGTTTTAAAAGATTGCTTCATAACAACCTCCTTTGACTATGACGCAAAAGAAAAGCCCTGCCATCTACATGACAGGGACGAATATATTTATCCGCGGTACCACCCAATTTCGGGCAGTTGCCCGCAACTCTCGTCTTTAAAACAAAAAGACACTTTTATTTCATTTTCAGCCATTAGCAACTAGTTTTGACACATTTGTGGACTTCTCAGCACCGCCACTTTCTGTAAAATGTGGGATTCAAAACACCTCTAATGGCTCTATTGTAGCAAGATTTTTTCGGAAATGCAAGGCACAAGAAAGATTACTTGAACTTGATGCCATTTTCTTTCAATTTCTTAATAGTAGCTGGGCCGATTCCTTTCAAGGCAAGGAGTTCTTTTTCAGTCCAGTTTTTGAAATCTGAAGCAGACTTGATCCCTTCATCGTAGAAAGTTTTGGCACGGTCAAGTGGAAGTCCACCCAAGTTTGCTGCAAAATCTTCTACAGAATTGGCTACTTTTTGAGCTTGCTCTTTAGTAGCTTCTACCGCTTGTTCAACTTTTTTAGAAACAGCCTTACCGGCTTCGCTTGCTGACTTCTCTGCACGTTTCACGACTTTCTTTGTCTCTTCTACAACCTTAGTCATAGTACTTGAAAAGGCACCTGCGCGACGAAGGCTATTTCGTAATTGTTTTTTACGATTGAGTTTCTTTGACATGATAAAATCCTTTCAATAAAAAACCCCTGTTCTGACAAGGATTTAATATAAATATTCTATCAAGATTTTAGTAAAAAATCAAGAATCTATCTCGTTTAATAATTTCGCTCACCAAACAAGCCTTCTGGCAAATCATGGAATCCCTTGCCTGCCTTGAAATTTTCAAACTTACCAAGCAAGAACTGATAAGCATCCAAGCGGCTTTCGTAGCGGATCATGGCATCTTTGGCACGTTCGTCTTGGTCTTCTTCGTAGACTTTTTGGCTTTCCTTGTGCGCCATGTCGTTGATCATAATCTGGGTATTGACCCAAGCTTCAAATTCCTTCATAAATTCTTGTTCGTAACTCATTTTTTCTCCTTATTCTAATCCACGGAAATAGTCCGTGTCAATCTCACGGTAGGGCTGGATATCCTGAACATACTCCAGCACTCCTTGGAATTCACCGTTTTCATCGTGTACTGCGGCATAGGTGATGTGGACAAACTTGCCTCGCGACTCAGACTTGAACCACATTTCATACTTGTCCTTGACTCCTTCACGAAGCCCCTTCATGATGGTCTTGACCTTGTCCAAGTACTTAGGCGGATGACAGAGTTCAACATTACGCCCGACTTGGGACGGTGTCCGTTTGAAAATCATCTCATCAGCTGGCACATTGTCATTGTAATACTGGAAAATATCGTCTTTATTGACAAAGGTAATCTCCATAGGGAGGTGATTGAGGATGAGATTGGCCTGCTCGACTGAGAGATAACCATTGCCAAAAGCCTGTTGACTATGGCGATCCAGCACCGCTTCCTTTTCCTTAGGAGTAAAGGTAATAGTAAACTGGCCTTCTGGTGTATCGATAACTTGCTGAACTTGCCCCTCTGCCGTATCTAGCTGTACAGACTCCTCTGCGCTCTTTTCCTCAACAAAACTCTGTCTTTCTGGCACCCATTTTTCAGACGGACGGATGATGGCATAGCCATAAGCATCACTCTCCTCCGCAATCTGAAGCCAGTCATCTTGGGTGAAGGACTCAAGGAGAATCATGAGGAGGATGGACTCTTCCTTGAAAATCATACTTTCAAACTCTGTCGCAAAGGATTCAAAATCTTCTTTTACTTTAGAAATCGGCACTTCTGGTAATGACTTAGCTGTCGCTAGGGCTGTCTGAAAGAGCTCCCTGATCTGGTCATCCACTCCCCACATGACCTTAGGAGGTGAATCGTGTCCATAGCGCTCCATGATGGGGAAAAAAAGTTCTTCCTTACGCTGGTAGTGGATGTCAAATTGACCCACAAGGCCCATTTGACGGACCAAGCCCTTGCGCATCTCAGCAAGCATTTCTTCATCTTCCATAGACTCATAGGTATCTAACAATCTCCGAACGCGAATCAAGGCAGCGCGGAGTGCCAGATTTTCATCCTTGAAGATGCGAACTGGGTGGCCAGGGTGTTCGGTATCTGCAACTTCAACGCCCTTAACAGCATTTTTAAAAAGATTGGCATGAACATCACAGAGTTCCATGACATCTTCAAAAGTGACACCTGAGTCTGAGTTCATCAGCTCGTGCTCCATAAGGGAAATCTCGATGGCTGACACACCTGTAAAGGTCGCATCAAAGCGCTCTTGAACCGACTCAGGAGAGGCGCCATTATGCAATTCTAACAAAATATCCCGTAGGATATGAATCCGTTCATCTGCCATTAGTCTAATCCAATTACTTCGTAGCCATTTGCTTCCAGTGTGCGGACAATCTTATCCATAGGAGTTCCTTCAAGCTTAGAACCCTGCTTAAGCGATACTTTGCGACCGACTGTGTTACGCATCAAGGGATTGGCTAGAGGTTTAAAACCGAGCTCCACTAGGATTTCCAAGACTTCTGGATGCTTATCCACCACTTCTGCAACAGGAATTGACACATCGATGATATTGTCCATGACGACCTCCACTGAATGTTCTAAAATGATTTTACTGCTTATATTATACCATATGGAAAGTGAATAAAAAACTAGCAGTACATACCTTGCTAGTTCTCTGAAATCTGAATTACGGACTAAAAAAGTTTAAAGAGCCAATCTAATAGCTTAAATAATAGCTTGTAAAATAATAATTGGACTGCAAAAGAGATGATCATCCAAAAGAATTTCACAATTCCAATAATCGGTTTGATAAAAATAATGGCAAGAAGTCCCCAGAAAAATTTCATTCTCTCTCCTCTGGCTTGATGAGCCACCGAGCCGTATCCATTAACTTGTCTGCAATAAAAAGTTTCCCCAGAGCAACAACGACATTGTCATCTTTCTTTATCGTTTTCATTACTTTTACACCTTGCATGGTCAAAAAGTAATTCCCATAAGTTTTAGCTAGAATTTTTATGAGTCCCATATTACTCTCCTTCGATGATTTCAGCCTCTTTTCGGATTGTTTCAACATCTTCTTGATATTGAACTTCACTATAATTGACTAGTTTGGACAATTCTTTCTGCAAGCTTTCACCCATCGGTTTCATAGTTGCAAAGGTTAAACCACCTGAAATGATACCTCCCAAGATAGGTATGAATTTCCCCATTCCTTTGGCCAACCCTCCCTTGGTAAGATTCACACCAAATATTCTTAAGACTTTTTTCAAAATAGGGTACCAAAGCGTCTTTGTTAAAGCTTTATTAGGTACTGTTTTCATTACCTGTTTGGCAATTGTTATACCACCTGCACGTAGCAAAGCAGCGGTTCCATTTACACCCAACATGACACCTAGATAAAGCAAGAGGGTATTTTGAGCATCTTCACTCAACTCCTCGCGCGAAGCCCAAAGATCCTCATAACCATAAATATAACCTAATTCTTGAGCCAATTTCAGAGAGAAACCATAAAATTGAGCCACATCAGCTGGAATGGTAATCGCCATAGCAATCCCTCCAGGTAACCCTGCCAAAACAGAGGTTCCACTCGCCAATAAAACATTATCCCTAATGCAGGCATTAGCCACTCGATCTAAGGTTTCTTGAGATAAGAGAGACGTTGGGCCTTGTTCTAATAAGGTAGGAATGTCCTGTGGATCCAATTCTTTGGAAAACTTATCCACTAAAAATTTCGAACGATCAACCTTAACAACTGGTAGTTTTACCACTTGTTGTAATACTTGCATAGCTAAGTCTTGTTCAGCCATATAAATACCTCTTCCTCTTGTGTCTTTATTTCATAATATCACACTATCTAAATTTTATAAAGCTTTTTAATAATGTTTAACTCTAGAAAGATTCCCCAGCATGTTTTATTGCCTTTTTCCTCACCAAAAAAGAGGGTTGCCCCTCTTTCTTAATTCTTATCCAGATTGCGTAGCATTTCGTCAATCTTGTTTCCATATTCGATGGATTCGTCTTTGACGAAGGTCAAATCTGGGATTTTGTACAATTTCAAATTGCGACCAAGTTCACGTTTGATGGTACCAGTTGCTTTTTCAAGCCCGATTTGGGCTTTTTGATTATCTGAAGCAAGGTTACTCAAAATGGTGTAGTAAACCTTGGCAACAGACAAGTCACCCAGCATCTGAACATCTGTGATGGTCACGCCTTGGACACGCGGATCACGGACTTTCTTTTGCAAAATCTCATTGACTTCACGCTTGATTTCCATGCCCACACGATCCGTACGGAAATGATTTGCCATGATATTCCTTTCTCTACTTTGAACCAAAAGCTAGGCCAGCAGACCTAGCTATTTTTAAACTTATTGATTTTCAGTTCAAATTAAAACGAAGTGCAATTTGAACTCACCTGCTTCTTTCGCTGTGGTGAAAGTGATGGAACTGATTTATCAGTCCCATCACAGGGGATTTTTGAGACACTAGGCTCAAAAATAAGCAATGAAACCATCGGTTTGCTTGCGTCCCTCACCACCTAAGAAAGGAGCAAAAATCTTATCTTTTAATTTCTTCCATGACATAGGCCTCAATCACATCATCAGTCTTGATATCATTGTAGCCATCAATCATCAATCCACCTTCACGACCGTTTGTAACTTCTTTGACGTCGTCTTTGTAGTGTTTCAAGCTTGCGAGTTCGCCATCATAGATAACAACACCGTCACGGATAACACGGACTTTAGAGTCACGGGTAACTTTACCGTTGATAACCATAAATCCACCGATGGTTCCCACTTTAGACACCTTGAAGGTTTCACGGATAACTGCTTCACCGATAACTTTTTCTTCAAATTCTGGGTCAAGCATCCCTTTCATAGCTTCTTCCATCTCTTCGATAACCTTGTAGATAATGCTGTGGAGACGGATTTCCACATCGTCAGCTTCTGCTTGTTGACGAGCTTGTGGTGTAGGGCGTACGTTGAAACCAACGATGAAAGCATTTGAAGCTTCGGCAAGGGTCACGTCAGATTCATTGATAGCACCGACTGCTGAGTGGACGATAGTCACTTTGACACCTTCTACGTCGATCTTTTGAAGTGATGCAGAGAGGGCTTCAACAGAACCTTGTACGTCGGCCTTAATGATAACGTTAACTGATTTGAGTTCACCAGCTTTAAGCGTATCAAAGAGGTTTTCAAGGCTGACACGTTGGGTAGCTTGACGTTGTTTCATAAGGGCACGTTTGGCACGCTCTTCACCCGCTGCACGCGCAGATTTTTCATCTTCGTAAACGGCAAAGTGGTCACCTGCCATTGGCGCTTCGTTCAAACCTGTGATTGAAACTGGTGTTGATGGACCTGCAACCTTAACACGACGACCAAGGTCATTGGTCATAGCACGGACACGACCGAAGGTATTTCCGACAACGATTGGGTCTTGGACATTCAAGGTACCTTGTTGTACAAGAAGGGTTGCGACCGCACCTTTTCCTTTATCCAAGCGAGCTTCGATAACTGTACCGATCGCACGAACTGTTGGATCTGCCTTGAGTTCTTGGATTTCAGCCACAAGAAGGACTGTTTCCAACAATTCTTCAATGTTTTGGTTGAATTTAGCTGAGATTTCAACAAATTCAGAATCTCCACCCCAAGCTGTTGACATAACCCCATGCTCTGCCAATTCACCGATAACGCGTTCTGGGTTGGCACCTGGTTTATCAATCTTGTTGATAGCTACGATAATTGGAACGTTGGCCGCTTTTGAGTGGTTGATGGCTTCAATAGTCTGAGGCATAACCCCGTCGTCGGCTGCAACGACCAAGATGGTAATATCGGTAACAGATGCACCACGCGCACGCATCGATGTAAAGGCCGCGTGTCCTGGTGTATCAAGGAAGGTAATCTTCTTGCCATTTTCCACGATTTGGTAAGCACCGATATGCTGAGTGATACCACCTGCTTCACCTGTTGCAACACGAGAATTACGAAGGGTATCTAGGAGGGTTGTCTTACCATGGTCAACGTGTCCCATGATAGTTACAACTGGTGGACGCTCAACCAATTCATCTTCATTGAGATAACCATCTTCGACAAAGAAACGTTCGATGTCGGCATTATCCACTTCAACCTTTTGTTTGGCTTCGATACCATAATCCACCATGAGGAGTTCAATGGTTTCCCCATCCAAGGATTGGTTTTGTGTGGCCATGACACCCATCATAAAGAGTTTCTTAACGATTTCAGCTGGTTCACGTTTGATACGTTTTGCGATTTCCGCAACGGTCATACCATCTGTATATTCAAATTCTGTTGGCAATTCATGGAATTTACGTTCTGTAACAGGTTTTGGAGCCTGATTACGGTTGTTCTTGTTATTGCCTTTTTTATTCTTTTTGTTGTTATTCCAGTTACTATTCTTTTGATTTCTCACTTGATTTTGACTACTTCGATTCTTTTGTTGTTTTCTAGGACCATCTTCTTCGTGATCATAATCGTCACGATTTTTGTCTGGTCGAGCTTGTTTTTTACGACGTGTATCCACTGCAGGTTCTTTTTTCTCAGGGACGACTTCAACCACTGCTTGAACTTGCTGTGCTTGTTGCGCTTGTTCAGCTAACTTAGCAACCTCTTCAAAGATTTCCTCTGGTTCCTTGCGTTTGTTAGCTTGAGCCAAGGCTTCTTTGGCAGCCTGAGTCTGCTTGAAACGTTCCTCGCTTGAACGAGCGTACTCTGCATTTTGCTCTGCTTTCAATGCCGCTGCACGGGCTTTAAAGTCAATGCGTGGAGCCGCTTGATTTGGACGTTTGTCCTCTTGCTGACGGCGATCGTTTCCACGATTTTGCTGACCTTGATGTTTTTTAGCTTGATCATTAAAGCGACGGTTGTCGCGGTTGCCTTGACCTTGTTTTCCACCATTACGGCCGTCGTTTTTCTGACGGTTGCCGTTTTGTTGTTGGTCACGGTCATTGCCCTTATTTTGCTTACGTCGCTCTGCCTGCTCTTTGGCACGGGCTTCACGCTCAGCCTTGAAATTACGGCTTTGCGGTTTAGCTGCTACTTTTTCTGTTTTAGGAACGACTGGCTCAGCCGCTTTTGCCTCTTCCTTGGCTACAGCTGGTTTAGCTGGCTCAGATTTTTCGGCTTTCTTTTCTGCACTTGCTTTTGGTGCTACCGATTTTTCTTCTGATTTCGGAGTAACTGCAGACTTAAAGCTAGCAGCGATTTTTGCAGCGACAGCTTCTTCCACACTTGATGAGTGGCTTTTCACATCCAAGCCCAACTCTTTTGCACGCGCTACAACTTCTTTACTTTCTTTTCCAAGTTCTTTTGCGATTTCGTACAATCTTTTCTTAGACAAATCATGTCCTCCTCTTCTATTCCATAAGAGACCTCATTTTCTTTGTAAATCCAGCATCTGTCACAGCCAAAACCTTTCTTGATTTCCCGACTGCTATGCTTAATTCCAGTGTTGAAAACACGGTTACAATTTCTACTTGATAATAGTGACTTTTATCTTGAATCTTCTTGGTCAGATTGGGTCCAGCATCATGGGCTAGAAAGACCAACTTGGCCTTGCCGTCTTGAATGGCCTTGACTACCAATTCTTCACCCGATGTGATTCGGCCTGCTCGCTGAGCGAGTCCCAAGAGATTGCTTATCTTTTGCTTATTCAAGTCCTAACTCTCTTCTTTTCACTTTGTGATCCACATAGGCGATCAACTCGTCATAAAAGCTTTCTTCCACTTCCATGCTAAAGCTACGGTTAAAGACCTTCTTCTTTTTCGCCTCTAGGGCTTCTGCATTGTCTAATTTGATATAAGCGCCGCGGCCATTGGCCTTGCCCGTAGGATCAATAAAGACTTGTCCTTCCTTGTTCTTGACAATACGGAGCAAATCACGCTTATCAATCACTTCATTAGAGACAACAGACTTGCGCAAAGGGATTTTTCTCGTTTTCATCTTTCCCTCCTCTAGCAGCTTTTATTCTTCTACAGTATCGTTTTCTGCTTCCAAATCTACTGAAGCAGCGTCTTCCATGGCTTCAAATTCGCTAGCAGACTTGATATCGATACGGTAACCAGTCAAGTGAGCTGCCAAGCGAACGTTTTGTCCACGACGACCGATAGCAAGAGAAAGCTTGTTATCTGGAACAACTACCAAGGCACGCTTGCTGTCGTTTTCGTCAAAGATAACTTGGTCAACTTCAGCAGGAGCGATGGCATTGTAAATAAATTCGGCTGGATCTGCTACCCACTCGATAACGTCGATATTTTCTTCGATTGGTACCATGCGGTCATTCTTAGCATCGTAGCGAGCTGGGTGGAATTTGCTGGTAATCTTCTTGATATTAGCACCACCACGTCCAACGATTGTACCGATAGCATCCACGTTTGGATTGTGGCTACGAACTGCAACCTTCGTACGGTCACCAGCTTCACGGGCCACGCTCATGATTTCAACCGTTCCGTCATAAACTTCTGGAATTTCTTGCTCCATCAAGCGTTTGATCATTTCTGGGTGGCTACGGCTAACAAAGACATTCACACCACGAGGATTGTCTTCAACCTTGTAAACATATACTTCGATACGGTCGTGAGAAGCAAAAACTTCTCCAGGAATTTGGTCTTGTTTTGACAATTGGGCTTCAATGCTACCAAGGTTGACATAGATGAAGCGGTTGTCAAAGCGTTCTACAGTACCTGACATGATTTCTTGCTCATGTTCTTTATAAGTATTATAAGTGATGGCACGGGTTTGCTTGCGCATTTTTTCCATGATGGTTTGTTTGGCAGATTGGGCTGCTACACGACCAAACTCAGCAGGTGCTTCTTCAAACTTGATTTTGTCACCAAGCTCATAGGCTGAATTAATGGCAAGAGCATCTTTCAAGCTGATTTCCAAACGGCTATCAAATACTTCATCAACAACTTCACGGACAGTATAAACTGTAAAGTCACCTGTTTTTTCGTTGAAGTCAATAGCTACGCTGTCTGATTGACCATAGCGTCTGCGATAAGCGGAACGAAGCGACTCTACTACTGCGTCGATGATATCTTCTTTTTTGATTCCCTTGTCTTCTTCCAAAATGCGGAAGGCCTCTAGCATTTCTTTACTCATGTTTTCTTCACTTTTGAATCCTCAAAAGCTATCCTTTCTTTTTCTATAATTTAACTGCTAAACGTGCTTTTGATACTAAACTGTATGGAATTTGGACAGTTTTCTTACGTGTCTTGTCCATATATTCCATGGTCAACTCATCCTCTTCGAAGGCCAACAAGGTTCCTTCAAAGACCTTTTGCTTATCGATAGCTTGGTAGAGCCCGACATGGATGTATTTCCCAACCGCTCCAGCAACGGCATCCTTGGTTTTCAAAGGACGTTCCAAGCCTGGACTGGTAATTTCTAGGAAATATTGTTCTGGGAAGGGATCTGGCTTGATGGTGTCTAGGACAGGACTGATAATTTCTGTCAAGTCTGCCGTGTCGTTCAAGGTAATTCCTTCAGGTTTATCTACAAAAATACTGAGAATCATGTCACTGCCAATCTTTCCATACTCGATATCCACGAGTTCAAAAGGTGCTTGGATGACAGGTTCTACAACTTCTCTGACTAATTCTACGATTGTTGCGATTGCGTCCACCTCCTCATAAGCAAGAGGCGAAGATATTTCCCCGCCTCACTTTCTCATATTCTTACTCTTAGTATAGCACGTTTGCCAACTTATGTAAAGCAAAAGCACTTATACCGCCTGATTTCAGGCTATTTCTTAAAATTCTGCCTCAACTCGGTAGATAACTTGACCCTTGTTTGAGAATTTTTGCTCGTATTCTGTCATGACATTGCCTTCAAAATCACTAGCATGCAAGTCTAGCCAGACACCGTTGAGCTTCATACCATACTGAGAAAAACTCACTAGGCTATACTCAAATAAGCCACGGTTATCCGTCTTGAAATGAATTTCTCCATTTTCAGGTAAGATGCGCTTGAAGGTATCCAAGAAGGTCTTGTAGGTCAAGCGACGCTTTTCATGGCGTTTTTTAGGCCATGGATCTGAAAAGTTCAGATACAAACGATCGATCTCACCATCTTCAAAGTAGTCTGTCAAATCAGAACCATCTACCCACAAAAGCTTGATATTAGGCACTCCAACTTCAAGCACCTTGTCCAAAGCGTAACTCAAAACAGACTTTTGAATATCAATCCCGATATAGTTAATATCAGGGTTTTGTTTGGCCATACCTGAAACAAAGGCACCCTTTCCACTCCCTACTTCCACATGAATGGGATTATCATTTCCAAACAAGTCCCGCCATTTTCCCTTGGCTTCCAAGGGATTGAGGACCACATACTGGGGATTTGCCTCTAGTAATTCTGTCGCCCCTTTACGATTTCTAACTCTCATCTTCTCTTTCCATACTTGTCTCGGAAGTGACGCAAGCCATGAATCTCCCGATTGACATTTTCTAAATCTTGGTTCATATAATACTTGGAAATCTGGCTCAAGTAAGACAATTGACCGTACCAATACAATTTATTTAATACCGTTTGATTGTACTTGTAACCGTAGTAGGTCAACCATTCCTTCCACTGATGTTCTGGAATATAATGGCAGAGCATGTGAGCCACGTCAAACATGCGGTCGGTCAAGCGAACCGAATCCCAATCTACCAAATAAATCAAGCCACTGTCTGTCTCAATCCAATTACTATGTCGTACATCTCCATGGACAATGGTCGCATAGTCCTCTCTAAATCCTGGAATAGTCTGACGTAAATCAGCCATCACTTCACTGATAAAATGATTTTTACGCAAAGCATCTGGAGCCGTTTCTTGCCAAGACTGTAATAAATCTACAGGTGTTTCCATGGCATAGCCCAACCGACTCAACTGCGTCATCAAAGGACGTGAGCGATGTAGACGGGTTAAAATATTGACAATTTGCTTACGATTCATATCATAGGGGGTCAATATCTTGCCTGTCAACCATTCTTGAGCACACATATCACGCCCATCTGCCAAACGGCGACTCCATAATAATTGCGGAGCAATTTGTTCTCTAGCTAGACCAGGTAGGATTGGAGAGGTGTTCATTTTTACAAAGATGCGCTTCCCGTCAGGATAGCTACCCATATAAGCCTTGCCACTTTTCCCAGGTATGGGAGTCAGTGTTAGCTCATTATCACCCAAATCCATTTCTTTCCTCCGTATAAAGTTTCCTTACTATTCTACTAGTTTTTGAGCTATTCGTCAACCGCTCCACACCCGATTCTCAAAGAAAAGCCTCTGAATTGATTTGGGATATCCCTATAGAAAGAAAAGGCAAGCACCATCTTCTGCTTACCTTTTCATGATTTTTAGAAATAAGTTAAAAGTGGCAAACTGTTGTAAAACATATGGACTAAAGTAGAGACCCATAGGTTTTGACTCTTTTTATATGCAAAGCCCAGCAACATCCCCAAAAGTAGATAATAGAAAAACGAAGGCATATCATAAGGATTATGCATGAAAGAAAAGAGAGAGGAAATCAACACAAGTCCTAACCAAGAATTGTCAAAAACCGCACCTTGAAGAAGTCCTCTAAATAGGAGTTCCTCCTGGATAGGTGCCAAAACTGTGGCACTTACAATAAAGGAAAGCGAAAGTCCTTTACTAGCTTCCTCAAGATGTTGAGCCGAAGCACCAGAAACAACTGAGAAAAAGGCATGATAGCCTATATTTACCAGCACAATGAGAAGAAAGATTCCAATGAACAGCAAGAGTTGTTTCTTACTTAAAATCCAAAAAGAAATCATATCAAACCATTTCGCATAACCAAAACTAAGGAAAAGCAAGAGACTTTTTACAGCAATAAATGTGTACTGGTGTTGAAAATAATCGCCTTGATTGACGGAATAACCCGCTGCACCAACGATTGCAAATACTAAAAATCCCAAAAACAAGGCATGACATTTATTGAAAATGGCCATAAAACTATCCTCCTCAACAAACAGACTTCCCTACAAGTCATCCTTTCGCTCTAACCTTTCCAAAACAAACCATTTGAGTAACCAAAATCCGACAACATAACCACCCCCTAAGAAGATAGCCATTAAAGCTAGCATGGGATTCAGGAAATAAAAGACCACCACAGATACAAAGGTTAGCACAAAAACATTAAAGGCAATGGTGTCAGAAGCCAAGTCTAGAATATAGGGCGTCAACCAATCTAGGGTTTTTGAATCTAGGAAAAATAAGTGTTTATACATGATGACCTCCTCTTGCCAGGCTCTACTGCTGTAAGATTAAGAAGACAGTTTGTTCTTTTTAAGGCTAACCCCACTACTAGATAATAGATACATTAAGGCATTAAAGACAATGAAAATATGACCATAGAATAAAATCAACCTCACATCCAAACCAAGATAAAGTTTGACCATCAGAAAGATAAGCAAAAGAATTTGAAACCATACCGTTTTTCCAAAAATAAATTTAAAGCGGTTTTGAATGTCTACTTCCTTGATTTTTACCGCCACCCCTTTATTAGCAAGAAGGAAAACGCCTGCTTCAAACAAGCCACTGTAGAGAACAAGCCACCCAATCGAGACATTAGAGATTTGTAAAAATGTCCCTAAAAGAATATTCAACATACTACTCACGAAAATAACAAGAAATAATCTGTATTTCATATTAAATACCTCCATTCATTTATTTCACGAACGATTTAATAGAAGCTTCTAATCAAAAATTCTGTTAGAAGAGGAAGGCAAACTACTTTTTATAATACTTCAAGCCCCAAATGAGCAAAAGCATGATAAGCAAGCAGAGAATGGCACCAATATAAGCGATTAGTTGCTGATAGAATTCTCCTGCTGTGATACCTCTATACAAACATATAATAGACATAAAACCTGTCAAGCCAATATACATAAGTTGATTGGTTCTAGGACTAACCAAATCATCATCTTCAAACTCTCTTATCCTCATCTCCCTAGTGAGGTAAACAGTGACCAAAATGGAAGCCAAGTTAATAACCACTAAAAGAAATTGGAAAACCAAGGAAAAATTTAAAAACTGACGAGATAGAAATAGATAAGTAGAGACAATCAAGGGCAACTGACCTAGGAACAATCTCGCAAGGAAGATATTCCGTTTTTTAGCAAGAAAAGTTTTCATTTCTTTTCTCCTTTCTTTTTCATTAAAGCAAAATAGATCATCACTGCAATCACATAGGCTATGGTATAAAATAGATGATACCAATTACTCTCCCCAAGCGGAGACATGATTAGATACAAGATGAAAATAACAAGTATTTTTTTCTTCATAAGATTTCCTCCTGAATCTTTGTTGAGCTAGAACCTTTACACTGCTAGTATAGCACTCATTTTGACCTTGGATCACTCAAATCACGAATGGTCATCAAAACATCTTGAATTGTAAAAAATTTAAAAAAGCAAGCATGAAAACATACTTGCCCTGGGGGAACTTGACAATGTGAAAATACAAAATAGAAAGCTATTCACCCTCACTTCCGTATGTTCTCATATATTCTCATAATCGCAACAAGGATAGCAGCTGTCCCACTTGCCAAAGCGATAAGGGTAATGATAATGTTGAGAATTTCAGGCGTACTCCCTATTCTGTTGACAAGACGGAGTAGGGATATAACTGTCAACTGAATCAGGAGTATTGATTCTACTCTTATCAATGAAGTCAGTTGGTTTTCAACCGCATATAAAAAGGCTGGTAGTAAAACACAGGCTATAGCAATCACAAACAGGTTACTCCCTGTTTCTTCTCCCTTGTTCACCACGGAAATCATGAGAAGATTCGAAGCTATGATCAACGTAGAACAGATGATAAAAAAGGATTTCTTATTCATTTAATATACCTCATATACTATAGTAAAAGTCTGGCTCGATAAAGACAAACTTTATCTGTTAACTTCTGCCAATTTTTCACAAATTTTCTAATGACCAACCGGCAACAAGTGAACCGTTAAAACCTGACGAAAGACTTGATTTTGACAGGTGGTATTTAGACTAGTATTGGGATGGCTTTCCACAATTTTCATAACGGTATAGAGACCAACTCCTCTCTCCTCCCCTTTAGAACTGGCTCCAAAGGAGAAGATTTCAGAAATATCGATGCCCTCTTCTTTGATAGAGTTTTCAATGATAAAGGTCTCCTGTTCTCCATTTTTTAAAAAGGCAATTGAAACATGAGGTTGACTGGCTTCTGCACTGGCTTCAATAGCATTATCACAAAGGATAGACACAATGGTTAGAAAATCAAGTAGCCTCATCCCCTCGACCTGAATCTCCTCGGGAACTTCGACATTAAAGATAATCTTCTTATCTCTTGCTTTTAGAAATTTCCCTGCTAGAAGACTTTTTAGGGCACGGTCTCGAATATTCACCAATCTGCCCAGGTCATATTTATTGTCCTGTAATTTCTCACTAGAATCCTTTAAGACTGAGTCGTAGACCTCTTTTATCTGCTCCATATCCTCCTCTTCAATGCCCAGACGTAAGCTGGTCAAGAGGTTGGTATAATCATGACGAAAACTCCGTACTTCCTTGTAAAGTTCCTCTATATGCCGACTATAGCGTTCCATATCTCTGTAGCGCAAGGCCTGCTCTTGGTCCAATCTCTCATGGAGTTTTTCCTTCAAATAGGAATCCAATTTCTTAATAATCCCCATAAAAAAGAGCAAGTAAAACACTAGAATTAGATGGCGAACAGTCTTTGATTGGATATCGTATGCATATTCAAAGTAAGACAGATTTTCCATGACTAGAAAGTAGGCCCCCATTATCCAGTTAATCTTAGTAAGGGACTTTTGAAAAGCTTTATCGAAAATCTCCTTTCTCAAACTAGTAAAATCATAGTTCAACCATTTCAAAAAGACTAATACTATGAAGCAAACGAATAGCATAATCAACAAAAAGAGAGGATTTCCATCTCCATCTACAATCCCTTGCCCCAAAAACGGAAACACAAAATAGGAGAGACTTCTGTAAAAGATATCCATCAATACAATTGGAAAGAGACCATAAAAGAAAAGGAGTCTTTTAGAAAGCCCTCTTAACAATAAGAAAGACAAGCTGAGGCCGAACAAGGGTTCTATAAAGTATGACAGATAGTCAGTCAAGACTAAATAATTAAAAGTTGTAACAATTGCTGCTAGAAGAAATTTTAGAAGAAAGCCCTTAAAAATTTTATCTATAGTGAAACTAATTCCATCTACCTTAAAGAACATGATAATTTCTATTCCCTGAGTAACAAGTGTATACAATATAATCCAAATATTATACATAAGTTCTCCTAGCTCAATGCAAGTTATTGATAGCTTCAGACACTTCCCTTACCTTATAACGCGCTATCATACAGCTTCCACCATTGGGAAAGTAAAGCAGTTTTTCTTTCTTATCCAAACGAACCACATTGGCAGGATTGATGAGAAAAGAGCGGTGGCACTGCAAGAGACGGGGTTCCTGCTTGAAAACCTCCTCTAAACTCGCTGTAAATTCCAGCCTGTCTGTCTTGGTATAGAGAATAACACGATGGGCTCTGGGCGATGTTTCGAGATAGTAAACCTCTTTAAAAGGATACTGGAATTGGGCAAATTTTGATTTAAAGTAAAAGCAATCTTCCGCCAGACTTTTACTATCTTGACTATTGGCATAGAGGAGGGCTGTCTCGATACGAGATTCAAATTCCTCTGCCGAAAGGGCCTTATCAATGTAATCCAAAGCAGACACTTGGTAACGAAAGGACAAGGGCATAAACTCCGAGTGAGTCGTCACAAAGACAATCAGGGCATATGGATCCCGATCCCGAATCTTTCTAGCCACCTCCAAACCCTTCATCTCCTCATTTCGAATCTCAATGTCCAAAAAGAATAGTTGATGTGCTCCCTTCTCATGCACCTCTGCCAGCAGCTGGTCTGGCTTACCAAAAACTTCAAAAGAACTGGGAGTGATATGATGTTCCTTCAAGAGCTTCTCAATCGTCGTTTCAATCCTAGTCTGTTGGGAAAAATCATCCTCTAAAACAAATATTCTCATCTTTTTACTCTCCTTGTTTCGATTTCTTCCTAAAAAGAGAATAGCAAAAATACTCTGACACAAGCCCACCAAATCTTAAACAGGCCTTCAAAGCTCCTGAAAGGTATCTTGTTGCTCAAATAAGCATGATAACCTTACAACTATTTTATCATAAAATTTTAACAGGACCATTCAGGAAATTTCAAGAACAATTAAAGATTTTATGGTGAAAAAGGAGATAAAAGTGATAAACTGGCAGTATCAAAACACAGTTGCTAGAAGTAAGACTGGCATCCAGATTAAAGGAGGAATTCTCATGACAGACACAGACCCCATCAAAAGAGCTCAGACTTTGATTACGAACTTAAACAAAGCCTACCAAGCATGCAAACAGGCAACAGCTGACGACGTCCGCTTTCAGGAGCAATTAAATTCTATTCTTGGCTTTCTAGCCAAGGCTGAGACAGTGGATAATCGAGTCTTGATTGAACTGGAAAAATTTTACCAGACTTCCAGTCTTCTTATGGGACTCAGTGCTCTCAATCCAGACACTTCAACTCGCGACGCTTGGCGGGCCTATGACCGTTTCCACTTTGACCAAGTCAAGACCAAGTTGAGTCTCTACGGACCAACCATTATTCTGTAGAAAATAAAAGAAGCTGAGCTAAATTAAACTCAACTTCTTTTTTGTTTCATATAAGCAATGTTAGTCCTGCATCTGGCGTTTCACCTGATAAGGCAGATACAAGACTTGTAAAACCAAACCAGCTCCCAGCAAGGCTAAAAGGGCCAGTTTTTCTTGGAAGGTCACAAGTCCGACAACTAATTCCACCACTAAGACCAAACTGGTCAATCCTCGGACTACCGCCTGCAAGCCTTTTTCCTTTTGCCCCTTGTCCAGTGGAAAGAGTTGGGTCAAATACTGGTAGTCAAAGGCGTGATAGAGGGCCAACAACTGAAAGAGCAAGAGGTAGTTAAATAGCACTACTACCGCTGTTGCAATCCAAGATTGCTCGATAAAGACCTGCGCCAGTATGGAAAGCAATAGCAAACGGAGACTAAGGGCAAAGAGGTCTCCATTTCGCAAATAAGAACGCAGATAGAGATTTTGCCAAATCTTTTCAGGCACCTTCTGAACAGCCTTTAAGATAAAGTCCAGATAGGCACGACGTTTGACACTGTTTGAAATCCCCTTGACCTGCGTAAAGAGAGCAAAGAAACGAAGCAAGACTTGCTTACGCTTGCTTTCTTGGGAAATAACATAGTCCCAGTCCAGTCCAGTTTCAGTAAAAAACTTGCTGGATTTTTGACGAAAGAGCAGATATTTCCCTACACCCAATAAAAGCACATAGACCAGAAAAACTGGTAAGCCATAACCCATTGCTAAAAATAAAGGCGCAAATAACAGCAAGAAAAGGGTCTGGACAAAGAGCCAAAAGACTAGGGAAATGCCAGTTTGACTCTTGAGATGGAGTTTGATTTCCTCTTCTCCGACCAAGAGAAAGAGCTTATCTGGTGCCTCCATATAAGTAGCAATTCCACCCCAAAGCAAAAGCAAAACAGAGGTAATGCCTACAAACAAAAGGATAGGCCAATGATTTTCAGGAAAATGTTGTAAGAGTTGACTGTACTGGTAGGCTAGAAAGCCCAGCAGGACAAGCAGGAACAAGACAAAGTGGTCATTGAGAACATAGCGCAGATAACCAAGACACTCCTTACGAAAAGCCTGCTTTCTCTTTAAAAACAAGTCTTTCATAGCTCCTCCTCTTTGGTCAGAGCCAAGTAAATGTCATTTAAACTAGCCTCAGGCATGTTAAAGGCTTCGCGCAGTTGAGTCAGATTTCCCTTGGCACGCACCTCTCCCTTGTGGAGAATAACAAAGGCATCACACATCTTTTCCGCCGAATCCAACACGTGGGTACTCATGAGAATAGACTTACCTTTTTTCTTTTCAACATCCAAAAGCTGAATCAAGTCAGAAATCGCCAGCGGATCGAGACCAAGGAAAGGTTCATCCACGATGAAAAGACTCGGGTCCACCACAAAAGCACAGATAATCATGACCTTCTGCTTCATCCCTTTGGAAAAATGAACTGGGAACCAATCTAATTTCTGGTCCAGACGAAACATTTTTAACAAAGGTTCTACTCGTTCGAGAGCCACTTTCTGCTCGATACCATAAGCCATGGCAACCGTTTCGATATGCTCTCTGAGGGTTAATTCCTCATACAGGCTAGGCGTCTCAGGAATGTAGCCAATTTGCTTGCGGTAGTTAGTCGCATCTTTTTGCAAAGTCAAACCGTTGATATTGATAGAACCGCTATAAGGTGTCAACAGACCGATAATTTCATTGATGGTCGTCGATTTTCCAGCACCATTGAGACCAATCAAACCGACCAACTGCCCACTTTCAACAGTAAAGGACACATCTTTCAAGACAGGGACATGAACATAGCCACCAGTCAGGTTTTTAATTTCTAACATATTTTCTCCAAATCTGGTATAATGTAGCTATATTATATCAAAATTCAATACAGTAGAGGTAGATTTTATGTCAGATTGCATTTTTTGTAAAATCATCGCAGGGGAAATTCCTGCTTCAAAAGTATATGAAGATGAGCAGGTCCTTGCCTTTCTTGATATCTCTCAAGTAACACCAGGACACACCTTGGTCGTACCAAAAGAGCACTATCGCAATCTTTTGGAAATGGACGCTACTAGCGCTAGCCAACTCTTTGCCCAAGTGCCAAAAATTGCTCAAAAAGTCATGAAAGCTACTAAGGCTGCTGGCATGAATATCATTGCCAACTGTGAAGAAATCGCAGGACAAACAGTTTTTCACACCCACGTTCACCTCGTGCCTCGCTACAGTGCCGACGATGACCTCAAGATTGATTTTATTGCCCACGAACCAGACTTTGACAAACTCGCTCAAGTCGCTGAAACCATCAAAAACGCCTAAGGAGTTGCCATGAAATTATCTAATCTACTGCTATTTGTAGGAGCTGCAGCAGGAAGTTATTTGGTCACAAAAAATCGCCAAGCCATCACAGATGAAGTTTTGAATACTACTGACCGCGTTCAAGCTATCAAGGATGACGTGGATATTATCCAAAACAGCCTGCAAATCATCGACCAGCAAAAAGAACTCATCAAGGAATACCAAGAAGACCTGACTTACAAGTTTAAGGTCTTAGAAAAAGATATCCAGACTAGACTAGCTGTCATCAAAGAAACACAGGAACTTGAAGATAAGTAAAAAGAGCTGATTAGCTCTTTTTGTTTATTCTCCATCAAAGGCATCTTTTATATGGTCAAAGAAACCTTTTTTCTTTGGATTGACTTTTAAATCACCTGCAGCTGCGAATTCTTTCAAGGCTGCTTTTTGGCGGTCGTTCAAGCCTGTCGGTGTTACAACATTGACAGTAACGTATTGGTCACCAACTGCACCACCACGAAGACTTGGCGCTCCTTTGCCACGTAGGCGGAATTTCTTACCAGTCTGAGTGCCCTCTGGGATAACCAATTCAACATCACCATGAACAGTTGGAATATCAACGGTATCACCAAGGGCTGCTTGGACAAAGTTGAGGTTGAGATTGTAGAAGATAGTCGTTCCTTCACGTTCAAACTTATCGCTAGCTTCCACAGAAACTACTACATACAAGTCACCATAAGGCCCACCGTTAAAGCCTGCTTCACCTTGACCAGCTAGACGAATTTGTTGACCGGTTTCCACACCAGCAGGGATTTTCACATGTACGCTATGAGCTTGTTTTTCATGACCTGTACCGTGACAAGTTGTACATGGATCTTTGATTTCTTTTCCGCGACCGTGACAGACATCACAGGTTACTTGGCGACGCATCATGCCAAGCGGAGTCTGCGTATCGACATTAATGACACCAGCACCATGACAGCGTCCACAAGTGACTGGACTCGTTCCTGGCTTAGCACCTGAGCCATTACATGTACGACAGCTTGCTTCACGGTTATATTTGACTTCTTTTTCAGCTCCGAAAATAGCTTCTTCAAAGGTCAAATTCACACGATACTGGAGGTCATCCCCTTGACGAGGAGCATTTGGATTGCGTGATCCGCCACCGCCAAAGAAACTAGAGAAAATATCTTCAAATCCTCCAAAGTTTCCTGTACCATTGAAACCACCAAAGCCTCCTCCAGCACCGCCGAAGCCAGCATTGGCTCCAGCCGCACCATATTGGTCGTAGGCTGCACGTTTTTGGTCGTCACTCAAAGTCTCATAGGCTTCTTGAACTTCCTTGTACTTTTCCTCAGCACCAGGCTCCTTGTTGATATCTGGGTGATATTTTTTGGAAAGCTTACGATAAGCCTTTTTGATCTCGTCTGCCGAAGCGTTTTTTGACACCCCCAGACGATCATAAAATTCAGTATTGTTCATACAAGATACCAAGACCGTAAAATTCGACTGAAAAATAGGAAATCTGACGCTGGAGCCATGCTCCTATACAGATTTATCTTTTTTCCGAGAATTTAGGTCGGGTTCAATTCCTTTCTGTTATATTGAGTAAGAAAATTAGGGAACCCGTGTTCAATTCCCTGAACACCTTTGTTCCTTTCTATAATCTTCATGTAAATCTTTAGAGGCTGTTTTCTATACTCTGCCTCACTTGATTAAACTCTTCATCTGATAGAGTAAATATCAAATCCTCTTCAGCATACTCGTTCTGTTCTTTAAAATAGTTGTCCGTATTCTCTGCCAACCCTAAACCGAAAATCACTTTTCTTGCAAACTCTTGATGTGCAAAACCGATAGCCGTAATGATTTGTTTATCTTGGACAAGAACTTTCGGTTGGAAATTCTCACGTGGAAGAAATTCAAAATAGTCAAAGAAGTTTTGCCAAATTCCACCTGTAAATTTCGTGTCGTTCAACAAGCCTGCTTTCGCCAATAAAAGGGGCGCTGAAGAAATGGCTGCAATTAGGATATCCTGCTCATTAAGACTTCTCAAAAACGAGATCAATTTCTCATCTTGTAGAGCAGGACCTATATTTACCATTCCTGGCAAAATCACACAAGAATAATCTTCTATACGTACTTGATCCAATGTTTTCGTCGGTTGACAGGACAAACCATCCTCAGAGCCCACCATCGAATTCTCAGAAGCGATATAATCAATCGTGATTTCAAAAGACAGAGCTAAAGTACTCGTTAAAGTGGTTATCTCATAAAGAGAAAAATTAGGATAAATGATACAAAGTACTTTTTTCATACGCAACATCCTCTATTTTATCGAAAAACAGAGGCTGGGTTGCAACCTCTGGATTTCTTCTTATCATTATTACATTTAGACAAAGCACCTTAGTGATTAGTCATTCTTAACGAGTTAGGCTTAACTGAGTTTCGGCTAAAAACTTCGGAAAAAAGATAAGCCATCTTTTGTGCATCGCACAAGGCGATGGCTTCCTATTTTTCTTTCGTTTTCTTAACGCCTCAACATCTTACTTTTCCGTAAACTCTCCGTCTACGACATCATCGCCTGCGTTTCCTGTTGCTTGTGCGCCTTCTGCTCCTGCTTGAGCTTGTTGAGCTGCTGCAGCTTGTTCGTAGAGTTTAACAGCAAGTCCTTGAGCTTTTTCGTTCAACGCTTCAAGTTTTGCTTTCATTTCGTCCAAGTTGTTGTCTTCTTGAGCTTTCTTAAGGTCATCAAGGGCAGCTTGGGCAGCATCACGTTCTGCATCGAAGCCTTTGCCTTCAGTTTCCTTGATTGTCTTTTCAGTCGCAAAGATAGCTTGGTCTACTTCGTTACGAAGGTCTACTTCTTCTTTACGTTTCTTATCTGCTTCAGCGTTAGCTTCTGCATCTTTCATCATACGGTCGATTTCTTCATCTGTCAAACCTGAGTTTGATTGGATAACAATTGTTTGTTCTTTTTGAGTTCCAAGGTCTTTGGCCTTAACAGATACGATACCGTTCTTGTCGATGTCGAAAGTTACTTCGATTTGTGGGATACCACGAGGTGCAGCTGGGATGTCAGTCAATTGGAAACGTCCAAGAGTCTTGTTATCTGCTGCCATTGGGCGTTCACCTTGAAGAACATGGATATCAACGGCTGGTTGGTTGTCTGCTGCAGTTGAGAAGACTTGTGATTTAGATGTTGGAATAGTTGTGTTACGGTCGATGAGTTTTGTGAAGACACCACCCATTGTTTCGATACCAAGTGACAAGGGTGTTACGTCAAGAAGGACAACGTCTTTGACATCACCAGTAATCACACCACCTTGGATGGCAGCACCCATAGCAACTACTTCATCAGGGTTTACTGATTTGTTTGGTTCTTTACCAGTTTCAGCTTTAACAGCTTCAACAACGGCAGGGATACGAGTTGAACCACCAACAAGGATAACTTCGTCGATTTCTGACAAGCTCAAACCTGCATCAGAAAGGGCTTGACGAACTGGAACTTTTGTACGTTCTACAAGGTCACGAGTCAAATCATCAAATTTCGCACGAGTCAAAGTCATTTCCAAGTGAAGAGGTCCAGCTTCACCAGCAGTGATAAATGGCAAGCTGATTTGTGTTGAAGTTACACCAGAAAGATCTTTCTTAGCTTTTTCAGCCGCATCTTTCAAACGTTGCATTGCCATCTTGTCAGTAGACAAGTCGATACCGTTTTCTTTCTTGAATTCTGCTACCAAGTGGTCAATGATTTTTTGGTCAAAGTCGTCACCACCAAGTTTGTTGTCCCCTGCAGTTGACAATACGTCGAAGACACCGTCACCCAATTCAAGGATAGATACGTCAAATGTACCACCACCAAGGTCGAATACCAAGATTTTTTCTTCTTTGTCAGTCTTATCCAAACCGTAAGCAAGGGCTGCTGCAGTTGGTTCGTTGACAATACGTTCTACTTCAAGACCAGCGATTTTACCAGCGTCTTTAGTTGCTTGACGTTGAGCGTCGTTGAAGTAAGCTGGAACTGTGATAACAGCTTTAGTTACTTTTTCACCAAGGTAATCTTCAGCGTAGCCTTTCAAATATTGAAGAATCATAGCTGAGATTTCTTGTGGAGTATATTCTTTTCCGTTAGCAGAAACTTTTTCAGAAGTTCCCATTTTAGATTTGATAGAGATAACTGTATCTGGGTTTGTAACTGCTTGACGTTTCGCAGCATCACCAACAATGATTTCTCCGTTTTTGAATGATACTACAGATGGAGTTGTACGGTTTCCTTCTGGGTTTGCGATGATTTTGCTTTCAGTTCCTTCAAGAACTGCAACTGCTGAGTTTGTTGTACCTAAGTCAATACCGATAATTTTAGACATGTGTTTTTCTCCTTAAATTTTATATTCTTTCTTTTTGATACTCTTCTTAGGTGGCGGCGCCGTCAGAGCTTGACTTCGTCAATCTCTTTGACTAAACTTTGAGCCTAAAGTCTCAAAGTTTGCGCAAATAGCGCCACAGCGAAGAGTACCGTCTTTGGTTCGCTTCGCTCACTATTGCAAAGCTGAACTACTTTTTTATCTTTCTTTCATAGTTTATTGTCGTTTCGGACAAGTTTTTTTTAGCTCTATTGCCTAGTTATAGACCACTACCATAGCTGGGCGTAGGATGCGGTCATGGAGTTTGTAGCCTTTTTGGAAGACTTGGGCGATGGTATCTGCTGGGTGTTCATCGTCTGCTGGGAGAGTTTGGATGGCCATATGGTAGTTATGGTCAAATTCGCCGTCAGCTGCGATTTCTTCGATTCCTTCTTCTTTCAAAGCGTGAATCAAGCTTTCTTGCACCATTTCCAAGCCCTTCTTCACATCATCTGTCAAACCTTCAACTGCGAGTGCACGCTCTAGGTTATCCAAAGAAGGGAGAATTGCTTTTGCCAAGTCCTGGCTACGATAACGTTGCAAGTTTTGACGCTCTTCATTGGCACGGCGTTGGATATTTTGCATTTCTGCATGAGCGCGAAGGTATTTGTTTTCGAACTCATCTGCACGTTCATTTGCCAAGTCCAATTCAGATTTTTCAGGAGTTGTTTCTTCAGTTGTTTCCACAACTTCCTCTTCTTGAACTTCTTCTACTTCTTCATTTTTTATATCTTGGGCCATTTTCGCCTCCTTTAATGATTTCAATCTTAATGTACTTCGTAATGATTACTACTGAGGTAGCGGTAAAAATCTGTCAACTTCATGGTCAAAACACGATTGACTACATTGACTTGGTTGATTAGCTGTTGGTAATCCAGATTGACCGGACCGATAATTGCTAAAATTCCAACTCCCCGATAAGGAATGAGGAACTTGCTACTAATCACCGCTAGGTCAGCTAGACAAGACTCTTGACTATCCGCAACACGAACATTTTGCATCTGATCTTCATGCAGCCCTTCACGAATCTCCAAGGCCACCTTTTGCGGTTGATCAAAGAACTGATAGGCTGCCAGATTGGCAAAATTCAAGAGATTGACCTTGCCTGCCACCACGATATTTTCGTTGAACATTTCCTTAAAGATGTGTTCAAAGAGATCCATGACATTATCCGTTGTTGTAAAGTAACGCTGGATAATCTGCGGAATCTCCGTCCGAATCTTGTAGTGAATATCTAGAACGGTGTGAGCGAGGAAACGTTCTTGAATGATTGCCTTCAGTTTCAGCAAATCTTCCTGCAAGAAGTTCCTAGGAATCAGAAACTGACTGGTAACCGTTCGAGACTCGTCTAAGGTAAATACTGCCAAGGCTGTATGTTGACCTAAAACAACGATATCAAAGGCTGTCAACCGTTGTCTGCTGGGCTCAACGTCTAGTGCTACTACCGTACAGCCACTCAAATCCGTTAGTAAATTAGCAGCCTCTTGCAGAATATCCTCAAGCTTGAAGAATTCCTGATCAAAGGCTTTGACAATCTCGTATACCTCATTTTCAGCCAGTCGGTCAAAATCCAGTAAGTGTTTTACATAGTACTGAAAACCAGCAACACTTGGCATCCGACCACTTGAAGTATGAGCCTTCTCAAGCAAACCTTGCTTTTCTAAAGCCGCCATATCATTACGAATAGTTGCACTGCTAGAGTTAATAGACTCTTGCAAGGCTTTGGATCCGACAGGTTCGTGCGTTTTGGTAAAGATGTCAATAATCAGATTTAAAATATCCTGCTGACGCTCTGTAACCATCTCATCACTCCTCTCTGTCTGATCAATTAGCACTCGATACACTCAAGTGCTAACTCATGATTCTATTATACACCCTTAGAAGAGAATGTCAAGATAAAAACTCAAAAAATTAGCACTCTTTTATCAAGAGTGCTAAAAATCAGTCTAAAGACCTAGAACCTTACCTTCCATTCATTTTGTATTTCCTTTTAAGTCTGAAAAAACCATGGATTAGATAAGAAATCATAAAAGCATATAAAAGAAAAATAATGAAGAAAGACATAGAAAGCTCTTTTTTAAATACACTCATACAAACAACAAGACCACCCGAGAAAGTAGCTGTACAGGAACGAAGTCTAGACCGCATAACTTCCCACCTGAGATTATTACTCATATAAACTTGATCCTCTGAAAGTATATCAGAAGCTGGTTTACGAAGAATTGAACAAAATCCTGTTTCTATCAATTCCCAACCTCTATTTCTAAAATCTTGCAATTCATGCTGATACTTTTTAAGAAATCTAGAATCATAGATACGGTAGATGACATCGTCCGGTTGACATTGGTCAAAATAGAACAAACCAAAACGACTCGTTCTATACCTCCAACCTTTTAAGTGCATCTCGTGCAAATACTCTTCTTCCTTGTCCAAATCAACAATGGTAAAAATCCGAAATTGCTTTTTATTTATCATGACTTTCCCTCCAATTTTGAGCATACCTACCCTATCATAAATCTGACAATTCCTTCTTTTTATGCCATAACTTCCAGCTAATATAGGCAACTATTAACAAAAGGATTAAAGACAAGAAAACATCTAGCCCGACCGCAAGAAAACTCCATAGACCATACGCATTACTCCTATTGAGCAATTTAAGTAAGAATGGTATATGTATGGCTAGCAAAAGTAAAACAGGTACTAATCGCAGTCTTAAAATGCGATTAACCATAGCTAACTTCCCAGCAGCGTCATTATAGATTTCAAATTCTGCATCCGATTCAATTTCAGAATGTGCTTTTCTAAAATAGGAAAAACTATTAAAGTCTGTAATATGCTCCCAGCCACAGTCTTTAAATAGTTGTAAATAGGAGGATCTCTCTGATTTTTCCATTGGGTAAAAATCCAACTGATAAGACACTTGCTCAGGCTGACACTTTTCAAAGGTATACTTAACTGCAAACAATAAGATAGAGTAGCTTACTTTCCTAAGTTTCCAGCCCTTAGCATGCATTTCTCTAAAGTATAGAGGCTCCCTCTCATAATCCGCAATTGTAAAAATTCGATAAACAATTTTCTTTTCCATCATCCTTCCTCCCGACTGTTTCTATAGAGCCGTTCAATACGCTTCAATTCAATATCTAAGACTTTTCGTCCCAAGTCTGTGATATGATAGATTTTCCGTTTCTCCTCTTCTCGAACAAAGGCAATCAAGCCATCCTTTTCCATTTTTGACAAGGTACCATACATAGTCCCAGGACTAATCGAAACTTGCGAATCCGTCATCTCCTTGACCTTTTGCGTAACACTATAACCATGACCTTCCTTTTGCAGACAGAACAAGATATAAAAACCCGTTTCCGTCATCGGAAGATAAACTCGACGAATCTTATCCGTTAATTCCATTTATAGCCACCTCCTATCCAGTTCGATATATCGCACTTCGTTATATAAAATATATCACACCTCGATATAAAACACAAGAAAAAAGACCACCCTCAGGCAATCTTTCTTCCATACTAGTATTAGTAAAGATCTAAATAGTTATCAATTTCCCATTGTGAAACGAAGGTTGCATAGCTTGCCCATTCGATTCGTTTGGCTTCAAGGAAACTAGTATAGATATGTTCTCCAAGAGCTGCTCTGACAACTTCATCTTCTGTCAAAGCTTTCAAAGCATTGTGAAGAGTTGATGGAAGGTCTGTAATACCAGCTTCCTTACGCTCTTCTGCTGTCATGATGTAGATATTTTCTTCGATAGGAGCTGGTGCTTCGATTTTATTTTCAATACCATGCAAACCAACTTCCAAAAGAACTGCCATAGCGATATATGGGTTTGCCATTGGATCCACTGAACGCAACTCAAGACGAGTTCCCATACCACGTGAAGCAGGCACGCGCACAAGTGGTGAACGGTTACGACCAGCCCAAGCAATGTAAACAGGCGCTTCATAACCTGGAACCAAACGTTTATATGAGTTAACCGTTGGGTTCATGATGGCAGTATAGTTGTAAGCATGCTTAATCAAACCGCCAAGGAAATAGTAGGCCGTTTCTGACAACTGCATTCCTTTTGGATCATTTGGATCAAAGAAGGCATTGTTTCCTTCTGCATCAAACAAGGACATATTACAGTGCATACCTGATCCAGCAATACCAAATTTTGGTTTGGCCATAAAGGTTGCGTAAAGGCCATGTTTGCGAGCAATGGTTTTAACAACGAGTTTAAAGATTTGAATCTTATCACAAGCACGGAGAACTTCATCGTACTTGAAGTCAATTTCGTGTTGTCCAACCGCAACCTCGTGGTGACTCGCTTCTACTTCAAATCCCATTTTGGTCAAGACATTGACAATCTCACGACGCGTATTGTCCGCAAGGTCAGTAGGCGCCAAATCAAAGTAGCCACCCTTGTCATTTACTTCAAGTGTTGGGTCTCCATTTTCATCCAACTTAAATAGGAAGAATTCTGGTTCTGGACCAAGGTTGAAAGATTTGAATCCCACTTCTTCCATGTGACGAAGAGCGCGTTTCAAATTGCCACGAGGGTCACCTGCAAATGGTTCACCTTCTGTTGTATAGACATCACAGATCAGACCTGCAACACTTCCATTTTCATCTCCCCAAGGGAAGACTGTCCATGTATCCAAGTCTGGGTACAAGTACATATCCGACTCATTGATACGTACAAAACCTTCAATAGAAGATCCATCAAACATCGCCTTGTTTGACAAGACTTTATCTAACTGTTCATCTGTAGCAGGAATTTCGACGTTTTTCATGGTTCCCAAAATATCTGAGAACATAAGACGAATAAAGGTAACATTTTTTTCCTTGACTTCACGACGAATATCTGCAGCTGTGATTGGCATGAGTTTTCTCCTTAATGTATGACTACTTGCGGTTGCCTAACCGCGACCAAAAGGTGACCGTACTGAAGCAAAGCGACCCTGTTGGAGGAGTTCATTGTGAAGTGCACGGCGCACCTCAGTCTGACTCACCGCTTTCTTGGATTTCGCTTCACGTTCAGCATATTTTTTCTTAATGGCAGCGATATTATAACCTTCAGAGATATAATCTTTGATTTCAAGCAAACGATCCATGTCATTCAAGGAATACATGCGACGGTTCCCTTCGTTTCGATCAGGTTTAATCAACTCTTGATCTTCATAATAACGAATCTGACGCGCCGATAGATCGGTCAACTTCATAACACTGCCGATAGGAAAAACAGCCATATTTCGGCGAAATTCTTTTTCCTTCATTTACAATTTCCTTCTTTCTGTCTATTATAGTCTAAAAAAAGACAAACGTCAATTGATAATGTTATAAAATGTAACATTATTTTTCTTTTTTCTTTAAAAAGAGACGAATACGGTCAATATCGTAATTTACGAGAATTGCGACAAAAACTCCCATGAAAGTTTCTGATACACGCGCAAACACGTACAAAATTGTCTCTCCACTCGGAATCGATAGGGTAATGATTAACATAGCCGCTACACCACCAATGACACCCGCTTTGTTATTCATGGCTACGTTTGTCATAATGGTTAACATAGTGCAGATTGGAACAACAACCAAGGTCACCCAAAAAGCCTCGTGGAAAAAGGTATTTAATAGGAAGAAGAGGAGGGCATAGAGGCCACCGATACTATTTCCTAGAATACGCGAAGTCCCAAAATGGACACTCTTATCAAAACTCTCCCTCAGGCTAAAAACGGCTGTCAAAGCACCGATTTGCAGGCCTTTCCAGCCAAAAAAGCCAAAAATCAAGAGAACTAGAAAAACAGCAATACCTGTTTTAAAGGTTCGCATGCCAAGTTTGAACTGGGATTTATCGAATTTATATTTTTTAAAATAACTCATAATCTCAACTTTCTATTTCCATTTTATCATAAATTAGGTGATTTTATGAGTAATAGTTGAGAGGAAGCGTTTTTATTTTCAGTAAAAGAAAAGAGGAACTCTCATCCCTCTCTTCTTTGATTCATTGAGTAAATCTTATTTTTCTGTCAAGGCTGCAAGTCCTGGAAGAACTTTACCTTCAAGAAGTTCCATTGATGCTCCACCACCAGTAGAGATCCATGAGAACTTGTCTGCACGACCAAGGTTGATGGCTGCGGCAGCTGAGTCACCACCACCGATGATTGATTTAACGCCTGGTTGTTTCACGATAGCGTCCATCACACCAATTGTACCAGCTTGGAAGTCTGGGTTTTCAAATACACCCATAGGTCCGTTCCATACAACTGTTTTGGCACCAGTCAAAGCTTCATCAAATTTAGCGATAGATTTTGGACCGATGTCAAGACCAAGGAAGCCTTCAGAAACTGCTTCACCTTCAGTGTCACGCACTTCAGTGTAACCAGCAAATGCGTTAGCTTCTTTAGAGTCAACTGGCAAGATCAATTTACCGTTTGCTTTTTCAAGAAGAGCTTTCGCAACATCCAATTTGTCTTCTTCTACAAGTGAGTTACCGATTTCGATACCTTGTGCTTTGTAGAATGTGTAAGTCATACCACCACCGATAAGGACTTTATCAGCTTTTTCAAGCAAGTTTTCGATAACACCGATCTTGTCTGAAACTTTTGAACCACCAAGGATCGCTACGAATGGACGTTCTGGAGTTTCAACCGCTTCTTGGATGTAGGCAATTTCGTTTTCAAGAAGGAAACCAGCAACTGCTTTTTCAACGTTTGCTGAGATACCAACGTTAGATGCGTGTGCACGGTGAGCTGTACCGAATGCATCGTTTACGAAGATACCATCTCCAAGTGATGCCCAGTATTTACCAAGTTCAGGATCGTTTTTAGATTCTTTTTTGCCGTCAACATCTTCGTAACGAGTGTTTTCAACCAAAAGAACTTGTCCATCTTCAAGAGCGTTGATCGCTGCTTCCAATTCAGCACCACGAGTTACACCTGGGAAAACAACATCTTGACCAAGTTTTGCTGCCAAGTCTGCCGCTACAGGAGCAAGTGATTTACCAGCTTTATCAGCTTCTTCTTTCACACGTCCAAGGTGAGAGAAAAGAATTGCACGTCCACCTTGTTCGATGATGTACTTAATAGTTGGAAGAGCTGCTGTGATACGGTTGTCGTTAGTGATTACGCCATCTTTCAATGGTACGTTGAAGTCAACACGAACGAGGACTTTTTTACCTTTCAAGTCAACGTCTTTAACAGTAAGTTTTGCCATGTTACAAAAACCCCTTTATTTATTTTATTCGAAACTATTATATCACACTTTGGAAATATAAGGAAAGATTTCACAAGATTTTTCGATATTTAATCTTCATGTTATGTTAGAGTGTATTATTTTTTCTTTTCCTGACGAATTTTCTTTCTAAAATCTTAGCTTAACACTTGTTAGATTTACTTTTATCCTTTAAAATAGAATAGGAGAAATTCCGTTATTATTTTTCGGAGGAAAAAGAAATGTCCATTAATTGGCAGGAAATTTTATTTCACTTTTTAGGTGGTCTGGGACTATTCTTATATAGTATCAAGACCATGGGAGACGGTTTGCAACAAGCTGCTGGAGATCGCCTTCGTTTTTACATTGACAAGTACACCAGCAATCCCTTTTTAGGTGTTCTAGTCGGGATTGTCGTGACTGCCCTGATTCAGTCAAGTACAGGGGTTACAGTTATCACGGTTGGACTGGTCAGCGCTAGTCTTCTAACTCTTAGACAGGCTATCGGAATTATCATGGGAGCCAACATCGGAACTACCGTCACTTCCTTTATTATCGGTTTCAAGCTTGGCGAGTATGCTTTACCCCTGATTTTCCTTGGAACCATGTTCCTCTTCTTTACAAAAAACAGAACAGCAAACAATATCGGGCGCATCCTGTTTGGTGTGGGGGGAATCTTCTACGCCCTCAACCTCATTAGTGCCGGTATGAGTCCGCTTAAAGATTTACCACAATTCAAGGAATACATGGTAACCTTGGGACAAAATCCTATTTTAGGAGTGGTAGCCGGTGCGGTGATTACCGTTCTCATCCAGGCATCTTCTGCGACAATCGGGATTTTGCAAGGACTCTATGCAGGTGGTTTCCTTGACCTTAAAGGTTCTCTACCAGTTCTCTTCGGGGATAATATCGGGACAACCTTAACCGTTATCATCGCGGCAGCTGGAGCCAATGTCTCTGCGAAACGCGTTGCTGCAACCCACGTTACCTTTAACGTATTAGGAACTATTCTTTGCTTAATCTTATTAGGCCCCTTCACTGCAATGATTGAGTACTTCCAAGCACTCCTTCACCTATCACCTGAGATGACCATCGCCTTCTCGCACGGTGCCTTTAACGTAAGTAATACCATTGTACAATTTCCATTCATCGGAGCCTTGGCTTACTTTGTAACCAAGCTCATCCCAGGTGAAGACGAAGTTGTCAAATACGAACCTCTTTACCTTGATGAGCATTTGATTAAACAAGCTCCTTCAATCGCTCTCGGAAATGCTAAAAAAGAACTCCTTCACTTAGGAAATTACGCTTCTAAAGCCTTCGACCTTTCATACAACTACATCATTGACCTCAATGAAAAAGTTGCTGAAAAAGGCCACAAGACGGAAGAAGCCATCAATACCATTGATGAAAAATTGACTCGTTACCTCATTACTCTTTCAAGTGAAGCCCTTAGCCAGAAAGAAAGTGAAGTGCTCACTAACATCCTTGATTCATCCCGCGATTTGGAACGGATTGGGGACCACGCAGAAGCGCTAATCAATCTAACCGACTACCTTCAACGTAAAAACGTTGAGTTCTCTGAAGCTGCTTTGCAGGAATTAGCTGATATCTATCAAAAAACCACTGGCTTTATCAAGGATGCCCTTGATAGCGTGGAAAACAATGATATCGAAAAAGCTCAAAGTCTGATTGAACGCCATAAAGAAATCAACAATATGGAACGTGTTCTCAGAAAGACCCACATCAAACGCCTTAACAAGGGTGAGTGTTCAACACAAGCTGGGGTCAACTTTATCGATATTGTTTCCCACTACACTCGTGTATCAGACCATGCTATGAATTTAGCTGAAAAGGTCATTGCTGAACAAATCTAAGAACCAAGAAGCTATCCTAATACTCAATGAAAATCAAAGAGCAAACTAGGAAACTAGCCACAGACTGTACTTGAGTACGGCAAGGCGACGTTGACGTGGTTTGAAGAGATTTTCAAAGAGTATAAATGGGATGGCTTTTTCTTCTCCTAATCAAAAATTGCTTTTCCACCATATAGAAAAATGCTTTGATTCACAATGGAATCAAAGCATTTTAAAGAACTCTCCGTACATAAGCGCAGAAGCTGCAGTTCCTCTGTACTTGGCTTCTTCTCTTTTGATAAAACGAGCCAAGTTGAGCAACTCAGGTGCTGGGTGTTTGGGATTTAGGAGCAATTCACGATTAACCAGGCCTGAGAGACGGACTGCCAGCAATTGCTCATTTGTAGCAGGTAGTTTTTTAGCAGTCTCTAGGAGAGCAGCAACTAAATCTTCACTCAAATCATGACGAGCATGATTGTAAAGATCTTTTATAAGGCTTTCTAGGTTTGGTTCTACCATCCCTACCACCTTCCTTATGTTTAATAATTTTTAATCAAATCAACCGTTGAACGATCCAATTTTTTCACCAAGGCTTGTAAGAAAGCTTGCGCTTCTAGGAAGTCATCCATAGCGTAGAGGGTTTGGTGAGAATGGATATAACGAGCGCAAACACCGATTGTTGTAGATGGGACACCACCATTTTTCAAATGGGCTGCGCCAGCGTCTGTTCCGCCTTTACCACAGTAGTATTGGTACTTGATACCAGCTTCCTCAGCTGTTGTCAAAAGGAAATCCTTCATTCCTGGGAGAAGCAAGTGTCCTGGATCATAGAAACGAATCAAGGTTCCATCTCCAATCTTGCCTTGACCACCATAGACATCACCTGCTGGTGAGCAATCAACTGCGAGGAAGACTTCTGGGTCAAACTTGGTTGTAGATGTATGGGCACCACGCAGACCAACCTCTTCTTGGACGTTAGAGCCAAGATAGAGTTCATTTCCGAGTTTTTGACCTGAAAGAGCTTCTGCCAGCTCGCTTACCATGAGAACACCGTAGCGATTATCCCAAGCTTTTGAGATGATATTTTTTTCATTGGCTGTCAAGATAGCAGAACTATCTGGGACAATGGTATCACCAGGACGGATGCCAAAGCTTTCTGCCTCAGCCTTGTCCGTAAAACCACCATCAAAGACAATATCGGCAATTGCTGGCATGGTTGGTCCACCCTTTCCACGAGTCAAATGAGGAGGAACAGAACCTGAAATCACTGGGATTTCACGACCATCACGAGTCAAGAGTTTAAAACGTTGGCTGCTGACTACCATAGGATTCCAGCCACCGATTTCAACGACACGGAAAGTGCCGTCTGGCTTGATCTCGCTAACCATAAAACCAACTTCATCCATGTGAGAAGCGACCAAGACACGTGGTGCATCCGCAGCTTCTGAATGTTTGATACCAAAAATACCACCCAAGCCATCTGTTACGACTTCATCCACATGCGGTGTCAACTTTTCACGAAGATAAGCACGGACAGGCGCTTCATGACCTGAGATCGCAGCAAGTTCTGTTACTTCTTTGATTTTTGAAAATAATGTTGTCATTTCAGTTCCTTCTTTCTTTCATCCATTTTACCACTTTTTATAGGAGAAGGATAGCGGGAAGGTGGATTTCTAAATTAGTATCTTAGTCTTGCTGTGTCTTAGAAAAAATCGTATTCTCTGCATGTGAGGTGAAATCTAAGAACTATTCCAAGACCAACCAAACCATTAATTTCCAAACAAAAAACAATCCAATGCTATATTTGTTCAATTTTTCATGAAATTTACAGAAAATAGTTGACTTTCCCTTCCTCTTTCTTTAAAATAGTACAAAACTAGGAAAAGGAAAAAATCATGACCAAAACAATTCTTGTTACAGGTGGAGCTGGCTATATTGGCTCCCATACCGTTAAAGCTCTTTTAAATGCTGGCTATCAGGTGCATGTCCTCGATAATCTCTCTACAGGAAATCGTTCGGCTGTGGATAGTCGTGCTAGCTTTAAACAACTGGATGTTTATGATGCTAGTGCCCTAAAAGCTTACTTAGAAGAAAATCAAATTGATGCTGTTCTTCATTGTGCAGGTGAAATTGTTGTGAGCGAAAGCATTGAAAATCCAAGCAAATACTTCACTGCCAATGTCGCTGGTATGAACCAAGTTCTCAAAGTCCTATCTGAAGTTGGCATTCAAAAAATCATGTTCTCTTCAACTGCTTCTCTCTATGGTAATAACTGTATTGATAAGCCAGCAACTGAAGATACCCTGCTCGACCCTGTCAACCCTTATGCAGAGACAAAACTGATGGGTGAACGAATGATTTACTGGATGGCCAATCGCTACGACTGGAAATATGTCATTTTCCGTTACTTTAATGTTGCTGGGGCTGAAATGGATGCCTCAAACGGTCTGCGTGTGAAAAATCCAACCCACATCATTCCCAACATCAACAAGACCGCATTGGGACAAAATGAGAGCCTAAAAATATTTGGAGATGACTACGATACACGTGACGGTTCATGTATTCGGGATTACATTCATGTCTTGGACCTTGCACAGGCTCATGTTAAAGGGATGAATTACCTCTTTCAAGAAGACAGTTCTTCTCAAATCTTTAACTTAGGAACTGAAAAAGGCTATACTGTCAAAGAAATCTTTAAAACTGCTGAAGAATTGCTGGATCAAAAAATTCCACACGAGATTGTTGCACGTCGTGCAGGTGATCCAGCTAGCGTCCTAGCAGACGCATCAAAAGCTAAAAAATATCTTGATTGGCAGGCTAGCTACTCCCTCGAAGATATTATTTTATCAGACTATCGTTGGCGTGTAAAAGAGGGGAAAAATATTTTGGAATAAATAGCAGAAACATCAATCATAAATAAAAACACAGATAGATAGCACTTGATAAATACCAAGTATCATCTATCTGTGTTTTATACATTAGAATCCAATTTATACTCTTCAAAAATCTCTTCAAACCACGTCAACGTCGCCTTACCGTAGGTATGGTTACTGACTTCGTCAGTTCTATCCACAACTTCAAAACACTGTTTTGAGCAGCCTGCGGCTAGTTTCCTAGTTTGCTCTTTGATTTTCATTGAGTATTATTTTGAATTTCTCTTTAAAGAAAAATGGTCTGGGACGGGGTCCTTACCTGTTTTCGACCAGGGATGGCAACGTAAAATCCGAGACAAGCCCATCAAGACACCCTTAAAGCCATGTTTTTCAATAGCCTGAATCATATAGTTGGAACAAGTCGGCTCAAAGCGACAAGAAGGTGGAAAGGCTGGCGATATAAAACATTGGTAAAAGCGCACAGACGCTATTAAAATTCGTTTCATTATTTCTTGGTTACAGCCATAGTGTGTAGTTGGCTGATTTCTTTTTTATTCAGACGACGGGATTCGCCTGGACGAAGGTCTGTCAAGTCTAGATGTCCAAAACGGGTCCGTGACAACTTGTCTACTTGGAGACCGACAGCTTCAAACATCTTTTTAACCTGATGGTTACGCCCTTCATGGATAGTCAACTGCACTACTGAGCGATTTTTGACTGGATCCACTTTGAGAATTTCATAAACAGCTGGCTTGGTTTTCTTGCCATCAATTTCAAGACCACGGGTCAAGGGGCGGAGATTGTCCTTATTGGCCACACCTTTAACACGCGCGACATAGACCTTGTCAATCTCATTGCGGGGGTGAATCATCTCGTCTGTAAAGTCCCCATCATTGGTCAAAATCAAAACCCCTGATGTATCCCAGTCCAAACGACCTACAGGGTAGATGCGCTCCTTCACATTGGGCAAGAGGTCGACAACAGTCTTGCGGCCCTTGTCATCTGTCACGCTGGAAATCACACCACGTGGTTTGTTAAGCAGATAATAGACCTTTTCTTCGTTGTAGATAGGTTGACCTTCAACTTCGACCTTGTCGCCTGACTTGATAGTGGTTGCTAGTTCACGTACCACTTGGCCATTGACCGTCACCAAGCCTTGCTTGATCAACTCTTCTGCTTTTCTCCTACTGGCCACACCTGCGTGGGCAATATACTTATTGATTCTCATCTTCTTCTATCCTTTCACCAAATAATTGGCTTTCTTGGGCTTGAATCTCAAGCTCATCAATCACTGGTAATTCTTCCAAATGGTTAATTCCCATATAATCTAGGAAATAATCCGTAGTCACATAGAGGTTGGGGCGCCCCAACACTTCTTTTTTCCCGTCTTCTTTAATCAAGTCAAAAGCCTGCAACTTTGCCAAGGCTCCACTCGAGTTGACCCCACGGATGGCATCAATCTCTATCCGCGTGATGGGTTGCTTGTAGGCAACGATGGACAAGGTCTCAAGGGCAGCCCGAGACAAGCTCTGGTTGATAGGTGCCTTGGAGTATTCCTTCAAAATCTCTGAAAACTGAGGCTTGGTCACCAATCTGTAGGCCGTCCCTGTCTCAATCAGAGCCAAACTGGAATCTGGGTCCTTTTCATACTTCTGGGCTAATTTTTCTAAACTCTGTTGGATACCTGTCGGTGGTAGAGAGAGGAGTTCAGCTAACTGACGGACCCGAATCCCATCTTCACCCGCTACAAACAAGAGCGCTTCTATTTTTGCTAAAGTACTCATCTTTCCTCTCTATCAAGTTTAGCTTTGGGCCACTTGACTTTCTTCCTTCTTTTCCATGAGATAGATATCTCCGAAACTCTCCTCTTGAACGAGAATCAGCTCCTGGGTTTTGATTAACTCTAGGGTTGCCAAAAAGAGGGTAATGACCTCTTGAACATTCTGGGCTTCCTTGAACAAATCCTGCAAGCGCAACTGATCTCGTCCAGTCAAGGACTCTTTCACGATGACCATCATGTCCTCAATCTTATACTCATCCCGCAAGATAGTTGTGTGATTCTGAGCGAACTCCTCTTTTTTCTTGGCTAGGATATTTGAAAAAGCCAAAAAGAGGTCAATGGTCGTCTTATCATGTACAAGCTCCGCATCTTCGTAAATCAACTCTGTCGGCGCTTTGGAATAGTACTGGGCCCGTTCTTGGTGCTTGGCTTCCAAGTGCTCCCCCAAGAGCTTGAACTTACGGTATTCTTCGATTTGAGAAAGAAGGTCCTGCTCTAGGTCATCCTCCAAGTCTGTCACTTCTGCCACCTTTGGCAAAAGCTTGCGGCTCTTGATCAGCATCAACTGACTGGCCATGACCATGTACTCGCCCGTCACTTCCAGACGCATAGCCTGCAGGGTTGAGACATAGGCTAGATACTGTTCAATGACTTCCGTAATGGGCACATCGTAGATATCCATCTGGTACTTAGAAACCAAGTGCAAAAGCAAGTCCAGGGGCCCTTCAAAATCTTTTAATTTAATATCCATTATCTATATTTTTCTAAGGTCAAGACTGTTTTTAATCCTAATGTTTTTGCAATCTCGTACAAATCGACCTTCTTTTCTATTTGTCTGAGAACGAACTGTTCCCGCAAGGCTTGGGCTGATAAGGTTGGGAAACCTTTCTCCTTAACAAAGGACTCCAGCTGACGGAAGGCCCACTGACGAGAATAAGCTTTCCCTGCCCTTTCAAAAAGATAGGTCTGCCCCATCAAGGGTTCCAATTCTGAAAGCAAGATTGTGGGAATGGTGACAATCCTCTGTTGGGAAGCCTTGCTGATTCTCAACACTTGAAAATCCAGATTGATATCTGCAACCTTGAGGGCTAAAATCTCACTCGGCAAGAGCCCTATTTCCAAGATAAGAAGCGCCAGCAAGCGTCCCTCTGGATAGTCGCTTTCCTGCCAAAAAGAGTCTAGGTCTAACAGTTCTGGCTTCTCTGTCTTCTTTTCAGCTTGTTTGGCTAATTCCAAACGGTAAAAGCTATCCACTTCTCCTTTTTGATAGAGGAAGTAGAGAAATTGGTTACAGGCCGAAATCTTTCGTTTCTGGGCACTGATTTTTAGATTGGCTAGCTGGGCTTGGTAGATTTTGAGACTGGTCTCAGAAATCCGCTCACCCACAATGTCTAAAAATTGCTCCAAATCATACTTATAAGATTGCTTGGAATTGGCAGACAAGCCTTGCTTTCCCTCTAAAAAGGCTGAAATCCTATCTCTCATTTGCATCGAATCTCATATTCCTTACTAAAGTCATGCAAGAGAGCATTGACTGCCTTGAGGATAGATTTGCGCGTGATAATCCCTTGGAAAATACCCTCTGCGTCCACAACCGGTAAGAAAGACTCATCTACCAGCTTGTGCAAGACCTCCGTAATAGTAAAATCAGGCGAAACAACCGCTACGTCCCTTTTCGTCATGTGGACAATATCCGTATCCGCCATGATTTCTGGGTTCAAGTCATGCTCCATCTGATAAGCCATAATATCTCTGAGCCCAATCGTCCCAACAAATTGTTTCTCATCTGTCACAACGGGAACACGGGTATAGGTCATCTGACTGAGCAAGAGGGTCGCATGATCCGCATTGTGGGTATCAATCAACACAGCTAGATTTTCAGCAGGCGTCAAAAAAGTTTCCTCTTGGCCCAACAAGAAAGTCTCAAACTCCTTGGCAATCATCGGCTAAACTCCTTAGACAGGCCTGGATACACCTCATGGTCTCGTGTCAAAAAGTCCACTTTGAAGTAACTATCATCAATCTCCACACGAGCATAGAGACATTCTCTGATGGTCCCACGTGGTTGACTGATAGAACCTGGATTTAAAAAGAGGGTCTTGCCTTCCATCCAAGCGCTTGGCACATGCAAGTGACCATAAAGGCAGATATCGGCCTCTTCTTCCTGAGCCCAGTAGTCCAACTTTTGAAAATTGAAATTAATGTCAAACAAGTGACCATGGGTTTGGATAATCTTGGTCGAACCAAGCTCAGTCACCAAACGTTCTGGGTAGCCTGCATAGAAGTCCATATTCCCTTTAACAACACGGATTCCCTCCCAAAGTGGAGAATCAGGACGCAGTTCAGAATCTCCGTTATGAAAAACGGCGTCAACTTTACCCACATAGCGATCACGGATTTCTTCCACAATCAAGCTATCGCCATGAGAATCGCTCATTACAATGATGGTTTGCTTTGCCATGATGGAAATACCTCCAAAAGTTTCTTAACGGCTAAGGCACGGTGAGATTGACTATTTTTTTCTTCAAGGGTTAATTCAGCTGAGGACTTGCCTGTCTCTCCTACAAGGAAGAGAGGATCGTAACCAAAGCCATTTTCACCCTTGGGTTCAAAGTTAATGTAGCCTGGCCAGTCTGCTTCGACAACCAAGCTTTCCTTGTTTGGACTGGCTACGACTAGGGTTGTATGGAATTGAGCCGAGCGGTCCTTGAGTTCAAAGACCATGGCCAATTCGTGCAAGAGTTTAGCATTGTTTTCACGGTCAGTAGCTCCCACTCCTGCGAAACGAGCTGACCAGACACCTGGCAAACCGCCCAAAACATCTACTTTAAGTCCAGAGTCATCCGCAAGAACCATCTTGCCCGTTAATTGAGAAATAGTTTCTGCCTTGAGGCGGGCATTTTCTTCAAAGGTCATGCCTGTTTCAGCTACTTCAGGCAAGTCAGGATAGTCATTAAGATTTTCCACATCGTAGCCTAACTTATCAAAGATAGCTCGGAATTCCTTGGTCTTGCCTTCGTTACGAGTCGCAATCAACAAGGTTTCTCTGACCTTGTTTGTCTCAAAGAAATCGTGAACATTGACCCCTTCTTTAGGCAATTCCACATGCAGGAGTTGCCCATTTTCAACCAAGAGCAAAGCCCCCTGGCGTTGGATGACTTCCACATTTCGTCCCATTTCTTGGTTAAGGATATCTACCACAAAGGACAATAAACGGTAGCGAGAACCATAGCGTAAAACAGCAACCGAAATAGGAAAACCTCGTTCCTCGTCTCGAAAAATCTTGGCCAATTCAACCAGAGGGAAATCCAAGTCTTCATCAGTCAATGTTCGGATGTCACCAAAAATACTATAGGACCCAACATACCAGTCCTGGTCATCCTTGTATTCATAAATTTTATTTGTCATAATTCTACATGCTCCACATGAATTTCTTTTTCCAGCCATTCTTCACCTATTTGGGCAAAACTTTGGCTGCTAGCTGTTGTGTAAAAACGGTGTTGGAGTGGTCCAGCATCGCGACCACGATTGATTTCAAAATAATTGAGTAAGACTGAGATATCCCGTACGCACTCTGCCCCACTATCGATGAGATGAACCTTTGGCCCCATGACATTTTGAATAATGGGTCTTAGGAGTGGATAATGAGTACAGCCCAAAATCAGGCTATCCACTTTTCCAACCAAGGGACGCAGGGTTTCATAAACCACTTTCTTGGTGACACTGGTTGACAGGGCACCAGACTCCACCAAGGGGGCAAATTTGGGACAGGCCAAACTCTCCACCTGTAAGTCTGGATCCAAATCATGTATTTTCTGACGGTAAATGTCTGATTGGACCGTCATAGGCGTTCCAATGACCCCGATTTTCCCACCTTGACTGGACTTGATGGCTGCCGAAGCTCCTGGCAAAATCACACCCAGAACAGGAATGTCTAGTTGAACCTTGATTTCTTCCCAGACGACCGCAGTCGCAGTGTTACAAGCAATGACAATCATCTTGACATCCTTGGTCAAGAGAAAGTTGACCAGCTGCCAAGTATATTCACGAATTTGCTCAGCAGGACGGGGACCATAGGGCGCCCGCGCCGAATCTCCAATATAGACGATTTCTTCATGGGGAAGCTGGCGCATGAGCTCCCGCACAACGGTCAAACCCCCGACACCCGAATCCAAAAAACCAATTGGTCGATTATCCATACAGTCTTCTTTCTAGTCTTTTTTCTGATTGATAGTTCATTATGATTACTTGTCTTTATGAACTGAAGGACAGCCTCATCAACAACCATCTCTCTTAATCATAATCAAATATCAATAGAATGCAAGGAAAAAGTCTCATCCCTAAACCATAGCCAACATAGTGAGAAGTCTGGAACTTTCATCCCAGACTTTTCCTTATTTATTTTTTCTTTTTATTGTTAGCAAGGGCTGCTTTTTGTTGACGAATGATTTGGTGGTAAACTTGTTGTACCTTGGCTTCGCTTGGTTTTTGACCATTTGCACTCAAAAGAGTACGAACCGCTTCAGCATTCAAACGTGGGTTGTCAGCGAATTCTTTTTCAATTTGCTTACGAACCAAGTACATTCCTCCAAGAGCTCCTCCTAGAAAAGCTAACACAATCAATACAATTGCTAATAGTAAATCCATCATTTTTCTCCTGTTTCTTTTTGAGTCTCTTTCATTATACCATAAACTAGCCACCCTGACCAGTTTGTTCTACACTTTCAGGGATGGAATAGACAGCAAAAAGAACCCTGCTTTTCTGAAAAAGAGGGCTCCTTGCTAAGTTTAATTTACATAGATAGCCAGTGTTTGATAAGGTTTTAGCAGAATTTTTTCTGACACTTCTACATCTTCATAGTTTGAAATCAAAATCTGTCCATTTTGGTAGGTTACTGGCAAGTCGATTTCCACTTCTGTGGCATAAAAGTTATTGAGCACCAGTAATTTTTGGTCCTCATACTGGCGTTCAAAAGCATAGACTTGTTTGCTATCTTCAAAGGCTGGTTGGTAACTTCCTTCTGAGATGATTGGCATTTCCTTACGAAGTCGAATCAAGTCTTGATAGAAGGTGAAAATTGAACCTTGGATGTCATTTTCAACGTTGATGTGAGGGTAGGATTTTCCTGCCTTGAGCCAAGGTGTGCCCACTGTGAATCCTGCATTTTCCGAAGAATCCCACTGCATGGGAATTCGTGAATTATCACGTGACTTGGCCTGAATAATCTGGAAAGCTTCTTGCTGGCTTTTCCCTTCTTTCAAGAGCATCTGATAAGCATTGAGCGATTCAACATCCACATAATCATCCATGGAACCATAGTCTGGGTCAATCATCCCAATTTCCTCACCCATATAGATATAAGGTGTCCCACGTGACAGGTGAATGCTGGCTGCCAGCATGGTTGCCCCTTCCTTGCGGAAGTTTTGAATATCCACAAAACGATTCAGAGCGCGTGGTTGGTCGTGATTGTTCCAGAAAAGGGCACTCCAACCGTTTTTGTCACTCATCTCCTTTCCCCAGCTATGATAAAGACTTTTCAACTCTTGGAAATCAAAGGGAGCCAAGGTCCACTTTTGCCCATCCTTGTAGTCCACCTTGAGATGATGGAAATTAAAGGTCATGGATAATTCCTGACGGTCAGGAGCCGAATAGAGGACGCAGTTCTCCATGGTGGTAGAGGACATTTCCCCAACTGTCATAAAACTATCATCTAATCCAAAAGTGGCTTGGTTCATCATGCGCAAATAGTCATGAACGATGGGCTTGTCTGTGTAAGCTGGCTTTCCTTCATTTTCAGGACAATCCACTAAAACCTCGTCCTTACCAATCAAATTGATCACATCAAATCGGAAACCTTTGACCCCCTTGTCGCGCCAGAAATTAACGACCTTGAAAAGCTCTTTACGAACATTGGGATTGCGCCAATTAAGGTCAGCCTGGGTCTCATCAAAGAGGTGGAGGTAATATTTCCCTGTATCCCCGAAAGGCGCCCAGGCAGAGCCACCAAACTTAGACTGCCAGTCTGTCGGTCGGTCTTGGATGAAGAAAAAGTCTTGGTAGTACTGGTCGCCAGCTAGAGCTTTCTGAAACCATTCATGCTCTGTCGAACAATGATTGAGCACCATGTCTAACATAAAGTCAATCCTGTGTTCTTTACCAACACGTACCATTTCCTCAAAATCAGCCATATCACCAAAAAGAGGATCTACTGCCATATAATCTGAAATATCGTAACCATTATCACGCTGGGGGCTTGGATAGAATGGATTGAGCCAGACCATATCCACACCCAGTTTGGCTAGATAGGGGATTTTTTCGATAATCCCACGGAAATCCCCAATACCATTTCCAGTGGTGTCTTTGTATGATTTTGGATAGATTTGATAGACTACTTTTCTTTTATCAAGTGTCATCTGTTTCTCCTTTTCTGATAAAAGGGAGGAAACTCTGTTCCGTCCCTATTTGTGCTATTTTCATTAGATTCGTGTAGCAACCATGAGATCTTCCCCAGCTTGGATCGTTGTTGGATAAGTTCCAGTAATAGTTGCTGTATAAGCATCTTGGTTGGTGATAATAATAGGAGTTTCTGTTACCAGACCTGCAGCCTTAATGACATCCATATCAAAACGAATCAATTTCTGACCAACTGTGACGTGTTCTCCTTGGGCTACAAAACTTTCAAAACCTTTACCATCAAGACCTACTGTATCCATACCGATGTGGATGAGCAATTCTACCCCCTCATCCGAGACAATACCGATGGCATGCTTGGTAGGGAAAAGCACCGTCACTGTCCCATTGACTGGAGAAGTCAACTCACCTTGGCTTGGTTCAATGACTAGACCTTGCCCCATGACACCTGATGCAAAAACAGGGTCCATCGCTTGACTCAATTCTTTCACTTGACCAGTCAGAGGGCTGACAATTTCTACTGAAGCAAGGGTTACCGGTTCATGAGTCACAAATTCCGCCTCTTCTTGGGCAGCAAATTCTGCCTGCAAAGCTGTATCATCCTCTATTTTTGTAAAGAAACCTGCCTTACGGAAGAAGAACGTCAAAATCATTGGAACAAGAATAGCAACTAGCATAGTTCCTGCAAATGGCAACATGTATTGAGGTTGGATAGAGAGGATACCTGGCAAACCTCCGATACCAATAGAAGCCGCAGTTACATTGAAAGTAACAGACAACATGCCTGCAAGGGCTGAACCCATCATCCCAGCTACAAATGGATAGATGTATTTGACATTGACCCCAAAGAGGGCTGGTTCTGTAACACCGAGATAAGCTGAAATGGTTGCCGGAAGTGAAACCTGAGCCTCACGCTCATCATGGCGGTGCATGAAATAATAGGCAAACACGGCCGAACCTTGGGCAATATTTGAAAGAGCAATCATTGGCCAGAGAGCCGTTCCACCAGCATCCGCAATCAATTGTGTGTCAATGGCATTGGTCATATGATGCAGACCAGTGATGACAAATGGAGCATAGAGGGCACCAAAAATCGCACCGAAGAGCCATTTAACTGGACCCGTCAAACCTGCCAATACAACTGATGAAAGTCCTTGCCCGATTGTCCAACCGATTGGCCCCAAGACAGTATGAGCCAAAATCAAGGCTGGAATCAATGACAAGAAAGGTACAAAAATCATGGAAATGACTTCTGGAATATGCTTGCGCCAGAAAATTTCAAGATAAGACAGGCTCAAACCTGCAAGCAAGGCTGGAATAACTTGGGCTTGGTAACCGATACGATTAACAGTAAAGTAACCAAAATTCCAAACCCAGTTTGCTGCAATTTCTGATGCAGGTGTCGAAGCAACCGCATAGGCATTGAGCAACTGAGGTGAAACCAAACAGATTCCGAGCACAATTCCCAAGATTTGGCTGGTTCCCATCTTACGAGAGACAGACCAGGTAATTCCTACTGGTAAGAACTGGAAGATCGCTTCACCTGGCAACCAGAGGAAGTGATTAACCCCTGCCCAAAACTGAGAGGATTCTGTGATGGTCTTGCCATCCAACATCGACCAATGCACACCTTCCAAGACATTACGGAAACCGAGGATCAAACCACCAACAATCAAGGCTGGAATAATCGGAGTAAAGATTTCCGCCAGAGTGGTCATGACACGTTGGACCACGTTTTGATTGCTCTTAGCTGCAGACTTGGCTGCTTCTTTAGAAACACCCTCAATGCCTGAAACAGCTGTAAAATCATTATAAAAGATAGGCACGTCATTACCAATGATTACCTGAAATTGACCTGCATTTGTAAAAGTACCTTTGACTGCTGGAATTGACTCGATAGCCTTAACATTAGCCTTCTTATCATCCCCTAAAACAAAACGCATCCGTGTCGCACAGTGGGTAACGGCAGTCACATTTTCCTTGCCTCCGATTGCCTGAAGCAGATCTTTGGCTTCTTGTTCAAATTTTCCCATTTGATTCTCCTTATACTTGTCAAAGCAAGTTTGATTTGATAAGGTTATTGTAAACGATATCAAACTTGTATGCAACTTGTTTTGTGTAAAAAGAGGATGTTTTTATAATTTTTTCAGCACTTGTATGCTAAAATAGATACAAGTGTATATAGAATATGACTTAAAACCCATTTAAGGAAGTATCATGAAGAAATACCAACAATTATTTAAGAAAATCCAAGAAACCATTCAAAACGAGACTTACGCTGTCGGAGATTTTCTTCCCAGCGAGCACGAACTCATGAACCAGTATCAAGTAAGTCGTGATACCGTCCGAAAAGCTCTGTCTCTCCTCCAAGACGAGGGATTAATCAAAAAGATAAGGGGGCAAGGTTCTCAAGTCGTCAAAGAAGAAACGGTCAATTTCCCTGTTTCCATCCTCACTAGCTACCAAGAAATAGTCAAAGAACTTGGACTGCGCTCTAAAACCAATGTCGTCAGTCTAGACAAAATTATTATCGATAAAAAATCCTCACTGTTAACCGGTTTCCCAGAATTTCGCATGGTTTGGAAGGTGGTCCGTCAGCGTGTGGTCGATGATCAAGTCTCTGTACTGGATATTGACTACCTAGATATGGAACTGATTCCTGGACTCAGTCGAGAAATTGCTGAGCATTCTATCTATTCTTATATAGAGGACGACCTCAAACTCCTTATTGATTATGCTCAGAAGGAAATTACTATTGACCACACGAGTGATCGAGATAAGATTCTCATGGACATAGGAAAAGACCCTTATGTCGTTTCAATCAAGTCAAAAGTCTATCTCCAAGACGGGCGCCAATTTCAATTCACCGAAAGCCGTCACAAACTCGAAAAATTCAGATTTGTCGATTTCGCAAAACGTAAGAAATAAAAGACTGAAACACTAGATTTCAGCCTTTTTCTTTATCCCAAAACCAATTCATCACTGACTAGACTTTGGCCACTATTTTTCTGGAAGAGATGCATGAGGTCTTCAACTGTCAAATGCTTTTTCTCCTCCCCCTTGACATCCACCACTATCTTGCCTTGATAAAGCATAATGAGACGATTGCCGTATTCAATCGCATGGTTCATATCGTGGGTAATCATCAGAGTAGTCAGCTGATGGTGCTCCACAATCTTTTGCGTCAAATCCATCACCATTTGACTCGTTTTCGGGTCAAGTGCCGCAGTGTGTTCATCCAACAACAAGAGCTTAGGTTTCACCAAGGCTGCCATGACTAGGGTCAAGGCCTGTCTTTGTCCTCCTGAAAGGTATTGAGTATCCACTTTCAAGCGATTTTCAAGGCCGATATTCAACTCTTTCAAGGCCTCTTGGAACTGGATTCTGTCCTTTTCCTTCACGCCCCAGCCAAGCCCTCTTTTTTGTCCACGCCTCAAGGCAATGGCCATATTCTCCTCAATCGTCAAACGAGAAGCTGTCCCCATCTTAGGATCTTGAAAAACACGGGCAATATCCTTGGCTCTCTTTCGTACACTCAGATTTTTAATGGATTTTCCTTCCAACAAAAGGTCTCCTTCGTCCACAGATAGATTTCCAGCCAAGATATTCATCAAAGTGGATTTCCCTGCGCCATTTCCACCAATCACAGAGATAAAATCTCCCTCTTCAACCTCTAAATCTAATCCTTTGAGGACATGGTTTTCATTGACCGTCCCTGCTTCAAATGTTTTGTGAATATTTTCAAGTGTTAACAAACTTGCCATAACTTTCTCCTCCTATTCATTTCTCAGTTTCAAACCACGAATCTTTAATCTCTTTTGCAACTCTGGTGCAAATAAAACCAAGGCTAGCAAGATTGCATTAAAGAGACGAACCAGATTTTGATCTAGATTTGGAATTTCATAGATATTTAAAATAATCAAACGGTAAACAATGGCACCGATTCCGATGGATAACAAACGTCCTCCAATGGTCAAATCGTGAATCAAGACTTCTGCAATAATGACTGCACTCAAACCAACAACAATGGTCCCTGTCCCAGAGGTTACATCTGAAAATCCATCATTTTGAGCAAATAAGGAACCACACAGAGCAATCAGACCATTTGAAATCATATAACCAACAATCTTCATGGTGTCTACATTGACCCCATTGGCCTCACTCATCGGAATATTGTCCCCAGTCGAACGCAAGACCAATCCAATCTCCGTCTTCATCAAAAGAGTCAAGACCAAACAAACAAGTAAGAGACAGGCCAAACTGAATGAGAAAACAGCTTCTTCATTTGTCAGCCCCAAGCTCGCTAATTGCTTAAAGACAGTTGAAGAATCTCCCAAAGAAAGATTGGGCACACTGCCCATGATTTTAATATTGATTGAATAGAGCCCTGTCAAGGTCACAATCCCTGTCAAGAGAGCTGGGATTTTCATCTTGGTGTGGAGAATTCCTGATACAAGACCTGCTACCATACCTGCCAACAAAGCAAGTAAGGTCGCAATCCAAGGATTTGTCCCTGCCTGTATCTGTGATACAACAACAGCTGCACCCAGAGGAAAGGCTCCTTCAGCAGTCATATCCGCAATATCCAAAATACGGAAAGTCAAGTAGACCCCAATAGCCATAATCGACCACAACAAACCTTCTGATAAACTAGATAATACAAAACTCATCTTAAACCTCCTATTCCTTGCCCTCTAACTTACTGATATCAATTCCTAGTGCATCTGCCATTTCTTTATTGGTATGCAATTCCAATTTTTCAGGCAACTCAACTGCTATATTTTCTGGCTTCTCACCTTTTAAAACACGAATCAACATGCGGGCTGTCTGCCGTCCCAATTCTTCATAATTGGTACCGTAGTTATACAAGCCACCAACAGCAATCATTTCTGTTGAACCACCAAATACTGGAACCTTGTGTTTAATAGAAACCTGCTTGACTGTTTCCATGGTTGACGAAATGATATTGTCCGTTGGTACAAAAACCATATCCACCTCTGCCATCAAGCTCTCTGCTGCCGCCTTGACATTGTTACTGTCCAAGATTGTTTTTTCAACAACGGTAAAGCCTTTTTCTTCCAGAAGGCGCTTAGCTTCATCCTTTTGGACAACTGAGTTTGGCTCGCTCTGAGTATAGAGGATTCCAATCGTTTTAGCCTTTGGCAACACTTTCTTTATCAAATTGATTTGGGTTGAAATGGCATCCGATGACTGGTCGCTTGTTCCCGTCACATTGCCCCCAGGGTGTTCTCTTGACTCAACCAATTTAGCACTAACAGGGTCTGTTACAGCTGAAAAGATAACCGGTGTCGTTTGTGTTGTATTGGCCAAACTCTGAGCAGAAGGCGTTGCGATGGCTAGAACGACATCACTAGATTCTGCTAGTTGCTGGGAAATCGTTTTTAGATTTCTTTGTTCTCCCTGTGCATTTTGCAAATCAATCTCAATATTTTTCCCCTCAACATAGCCTTGCTTGGCCAGCTCATCCACAAATCCTTCTCTAGTAGCGTCTAAGGACTGGTGGGTAATAAACTGCGAAATACCGATACGAAAAACATCTTTTTTCTTATCTGCCTTCAACTGATGCAAACTGATCAGAGAGGTCAAAAGGATCCCCACTACCAAGAGGGGTGCTAGTAATTTTCGAACAACTTTCATAATGAAATTCCTTCTCAGAAAAGATAAAACAAAAAACCGCCTAGATACTATCTAAACGGATGCTTGAAATAATCTAACAAGTTATAACTTTGCTAGTCCATTTAGATATTCATCTATATGGACCACAATCAAAAATCTTAGCCACATAGATACAAACAAATTGCTTGAACTGTTTGCATCCATGGTGACATGTCTACAAACACTATCTAAAGTAGCTAAAGTAAAAGTTTTGATTCATTGTTACAGCTTGTCTTTTATTCATTTCTTTTTCTGCTTTCTTTTTTGATGTTTCCTATCTTACCATCTTTTTCATCACCTGTCAAGAATATTTCAGAATTTTTTAAAATTTTTCGAAAATTCTTTCAGGATGCTTTCAAAGATTTTTTCAAATCAGTCCAACAAAAAAAGGTTTATAATTCCCATAAAAATTGACATGGAAATTATAAAACCATTATTAGTTTAATCCTTGTTGATAACGTGCCAACTCTGCTTGGTTAGCCCAAACATAGTGACCTGGACGGATTTCAACCATGGATGGCTTATCTGTCTCATAATCGTGTTGACTTGGGTCGTAAACCTTCAAGACCTTCTTACGTTCCAAGATTGGATCTGGAATTGGTACCGCTGAAAGCAAGGCTTGAGTATATGGGTGAATTGGATTGTTAAACAATTCTTCTGTTTCTGCAACCTCTACAATAACACCCTTGTAAATAACGGCGATACGATCTGAAATAAAACGAACGACCGACAAGTCATGGGCGATAAAGAGATAGGTCAAACCGAGCTCTTTTTGGAATTTTTTGAGCAAGTTCAAGACTTGGGCACGCACAGAAACGTCCAAGGCTGAAATGGGCTCATCCGCAATAACAAAGTCTGGTTGCATGACCAAGGCACGGGCAATACCGATACGTTGACGTTGACCACCTGAAAACTCATGAGGATAACGAGTCAAGTGCTCAGCAAGAAGACCCACTTCACGGATAATATTTTTAACTTTCTCTTTACGTTCCTCTTCATCCTTAAATAGACGGTGATTGTAAAGACCTTCAGAAATAATATAATCAACAGTCGCACGTTCATTCAAACTTGCTGCAGGGTCTTGGAAAATCATTTGGATACGACGAATCAATTCCGCAGCTTGTTCACGCGATTTCTTACCATTAATCTTTTGACCATCAAAAATGATATCACCATTACTTGTGTCATTTAGACCAATGATGGCACGACCAATAGTTGTTTTCCCACTACCTGACTCACCAACAAGCGAGAAAGTTTCTCCCTTATTGATAAAGAAGTTGGCATTTTTAACCGCGACAAACTTCTTACTTCCTTCACCGAAGGAAATTTCTAAATCTTTGATTTCTACTAATTTTTCAGACATTTCCTTCCTCCTAGTCTGCCAGATGGGCAAATCCCATTTTTTCACGGATCTTATCGTGGAGATTTGCAATCACAGCTGGTTTTTCTACTTTTGGAGCATCCTCATGAAGAAGCCAAGTTTTAGCCCAATGTGTCTCTGATACTGAGAATTGAGGAGCTTTTTGTTCGAAGTCAATTTGCATTGCATAGTCTGAACGCAAGGCAAAGGCATCCCCTTTCAGGTCAGTATAAAGTGACGGAGGTGTTCCTGGGATTGAGTAAAGATCCCCTTTATCATCAGCAAGCTGAGGCAAGCTAGACAAGAGACTCCATGTATATGGATGGCGAGGATCATAGAAGACTTCCTCAACAGTTCCATATTCAACGATTTCTCCTGCATACATAACCGCTACTTTGTCTGCAATACTTGCTACCACACCAAGGTCGTGGGTGATAAAGATTGTTGTGAAATGGTACTCGTTTTGCAATGATTTGAGCAAATCAATAATCTGAGCCTGGATAGTCACATCCAAGGCAGTTGTTGGCTCATCACAGATCAAGACATCAGGTCGGCAGGCAAGGGCAATCGCAATAACGATACGTTGACGCATTCCTCCAGAATATTGGAATGGGTATTCATCAAAACGTCTATCTGCGTCTGGAATCCCAACCTTATTCATGTAGTCAATAGCCAATTCTTTTGCTTCCTTGGCTGTTTTTCCCTGGTGTTTTACAATAACTTCTGTAATCTGACTACCAATTGTTTTAATTGGGTCCAAACTAGTCATTGGATCCTGGAAGATAGTCGCAATCTTAGCACCACGAATTTGTTCCCAATCCTTGTGAGAAGACAAGGCTGTCAAATCCTGACCACGGTAGTCAATGCTACCTTGAGCAATACGACCATTTTCTTCGAGCATACCTGTGAAGGTTTTTGTCAAAACAGATTTCCCTGATCCTGACTCACCTACCAAGGCCAACACTTCTCCTTCAACTAGTTCAAGGGACACGCCGCGAATAGCTGTCAATACTTTGTCACGAACGTCAAATTCCACGACAATATCGCGAGCAGTCAAAATTACATTTTTTTCTTTTGTCATTTCTACTCCTATCTATGTGTACGTGGATCACTAGCATCCGCTAAGTTTTGACCAACTACGAAAAGGGACAAGGATACCAAGACAAGAGTTGTCAATGGAATCCAGAACAAGTAAGCATTGGTTGTTACGTTTTGTGAATAATCCGAAATCAAACGACCCAAACTTGGCACGGTAATCGGTAAACCAAGACCGAAGAAAGACAAGAAAGCTTCGTATGAGATGAAGCTTGGAAGCATCTGAGTCATCGTTGTCACAATAACAGATACCAACTGTGGCATGATGTTTTTGGCAACAATCTTCAAGGTCGGTGTTCCCAAAGTACGTGACGCCAAGTTGTATTCCAAATCACGATAACGCAAGATTTGCACACGGATCATGAAGGCAATTCCGATCCAGGTTGTCACACTCATGGCAAAAATCAAATTCCAGAATCCAGCTCCGATTGAGTAAGTCAAGACAATGACAATCAAAAGAGATGGGATGTTTGAGATGACGTTGTAAACTTCCATCATGACACGGTCAACGGATTTTGAAATTCCCCAAATACCACCGACAAAAACACCGATAACCAAGTTAATCACTGTCGCAATCACAGAAATGAGGATAGAGTTACGAGCTCCGAACCAGACACCGTCAAAGAGAGATTTACCGTTACTGTCAGTACCGAACCAATGCTCTGCATTTGGCTTGATATAACGAGCACTAAAGTCGTTTACCTTGCTGACATCATTGAAATCAAACTTAGAAAACATTGGGTAGATGAAACTCATCAAAATGATGGCTACCAAGATTCCCAACATGACTACAGTTGATTTTTTCTTCATAAATTGTCTAAACACTGATCCCCAGTAAGAATATGCTGGCGCATCAATGGCTTCAGAGGCAAAATCGTCTCGTTTTACGAACTGAAATTTTTCTTTATCGATTGTAGACATTATTTGCCTCCTTTCTCAGTCAATTTAATACGTGGGTCAATAATGGTCATCCAAATATCTCCTAAAAGAAGTGAGAAGATAGAAATACATGTAAAGATGAAGACAAGACCAACGACCATAGAGTTATTAGATGCTTTTACAGAGTCAATCAACATTTTACCCATACCTGGGAAGGCGAAGACTGTTTCAGTAAGGGTTGCACCAGCGATAACCCCGATAACGGCACCAGGAATTCCTGAAACCAGTGGAACCATGGCATTTTTAAAGATGTGTTTGTTTGAAATTTCTTTTTCAGACAAACCTTTGGCACGAGCAAAACGCACAAAATCTTGTGATTGCAAGTCAATCATATAACGACGAATCCAAATAGCTGTACCAGGAGCCCCCAACAAACCAAGGATAACCGCTGGTAAAACGTAGGAACGCCAATCACCAGCACCCAAGATAGGGAATGAATCTGGCAAGCCAATTGAAGAACCAGCCAAACGAACGATATAAACCAAGGCAATTGTTGGAAGAGCCATCAAGAAGGTCAAAGCCCCTGTTGAGAAGCTATCAATCCAAGTATTCTTGAAGCGAGCCATAGCTGAACCAAGTGGCACGGCAATCGCATAAGAAATCACCAAACCAATCAATCCCACGACAGCAGAGCTGGCAATCATAGAAGGATATTGGTAGTTACTTTCAGTAGCTGTATAAGGATCATCTTTTCCGTAGTTGGCTACTTCACGAGAATCAGCCTGACTAGGTGATTTGTAGGTTCTTGAGTAAATATTTACAGAAGAAGTTTTCTTACCTGTTGGGAACTGAACTTGAGCCGTTTTTGTTTGCCCTTGCCCTTGAGTAATAACCTGTAAAACAGGGCTATTAGCATAGGTTGGATAAGAATCACCTAAATTGATGTTCACAAAGTTTTGATGCACAAATGGGAACTGACTGTTGAAGTACAAGAGATATTTGTGTCTAGTTCCTGAACCGACCAATGACCATCCGATAGCTGGATCGTTTTCAAAACGAAGGTAACGTTTCAAGTCTGGATTTTCAGGGTCTTGAATTTTATTTGTATGGTCAATGTCAATCAAGTTAGCATAGAATTTAAAAACACGTTCAAAAATCGGAATTTCACGAGTAGCGTAGAATTGGCCACTTTCAGTAAATTCTCCCAAGGTCCAACCATGACCGATTTGTTTGATGTATTTTTCATAGATAGCCTTGTTGGTGTCATTAGCTTCAACTGTTACAGAGGCATCCATCTGGCTAGCTTTTTCTTGCAACTCTTTGGTATCGTAATACTCGATATAGCCCATACGCTCATAAACGGTATTTTCATAGTTATCACGTTTATCAGCTGTTGTCGCAATCTTGTTATAGTTGGTATCCTGTTTGAAAATCAATTTTCGAGGAACCATTGTATAGATAATCGTGTAAGTCAAGGTTGTTACTAAGAAGATAGAAACCAATGACCGCAAAACACGCATAAAAATATATTTTTTCATATCATTTCCTTTAAAAATCCCAAAAGAACCTTCTCCTCATGGAGAGAAAGTTCTATTGAAAATTATTTACTTCACATGACTTGCCAATTCTTTTTGAGCTTTTTCGTTTGACTCAGTCTTTTCTTTCAACCATTTTTCACGAGCTTTTTCATACTCTTCTTTGGTGATTGCTTTTTCACCAACTTCAGTATACTTCAAGTATCCTGCATTTTCACCTTTAAGACCAGCTACAGAATATGAAGAGCTAAATGGTAGAACTTTTGAAACATATGAAACGGCTGTTTCTTTAGGAGAAGCCATTACTGGAATTGTCAAAGCATTGTCAGTCAACCAAGCTTGGGCTACTGCGTATTTTTCATAACGTTTTTGAACATCTTGGTTTTCGCTGTTTGCGTCATCAAGTAATTTTCCATAGTCAGCTAAACCAAGTTTGCTTAATACTGATGCATCAGTATTTTGGTCAATACCAAGGTAAAGACGAGTACTTCCTCCCTTAAGAACGAACTGATCCAAGAAAGTAGAAGGATCTTGATAGTCAGGGTTCCATCCTAGCAAGGTATGGATATCCCAGTCTTGCTCTTTAGCTGTTGGAGCACTAAATGAAATTGGTAAAGCTTCTGCTTGAGTCATTTGTTGCAAGTCTACAACAACATTATCTGAACCCAATACTTTTTCAATTGATTGCTTCAATGATTGAACACGGTTTACAACCGCTGTTGATTCTTGGATAACCAAGGCATCCAAGTGAATTGGGAATTCAACACCTTCAGCCTGTAGACTTGATTTAGCTTTAGCAAAGACTTCTTTCGCTTTTTCTTCGTTGTATAGGCCATTTTGAGAATCTGCTAGAGATACGTTTGACCAAGTAGAAGAATTTGTCTTAGCCAAGCTATCCTGTACCAATTCACCAAATGTTTTCTTACCAACCTGAAGATTATATGGTGCGAATGTATTACGGATGGCTACTGCAGCTCCATCAGTACCATTTGTTTGAGCTGAATAAGAACTGCGATCTACCGCAAAGTTCAAGGCTTGACGGAATTCCTTATTCAACAAGGCTTTCTTAGTAGATGTCTTTTGGGCATCACTTGTCTTAGCAGTGTGGTTATAAGTCGTACGGCCATAGTTCAAGCTGACAGTCGCAACACCCGCACCTGGTTCGTTAAAGTAAATGTTATCTTTGAAGTCAGCTGCATATTTTTCATATGTAGAACTTGTAGGGAAGATACGAGCTTTGCTATATTGACCATCAGAAAAACCTTTGGCAATTACATCTTGATCCTTACCGTCCCAGAAAGTGAACTTAACGTTCTCAATTTTTACATTTTCTTTATCCCAGTAAGCGTCATTTTTAGCCATCTCGATAGATGATTTAGGAGTTACAGCTTTCAAGACAAATGGACCGTTATAAAGAATAGAGTTAGCATCTGTTGGGGCACCAAAACCTTCCCCTTTTGAAGCTAAGAATTCTTCATTAACTGGCATCAAAACACCACTAGTTGTCTTATCATTCCAGAAAGTTTCTGGCTGGTTCAAGGTATATTCTAGTGTTTGATCATCAACTGCTTTTACTCCAACGGTTGAAAAATCACTTGTTTCACCCTTGATGTATGCTTCTAATCCTTTAATAGAAGAGCTAACGATTGAAAGTCCTTTTGATTTTCCATCTACCGCATGTTTCAAACCAGTAACGAAGTCTTTAGCAGTGACAGGAGCATATTCTTCACCCTCTGCTGTCACCCATTTAGCATCCTTACGGATTTTATAGGTATAAGTCAAACCATCTTTTGAAACTGTCCATGATTCAGCAATAGAAGGAACCAAATTACCATATTTATCATTAGCCAACAAACCATCTACAGCATTTGTTGTGATGAAAGATGTTGAATCGATATTGCTAACGATATAATCCAAGGTTTCTGGATCTGTTTGATAAACATATTGGTAATCTTTTGCTAGTTTAGCATTATTTGAACTAGTGTTTGAACACGCAGCTAGAACTCCTGACGCTAATAAGGTAGCTCCTGCTACAGCAAGCACTTGACTTTTTTTCATTTCTTCACTCCTCGTAATAAAGTATAGATTGTTATCAATTATATCATAGATTTCAAGAAAAGTAAACGAATTTTCAGAATATTTAGGCTTATTCATACAAAAAATCTGAAAAAACTATTGACTGAGAATGATTTTCAAGGTATAATAATAAACGTTAAGGCGGTATAGCCAAGTGGTAAGGCACGGCTCTGCAAAAGCTTGATCGTCGGTTCAAATCCGTCTACCGCCTTCTATAACTTGATTTATCAGGTTTCACATGAACAGAAAGCCCAATTTGAAGGGCTTTTTTCTTTTTCTTTGGATAAATAAGGATAGATTTAGAAAAGTTTTGGGGCGGATTTGGGGACTGAGTTTTTCGAGGATACTATTCCCTTTTAAAATCAACTGAAAAAAGCTTTGTCACGCATGGTAACAAAAGCCTCTAGTTTACTCTGTCTCTTCTTCTATTTCGAGCTCTGTGACTTGAACTTTTACCTTGGTAACACGTCCATTTTTCACTTTATCATTGGTTAGGACAAGCTGTTTGTTTTGACTGACCAATTCATAGCTGAGTTTCTCAGTCGTTGGAATGGTCCCAACTCCTGTCAAATAATAACCAGCGATGGTATCAACGTCATCACTTTCCAGTTCAACATCAAAGTAGTCATTGAAGTCATTGAGATTCATGGTACCTTGAACGATATAGGTGTCTTCTCCAATTTGATGAACTTCGATTTCAGCCTTATCTGTTTCATCATCAATTTCCCCTACGATTTCCTCTAAGAGGTCTTCCAGAGTTACCAAACCAGCCATCCCACCGTATTCATCTAGCAAGATTGCCATTTGATTTTGCGTATTGCGAAGAGCTTTTAAAAGATCATCCACAAAAATCGTCTCTGGTACAAAAAGCGGTGTTTGTAAAATACGTCTCCAAACAATATTATCAAAGCCATCCACAAAGGCTGCATTGAGCAGGCGCTTGGTATGAATCAAACCGATTACATTATCCTTGTCTCCATCATAGACAGGGATACGAGAATAATTTTGCTTTAAAATACTTTCAATAATAGCTTGATTGTCATCCTGAATATCGACCATGAAGGCATCCGTTCGAGGAACCATGACTTCTCTGGCCATCAATTCGTCCAGTGAAAAAATCCCCTGTAACATCTCAATTTCGTCAGCATCGAGTGTTTCTTCACTATTTGTCAACATGTACTCAATTTCATCACGGGTCATTTTTTCGTCAGCATCATCAAAGGTCATAGGAGTCAAGCGACTCAAAAGATTGGTAGACGCAGATAAGAGCCAGACAAAGGGACTAACTAGTTTCCCCAGGCCAATGATAACTGGCGCTGTACGAATTGCCAAGGCATCTTTTAGATTAAGAGCGATTCTCTTAGGATACAATTCCCCAAAAACGATGGAAATATAAGTCAAAAATGCCAAGGATAGAAAACTTGCAATAGCATAAGCTGTTTCGCTATTTCCAAGCCAAGATGCAATTTCTCGTCCCAGAGTTTCTGCCAAACTCGCCCCTGACAAAATCGTAATCAGGGTAATCCCTACTTGAATGGTTGATAAAAAGTGGTTAGGATTTTCTAGCACCTTCAGCAGACGGATATAGCGTCTATCACCTTCTTCTGCCTTTTGTTCAACACGCGCACGATTTAGTGACACCATGGCCATTTCTGTGGCTGAGAAAAAGGCATTTAATACCGTCAAGATAAACAATAAAACAAATTGTAGCAACAAATTCTGACTACTTGGGTCTTCCATAGTTCTTCTCCTAAAATAGTATCTTATCCTTTATTATATCACAAAATTTAATCCAGTACATATTATTTTTTCTCAGTTTCTATTGTAGTCCTACTTAAATTGCCCAAAAAAGAACCCCTACATCCACTAGTGACATAGGAGTTTATCTTAGCTTTTACTGAGTTACCGTTACTTCTCCAGTTCGGTAATCCAGTTGTAGCCCCTTTTGAACATTGGGAATTAGAACATTGAATTCCAATTCTCCGTCTGAAGACTTGGCTTCAATCTGTGAAGCTGAAGGAACTAAATCCTCGTTTGAAGCATAATAAAGAGTTACACGGTAACGGACACGCTTGTTTTTATCCAACGCCTTGCGTACCATGCTTTCATAGTAGTTTTGCCCTGTCGAATCCTCGGCTTGGGCCTGATTTGCCCAGGCTGTTTGAACAGCAATATTTTTAGGATTGCTTGTCGAGGCATCAAAACCATCCAAGCCACCGATTAAGGCATAGCCTAATAAGTGCCCTCTATCGACCGCATGGGTATAAGTCCCCTTTAGATTCTTAACCTGATGCCAGCCTGGAGGAGTCCACGAAGTCGAGCCATTCCCAGTTTCTTCACGATTCTTGTACTGTCGGGTTGCCTTAGACAAGAGAGCATTGGCTACAGTTGGCACAGTTTCCTTGCCAATTGTCTTTGTTTTATTATCAGCGTAAGGCTTACTTGAAACCTTGGCATCTAGGTTTGTTTTATTACCATTGACAATAAAAGCACCGGATCCATTCCACTCCAGACTCCCTTTTATTTGACTCTTAACTGCATCTGTTAAGACACTTTCTGCCAATTCTTGACTAGGAGCTTCAGGCGCTTGTTTTTTCTGACTCACCTTAGTTTTGGGACTATTAGCTGTCGACTGCATCTGCTTGATATAATAGCTACCTGCAGACAAAAGCAATAACACTAGCAGTCCGATTAGTGTCTGTCTTGTTTTTTTGTTCATATTTCTCCTTATCTCTAGAAAAAGGCTGGTCTCCCAGCCTAATTTCCTGTAAATTTATGAATCAATTCCTGCCATTTTGCTGGAGACAGGATGGCCCATGGATCTTGACCCTTGCCCAAGATTCCATAACCAACCATTAAACCGATTCCTAGGGCTAGAAGGCCTAAAATCAGTACCAGAATGACTAAAAGTAAACGCTTGATTACGTAGCTTGATTTCTTATTCATCTTCATCACTTGCCTCAATCCGCTGAATCTTAGCACCTAGCCGCGCCAACTTCTCATGAAAACAGTAGTAACCTCTATCCAAGTGAACCAATTTACCAACCACAGTTTCTCCTTGTGCTACCAAACCTGTCAAAATCAAGGCTGCACTGGCACGAAGGTCAGTTGAAAGAACTTCTGCTCCCTGCAAAGACTGTCCACCAACAATACGGGCTGTGTCACGGATAATCTCAGAGTGCAAGCCCATGCGGCGCATTTCTTCTAGATGTTGGAAACGATTTTCAAAAACTGTCTCCACCATAGTTGATTCGCCTTTTGCGACGGTCATCAAGGCTGTAAATTGAGCCTGCATATCTGTTGGAAATCCTGGGTGGGGCAAGGTTTTCACATGGACAGCTTTTAGATTTTCTAGTTGAGAGCGAACGCGAATTCCCTCAGTCTCCTCCGTTACTTCCACTCCCATTTCAAGCAATTTGGCAATCAAGGGACGATTGTGCTCCCAGACAGCGTCTTTAATCAAGACATCACCACCAGTCATGGCAGCAGCCACCATAAAGGTTCCAGCTTCGATACGGTCTTGGACCACATTGTGAGTCGTACCGTGAAGTTTCTCCACACCGGTAATGGTAATGGTCTCTGTACCAGCACCTTTGACTTTAGCTCCCATTTCATTTAAGAGAATGGCTAGGTCCACAATCTCAGGCTCACGCGCAGCATTTTCAATCACTGTAACCCCATCAGCCAGCGTCGCTGCCATCATCAAGTTCTGAGTAGCACCAACACTTGGGAAGTCCATGTAGATATGAGCTCCATGTAAGCGATCAGCCTTGGCTTCGATGTAACCAGCTGTCTGGCTAATCTTAGCCCCCATGGCTTCCAGACCTTTCAAATGAAGATCAATAGGACGGCTACCAATCGTACAACCACCTGGCATGGATACCTTAGCATGACCTACACGGGCAAGAATTGGTCCCAAGACAACGATAGATGCACGCATCTTGCTGACATACTTGTAGGGAGCTTCCTCAGTGATATCGCCGGTCGCGTCCACCTCGACAAGATGAGCCTCCTCATCAAAATCTACCTTGGCATGCAAACCACGAACCACCTGATTCATAGTGAAAACATCTGACAAGATAGGAACGTTCTGCAAGACGGTCTTTCCTTCACTTGCTAGAATAGTCGCTGCCAACAAGGGCAAGACTGCATTTTTTGCTCCTTCGATCGTAACTCTTCCTACCAGACGATTATCGCCACCTTGAACCACAATTTTTTCCATACTTATTTCCTTTACATTTGATTTTATAATAATCCTCTAAGCGCTTCTTGCCACAACTGATATAGGCTGATAAAGAAAGAACTCATGATGTAGCCCATTACAATGCTGAAAAAGGCTACTAATAAACGAACTTTTCTTGTATTTTCAGCTGTTACTTTTAAAACCTTTTCCCATCTAACAAGATCCTTTAAAAGGTAAAAACTCACATAAATAAAGAGCATGTGACTGCTTAGAGTGAATAATAATTGAACCATTTGACTATTATACCATCTTCTCTGTTTGTGCGCTAGTTTGGAAACTTCACTTAAAAGCTAGGGATTGTTTTTCAAGTAATCAATTGCATCCTGTAGGGTTTTAACTGGCACGATTTTCATATCCGTCTTAATTGTTTTAGCTGCTTCCAAAGCTGTTTGGTAGTTGTTTTTCGCATCCGGATGCGCTTTTTGTTCTTCTTCGCTAACAGGGTTATCAGGTGCAAAGAAAATCGCGGCACCTTCTCTAGCCGAAGCTACAACTTTCTTATCAATACCTCCAATGTCCCCCACATTACCATCGCGGTCAATGGTCCCTGTACCAGCAACGATACGGCCGTTACGAAGACCCGGATCAGCTATTTGAGTATAGATAGCCAAACTAAACATGAGACCAGCACTTGGACCACCGATACCAGCTGTTGAAAAGCGAATTGGGACATCACTGGTTACTTCTGTACGGTCAATCAAACCGATTCCAATCCCATTTTTGCCATTTTCCAAGGTGATAATCTTACCTTCTGCAGACTTGGTTTGCCCATCCTCTTCATAGGTCACCTTGACGGAGTCCCCTAGTTTTTGAGAATTGACGTAATCAATCAAATCTTTGGAACTGTCAAAAGTCTGATCATTGACTGCTGTGACTGTATCAGAGATGTTGAGAATCCCTTTAAAGGTCGAATTATCCGTCACAGTCAAGACATAAACCCCAAGATATTTGAGTTCAATATCCTTACCAGCTGTTTTTAGACCTTGATACTTGGCCATATTTTGCGATGTTTGCATGTAGAATTGATTGATTCGCATAAATTCAACATCTGAAGAACCACCTGTAGTCTCCTGAGCACTACGAATATCTGTAAAAGGCGTCAACCAAGCATAAATCATATGAGCTAAAGTAGCATGCTGAACACCAACCGTAACGAAGTGATAGGCACCAGCTTCCTTATCTTCTGTATCATTGACTTTAAGGACTTGGCGAATATCTTCCGAACCACCTGGAACCTCTATATAGTAGGGCAAGGGCACTACAAATGCCAAGAAAGTCACAATTAAGGCCGCAATGACATATAAGGGCCATCTAATCTTTTTTTTCATTTCTTATTTCCTCCAAAATACTCTCAGGAACATAGCAGGCAATATCCTGACCAAATTTCAACAGCTCTCGAACACCGGATGAACTAATATAGAGATGCTCCGGTCGGCTATGTAAATAAATGGTCTCTATATCAGGAGACAGCTGATGGTTGTAGTAGTCGAAACTGGCTTCATATTGCAAATCCGCCGCATTTCTCAAACCCCGCACTAGGCAAGTAGCCCCCAGTCTTTTTGCGACATCGACTACCAATTCATCATGAGAAGACACGACTGCAACATTTTCCAAATGTCCCACTGCCTTTTCCAGCCCCCGTTTACGATTTTCGATAGGGAGAAATCCTTGTTTGTGGGGATTAAAAAAAATACCCACATAGAGCTTATCAAAGAGTTTGCTAGCCCGTTCAATCATATCCAGATGCCCATTTGTCATCGGATCAAATGAGCCTGTGAATAAGCCAATCTTATCTGACATAGACTGTCACCTTACTAATTCCATAAATTTTTTCCTTCCAGATGCCCAGGCAGGCAATTTCTTCTGGAAGTTCAACAGCTTTATCTGTCTCACACACGACCATGACATCTTCAGAAAAAAGCGCTCTTTCAGCCATTTTTTCAATATCTGCTACGATTTGTTCCTTGGCATAGGGAGGGTCTAGGAAAATGAGGTCGAATTCCCCAGATACCTGCTCCAAGGCTCGTTCCGCATCCATCTTGAGGAGTTGAAATTTTCCAACTTCCTTGGTCATCTGAATATTTTCAGCCACGATAGCCTGAGCCTTACGGTCTCGCTCCACCAAAACAGCGCTAGCCATGCCACGTGAGACTGCCTCGATAGATAAGCCACCACTACCTGCATAAAGGTCCAAGACCCGCCCCCCTTCAAAGTAGGGACCAATCATGTTAAAAATAGCTCCCCTAACCTTATCCGAAGTGGGCCTTGTCGTCTTACCTTCTAGCGTTTTGAGGGGCCGTCCCCCATAGATTCCTGATACGATTTTCATACCGTTTATTATACCAAATTATAGGCGAAAAGAGAAAGAAAACCGAACCTTGCGGTTCGATTCTCTACAAAATATTTTCGTAAGTATCGCGGACTTCTTGAGGCCAAACACTTGTTTGCACTTCTCCGATATGTTTCTTGCGAAGTAAGAACATGGCCATACGAGATTGTCCAATTCCTCCACCGATTGTCAATGGGAATAGGCCATTCAACAAAGCCTTGTGCCATTCCAATTCCAAACGGTCTTCATCACCTGTGATTTCTACCTGACGGCGAAGGGTTTCTTCATCTACACGGATCCCCATAGAAGACAACTCAAAGGCTCCACCTAGAGCTTCATTCCAAACAAGAATATCGCCGTTAAGACCTTTGTAGCCATTTTCAGACTCACTTGTCCAGTCATCGTAGTCTGGTGCACGTCCATCGTGCGGTTTACCGTCTGGCAATTCACCACCGATACCAATCAAGAAAACTGCTCCAAATTCTTTACAGATAGCATTTTCACGTTCTTTTGGAGTCAAGTCTGGGTAGCGTTCTACCAACTCTTCTGTGTGGATAAAAGTGATTTGTTTTGGCAAGATAGACTCGATGTCATAGCGGGCTTCAACAGCTAGTTCTGTCAAACGAATGGCCTTATAAATCTTCTCAACAGTTTCTTTTAGGTAAGCAATGTTTCGTTGACCATTTGGAATGACCTTCTCCCAGTCCCACTGATCCACAAAGACAGAGTGGGTTGCATCCAGCGAATCTTCGTCTGGACGAAGGGCCTTCATGTGGACGAAAAGACCTTCACCCTCACCGAAACCAAAACGAGCCAAAGTATGGCGTTTCCATTTGGCAAGTGAGTGCACCACTTCATAGGTTTCATCAGGAATCTGCAAAACCTTAACAGATACTGGATTTTCCACACCGGACAGGTTATCCTGCATCCCGTCACCGACCTTGCTCAAGATAGGGCCTTGAACTTCGACAACTTCTAGCTTGTCTTTCAAATACTGGGTAAAAGTGTTTTTGACAAAAGAAATTTCTTCTTGTTGATGGATAAAACTTTTCTTCATAGGCTACTCCTCAAAAATTTAATTAAAAGCATTATACACCTATTTCCAAGAAAAGAAAAGAGAAAATTTAAAAAAATCAGTGCTCCTTGGAACACTGATGTCATGAACCCTCTAGTCATTGCGACCAAAGATACGTAAAATACTTAGGAAAAGATTGATAAAATCAAGATAGAGACTGAGAGCCATTGACACAACCCAGCCTGTCGCTACACGACCTTGTGATTGTTCATAGGCAAGGCGAATCCTTTGGTTATCCCAAGCAATCAGCCCAGAGAAGACCAAGACCATGGCTAGGCTAATCATATAATCAAAGAAACCACTAGCCGAGAAAATATTGACTACCATGGCAATAATCAAACCGATAAGAGCCGCCATCATCGCTCGACCAAGACCACTCAAATCTTTCTTAGTGAACATGCCAACTGCTGCCATGACAAAGAAAAGAAGAGCGCTCGATACAAAGGCAGATAAAACTGTACCTGGAGTATAGAAGGCTACCACAAAACTAAGGGTAAAGCCGTTTAATACTGAGTAAAGTAAAAATACTGGAAGAGCAGCTGGACTATTCTTTGAAGCCATACTGCTGGCAACGAAAACCAAGGCCAACTCCGCAAAAGTAGCAATGGTCAACCAGAGACGCCCCTGCATCAAAAAGTAAACCAACTGAGACTGAAAGACTGTCAACATGAGGCCAGATACCAAAGCGGATAGCCCGATTCCTAGCCCAACAAAGGCATAGACCTTAGCGTAAAATTGATTGAGACCAGTACGGTCTTGTATAATAGTATAATTCATCTTTTCTCCTTTTCTATGAATATCTTTCCTTGATTATAACAAAGAAAGTTAAAATTAGCTTAAATGGAAAATCAAAATACCTGCTGCAACTGCAACGTTCAGACTCTCTGCCTGACCCTTCATGCTAATGTGAACCAACTGGTCTGCACTTTCAGCCATGAGGGGACTAATTCCTTGACCCTCATTTCCCATAACCAAGACAAACTGATCTAAATGAGGCAAGTCACGATAATCTTTAGAATCCTTAGAAAGAGTGGTTGCTAGCACAGGGATACCAGCCTTTTTAGCTTCCTCGAGAAGCGCTTGGCTCGACATCCGATAAATGGGCAGATGGAAATGACTGCCTTGCATAGAACGTAGGGTCTTGAGACTGTAGATATCTGCCGATTTATCTGAAACAATCACTCCAGTAAAACCTGCTGCATCCGCAGTTCGAATGATCGTTCCCACATTACCAGGATCTTGCACATCTTCCAAAAATAAGAACTTGCCCTGACTAAAGTCAGCTTGCCCTACTTCTTCTTTTTGAACCACCGCAACAATTCCCTGTGGAGTCTGAGAATCCGCCAAATCTAGCAAAATATCCTCTGACACCCAGACAGTTTGCGGAAAAGTAGCTAACTGATCTCGGTAAGTTTCTAGGGCAAAGATCTTCTCAATCGTCACCCCAGCTTGAACAGCTTCTTCAAACAAGTGACATCCTTCAATCAAATAGGCAGACTTGCGGTATTTTTTTTGGTGTAATTTCTTGGCATTTTTTACCACAGAATTGGCTTTTGAGGTTATAATAGTCATAGAAATATTATAACACAATCAAAGGGGTTTGGTATGCAAAAGGTTAGAATGATTGCCCAAGGTAGGGTACAGGGAGTCGGCTTTCGTTGGGGTGTTTACAGCCTGGCGCTTGAAATTGGTGGCATCACAGGCCGAGTATGGAATAACGACGATGGCACAGTCGAAATCTTAGCTCAAGCAGACTCATCTGCCATCATGGCGAAATTTATCCAAGAAATACGAAAAGGACCCACACCTTTTTCAAAAGTCAGCTACTTAGATGTCCAACTGAGCAACTTTCCTCCTTACTCTGACTTCAAAATTGCAAATTAGGTCTCTAGAACTATTGTATATTTTGTAAAAAAACAGTAGAATAGAAAGGTATAATTTTTAAAGAAGGAACAAAAACAGTGAAATCTATTAAACGTTTTGCACTCTCGGCTATGGGAGTGGCTATGTTGCTTGTCTTGACTGGCTGTGTTAGCGTCGATAAAGCCACAGGAAAGCCAATAGGATTTATTTGGAATACGATCGGAGCGCCTATGGCTGAAGCTATCAAGTACTTCGCTACTGATAAAGGTCTAGGCTTCGGTGTCGCTATCATTATCGTAACCATTATCGTGCGCTTGATTATCTTGCCACTTGGTATCTACCAATCATGGAAGGCAACGCTTCACTCTGAAAAGATGAACGCCCTTAAGCACGTCCTTGAGCCACATCAAACTCGTCTCAAGGAAGCGACTACTCAAGAAGAAAAACTTGAAGCCCAACAAGCTCTCTTTGCCGCTCAAAAAGAGCACGGCATCAGCATGTTTGGTGGTGTAGGATGTTTCCCTATCCTCCTTCAAATGCCTTTCTTCTCTGCAATTTACTTTGCTGCCCAACATACTGAAGGGGTTGCTCAAGCAAGTTACCTAGGTATTCCTCTAGGTTCTCCAAGTATGATTTTGGTTGCCTGCGCTGGTGTCCTTTACTATCTTCAATCGCTCCTTTCACTTCACGGAGTAGAGGATGAAACACAAAGAGAACAAATCAAGAAAATGGCTTACGTGAGCCCAGTCACGATTGTCGTCTTCTCCCTCATTTCACCAGCCAGTGTCACACTTTACTGGGTTGTCGGTGGTTTCATGATGATTCTCCAACAGTTTATCGTCAACTATATCGTTCGTCCAAAACTTCGCAAAAAAGTCCGTGAAGAACTAGCCAAGAACCCACCAAAAGCACGTGCTTTCTCTACACCAAGTGGACGAAAAGATGTTACCCCTGAACAACCAACTGCTATCACAAGCAAGAAAAAACACAAAAATCGCAACGCTGGAAAACAACGTTCGAGATAAGAAGAAAAAGGCTTAGCTGGATGGCTAAGTCTTTTTGTAATATCAAAAATAGTCAGAATGCTACTTCAATAAAAATCAAAACGTAACTACTGAAGCTTTACAAAATTAGCCAAAGCCTTGCTTTGAATCCCCATATGAAATCTATGTAGTCAGTAAAACCCTTAGAAAGATATGACACTCACATTGTTTAAAAAACGGTCCCATAAATGAACAGCCTACGCATGACTATGATTTAATACACTTCACAGTTATTAAAACTTCTGCTCCCTCGTCTCTATTTCTAAGCTCAACTCGGCCTTTGTGTAGTTTTGCAACTCTACATACAAAACTAAGTCCAATACCATAATGTTCCTCTTTATACGATCTAGCTTTATCCATACGATAAAAGAGCTTTCCAAAATTATTTAAAACTTCCTCTGGAAATTCAGAGCCATTATTCCATATACCTATTTTCAATTCCTTCCCCTCTTGCTCTACTCTAATTTTAATTTTAGGATTCTGTTTATCGGCGTATTCCAAAGAATTTGTTAAAATATTTTGTATTGCACGAATCAGAAGAGATGGATTTATATAATAGTTTTCAGTTCCTTTCACATTTTGTTCAAAAGAAAACTTCATCTGATTTTTTATCAAAAAAGAGACTTCTTTCTCTAATTCATTGATAAAATCTGAAGAGGAATACTCCGTCCAACCTGTCTCATCATCATAATAGGTTTTCGAATAGTGAATCAATTGATTGAAATAATCTAGTAACTGTCGACTAGCTCTTTCTATATCTGCTAAGCATTCTTGAGATTGGTCGTTTTCAGTTATCGCCTGCAAAAATTCCACATTTCCCCTAATAATGGTTAAGGGAGTTTTTAAATCATGAGAAGCTGCTGAAACCTGAAACATCAAATCTTCTTTCTGCTGTTTCTCATCAACTATTAATTGTCGAATTCTATCTTGCATCACAATAATCCGATTTCCTGTCTCACGAAATTCTTTAACCGTTAAACTTTCTGTACATTCCATCTCCAACCACATACTATTTTCATAAATCAAAGTCATTTCATAACTCAGTTTTTTCAACAATTTTCCAATGTGATAACTTATTAGAACAATCAATAAAACACAAATATATATCCATGATGACACATTAAAAAAGATTGATAGAACACCACTATTTTTTAGAGGTTTCCCGTCTTCATTTATTTGTATAGATACTGAAGCTAAGGGAATAATATAGGCCATTAGTAAGCCAAGACTAAACTGCCAAATAATTCTCCAACAGGTTTCTCGAATTAATTGTCTAAAACTTTTGATTCTACCCATTGATATCCTCCACCGTACAAGGTTTTAATTGGATTTAATTGATAAGGTTTCAGCTTTTGACGAATTTGATAAATGTACTCTGAAACCGAACGTAAAAGAGCTTCTGAACTTTGTGGATATAGATAATTATAAATTTCCTCAATAGAATATATTTTACTTGGGTTGCTTGCCAAAAGATTCACTATGTCGAATTCCCTCCTTGTCAAGGCAATCTTATCATCGTTTACAAATAGTTCCTTACTATCCGTATATAGTATAAGCCTCCCAATCTTTATTTGATGAACATTTCCTTTAGTCCGTTCTTCACGACGCAAGTGCATTTTAACACGTGCTAACAATTCTTGCATACTAAAGGGCTTCATAATATAATCATCAGCACCTGCATTGATTCCAGCTACTAAATCTTCATCCATATCCTTGGCAGTTATAAAACAGATAGGAACAGTTATCTGCTCGCGAATCATCTGACAGATTTCTAAACCACTAACAGGCATCATAATATCTAATAAAATCAAGTCAAATCCTGTAAAATCACAAAGATCAATCTCTTCTATCTTATTTCGTATGACTACTTCATATTTTTCATATTCTAGTACTTTTTTTATTAGGCGAAGAATAGCAAGATCATCATCTACCACCAAAATTTTATAAGCCATAACTCACCCTCCTAACTATATTATAGCACTAACCGAGAAAAAGACAGGATATCCCCTGTCTTTAGCCTACATTTCTTCCTATAAGTATCAGTGTAGCAAATACAAAAACAATTAATAACCAAACTATTTGTATCCCTAAGCCTTGCCACACTGGATAATAAAGCGACAAGTGATGGGTATAAAAACAATTCATACTAGCTAGTAATGGTAAATTTCTAAAAAAAGAACTGAATTGTAGTAACATTTGTCCCAAACCCAATAAAAGGGATAAACTGATTCCGAGAATTAAGATAAAAGACTGGGAAATAAATACAAAAATACCACTTAAAAGAGAGAAGGTTAGAATAGAAATACAAGCTGGAAATAGAATTGTTAGAACATGTTTAATATTGCTCAAAAGATTGATATTGTAGTATCCTTGGGCGAGTAGTACACATAATGATATTACAGCGACCAATAGGACAATTTCAATACATAATAGAATAGCTAGTTTAGATATTATAAATTTCAAACGGTTTGGACAGGTAAGAAAACTGGTACGAAGGCTAGAACCTGTAAATTCTTGACCTATAAATAAGACCGCTAGACTAATGAAACCTGCCTGTCCTAAATAGAGACTTTGCAGTAGCTGTTCCAAAACAAACTGTAGGGTCAACTGGTCTGGCTTACTATTTAAAAAAATAACCATCGCCGGAACACACAGTAACAGAGCACCTATAATCAACCAGTGCCAAGGATTCATCATAAACTTAAGATACTCACTTTTAAGTTGCTCTTTCAACTTATTCACCTCCTCCGATATCTGACTTAAGTAAGCGGTAAATTGCCAAAACCAAGAATGAGAAGTTCCAACAAAGTAAAAGTAAAATATATTGTAAACTATTCTGTTCTAAAATTTGAGGAGATGTAGCAATCAATCCTTGCCCCAGTGCAACTGGAAGAAATTTTGCAGCTGATATATAGTTTGCTAAGAATGTTCCTAAATTGTAGGCTTGAGGAAGCAAAAATAATAGAGGAAAAATGGCTGTTTTAAATGTCAAAGCCATAATATAGGCCAGCAGTCCCAACAAAGTCCAAGCTATACTGGCTAAAAATATATAGAACCAAACTGTTCCATTCAGTGAAAAAAGCAATAAGCCATCTTGTCCTAAAACATAATGTGTCATGTTAATCGTCAAGAATATTGATAGAAAGGAAATGATGAAAGAAAATATAAGCCAAACTAATGTTTTTGAAACTAGGAAAGTACTTCGATTTGTAATAGAGAGAAGGCTTGTACGAATAGCCGAGCCTTTATACTCCTCGGCTCCATAAATTGAGCCTAGGATAATCATAATAAAAACACCAAATAAAGTGACATCAAAACCTAAAAATTCAATAGGAGGTATAGCTTCTGCTAATTCTGGATTTGTCTCTGGTGTAGCATGAATACCAACTGAAACAATTTGAGAAGCACCAATATTTGCTAAAAACGTTTGAAATACCAGTATCAAGAATAGTACAACATGAGTAGCTCTCTTATAAAGTAATTTCAATATTTCAGAATGAAGAGAGTATATAAGTGCCATGTCACTTTCCTCCCTCTGTTAAACTAAAGAAGACTTCTTCTAGTGAAGAAAGATTTTTCATCACTTCTTGTAAAGTGCCTTTTATAAGAACTTTTCCTTTATTTATGATAACTACATCATCTGTTACTGCTTCCACTTCCGATAATATATGAGATGATAGCAAGACTGTCTTTCCTTCTTGAGCTTGTTTTTTTATAAACTCTCTAAACCACCGAATTCCTCTTGGATCCAACCCATTAGTCGGTTCATCCAATATCAGATATTGAGGATTTCCTAATAGAGCTGTTGCAATTCCTAATCGTTGTCCTTCTCCTAATGATAATTTCCCAATTTTAGATTTTTTCTTATGGCTAATATCCACCATATCCAAGACTTGCTCAATTCGCTGACTGGATATTCCATTACTAGTAGCAACAATTTTCAAATGTTGATAAACAGTCCGATCATCAGGAGCTCCTACACTGTCAAATGAAGCTCCTACAGTCTTTAGAGGAAATTTTAATTCCTTATAAGTTTGATCTCCAATTTTGGTAAGACCTGATGTTGCTTTGTCTAATCCTAATAAAATACGTAAGGTTGAACTTTTGCCGGCACCATTTGGACCCAGGAAAGCAGTCACTCTACCTGCTTTTGCTTCAAAAGAAATATCTTTTAAAATTTGAGTTTGGCCATATGACTTACATAAATTTTTAATGGTAATACTTTGTTCCATCATGTTCTCCTATTCTATTTAATATTTCAAAAAGTAACTATATCTTACACATTCATTTTCGGATTTTTTTCAGAATTTAAAATCTTTAAAATTTTGTATCATTTAATTATCTAGATTTGTGTAAACTCAAAAGCCCGATGTTTCCATCAGGCTTCTTTTTTATCCATGTACACGTTTCATATAGTCTTGATAACTTTCGGTATCCATGAGTTTTTTAGCATTCTTGACGCGGTCTGCTGTTGGTGGTTTGACCCCTTCGAGTGAGTATGGGATTCCCAATTCACGCCACTTGAACTCACCCATGGTGTGATAAGGTAGAATTTCAAACTTATCCACATTTTTAAGGGTCTTGACGAACTTACCAAGTTCAATCAGGTCATCGTCTCTATCTGTCAAGCCTGGAACTAGCACGTGGCGAATCCAGACAGGTTTTCCAATATCTGATAGATACTGGGCACAGGCCAGGATGTTTTTATTGGTTTGGCTAGTGACAATCTTGTGCTGTTCTTCGTTGATTTCCTTGATATCCAAGAGAACCAAGTCAGTGACAGCCATGAGTTTGTCAAACTTTTCAAGGTAACGTGGTTTATTACGGAAAGGAAGTGCACAGGTGTCTAAAGTACAGTGGATTCCTTGTTCCTTAGCCTTGGTGAAGAGGGCAATCAGGAAATCAATCTGCAAGAGAGCTTCTCCCCCACTGACTGTAATACCACCCTTATTTCCCCAGAAACCGCGGTAGCGCAAGGCCTCTGCCAAGACATCATCTACTGTCCGTTCACGTGATTTATTGGACTCCATAGCCCATGTGTCTGGATTGTGGCAATACTGGCAACGCATGTGACAGCCCTGCAAAAAGACAATAAAGCGAATACCAGGCCCATCTACCGAACCAAAGCTTTCTGTCGAATGCACCATTCCTGTCACTTGTCCATAATCAATTGTTTCTTCAGACATATCGTTACCTTCCTTGAAAACGTTTTATAGTTTTATTATATCACGACTTGAAGGAAAAACAAGATTTTTGCCTATTTTTTAGAAAGCAATCTGTTTTTCAATTTCATTTTCAATTAATTATCATTTTATTCTTCAAAATCAAAACCATACAAGGTTGCAAAATAGTCCTCAGGGCGCTCTGCACGGCGGATTTGACGGGCTTTGCCTTCTTCGGTATAGAGGATTTCCGCAGAACGAAGTTTGGCATTGTACTGGTAGCCCATTGAAAAACCGTGGGCACCTGTATCATGAATCACCAGCAAATCACCGATTTCTGTATGAGGTAACTCGCGATTCACTGCAAATTTATCATTGTTTTCGCAGAGTGAACCGACCACGTCTACTACTTCAGCTGGTCCTTCTGGGTGAGTCAGATTGGTGATATGGTGGTAGGCTCCGTACATGGCTGGACGCATGAGGTTGACTGCTGATGCATCCACACCTAGATAGGTACGGTAAGTTTTCTTCTTATGAGTGACTCTTGTGACGAGAGCACCGTGAGGAGCTAACATAAAGCGACCCAATTCTGTGAAAATCTTAACCTGACTAAGACCTGCTGGCGTAAGGACCTCTTCATACACCTTACGAACTCCCTCACCAATCAAGGCAATATCATTTGGTTCCTGCTCAGGACGATAATTGACACCAATACCTCCGGAAAGATTGATAAAGTCTAGCGAAATTCCCAAATTTTCCTTGATTTCAACAGCCAATTCAAAAAGCTGACGAGCCAACTCTGGATAATAGAGATGGGTCACCGTATTAGATGCTAGGAAGGAGTGAATTCCAAAGGTCTTAGCTCCTTTTTCCTTCAAGATGGCAAAAGCTTCAAAGAGCTGGTCCTTAGTCATCCCAAACTTGGCTTCTCCAGGATTGTCCATGATATCTGTTCCCAGTTCAAAAACACCGCCAGGATTGTAACGACAAGAGATGATTTCTGGAATGCCTGCCGCTCGCTCCAAATGTTCAATATCTTCAAAGGCATCCAAGTTAATGGTCGCACCCAATTCACGCGCATAGGCATATTCCTTGTCTGGCGTGTTGTTAGAAGAGAACATAATCTCAGAACCTGGAAAGTCCAGTTTATGGCTCATCAAAAGCTCTACATAACTAGAGCAGTCCACACCACAACCTTCCTCTTGAAGGATTTTCAAGATAGCTGGTGTTGGAGTTGCCTTAACTGCAAAATATTCCTTAAATCCCTTGTTCCACGAAAAGGCTTGGTTGACAGCTCTTGCCTTCTCACGAATCCCCTTCTCATCATACAAGTGAAAAGGCGTCGGGAACTCAGCAACAATCGCTTCTAAGTCTTCTTTATTGATAAATGGTGTTTTCATAAGTTTCCTTCTGTTCTATTTGCAAAGAAAGGCTGGGACAATCGTTCCAACCTTTAGTTCTATCTCTTATTTATCTTCGTCAAAGATATTGCCAACCTCAACATCGATGGCTTGGTTCTTGACATCAATATTGGTTACCTTCAAGAGTGACTTGTAGTCAAATTGCTTTTCACGTTCTTCTTGGGCATTGTCCGCAAAGACCGCTACACCAGCCAATTCTGAATCAAACTCACGCAAGAGACTGATCATCCCGTTGACCGTTCCTCCACCTTTCAAGAAGTCATCCACAATCAAGACACGGCTGCCTGCCTTGAGACTGCGTTTTGAAAGGAACATTTTCTCAATACGGTCTCCACTTGAACCGGATACATAGTTGACGCTGACAGTTGAACCTTCGGTAATTTTCAAGTCACGGCGCACAATGACAAAAGGAACATTGAGGACATTGGCAACTGCATTTGCAAGTGGCACCCCCTTAGTCGCTACTGTCATAACCGCATCAATTTTTTGGTCCATAAAGCTCTTGGCAATAATGCGTCCAATATTTTTCAAGATAGCTGGTGTGCTAAGCAAATCTGACAAGTAGATATAGCCACCTGGCAAGATACGGTCACTTTCTGACAACTTGGCACGCAAGTCCTCAACCATTTCCTTGGCATCCTGACTTGAGATTGATGGTGTGAAGATGACACCCCCACCAGCCCCAGTTACAGTCTGGATGTGACCGATTTCGATTTCCTCAAAGGCACGTTTGATAATCACGATATCTTCTGAGATGGATGATTTAGCAGATTCATACTTTTCAGCAAACGTATTGAGACTAGTTAGTTTATAAGGATTATTAATCAAATAGTTGGAAATGACAACCATCCGATCACTTCTTCTTAATTTCATTTCTATTTCCCATTCTATTTTTTTTCAAAAAATCAAAAAGCAAACTAGAAAGCTGGTCGCTGGTAATTCAAAACACTGTTTTGAGATTGTCGATAGAACTGACAAAGTCCGTAATATACCTACATATATACATACGACAAGGCGATGCTACCCTAGTTTGAAGAGATTTTCTAAGAGTATTAATTTTTGTCTTTTACTTATTATACCATATTCACATAAAAAAACGAACATTCTTATCCTAAAAAATGCTCATTTTTCTTAAATTATTAATCTAAATCTGGTTTATAGAAGGAACGATTGTCCATAGCGAAGATTTTATTGGTCATTTCTCCTTTGTCCACCAAAGCCAGAGCTGTTGACATCATCATCATGCTAGCATCCAGATTGTCAATCATATGAATAATCTCTGCCTCCATGATACGTGGACGAACTGGACTTCCGTACTCTAATAAACCGTGGTGGCTGAGGATAACGTGGCGGAGCAGAATGACTTCTTCCTTGGTGTCATCGATTCCAAGCTCCATAACTGTCTTAGTAATTTCACTATCAATCAGAGCGATATGTCCAAGGAGATTGCCTCGCACTGTATACTCCGTCTGGTCTGGTCCCGTCAACTCGATAACTTTGGCCAAGTCATGTAGCATAATTCCAGCATAGAGCAAGCTCTTATTGAGCTGAGGATAGATTTCACTAATAGCACCTGCCAAGCGCACCATGGTCGCCGTATGATAGGCCAAACCCGTTTCAAAGGCATGGTGGTTGGTCTTGGCAGCTGGATAAGAATAGAATTCCTTATCGTACTTAGTGTAGAGATTTCGGACAATTCGTTGCCAAACAGGATTCTCGATTTTGAAAACCATCTGAATCATATACTCTCGAATTTCCTTGACATCAACTGGCGACTTGACCTTAAAATCAGCTGGGTCATTGGGTTCACCAGGTTGAGGCAAGCGCAAGGTAATTTGATTGACCTGAGGGGTGTTATTATAAACTTCTCGGCGCCCTTTCATGTGGACAACCTTACCTGCAGTAAAGGCCTCAACGTTATGTGGTTGGGCATCCCAGAGTTTCCCTTCAATCTCGCCACTATCATCTTGGAAGGTAAAAGCTAGGTAATTTTTCCCAGCTCGTGTCTGTCTCAAATCAGCTGATTTGATTAGGTAAAAGCCTTCAAACAGCTCATCTTTTTTCATGTGACTAATCTTCATATTCTTCCTCATCTTCCTGGAAATGGAGTAGATCAAGCGCAGGCTCACCTTCTGATAACTCAATGTGACGGAGCGTTCGCTCAATAGCTGTAGTGCGACGGTTTAATAATTCATCAATATTGCCAGAGGCATGTTGGAGATGTTTTTGTGCCTTGACCAGAATGCCACCAAACTTGCCAAACTCGGTCTTGACACTGGCAAGTGTCTTGCTGATATGGTCGGCACTCTTTTGGATATTGAGGGTCTTGAAGCCAACTGATAGGGAATTGAGAAGAGCTGATAGGGTACTTGGACCTGCGACAATAATCTGCTCCTCCCGTCTCAAATCATCAAAGAAGACCGGATTGCGGACGATTTCTGAGTAGAGACCTTCCGTCGGAACAAACAAAACTCCAAAATTGGTCGTCCGAGGCGGCGCTAGATACTTGCTCTTGATATCCTTTGCGAAACGCTTAACGCTTGCTAGAAGTGACTTACGACAGCGTTCAATTTCGTCCTTGTCACCTGCTTCATATGCTTCTTCCAAGCGGTAATAATCTGCCAGTGGAAACTTGGAGTCAATCGGTAGGTAAACATATTCCTGGTCGCCTTGCCCAGGTAACTTGATAGCATACTCCACTCGCTCGCTCGAGTTTTCAACCGTTGCATATTCTCGTTCATACTGGGCTGGTGTCATGATGTCTTCGATGATTTGCCCCAATTGCAATTCGCCCAGAATCCCTCGTGTCTTGGTTCCAGAAAGAACCTTATTAAGAGCACCGACATCACGGGCGACTGTCTGCATTTCTCCCAGACCACGATTGACCGACTCCAGTTGCTTGGAAACTGTCTCAAAGGAAGCCTGTAAACGTGTCTGTAAGGTCTTTTCCAACTTTTCCTCGACCGTTTGGCGCATTTGTTCCAAGCGTTGCTCATTTGATTCCTGCAGGGCTTGAAGCCGTTGGTCGGTCTTATCTCTAGTTTGGAGGAGATTATCTGTCATTTCTTGACGAACCTGAGTCAGACCTTGGTGCAATTCCATTCGCACTTCTTGCAGGCGATCGCTGACAGCCACTTCCAAATCTTTTTGATCCAGCTGGCTGGCTTGTCTGGCTTGTTCAAAGCGATAATCTAACTGGTCTGACAGATGATCTGCCTGATCCTCCAAACTCTTACTTAGGTGTTTCTCCTGTTTATCCTGCCTTTGCCAAATCAGAAAAAACCCAGCTAGGTTGGCAATTAATAATAGAACAAGTAAACTTTCCATCCTACCTCCTGTCCTTGCTATGCAAGACAACCACATAGCCATCTGGGCAAGTCACCGAAACTTCCCTACCTATATATTCGTTAGAAGCGTACACTTTTTTAAAGAAAAAATTTTCCTCTGTCAACTCATACTTGGCACCAAGAATAGTCAACTGGCTATCTCGAACTGGCATAAAGGCTAGGTAGTCATAGTCTGAACGCGGTTCAAGCTGACTGATCCCTTCGGGACAATAGGCAATCAAGTTTTGCCCATCCTCAATCGCTATCTGACGCATATAAGGTGCCAACTTTGGATTGCTAGGCAAAAAGACATTGGCCAACATATGGTCAATACGACCACCAAGAGCCCCGAAAATAGTGACCTGAGCCTGAGGATTTTGCTCAAAGATGGTTAAAAGAGCCAATTCCAGATCTGTATCATCTTTTTCCGGTTGGGCTTGGACAAAATGCCGGGCACGTTTTTGAATCAACTGACGCTCTTCTGCAGTCACAGAATCAAAATCCCCGACTGCTAGAGCTAGAGGAAGTTTTTCTTCTAAAACCCAAAGCGAGCCTCGATCCACACCAACAAAGCAATCAAAATCCGGCCGGTAGTGACCGCGATCCCCGCCTGCAAAAACGGCAACCCTAGTCCAGTTGTTTTCTGAGAGTTTGTACTCGCTCATTAACATCTCCCTTAAAGACATAGGAACCTGCTACAAAAACGGTCGCACCAGCTTCTTTAGCCTGAGCAATAGTTTGATTATCAATTCCGCCATCGACTTCGATTTCAAAGTTCAAGCCTTTTTCCTCACGAAGATTAACCAACTCACGAACCTTATCCATGGTTTCAGGTAGAAAAGCTTGCCCACCGAAGCCAGGGTTCACTGTCATGACTAAGACTTGGTCAACTAGGTGAAGCACGTGCTTAATGGCTTCAACAGGCGTACCAGGGTTGATGACAACCGAAGGTTTGACACCGAGCGAACGAATCTTTTGAAGGGCTCCATGTATATGAGGCGTTGCTTCCACATGGATACTGATGATGTCTGCTCCCGCACGCGCAAAGTCTTCTAAATGATGCTCAGGGTTTGACACCATCAAGTGGCAGTCAAAGACCATCTTACTATGGGGGCGAAGAGCTTCAACCACACCTGCACCAAAACTGATTTGCGGCACAAAGTGACCATCCATGATATCGATATGGGCATACTCTGCCCCAGTTGCTTCTAGGCGTTTGATTTCACGTTCAAAGTTGGCATAATCTGCTGCCAGAATTGACGGAGCAATCTTGTATTGAGACATAGGTTTCTCCTTATTTTGGAATTTTTTTGCTGACTTTTTTATAGGTTTCTCTACGATTTTCAATTTCGCTGAGGAATTGCAGGTAGTTTTCGAAACGGAAGCTGGCAATAGTACCTTCTTCCACTGATGGCTTGACAGCACAGGACGGCTCATGGGTATGGGTACAAGTGCGGAACTTACAATCTCGGCTAACACTAGCAAGCTCTGGAAAGGTCTGATTGAGGTCTTCAGCCGTTGATACTTCATAGTCCAAGGATGAAAAACCTGGCGTGTCTGCAATTTTACCCCCATTGAGGTTGTAAAAACTAACAGCTCGAGTGGTATGGCGCCCACGACCTAGACTGTCTGAGATTTCTCCTGTTTCAAGATTAAGGTCTGGTGCGATTTTGTTGAGGAGGGTTGATTTCCCAACACCTGTCTGCCCCATAAAGACCGTAACCTTGCCTGTCAACAAGGGCAAAAGTTCTTCTTTACTAGTCACAAAATCGTAGCCAATAGCACCATAGGTCTGCTGGTAAAAATCCAGTTCTCCTCTATCTTCCAGCAAGTCCATTTTAGAAATATAAACGATAGGATGAATGCCCTTGTGCTCCAAAAGAACCAAGAACCGATCCAGCAAATTGCTGTTGAAATCAGGTTCCTTGACTGACATGATCACCACAGCTTGGTCAATATTGACAATAGGCGGACGAACCAGACTGTTTTTCCGCTCGTAAATCTTGAGAATATAGCCTTCTGAATTTTCCTCGGCAGAAAAATCTACCCAGTCCCCAACGTAGGGGATATGGCCTTTTTTACGGAAATTCCCACGCGCGCGTGTTTGATAAACCTGGCCATCACTCTCCACATAGTAGAACCCAGCCAAGGCTTTAATGATTTGTCCCTGCATCTTAGAGTCCTTGCCCTTTAAGTGCGTCTGCTAGGCTAGCAAACTCTGCCAAGCTGAGAGCTTCCCCACGTACACTTGGTGACAAGCCTGCTTGGTCCAAAGCCTTGGTCAATTTGTCCTTGACTTCTTCAGTCTTGCCAAAATAACCTGTCAAATTGTTCCACAAGGTCTTGCGGCGATGGGTAAAACTAGCCTTGGAAACCTTAAAGAAGAAGTTCTCGTCTTCTACTGCTACAGCTGGCTCTGGACGACGCACCATTTTCAAAATGGCTGAATCCACATTTGGCGCTGGCACAAAGACTGTACGCGGCACGATAAAGGCAACCTTGGCTGTCATGTAGTACTGAACCGCAATCGACAAGCTACCGTAAGCCTTGGTATTAGGCTGGGCTGAGATACGATCCGCCACTTCTTTTTGCATCATGACCACAAACTCACTAAAAGGAATGCCACTTTCGATCAAGTGCATAAGAATAGGCGTCGTGATATAATATGGCAAGTTGGCTACTACCTTGATTGGCAGGTCAGGATTTTTAAAATTCTGGATATGTTGCGCCAAGTCAACCTTAAGGATATCCTCGTTGACTACGGTCACATTATCAAAATCACGAAGAGTATCTGCCAAAATCGGTACCAAACGGTGGTCAATCTCAAAGGCCATGACTTGAGCTGCACGCTCAGCCAAAAATTCTGTCAAGGCACCAATCCCTGGTCCGATTTCGATGACATTAACCTGGTCATCAATCTCAGCCGTATCCACGATTTTTTGAAGAATATTGGTATCCGTCAAGAAATTTTGCCCGAAGGACTTTTTAAAGGTAAAACCGTGACGCTCCAGCACTGCCTTGGTCACGCTATAATCTGCAATTCTCATCTATTCTCTTTTCTATTATCTGTTACTACTATTGTAACACATTCCCCTTGTATTTTGGGGGTGAAAATCATACCAAAAAACTATCTTTCCTTATGAAGAAAGATAGTCTTGGAAATCTTTAAAAGTGGACTTAGTGCTTCTCTCGAAACATACGTTCAAAAAAATCAGCTTCTTGATAACTTCGATTTTCAGGTAGGGTCAAATCCACATCCTCCTCCACATCATCCACTGTCAGTTCAACCGTTTGAGGTAAATTTTTCAAACGATAATGCTTTTGCCTTTGCCCTTCGATACTAGCAAAATCAAGCAAATAGCCATTCACTCGGATTTGAACTAAAAGAAGATGATTTGTCATGTTTTCCATGATGAGGATATCTTCTAAACCACCTCTGGCACTAGGATAATCAGATACCCTGCGAATACGAATTTTTTCACACATGAGCAAGCTCCCTCATATCAATGATTTCATCGGCCTTATTCCAGACTAGGGGATTATGGGTCGCAATGATGATGATTCGATTTTCATCTTTCAAATCCACCAAGAGATTCATAACCTCCTCTGAATTTTCAGGATCAAGAGCTGCTGTTGGTTCATCTGCCAAAATCAAGGGTGGATTTTTCAAAATAGTCTTAGCAAGGGCAACTCGTTGAGCCTCTCCTCCAGATAAAGTATAAATTTTTTGTTCTAGATCCAAATACCCTAGATTAACCTTTTCTAAAGCCTCCACTTGCCTTTCCAAACGTTCTACTTTTGAGATTTTCTGACCAACAAAGCCCAAATCCAAATTCTCTTTGATTGATTGGTTTTCTAAAAGGCCAAAATTTTGAAAGAGATAGCCCATCTGGTCTCGAAAATACTCACGAGTGGGAATGGTTTTTAAATCTTTCCCCTGATAGAGAACCCTTCCACCATCTATCTTTTCTAGCTTTCCTAAGATATTCAGCAGAGTCGTCTTTCCGCTCCCACTCTTCCCGATTAAGGCATAGACCTTGCCCTTCTCCAGCTTGAGATTCAAACCAGAGAAAATCGCTCGGTCATTAAATTTCTTTTCCAATCCTTGAATATCAATCATCTTATTTTCCTTTCAATACTGCCATGCTACCAGCTTCTTCTTTTTTATCCTGCCTTACTAAAATCAAGAGGGCGTTAAGCGTAAACAAAGCTACAACTAGAGCGCTAACCAAGCCATCTCCTGTCAAAACACTAGATAAGATTAGACCAAGCAAAAGAATTCCTCCTTGCGCCAGTAAGTACTTGCCATGAAGCTCATAGATTGTCATACCAGCAAGACGTTTAATCATAATTTCCCGTCTGAACTGCTCAAAATAGAGAAGATTCATGGAATCAAATAACAAAATAGCCGTAGACAGGGTCAAAATAGTCCCAATAAAAAGTGAGTAAAACTCCATCCGTTTGTCATTTAGTACCTTGGCAAAAAATAGCTGGCTTTTTACCAAATAAGAGACCTTGTGATACAGGCCTTGCTCTGTTAGAGCTGTGATGCTGTCTCCATATTGATCTAGTTTCAAGGCACTATTAGCTGTAGTTCCCCACAACATCCCTGCAACAGGTCTTGCTCCAGTCGCTTGCGGCGTTAGAACTACAATAATCGGATCTTTTAGGTATTGACGTGTCGTCTTGTACCCATCGTTATAGAGGAAACGTTCCTGTCCTGTTTCTGTAAAAGCTAGCGTTACCTGTGGGAGATAGTGTTTCTGACTCGTCGCTTCTACACTTTCAGATGAAAAATTTTGCAGGTAATCTGTAAATAATCCTTGATAGTAGGAAGACTGCTCTCGCAAGCTCTCAGGCAAGATCAGCCCAAACTCCCCCTCAGACAAGTTTTGCATCTTGTCCATAAACTCTGACGAAACGCTAATCTTTTCTTCTATCAGATAGCGCGGTGAGACATAGATGACATTCCCTGCTGGTGTGTAGTCATTGAGACGATTGCCATCTAGGTCCACTTCTGCTCCATCTGAGAAATTGTCAACATTACTCATGATGTAAAAAGAGTCTGTATTGGCTAACCGTTCTTCAGTAAATGTCTGCCACTCGCGATTATCCTTACGCATTCCTTCTTCATCGGCAAATGCACTAGACCAACCAAAGGATAGACGGTAACGGTCTGAGGACTGGCTCCATTTATCACTTGCCTTCTCCATCTCCTGCATTTCACGGTAGTGGGGTAGGAGAGCAGTCGCACTCGATCCGACCACCAGTACGGCTAAGAGTTGCCCCACCATCATCAATGTCATCATCCGTTTGAGAGGGAGTTTCCCTTTCAAGAGATCTACCAGACTATTTTCCTGTAATCCAAGTAGATACACTACACTTAGTAAGGTAGAAATCCCTGCCAAGGTCAATCCATAAAGTAGAAGAGCAATGATGACAAGTTGCACCGTTGCCATAAACAAGACACCTTGATACCAGAGAATCCCCAATCCCAAAAGACTGGATCCTAGTACCGAGAAGATAAGCTGTCTCACATCTTCTAACACTGGTCTGAGAACCACCCCAAACAAGCTCTCACCAGCGATTAAACGAATCCCTGCCTGACGAAGGGACTTGATCCGATAAATCAGGGTCAGACTCATAAAGGTCAGCAGAAAAATAGCTAGACTCAGTAGTCCCATTGGGGTCGCCGCCAAGAGGACAACCATTGAAAATGACTCTGTTCTATTCGAGACAACACCATTATAACCAAGTTCTTGCAGGGCGGTCTGTAAGCTCACTCCATCCAAACTCCCTGACACAATCAAGTAAGAACCTAATAAATCACTCGTTTCTGCACTCTCCTCGGAGGAAATGGTCAAACCTTCTGGAAGTTCTCCCTGGCCATAAGTGGCATAGGTAAAGCGTGTTTCTCCAGCTTCATTTGGCTCAACAATCCGACGGGCGATGAGACTATTGTGCTCTACTGCCAAGTTACTCAAAGCCTCTGTCACCTCTTCGCGACCAGCTACTGGCTGGTCTAGCCCAGTACCCATCACGTCAACAGAGGGATAGTTTCCAAATAAAATCTCTTCTCGATGGTCAACGGAATTTATCACCATATAAAGCGATACCAATACCATTGAAATCAAAATAAATAAGCGTTTCATCATTTCCTCCAAAAAGTTACTTGGTCACTTAGTGAGAAGATGACCAAGTAAAGCATCGTTATCAATTCACCCAGAAATATTTTTACTTTCTCGTGTGCAATTTTTAATAATCATAATAGAAACTTACTTGCTCGGCCCACGCAGTACGAATCCAAGCTCGAGATGTTCCTCCTGCATTAGCATATCCCTTATCAGATGAACTATTCCATCTGCTGGAAACAGTTGAACTATGGTATTTTGACGGGTGATAGTAGTTTGAGTAAGCACCTCCGTCACCTGAACCATACGTCCAGACACCACCATCTGGATACTTAACCGCGGCCGATACTACTGCTACACTTCCACCTAATGTTGCTGCAATGCTCGCTACAAGGGCTAATTTTTTAACTGTTTGTTTCATATTGATACTCCTCTATTTTTTATTTTATCGTAAATATTTATTATATATTGTCCATTTTCGTTTGTAAGTAAAACCAAGTCATGGATCATAGACCTTTTTAAAGCAACACCTCATTACATTCTCCTTTCTATCCGTGCCACCAATCTCCAAAACTAAAATTTGTTAAAAACATGATGAAACCAAACATAGCATTCCTCCTTATTTCTATGTCATCTATTATAAAACTTATATCAATAAACTCCAAGGACACCAATGTCCCTAAAATATAACCATTTCGTGTCATTTTTAGCTTATATATAAAAAAACAGCCCTAAAGACGAACTTTAGAACTGTTTTGATACAAGAACAAGGACATTTTTGTCATTGCTTCACGATATTTATAAATATTTTTTTACATCCTCTTGCCATTCCTCTGTCAATTTCTTTACTAGAAATTCATCTCCAATTAGCTGCGCAAATGTTTTAGAAGACTGATAAAATGATTCAGCTAAACTAAAATCTCTTTCTTCTCTTAATGCTTGCTTCCACAAAAACATAAATACAAGGGGTTTCTTTTGATAATCTTGAGTTTTACCCATAATTTCTTGCAAACACGATAGATAATTATTAAAACAATCAGTTACTCCTACCTTTTCAAGACAACACATTCCTGAAATAAGAGTATCTCTAATTATAAAGTAATTCTCTATTTGAGTTACCTTCTTCTGTTCCAAAAGAAGGAACATTATCTTTTCGATTTGATTCACAAATTTTGCAAGATCTTTTCTAATAAGCATTTGATAAAAAAACAAACGAATCAACAACATATCATTTATTGAATAGGCTTCTTTTTCTATAATCTCGGGCATATGTTCCTCAAGTATTAACTCTGCATATTCAGGCCTTCTAGTTCTAGAAGTATCCAAACATGCCTGCAATACTTCACATGCTAATTGTTCTTCTTTAGGAAGATTATCAAAGTATGTTTTATAAATCTCTTCCAAACACGCTTCCTTCTTATCGTACTCCTCTTCTTTACCATAGATTGGTTCACGTAAAATCTGGTATTTCAATTCTAAATAAGCAGAAGGAAGAGCTGAAAAATCCGGCATAAGGCTATAAGCTGGAACTCCTAACCGACGAGCAATATAGTCTAACTTGGGTAAACTTGGTTGCGAAGCTCCACTTTCAATTCGCGATAGTTGACGAACCGTCAGTTCTTGCTCATCTCCACAAAAATCTGGACGACTAATTCCTTTTTCTATCCGAATCTCTTTAATTTTTTGACCAATTAACATCAGACGTCTCCTCTTCTACCTACTTCGAAAAATACTGTGAAACTTAAAAAATTGTAACGGCTACATCTTTCCTACTCATAAGATTTCATAGCTTCCTCTACTTCTGCCAAGGTAATCCCAAACAACTCTAGGCGTTTGAGGAGTTGCTTGCCGTTGGAATAACCAATTCGGAGAGCTTCTCCTAGATATTCTCTTCGCTTACGGCTATCTGCTCCAGCTAGAAAACCAAGGCGGATCAAGTCGCTACGACTGATGTCGAACTGACTCTCATGTTCAAATTGTTCCGTCACCTGAGCGAGAGCCGTTTTCAGGTCTTCATAGCTGGCATGCTCAATTCCCAGAGACCGCCCCTTGGTCTTGGACTTGGGAACAGCTTCATCTCGTTTGAGGAAGGCATGTTGCACTGTTGGAATGGCCGTCATAATCATGCGACGAATCCGCTCCCCATTAAAATCTGGGTCTGTAAAGACAATGACTCCATGGCGTTGGTGCAGGCGCTGAATTCGCTCTATATCCTGGTCATTGATGGCAGAGCCTCTGGTCTCATAGGTTTCCACATCGAAATAACGTTTGAGATTGGCCGTATCATCGCGACCTTCGACCACGATGACTTGGGAAATTTTTTCTTTCATTATTTGCTGTCCAATCCAAAAATGCGCTCTGCATTTGCAGTCGTTGCTGCCGCCAGCTCTTCTGTCGTCATACCACGCAAATCCGCGATAAAGTCTACTACATAGCGAGTGTAGGCTGTTTTGTTTTCGCGACCACGTTTAGGAACAGGAGCCAAGTAAGGCGCATCCGTCTCCACCAAAATCTTGTCCAAAGGAAGTTCTCTAGCCGCCTCTTGGATATCGGTTGCCTTCTTAAAAGTCACCACTCCTGAAAAGGAAATAGTCATACCAAGCTCGACAAACTTCTCTGCCCATTCAAGAGTTCCTGAGAAAGAATGCATGATGCCACCTCGAGAACCAACTCCCTCGCTCTTGATAATCTCATAGGTATCTTCCAACGCATCACGGGTATGGACAACAAAAGGCAAATCCAAGTCCTTAGACAGCTGAATCTGACGACGAAAAACCTGCTCCTGCACCTCTTTGGACGCTGTCATCCAATGATAATCCAAACCAATCTCACCCAAGGCAATCACCTTGGAATGCTTGAGCTTGTCAAGCAAGTAAGCTTCAATCTCCTCTGTGTAAGTCCCTGCTTCTGTCGGATGCCAACCAATAGTCGCGTAAAGTTGCTCATACTCGTCTACCAACTCCAAGGCACGCTCAATAGTCGGTTTATCAAAACCCACAATATTCATCTGTGTCACACCCATCTCAGCAGCCAAGGCAATTTCTTCTGCCTCACGACCTGCAAATTCTTCTACATTCAAATGTGTATGCGTATCAAAAATCATCTCTTCTAACCTCGTTTTCTATCTTCTATTATAGCAAAAAAACTGACCTCTCTCCCCATCTGTAAAAAATATTCTAAAATCCATCATCATCTCTTGACGCTCTTTTTCCAAAGCAGTATAATAACACTTATTGAATTTTTCAGTAAAGGAAGCAACTATGTTTACAAAATTAAAACAGACCTTTATCGGTCGTCCTCTTAAGTCCTTAACCGAAGGCGAAGGGGGACTACTGGGAAAAATGCAAGCCTTGGCCATGTTATCAAGCGATGCTTTGTCCTCCATCGCCTATGGGCCTGAGCAAGTAGTCCTCGTCTTGGCTAGTCTCTCTCCACTTGCTATATGGTGGAGCCTTCCTATCGGCCTCTTTGTCCTCCTGCTCCTGGCTAGTTTAACCGTTTCCTACCGTCAAATTATCCACGCCTACCCTCAAGGAGGAGGGGCCTATATGGTTACTCGAGAAAATCTATCGCCCGAGCTAGGCTTGATTGCTGGAGGTAGTCTGCTGGTTGACTACATGCTGACTGTGGCAGTATCGGTATCATCTGGAGCTGATGCTATCACAGCAGCTCTCCCTGCTCTCCACCCTTACAATCTCCACATCTCCATTTTTCTAGTTTGCTTGCTCATGCTTTTGAACTTACGGGGGTTGAAAGAATCTGCCAGCTCACTGATGATTCCTGTATATCTCTTTATCATCAGTACTGTCTTTCTCTTGCTCTATGGAATCTTTCAACTAATGACAGGTTCTCTCAGCTATCAGGCGACTTCTCCTATCGGACATGCTGTACCGAGTCTGTCTATCGTTCTCATTCTAAGAGCCTTTACCAGCGGCTCTGCCTCTCTAACAGGTGTTGAAGCTATTTCAAATGCCGTTCCCTTTTTCAAGGCTCCGAAAGAAAAGAATGCAGCTCAGACCTTGACCATCATGTCACTGATTTTAGGTTTTCTTTTTGCTGGTATCACCTTCCTAAACTACTGGATGGGGATTATGCCTCAACACGGAGAAACTATTCTTTCACAAATGGCTCAAGGCATCCTTGGAAATTCCTTCTTAGGCCACCTTGGCTATTATATCTTCCAATTCTCCACAGCCTTGATTTTGGCCGTAGCAGCCAATACTGGCTTTTCAGCCTTCCCTATGCTGGCTTACAATATGGCTAAAAACAAATACATGCCCCACCTCTTTATGGAAAAAGGAGACCGCCTAGGCTACTCCAATGGAATTTTAACTCTTGCATTTGGGGCTATGATTCTTCTTCTCATTTTTAACGGCAATACCGAACGTTTGATTCCCCTTTATACTATCGGTGTCTTCGTGCCCTTTGCTCTTTCTCAAACTGGGATGATTCGCCATTGGAAAAAAGAAAAGGGGGCCAACTTCTTAAAACCTGCCCTAGCCAATATTCTTGGTGCTATCATTTGCTACGCTATCGTGCTAATCCTGCTCTTTTTCCGTCTCAGTGATATCTGGCCTTTCTTCCCGATCATTCTCGTACTCACCCTACTCTTCTTGGCCATTCACAGTCATTACCAAAAAGTGGCCCAACAACTGCGACTCTATGAAGGAATCGAAAAACGTACCTACGATGGCAATCTGGTTCTCGTCCTCGTAGGAAATGTTACCCGCGTCAGCGTTGGAGCCATTAACTACGCCCAAAGTATCGGAGATGAAGTCCTAGCTATGCACATTTCTACTAAGGAAACAGCAGAAAAAGACCAAGAAATTCTCCAAGAATTTGCCGATTACTTCCCAACCATTACTCTGAAAAATATCAAGACCAGCTATCGCGACATCATCACGCCTACTGTCAAGTATGTCAAACGAATCTCTGAGGATGCCCAGAAAAAGAACTATACAGTCACTGTCCTTGTACCCCAGTTCATCCCTAATAAACCTTGGCAAAATATTCTACACAATCAGATGAGTCTCAAACTCAAATATGCCCTCCGTTGGCATCAAGATGTCGTTGTCGCTAGCTATTCCTATCACTTAAAAGAATAAAGAAAAGGCCCTACTAGAAGCAAGAAGCTCTGGTAAGGCCTTTTTCTGAATCCAGCCACTATGCTTATACTCAATGAAAATCAAAGAGCAAACTTGGAAGCTAGCCGCAGGCTGCTCAAAACACTGTTTTGAGGTTTCAGATGGAAGCTGACGTGGTTTGAAGAGATTTTCGAAAAGTATTAACTGAAAAGCATGACTAGGAATACTATTGAATATGGTTAGCTAAATCTTCCTGAGCTTTTTTATTTGACTCAGCTTTTTCTTTTAACCATTTTTCATAAAGTTCTTGGTACTGTTTAGCAGTGACTGGCTCTTTTTGCAATTCAACATATTTATAGTTGTCTGCATCTCCTTTGTGTCCAACGAATGAGAATGGTCCTGTAAACGGTATAGTCTTACGGAAGATTGGGTTGGCTCCACCACTTTGAACTGGTAGGAACAAGGCGCTATCTGTCAACCAAGCTTGGGCTTCAGCATATTTTTCATAGCGTGCTTGAGTATCTGTGATTTCAGCGTCGGCCTGATCCAAGAGTTTCTTGTAGTCAGAAAGACCAATCTTATCCTTGACTTCCTTGTCTTTTCCTTCAGACAAGCCCATGTTTTTCAACTGAGAACCTGTCTCTGGATCTAGAATCGCTAGGTAAGTCTTAGGATCTGAGTAATCTCCACCCCATCCTGAGATGTCGATATCATAGTCTTTTTGTTCTGCTGTATCTGCAAAGTAGGTTGCCTGGTCTTTTTCATCTGGAGAAAGTTGGATAACATCGATAACCACATTATCCTTACCAAGGGTTTCTTCCACTGTTTGTTTGAAAGATCCAGCCTGTTGCACATCCAACTTAGCAGTCTGGTCAACTGGCATATCCAAATGAATTGGGAAGGTTACTCCCTGTGCTTGCAGGCTTTCTTTGGCCTTCGCAAATTTCTCTTTGGCCTTGTCAGGGTTCAAGAAGGCTTGCTTACCATCGTTTAGGTTGATATTGGCCCAATCTTTACCGTAGTTGACAATTTTTTCATTGACAATATCACCAAAGTTCTTATCACCAATTTGGACAAAGTTACTTGGTGTAACCGTGTTACGCAAGATACGGTCTGCTCCATCTTCACCATTTGTTTGCGCTGCATAAGCATGACGGTCAAAGGCAAAGTTGATAGCCTGACGGAAATCTTTATTCTGCATAGCTGCGCGTGCATCTGTCTTTTCCTTGTCAGACTGTTTCATAGTCTGCTTGTAGCTTTGACGATTGACGTTGAAAAGATAGTAGAAAGTAACTGAGTTCTGTGGTGTATAGGTAATCTTGTCTTCATTTCCCTTCTTGAGTTCAGCAAAGACTGAGCTGGTTGGGAAAATACGACCATCTGTATAGTTGCCTTCCAAGAATCCTCTTGCAATGCTGTCTTGGTCAGAACCATCAAAGAATGAAAGTTTCACTTTCTCGATTTTGACATTGTCCTTATCCCAATAATTAGGATTTTTGTCAAATTCAATCAAAGATTTTGATGTGAAGGACTTAAACAAGTAAGGACCATTTGACAAGATACTTGATGGTGTCACACTTCCAAAGTCATCTCCCTTAGACTTCAAGAAAGCTTCATTTACAGGACTAAGAATACTTGCTGTTGTTTTAGAGTTCCAATAAGTCTCAGGTTGGATGAGGGTGTATTGGAGTGTGTAATCATCCACTGCCTTAACACCAACGGTTCCAAAATCGGATGATTGCCCTTCAACATAGTCTGCTAGACCCTTGATAGAGTCTTGCACCAAGTACAAGTTTTCAGCTTTTTTATCAGCCGCATACTTAAGACCAGTCACAAAGTCATGAGCCGTTACATCCGCATACTCTTCTCCTTCCGAAGTGTACCATTTAGCTCCCTGACGAATTTTATAAGTATAAGTCAAGCCATCTTTTGACACAGTCCATGACTCAGCCATAGATGGAATGAGATTGCCATACTGGTCATTTTCCAACAAACCATCAATCAAGTTGGTTGTGATACTAGATGTAGAGTCTCGGGTAGAGGTAATATAATCCAAGGTATCTGGGTTATTGACAAAGATATAAGAGTAAGTCTTGTCAGCATTACTTGATTGAGATGATCCACACGCTGCTAGAGCTAGACCTGCTGTCAAAGCCATAGCTCCAAACAGCATCACTTTTGATTTCTTCATGATTATTCTCCATTTTTTACAGTATGTGAAATATTATACACCATTCAAGCAAAAATATAAAGCCTTTTGTACTTTTTTACAAAAATAAAAATCAGTAGACTCGAGTTCCTACTGATTTTTGATATAGTTCGTTTGGATTATGCAGCCAAAACTTTGCGTCCTTTACGACGACGAGCTGCCAATACGCGACGACCGTTTTTAGTTGACATACGGTTACGGAATCCGTGTTTGCGCGCACGACGAAGTTTACTTGGTTGATAAGTACGTTTCACGATGAATACCTCCTCATAGATTTTGTATTCGTTTAGCCGGCTATAAAGTGATCAGTTACTAAACATACTTTACTATTCTATCTGATTCTTTCACTTTTGTCAATAGCTCTAGGCAAATGTTTCCTGCTTTTTAGCGCTTTTTCTGATGTAAGCCCTATCTACGATACTGTTTCAAGAAACGAGTCATCTTTTCTTGGATTTGGGCTAGTTCATCGACACGAGGAAGATAAACGATACGGAAGTGGTCTGGTTCCTGCCAGTTAAAGCCTCGACCATGAACCAAGAGAACCTTTTCCTGCTTCAAGAAATCAAGTACAAACTGCTCATCATCATCGATACGGTACATATTACGGTCGATTTTCGGGAAGATATAGAGCCCAGCCTTTGGTTTAACGGCAGACAAACCTGGAATATCTTGAATGGCATTGTAGATGAAGTTTCTTTGCTCGTAGATTCGTCCACCAGGAAGGAGCAATTCATCGACTGATTGGTGGCCACCCAAGGAAGTTTGTACGACTTGTTGAGCCAAAACATTAGAGCAAAGGCGCATATTGGACAACATATTAAGCCCTTCGATATAGCCTTTAACATGTGTCTTAGGACCAGACAAGACCATCCAACCCACACGGAAACCAGCGATACGGTGGGATTTTGACAGACCATTCATGCTAACACAGAAGACATCTGGCGCCAGGCTCGCCACAGGCGTATGCACATGACCATCCATGACCATGCGGTCGTAAATTTCATCCGCAAAGATAATCAAATCATTTTGACGAGCAATCTCAATAATCTCCAGCAAGAGTTCCTTAGGATAAAGGGCTCCGGTTGGGTTGTTTGGATTGATAAGGACAATTGCCTTGGTATTGGAAGTGATTTTTGACTTGATATCGTCAATATCTGGGTACCATTCTGCAGCCTCATCACAGATATAGTGGACTGCATTTCCTCCAGCTAGGCTGACAGCGGCTGTCCAGAGAGGATAGTCTGGCATAGGCACCAAAACCTCATCTCCATTGTCCAAAAGCCCCTGCATGGACATAACAATCAGCTCACTGACACCATTTCCAAGGTAAATATCATCAATATCGACATTGGGGAATTTCTTCAACTGGCAATACTGCATGATGGCCTTACGGGCTGAGAAAATCCCTTTGGAGTCAGAATACCCTTCACTATCACGCGCATTCATAATCAAGTCATGAATGACCTCATCTGGCGCTGTAAAGCCAAATTCTGCTGGATTTCCTGTATTCAGACGTAAAATCTTTTCTCCGTTTGCTCGCATCCGCATGGCTTCTTCCAAAACAGGACCACGGATATCATAAGCAACATGCTCTAACTTACTAGACTTGTTATATTCTTTCATCTTGTTTCCTCAATTCATCAGGATAGTAACATTATACCACTAGAAAGAGAATGGGACAAGTTTGCTGAAATGTGTTACTAGATTCGGATAGAAGAAAAACCTCGCTAAAAGCGAGGCCGAGACAGTGGTGATAGCAGGTATTTTGCCAAAGAAACATCACATACCAAAAGATAAACCTAGAAAAAGCAAGCCTAAAAAGGAGTCATAGAGAAGATTGAACATGAGGAAAAGCCCCCATATCATCAAGTAATCCCAACGCCCACTTCGTTTTGCAACTAGGAATAATAGCAGATGGTAGAGTAGGTGAAAGACTAAAAAGCCAATAAAACCTGGATAGAGAAATGGAATCAGCTTTTCTAATTGCCAAATCATAATCACTTCTACCAAGACTGAAACTAGGATGATTCCATAATAAAGGAAATTTGATTTTTTTGTTTCTTGAAAAGAGTTTTTCATCATTCTCCCCCCCTTCACTTCTTTCCTGCTATCCTTTCTTTTATTTTATCATATATTTATATAGATTTTAAGCACTAACATTCTTTTAAAAAATACTTTTTTTGCTTTACTTCTATAGTGAAAAGGTTTACAATTATAGTAAGAAAATTTCAGGAGGTTTCATTATGGCACAACGTTACCAAAATATCATGGTCGCAATCGATGGTTCTAAGGAAGCAGACTTGGCTTTTGTCAAGGGAGTTCATTCTGCGCTACGAAACGACGCTAAACTCACTATCGCACATGTCATTGACACACGCGCTCTCCAAAGCGTATCCACCTTTGATGCTGAAGTTTACGAAGAACTCCAAGTCGACGCTGAAAGTCTGATGAAAGAGTACGAAAAACGTGCTAAAGATGCTGGTGTGACAGATGTTCACATCGTTATTGAAATGGGAAATCCAAAGACCCTACTAGCGCGTACTATTCCAGATGCTGAAGAAGTGGACCTTATCCTCGTTGGCGCAACTGGTCTCAACGCCTTTGAACGCCTCTTGGTCGGTTCTTCATCTGAATACATCCTCCGCCATGCTAAGGTCGATTTGCTGGTAGTCAGAGAACAAGAAAAAACCTTATAATCACGAAAAAAGGAGCTCAGTGCTCCTTTTTGTTTACTATTTATACTCAATGAAAATCTCTTCAAACCACGTCAACGTCGCCTTGCCGTACGTATAGTTACTGACTTCGTCAGTTCTATCCACAACCTCAAAACAGTGTTTTGAGCTGACTTCGTCAGTTCTATCCACAACCTCAAAACAGTGTTTTGAGCTGACTTCGTCAGTTCTATCTGCAACCCCAAAACGGTGTTTTGAGCTGACTTCGTCAGTTCTATCTACAACCTCAAAGCAGTGCTTTGAGCAGCCTGCGGCTAGTTTCCTAGTTTGCTCTTTGATTTTCATTGAGTATTATTTCTCTCTTTATGGCGTTCATAAGCCTTGAGCTGACGCTGCAGTTCCTTTTTAATAGCAGGTTCTGGAGCGTATTTTTCTTCCCAATCATCTGGTTTTAAGATTTTGTGGGTCACTGGATCAAAATGGGCCTTGCCGTCAGGGAAAATTTTCCCCATATTGGCCTGATGAACAATGTCAAAAATACGTTCTGGGTCCACCCCCATCAAGACAAAACTACCGTAGGTGAAGTAAAGCGTGTCAATCAAGGCATCCACTTGCCCTACCAAATCTTGCTGGGCAGGCGTCTTCTTGGCTACCTTATCTGCTGCCTTATCAAGGGCCTGATGAAGTTGTGATAAGGCTTGACCAAAATCCTCTTCCGAAGGACTGGCAGCCCGAACAAATTCCACCAATTCTTCTATTTTAAAGCCAGCCCTGTGGGTTGCACCTTCTAAATCCCAAGCTCGAGGTTCTTCTTGGGTCCGTTCATCCATCATGTGGTGGAAAGTCTTGACCTTATTGAAATGATAGTCACGACTGACAAAAACTTTTTCTGAAGCCAAAACACCAAAATGTTCCAAGGCCTTGTGGATTCCGTCTTGCTGATTGCTGGTCGTGATATGCTTGGCGACCTCCTTAACACTGCTACTACCATTTCCCATAGCAACTGACATACCGACACCCGCAAGCATTTCAAGGTCGTTATCCGAGTCACCAAAGGCCATGACTTGATTGAGGTCAAAGCCATATTCTTTCCCGACTCGGCGAATGCCTTCCAATTTAGAATTTCCTTGATTGATGACATCCGCAGCAAATGGATTGCTACGGGTCAATTTCAAGTCTTGAAAATCTGCTGCTGCCTTCTCAGATTCTTCTGGCGTCATCAGCATCAAGACTTGATAGATAGGCTGATTCATGAGGTGAAGCAGGTCTTCTTCCTTTTGGGGAACCACCTTGCTGACCATACGATTAAAGGAATGACTCACTGTCCGAGTTAAAACAGAGGGAACGAAGCGACTGATTCGTTGGGAAAAAGAACCCAGACCAAAAGACATGATTTTGGAACCCAACATGGCATCCTTGGTCCCTAGGGCAATCTCCTTGCCCTCTTTTTTAGCATAAGTAATTAGCTGGCGCAAGTGTAACTTGGAAATCGGGCTCGTGAACAAGACTCTGTCTTTAGTAAAGATATACTGGCCATTGTAGGTTACCGCAAAATCCAGATCCAAATCGTCCATCAATTCCTTAACAAAAAAAGGTCCACGCCCCGTTGCTACGCCAACCAGCACCCCTTGTTCTTTGACAATCTTAATCGCGTCCTTAGTGGATTTCAAAACACTCTTGCGATCGTTGACCAAGGTTCCATCGATATCAAAAAAAACAGCTTTGACTTCCATCCTATCCCAATCTCCCCTTTTGTGATACAATGATTATACCACATTTCAGAAAGAGTGAGTAAATCATGCCTAAGAAAATCCTTGTTTTACATACTGGTGGGACTATTTCCATGCAGGCCGATGCTTCTGGTGCTGTTGTGACCAGTTCAGATAATCCTATGAACCATGTGTCCAATCCTCTCGAAGGAATCCAAGTCCACTCCTTAGACTTTTTTAACCTTCCAAGCCCCCATATCAAGCCCAAGCATATGCTGGCCCTTTACCAAAAAATCAAAGAGGAAGCAGATAATTACGATGGGGTGGTGATCACACACGGGACCGATACTTTAGAGGAAACAGCCTATTTCCTTGACACCATGGAAGTTCCCCACATGCCCATCGTTCTAACAGGGGCCATGCGCAGCTCCAACGAACTCGGTAGTGACGGAGTCTATAATTACCTAAGTGCTTTGCGAGTGGCTAGCGATGACAGGGCTGCTGACAAAGGAGTTTTGGTCGTTATGAACGATGAAATCCATGCTGCCAAGTATGTTACCAAAACACATACCACCAACGTCAGCACCTTCCAGACTCCAACACACGGGCCACTTGGTCTGATTATGAAACACGAAATCCTCTACTTCAAAACAGCTGAGCCCCGTGTCCGCTTTGACCTTCATCACATACAAGGTTTAGTCCCTATCATCTCGGCTTATGCTGGTATGACAGATGAGCTGATTGATATGCTGGATTTAGATCAATTGGACGGCTTGATTATCCAAGCCTTCGGAGCTGGTAATATCCCCAAAGAAACGGCTCAAAAATTAGAAAGCCTTCTACAAAAAGGAATCCCAGTCGCCCTGGTATCACGATGCTTTAACGGTATTGCAGAACCTGTCTATGCCTACCAAGGTGGGGGCGTGCAGTTGCAAAAATCTGGTGTCTTCTTTGTTAAAGAACTTAACGCCCAAAAAGCCCGCTTGAAACTCCTCATCGCTCTCAATGCCGGACTAACAGGACAGGCTTTGAAAGACTATATGGAAGGCTAACCTCTTCTCTAGAAAGCAAAATCAGGAAATCTTCACGATTCCCTGATTTTTTCTATTATGTGACTATTAGTCCGTCTCGCTCCGCTAGGTGCGAGACAAAAAAACCACCCGCTATGCGGGTGCGCGTCGAAGGTTATGCCCCAAAAACTCCAAACGCGATACAATAAAGGTGTTCAAGCCAATTGTAAAGCGAAAGGAGAAAAATATGGCACAAAAGGCACATAGTTTATCACACACAAAGTGGATGTGTAAATATCACATTGTGTTCACCCCTAAGTATAGACGAAAAGTCATTTATAATCAATATCGAAGTAGTTTAGGAGAAATATTTCATCGCTTATGTAGTTATAAAGGTGTTGAAATTATCGAGGGTCACTTAATGCCTGATCATGTACATATGTTAGTAAGTATTCCGCCGAGGATAAGTGTTTCAAGTTTCATGGGGTATTTAAAAGGTAAAAGTGCACTCATGATGTTTGATAAGCACGCCAACCTCAAGTATAAGTTTGGGAATCGGCATTTCTGGGCAGAAGGTTATTATGTAAGTACAGTAGGGCTTAATGAAGCCACAATTAAGAAATATATTCAAGAACAGGAAAAGCATGATATAGCACTAGATAAATTGAGTGTAAAAGAATATGAGGATCCCTTTAGGGATAGTGGTAAGTAATACTAAAGCCTCTTTAAGAGGCAAGTGACGAGTCAAGAGCAATGAGGCTTGAACAACGTGAAAGCCAGCGTCTTTAGGCGCTGGCTGGTAATTTGGGCTTATAGCCCTGGTACAAACCACCCGTTAGACGGGTGGTTATGATTTACGTTTTCGTGTTGAACGACGTTCTGTCAAACCATGAGGCAAGAGAACTTCACGTTCTTCCAACTCTTCCTTGTGCATAATCTTAGTCAACATACGCATGCTAATAGCGCCAAGGTCATAAAGAGGTTGGGCAATCGTTGTCAAGTTTGGACGGGTAAAGCGTGAGATTTGTGAATCATCACTAGTAATGATTTCAAACTCTTCTGGCACTGACACACCGTGGTCAGCCAAACCATTCAAGACACCTGCTGCCAATTCATCACCTGTTACAACTGCTGCAGTTGCATTTGAGGAAATCAAGCGTTCTGCCAAGGCATAGCCGTCTTCATAAGTATATTTAGACTCAAATACCAATCCTTCGCTATAAGAAATCCCTGCTTTTTTCAAGGCTTCCTTGTAGCCAACCAAACGAACCTTACCATTGATATCATCCACTAGTGGACCACTAACAAAAGCAATGCGTTCGTTTTCTTTAGCAAGGTAGGTCACTGCATCAATCGTAGCTTGTTTGTAGTCAATATTGACACTTGGGAGTTGGTGTTCTACATCCACTGTCCCTGCAAGAACAACTGGTGTTCGAGAACGAGAAAACTCTGAACGAATTTTTTCAGTCAAGTGGTAACCCATAAAGATGATACCATCCACTTGCTTAGAAAACAGTGTATTGACAACTGAAACTTCCTTGTCATCATCCTCATCACTATTAGCAAGGACGATATTATACTTGTACATCTCAGCGATATCATCAATCCCTTTGGCGAGCGTTGAGAAATAACCATTAGTAATATTTGGAATCACAACACCGACAGTGGTTGTCTTTTTACTTGCAAGACCACGCGCCACGGCATTTGGACGGTAATCCAAACGATCAATTACCTCAAGCACTTTTTTACGAGTATTCTCTTTTACATTCTTATTGCCATTGACTACACGGCTAACCGTCGCCATTGAAACCCCTGCTTCACGGGCGACATCATAAATCGTTACTGTATCGTCTGTATTCATTCCATTTCCTTTCTATATCATACCTCACGAGACTCTAAAAAGAGACGGTATGAAAATTTCGTTTTCATGTTTCTACTTATTCCATTCTATCACTATTTGTAAACACTTTCAAGTATTTTTTGAAGATTGTTTGAAAAAAATTTCATAGAAAGCCTAAGTTTTAAAGAAAAAAATCACCTTTTCTTGATTTTTAATCCTATTTGCTGTATGATAAGGGAAAAGAAAGGGGGCAGAGATATGGCTTTTACCAATACCCAGATGCGGTCTGCTAGTTTTGGCATTGTTACCAGCTTGCCTGATGATGTCATTGACTCTTTTTGGTATATCATCGACCATTTCTTAAAAAATGTCTTTGAATTGGAAGAAGAACTCGAGTTTCAATTGCTTAATAACCAAGGAAAAATTACCTTCCACTTCTCAAGCCAACACCTCCCTACAGCCATTGATTTTGACTTTAACCATCCCTTCGACCCTCTTTATCCCCCCAGAGTACTGGTTTTAGACATGGACGGTAGAGAGACTATCCTCCTCCCAGAAGAAAATGACCTATTTTAATACTCAAGGAAAATCAAAGAGCAAACTAGGAAGCTAGCCGCAGGCTGCTCAAAACACTGTTTTGAGGTTGCAGATGGAAGCTGACGTGGTTTGAAGAGATTTTCGAAGAGTATAAAAACTCTAGCCTTCAGTTACAAGCGACTGAAAACTAGAGTTTTTTCTATTTTTTCAAAGCATTATACAAGTTGCGAATAGGTTGCTTTAATGTCGGATGAATAAAATGAGGCGCAATTTCCTGTAAGGACTCAAGGACAAACAGGCGTTCTGCTATGTAAGGATGAGGCAAGATGAGGTCGTCTGTATAAATGACCTGGTCCTCCACAAAGAGCAAGTCCAAATCAATCAAACGAGGTCCCCAATGCACTTCTCTCACCCGTCCCATCTCTGACTCAATGGCTAACAAGGTCTCTAATAGCACTGGGGCAGGCAACCATGTTTCTACTTCAATCACTTGATTTACAAAGCTATCCTGCTCCACTCCACCCCAAGGCTCCGTCGCTAAGACACTGGACTCTTGGAGAATATGGATGCCACGAGCTCGCAGTTTGTCAATAGCTTGCTCCAAGTTCGCTTGCTTATCTCCCATATTGCTTCCTAGGGCGATAAAGGCTCGTTGCTTGCGGCGATGAATGGTTACTGAGCAAGTATCTAGTGGCAAATGCACCGGTGCCCAAGGTTTTTTCAGTTCCAACTTCATTTCTTGGACAAGAGGATAGGCCTCAAAAGTACGTTCTACCAGTTTGTAGGCTACCGTTTCAATCAAGTTCTCAGTTGTTTCCTGAAACCAAGTCGTCCACTGCTGACACAGTTCTCCGTAATGGACAGAGGCTGTTAAATCCAAGTCTGTAGCCGCCTTGGTCATATCATAGGATAAGACGGCTGAAATGACAAACTTCTGCCCCAATTCTTTCTCACTGGGAAAAAGACCATGATAGGCAAAAATTTCCAAATCCTTAATCTGCAGTTGATCCATAATGATTCCTTTCTAGAAAAATCCGCCCAAAGCGGATTCTTTTTATACTCAATGAAAATCAAAGTGCAAACCAGGAAGCTAGCCACAGGCTGCTCAAAACACTGTTTTGAGGTTGCAGATGGAAGCTAACGTGGTTTGAAGAGATTTTCGAAGAGTATCATAGTCCCATTAAACGATAAGCCTGGTCGCGGAGGTCCTTATCTGTTTCAAATAGACCTCTAGCTACGGTTGTCAAGGTTGCAGTTCCTGGTTTTCTGACACCACGCATGCTCATACACATATGTTCCGCTTCAATAACAACAAAGGCTCCTTTAGCGCCCAGATACGCCATCAAGGCATCGGCCACTTCGATATTCAAACGTTCTTGAATTTGTGGTTTTTTCGAATAAACTTCAACCGTACGGGCTAGCTTAGATAAACCAGCCACACGGCCATCTGGAATATAGGCAATATGCGCTCTCCCATAAAATGGTAGAAAGTGGTGTTCACACATGGTATGGAAAAAGATATCCTTTTCTACCACCATATTATCATCAATAATCTCAAAGGATTTTGACAAATGTTCCTCCGCTGTTTGACCAAGACCTGAAAAAATCTCTTGGTACATACGGGCTACACGAGCAGGTGTTTCCTGCAAGCCCTCGCGATTAACGTCCTCTCCTACAGCCTCGATAATCATTTTTACAGCTGTTTCAATCTTTTGTGTATCCATTTTCATTCTTCCTCTCCATCAGATAGGCTCTCACTTGGCTCAAGAAATACAAGGAACCTGTGACAATCCTAACTGTTTGTTTCTCTTCTTTTTTATCTGTCAATTTCTGCTCTAGAAAATCCTGCCAAGCTTGGTAACTGAGATTTCTAGACTTAGCTGCCTCTTTCAGCACGCTTTCATCAGTTGCCCGACTATCGTCAAAATGTGTCAGGGTAAGCTCGGTATCTGGTATTGCCCCCAGCAAGTCCAACATATCCTCTAAGGCCTTGGTTTTGATACAAGTAAAGAGGATTTCCTTGTGACAATCCGCAAAACGTTCTTGCAAGGTTGCCAATAAAACCTTTATGGCATGAGGATTGTGGGCCCCATCCAAAATCATCAAGGGATCTCTTGACACGATTTCCAAACGCCCCGGCCAACTTGTTTCTTCCAGGGCTTGAGTAAGTAAGTCATTACTTGCTAGTTTTCGCCCATCTTCTTGACAAAAAGTATCAAGTAAAGCTAGAGCCATCCCAGCATTCTCTATCTGGTGCAAACCAAGCAGACCAGTCTGGAAGCGACCTTGTCTGACAGCACTGGTATAGTCAAATACTTCACCCGTCATCACACTCTCTTGGTGACTGACATGATAATTTGCCCCGTAGGCAAGTCTCGACGCATCTTTCTCTTCCGCAATGCGGTCAATCACAGCCAAAGCTTCTGGAGCGATACGGCCTGTCACCAGGGGAATACCTTGTTTGATAATACCAGCCTTCTGCTCTGCTATAGCTTCCAAGGTGTCACCAAGTAGGGCTACATGGTCCAATCCAATAGTCGTGATGCCTGTTAAAATGGGCTGGCAAATATTGGTACTATCTAAAAGTCCACCCATACCCACTTCTATGATGGCCACATCTACTTGCTCTGTAGCGAAGTAGTCATAGGCCAGAGCTGTGATAATCTCAAACTCGGTTGTCTCCTGCAAATTGGTAGCCGATTCCCCTTCCAGCAAAGACTGATAATCTGCCATGAGGGTTTCTAGTCTAGCCTCGGGAATAGATTCCCCATTGATGCTAATCTGGTCTGTGTAATGAATGAGATAGGGGGAGCTAAAAACACCAACTTTCAGCCCCAGCTTTTCTAGCATATTTTTCAAAAAAGCAATGGTCGAGCCCTTGCCATTGGTTCCTCCGATATGGATAACCTTGAGTTTGAGATGGGGATTGCCACGCAGAGCTAATAGTTCCACCATGCGTTCCAAGCCAAAATGCGGTTGGTCCGTCCGGTAGTTGGCAATCCACTGATTGTTTTCAATTTCTTTCATCTTATTTGTATTGTTTTAAATCTAGATTTTCCGCTTCATCAGCTAGACGAATAGCAGAGGCAATTTCAACCGCCATCTTGTGACTGGCTACGTCATGCACGCGCACCACTTCCACACCCTGCCTCGCAGCGATACTGGTTACATGAGCCGAAACCGTATCCCGATTGCGGAAACCAAGTTCGGTCTCAGGATTGACTTCAAAACCATTTTCTTCAAGGATATTGATGACAAACCTCTTACGCGAAACACCAAGAAAGATTGGATAGCCTTTCTGATGGAGTTTATCCAAATCCCGTAAAAGAATGAGATTTTCTTTTTTGGTCAGACCAAAGCCAATTCCTGGATCCAGCAGGATATTTTCTGGTGCAATACCAGCTTGACCTGCTCTCGCTAGGGATCTGTCAAAGAAAGCCCCCATCAAGTCTTCAATTGGCAATTTTTCAAAATCAGCTAACTCTTCCTCTTTAAAAGCTTGACCAAAGCCAAACTGAGGGAAGATGAGCGAGCTAGGATGCTGAGGTCGCGCCATGACTGGATTAAACATGATAACCACTTTCGCTCCAGTCTTTGCAACCACATGAGCCATTTTCTCATCGCCCATGAGACCAGTGATATCATTGACTAGATTGGCACCAGCAGCCAAAGCAGCCTCTGCCACCTGACTTTTCCAAGTATCAATGGAAATGAGGACATCACTTTCCTTACGAATCGCTTTGATCACTGGAACAACACGCTGGATTTCCTCTTCTATCTCAACATAGCTATAGCTACTTCCCGGCCGAGTTGATTCTCCGCCGATATCGAGCATACTCGCCCCTTCTGCTATCAATTTACGAGCCTGCTGGAGTGCCTGCTCAAGAGCAAAAAATTGACCACCATCCGAAAAGGAATCTGGGGTTACATTGATAACTCCGCAAATAGCTGTCTTTGCATGATTGGCTTTACTTGACATATCGATCACTCCCTCAAGGCTTTTCACCATATTATTTCTCTATTTTACCATAAAAAGAAAAAGATGGATACGATTGCATTCATCTTTTTCACAGTTGAAGGAGGCAATTTCTCCCTCAAGAAAAATTGCTTCCATTTAGCAGAACCATTTCTCCCATTTTTAAAATATTGCCCTTAACTTTTAAAGTAGAGAACCTTAAATAGGCACACCAAAGGTTCTACTAACAATAATCACAAGTGCAAACAAGCAAAAGACTACTCCGTTAACAATCATGTGAAGTAAGATAGACATTTCCAAACGTTGGGTTTTATAGACAGTCCACGTTAAAACCGATGACATGCCACCATAGATTAAAAGAGAAGGCAGATTTGTTGGTAGATGCAGCAAAGCAAATACAGTTGCACCTATTATGTATCCCAAATTTTCATTTCCTCTAAAAATCTTTTTAGGAATTATACCTCGACATAAAATCTCCTCACAAATAGGAGCTATTAGAACCAGTAAGAAAAAACTGGAAATTAAGGAACTATTCTGGATCAAATCATTAATATTTGATTGATTGCTGGTTGTTGTTTCATTCATCAAATGCAGTAAGACCACACCAAGAATATTAAAGGCAAGAATCACTAGATAGCTTAAGGCCAATCTAGCCAAATCCTTAGCCTTGAAAAACGATAAACCAAAACTAGCCAACTGTGTTTTCCTAGCACCTATTATAAATACAGTTAAAACCACAAGAGATAAGGCCCCTACTAATAGTCCCGTTTGAAGCAGTGGAAATTTTCTGCTAGTTAGAAAAGTTGCTAGGGCTAAAGGAAACTGAGAAAACAAAAGCCCTACTAGAAAGATTATTAACCACTTCCCCCGGTTTAATACTTCACCCCAAATATTCTTTTTTATCATCAATCATACTCCTACCATTCAATCAAAATCACCTACCTAGTTTGAAGCAATTTTCAAGTAACTATAATATAAAAAGGGGAGAACCCCTTTTTATATTATAGCATTTATAAGGCCATGCTGATGTAGTTAAGGATAAACAAGGCATCCAAAATCCAAATCATGACATGAACATCTTTAGCTTGACCTTTGACAAGCTTAGTCAAAGTGTAAGTCAAGAAACCAACTGCAATCCCTTGAGTGATAGAGTAGCTGAATCCCATAAAGATAGATGTGAAGAAGGCAGGAACTGCTTCAGACATATCATCCCAATGGATATTTTTCAAGCTAGCCAACATCATAATTCCGACGATAATCAAGATTGGAGCTGTAGCGGCTGTTGGTACAATCGCTAGAAGTGGGCTAAAGAAGCTTGAGATCGCAAAACAGATTGCCACGACCAAGGCTGTCAAACCAGTACGTCCACCTGCACCGATACCAGCAGCAGACTCAACATAAGTCGTTACGTTTGAAGTACCTGCGATAGCACCAATTGAAGTACCAATCAAGTCAGAGTAAAGAGCCTTATCCAACTTAGCTGATTGGTGATTTTCACCATTTGTCGCTACGATACCAACTTTTTCACCTGTACCGATCAAGGTACCAATTGTGTCAAAAATATCTGTCAATGAGAAGGCAAGAATGGCCATCAGAGTTTCAGGCAAGCGAGCTGTATCTGAAATCAAAGCTCCCAAACCTTCTGAACCAAGAGCTGCACCAAAGACTGTCTTCAAGTCTTCAAAGGCTGCACCAACATGGTTATTAGCAAAATCTATACTAGACAAATCTACCAAACCAACTGCGATAGCAAGAACAGTCGTTGTCAAGATAGAGAGAATAATCCCCCCTTTAATCCCTTTGATAACAAAAAAGATAGTAATGGCAAGTCCTGCAAGAGCCACCAAAACAGCTGGATTATTAAAGCTAACCAAGCCTGGAACCGCTGAAGCATTTGCTGTAATCGCTGCTTGAGCCTTGTCAGCTCCTTCTCCTGCAACCGTGTAATTTCCTGGATCGATAGAGAATTTCAAAAGTCCAGCATTCTTAATCCCCACGTAGGCAAGAAAGACACCGATACCAGCTGAAATAGCTGAGCGAAGGGCATTTGGAATGGATTCAATGATCATTTTACGAACATTTGTCAAGGTAATAATCAATGAGATAATTCCACAGATGAAGACCATAGCCAAGGCTTCTTGCCAAGAATACCCGAGTCCAAATACGACTGTAAAGGTAAAGAAGGCATTGAGTCCCATACCTGGCGCTTGAGCGTATGGCAAGTTAGCATAGAAGGCCATCATCAAGGTACCAGCAACTGCACCGATAATCGTTGCAAGGAAGACACCCTGAGCAGGCATTCCTGTTTGCGAAAGAATTTGTGGGTTTACAAAGAGAATATAGCTCATTGCAAAGAAAGTTGTTAAACCAGCGAGAACCTCTGTACGAACGTCTGTACCGTTCTCTTTTAGTTTAAATAATTTGTCCATTATCAATCTCCTTTTAATTTTTACGAACAATAATAGAATTATATCATTTATCATTCACTTTTTCAATATATTTGTTTGATTTATTTAAGAATTTGATGAAATTTCTTTTTTTGTTTCGAATCTGCTTTTCTGCCTGCTTTCTGTTATAATAGTAGACATCTTATCTGAAAAGACAATAGAAAGGTCCCTATGACGAAGAAAATTATTGCAGTTGACCTGGATGGAACCCTGCTCAACTCAGACAGTCAAATTTCTGACTTTACCAAAGAAACCATTAAAAAAGTTACTGAAAAAGGGCATCAGGTTATTATTACGACGGGTCGCCCTTACCGTATGTCAAAAGATTTTTACCGTGAGCTAGGCTTAGACACTCCTATGATTAACTTCAACGGTTCCCTCACTCATTTACCAGACCAAGTTTGGGACTTTGAAAAGTGTTTGACCGTAGACAAAAAATACCTGCTAGATATGGTTCAACGTTCAGAGGATATTCAAGCCGATTTTATCGCTGGAGAATATCGTAAAAAATTCTACATTACAAATCCTAATGAAGAAATTGCCAATCCCAAACTATTTGGTGTAGAAGCTTTCCAGCCTGAAAATCAATTCCAGCCTGAATTGGTGACCAAGGACCCTAACTGTATCCTCTTGCAGACCAGAGCCAGTGATAAGTATGCCTTGGCAAAAGAAATGAATGCCTTCTACCAGCATCAACTTTCTATCAATACTTGGGGTGGTCCGCTCAATATCCTTGAATGTACCCCCAAAGGTGTCAACAAGGCCTTCGCCTTGGACTACTTGCTCAAGGTAATGAATCGTGACAAAAAAGATTTGATTGCCTTTGGTGATGAACACAACGATACCGAAATGCTCGCTTTTGCTGGGAAGGGCTATGCCATGAAAAATGCCAACCCAGAGCTACTCCCTTATGCGGATGAGCAAATTTCCCTGACCAATGACCAAGACGGGGTTGCCAAAACCCTACAAGACTTATTCTTATAGTCCATTCTGACCAGCTTGTAAGCTGGTCTTTGTGCTTTTTTCACAGTCTCATCAACCGGTTAATCGATTGTTCTATTTTTTACCTCCAAAACCTTGGAAAAGGCTTTCTTTTGTGATATACTTCACATATAAATACAAGAGAGCTCGTCACACTCGACTCTGTTGACACAAAATCAATCCAGTCCTGTTGTCCCTGTTCTCGGCCAATATCAAGGAGGATAGCTATGAAAGCTGTTGTTGTAAATCCAGAAAGCACTGGTGTTGCTGTTGAAGAAAAAGTACTCCGTCCACTTGAAACTGGGGAAGCACTTGTAGAGATTGAATACTGTGGTGTTTGCCACACTGACCTCCACGTTGCCCATGGTGACTTTGGTCAAGTACCAGGACGTGTCCTAGGACACGAAGGTGTTGGTATCGTTAAAGAAATCGCTCCTGATGTTAAAAGTCTTAAAGTCGGCGACCGCGTCAGCGTTGCTTGGTTCTTTGAAGGATGTGGTACTTGCGAATACTGTACAACTGGCCGTGAAACTCTTTGCCGTACAGTAAAAAATGCTGGCTACTCAGTAGACGGTGGTATGGCTGAACAATGTATCGTAACAGCAGACTATGCTGTTAAAGTCCCTGACGGACTTGATCCAGCCCAAGCTTCTTCTATTACATGTGCTGGGGTAACAACCTATAAAGCTATTAAGGAAGCCAAAGTTGAACCAGGCCAATGGGTTGTTCTTTACGGTGCTGGTGGACTTGGTAACCTAGCTGTTCAATACGCTAAAAAAGTATTCAATGCTCATGTCATCGCAGTTGATATCAACAACGACAAACTTGCCCTTGCTAAAGAAGTCGGTGCGGATATCGTTATTAACGGCCTCGAAGTTGACGATGTACCAGGACTCATCAAAGAAAAAACAAATGGAGGAGCTCACTCAGCTGTCGTAACTGCTGTATCTAAAGTTGCCTTCAACCAGGCTGTTGATTCCGTTCGTGCTGGTGGTCGCGTAGTCGCTGTCGGTCTTCCTTCTGAAATGATGGAACTCAGTATCGTCAAAACCGTTCTAGATGGAATCCAAGTTATCGGTTCTCTTGTTGGAACTCGTAAAGACTTGGAAGAAGCCTTCCAATTCGGTGCAGAAGGTTTAGTAGTTCCAGTTGTCCAAAAACGTCCAGTAGAAGATGCTGTTGCAATTTTCGACGAGATGGAAAAAGGTCAAATCCAAGGACGTATGGTACTCGACTTCACCCACTAATCTAATAGAAACCTATTTTAAAAGTTGGAATACGCTTCCAACTTTTTTATATTAAATTTTAAAATAAGAATTCAAAAGAACCTCTCTAAAGATTAATATGTTAATATTTTTAAATGTAAGCTTTTTAATCATTTTATGATAAATAGTTGATTTTTAGATGAAAACGGTTTATACTTAAAAAGTCTTAAAGTTTTCTTAAAAGAAAACTGAAACAACAAAAAGGAGGAATGACAATAATGAGTATCGGAATCATTATTGCGAGCCACGGCGAATTTGCTGCGGGTATTCATCAGTCAGGATCTATGATCTTTGGTGAACAAGAAAAGGTTCAAGTTGTAACCTTTATGCCAAATGAAGGTCCTGATGATCTATACGCTAAGTTTAATAACGCTGTTGCTGCATTTGACGCAGAAGATGAGGTTCTAGTTTTGGCTGACCTTTGGAGTGGATCTCCATTTAACCAAGCTAGCCGCGTGATGGGAGAAAATCCTGAGCGTAAGTTTGCCATCATCACAGGACTTAATTTACCGATGTTGATTCAAGCCTATACAGAGCGCCTGATGGACGCTGCTGCAGGTGTAGAAAAAGTCGCTGCGAATATCATTAAAGAAGCCAAAGATGGCATCAAAGCTCTTCCAGAAGAGCTAAACCCAGTTGAGGAAGTGGCAAGCGCTGCAGCTGCTCCAGTTGCCCAAGCTGCTATCCCAGAAGGAACTGTCATCGGTGATGGAAAACTCAAAATCAACCTTGCTCGCCTAGACACTCGTCTACTTCACGGTCAGGTTGCAACTGCTTGGACTCCAGATTCAAAAGCAGACCGTATCATCGTTGCTTCAGATAATGTAGCTAAAGACGAATTACGTAAAGAATTGATTAAACAAGCAGCTCCAGGTAAAGTGAAAGCAAACGTTGTTCCTATCCAAAAACTAATCGACGTTGCAAAAGATCCTCGCTTCGGAGGAACACATGCCCTTATCTTGTTTGAAACACCTCAAGATGCCCTTCGTGCTATCGAAGGTGGCGTGCCAATCAAAACTCTTAATGTTGGATCAATGGCTCACTCAACTGGTAAAACAATGGTCAACAACGTTTTGTCTATGGACAAAGATGACGTTGCTACATTTGAAAAAATGCGTGACCTTGGTGTTGAATTTGACGTACGTAAAGTACCAAACGACACGAAAAAAGATTTGTTTGACTTGATCAACAAAGCCAACGTGCAATAATCGATTTTATGAAAGGATTTTAAAGATGTCTATTATTTCTATGGTTTTAGTAGTCGTTGTAGCCTTCCTAGCAGGTCTTGAAGGTATCCTCGACCAGTTCCAATTCCATCAACCAATCGTAGCTTGTACCCTTATCGGTCTTGTTACCGGTAACCTTGAAGCAGGGATTATCCTTGGTGGTTCTCTTCAAATGATCGCCCTTGGTTGGGCTAACATCGGAGCTGCCGTAGCTCCTGACGCTGCTCTTGCTTCTGTTGCTGCTGCCATTATCATGGTTCTTGGTGGCGACTTTACTAAGACAGGTATCGGTGTTGCCCAAGCGGTTGCTATCCCTCTTGCAGTTGCTGGTCTATTCTTGACTATGATTGTCCGTACACTCTCTGTCGGATTGGTTCACACTGCTGATGCTTCTGCTAAAAAAGGTGACTTTAAAGCAGTTGAACGCGCTCACTTTGTCGCACTTCTTCTTCAAGGTCTTCGTATTGCAGTCCCTGCAGCACTCCTTCTAATGGTACCAACTGAAACCGTACAAAGCATTCTAAATGCTATGCCTGATTGGCTCAAAGATGGTATGGCTATCGGTGGTGGTATGGTCGTTGCCGTTGGTTACGCTATGGTTATCAATATGATGGCAACTCGTGAAGTATGGCCATTCTTCGCTATCGGTTTCGTGCTTGCTGCCGTGTCAGATATTACTCTAATCGGATTTGGTGCTATCGGTGTTGCTATCGCTCTTATCTACCTTCACCTTTCTAAAACTGGTGGAAATGGTGGCGGAGGAGCCGCAACTTCTAACGACCCAATCGGCGATATCCTAGAAGACTACTAAGATAAGAAAGGACTGAAAACATCATGACTGAAAAACTTCAATTAACTAAATCAGATCGTAAAAAAGTTTGGTGGCGTTCAACTTTCTTACAAGGTTCTTGGAACTATGAACGTATGCAAAACTTGGGTTGGGCTTACTCATTAATTCCAGCTCTTAAAAAACTCTACACTAAAAAAGAAGATCAAATCGCTGCTCTTGAACGCCATCTTGAGTTCTTCAACACTCACCCATACGTAGCCGCTCCAATCATGGGGGTTACTCTTGCACTTGAAGAAGAACGTGCTAACGGTGTTGAAATCGATGATGCTGCTATCCAAGGGGTTAAAATCGGTATGATGGGACCTCTTGCTGGTATCGGTGACCCAGTATTCTGGTTTACAGTACGCCCAATCCTTGGATCACTCGGTGCTTCACTTGCCCTTACTGGTAATATCTTAGGTCCAATCCTCTTCTTCGTTCTTTGGAACTTGATTCGTATGTCATTCTTGTGGTATACACAAGAGATTGGATACAAGGCTGGATCAGAAATCACTAAAGATATGTCTGGCGGTATCCTTCAAGACATCACTAAAGGTGCCTCTATCCTTGGTATGTTCATTCTTGCTGTCCTTGTTCAACGTTGGGTAAATATTAAATTTGCTTTCGATGTTGCCAAAGTTCAACTAGATGAAAAAGCTTATATCCATTGGGATAAATTACCAGAAGGATCTAAAGGTATCCAAGAAGCATTTGCACAAGTAGGACAAGGATTGTCTCAAACGCCTGAAAAAGTTACTACTTTCCAACAAAACTTGGATATGTTGATTCCGGGACTATCAGGACTACTCCTTACTTTACTTTGCATGTACTTGCTTAAGAAAAAAGTATCTCCAATCACTATTATCCTTGCACTCTTCGCAGTGGGTATTGTGGCACATGTTCTCCACATCATGTAATCAAGAAACTCAAAAGGAACCAGGTTCTAAACCTGATTCCTTTTTTCTATGCTTTTATTCTGCCAAGGCTCCCATTGGATCCCAAGGTGCAAGTACAATTGGTTCTGCTTCATAGGCAGCTTGTTCTTCTGCTGTCAGCAATTCCTTACGGACAACGATTTGGTAGGTATATTCGTCCATCCAAGCGTCTGAGGCAACAAAGTAACCATCTGTACCGACCTTGTCTCCCCAAGAGTTTTCAACCTTCCACTTGGTTGATTTGCCATTTTCATCCAAATCAACACCTGTCAAGACCATGGCATGGGTCATTAAGCTTTCGCTGTAGTCCAAACGTCCAGCCTTGTCTTGAGTAAGTTTAATGTCCATGCTTGATTCAAAGTCATAAACATCTGTCGCAAGGATTCCAGCTTTGCGGTTGCTGAGTTGGCCGACATCTGATCCAAACCAAACAGTCTCACCTGCTTGCATTTGAGCAATCGCCAATTCTTTCAAGCGCTCCATCGGTACGTTGATGTAACGAACCGCACGGCTACCAACCACATTTCCCAACATCTCAACTGTGTAAGATTGGCCATAAGGTTTGTCAGCAGTTGGGGCGTTGATAACAGAAACATAGTCTTCTAGAGGAAGATTGACATATTTCTTGTAAAATTCTTGTGGCGTGATACCCTTTTCGCTTTGGTAGTTGTTATCCTTATCGCGATAAGCAAAGTCAAATTTACGTGGTGGAAGTCCTAGTGACACGGCAAGGAAGTTAAAGATTTCTTGCAAGAGATCTTCTTTCTTAGCTTGAACAGTCGCCTGGTCTGCACCAGACGCAAGCAAGTCACGCAAGATTTGAGCATCTTGACGAAGCAATTTGTTAAGGATTGCATTTAACTCACGGCTACTGCTAGATGAAACTGACTCAGGATAAACTGACTTGGGAACAACACCGTATTTCTCAAAGAGAGAAACGACCATATCCCACTGACCACCGTCTTGTTGAGGTGTTTGAAGTAGGAATTTAACCTTACGGCTTGTCAAGTCTTGGTCTGCAGTCGCAATCACTTGCTCCAAGAACCAGTTTGATTTCTCATACTTGTCCCAGAAGAATGTATGAGCCTGTGACAACTCAAAGTTTTCCAGTTTGTATTGAGAGATAAGTTTGTGACGGAAGGTGTTAAGGGCTGCAAACATCCAGCAACGACCAGACGCTTTCTGGTTTGTTACCTTGTCCTTGGTCAAATCCAATGAGAAAACAGGTGTGTTGTCTACATGGCTTTGGCGACGTTCTAGGGCTGCAAAAATTCCATTATGGCTAGCAGCATTTTCAATCGCTTGGTATTTTACATTTGCTTCATAGTTGGCAAATAATTTATCAGTAAATGATTCTTGAATCGCGTTCATAGATTCCTCCTTTTATTCTACAGTCTATTATAACTCTTTTCACAAAGTAAGCAACTGAAAAACATAAAAGGCAAGGATATTCTTCCTCACCTTTTCGAATATAAATCCAATTAAGCAATACTCGCAAGAAGATTTTCCAATTCCTCCTTGGTCAAACGACGCCATTCTCCTCTTTGTAAATTCTCATCCAAAACTAAAGTTCCCATAGTCAAACGCTGTAGGTCCACTACTTCCTTGCCACAGTATGCCACCATACGCTTGACCTGATGAAACTTCCCTTCTGCAATGGTCACACGGATTTGGCTTTGATTCTTTTCTGCATCTGTGGAAATAATCTCCAGTCTAGCAGGCTGACAGGTAAAGTCTTTGAGAGGAATACCCTTAGCAAATGTCTCCACATCTTCTTGGGTCATGATTCCCTTGACTTGTGCCTGATAAGTCTTGTCCACATGACGCTTTGGCGAAAGAAGAGCATGGGCAAGCTGACCATCATTGGTCAAGAGCAAAAGACCATGCGTATCGATATCCAAGCGCCCTACTGGGAAAACTTCCTTGCTCCGAGCAATATCATCCAGCAAGTCCAGAACCGTTCTGTGCTTGGGATCCTCAGTCGCTGAAATAACTCCTTGGGGCTTGTTCATCATGTAGTAGACAAACTCTTCATACTCCAACACCTGCCCGTCAAAGCGAATCTCATCTCTTTCTTCATCAATCTGCAATTTAGCTGATTTTTCTTTTTTACCATTTACCGTCACGCGCCTAGCCTTGAGCAAGTTTTTGACCTCAGTCCGACTCCCCACAGCGCAGGCAACTAAAAATTTATCTAATCTCATAGAATCATTATACCATATCAAAAGGAGGCCGTCTCAATAACCAACCTCCTTTTCGTTTTAGATTTAGGAAATTAACTTCCTCGTCTCCAAAAAATTGCTAAGACAATCATGGCACCTAAAATCGCTGGGATAATAGCTGTTCCTGACAAAACTGGTCCCCAAGTTCCAAAAAGCAAGTGACCCAGAAAGGCTCCAATCCAACCGAGAAACATTTTCCCAAAACATCCCATTCGCTCTCCACGATTGGTCAAAGCACCTGCCAAGAGTCCCACTAGGAGACCAACGAACATACTTCCTATCATCTTGACTCCTTAATTTGCCCAATCTCCCTTACGGAAGAGAGGTACACGTGTTCCATCCTCACGGATACCATCGATATCCATTTGGTTAGAACCAATCATAAAGTCCACGTGAACATCTGAACGATTAAGTCCCGCAGCTTCAAGCTCTTCTTCGCTCATCTCTGCTCCCCCAACAACGCTGGTCGCATAGGCAGCACCGATGGCCAAGTGGTTTGAAGCATTTTCATCAAAAAGGGTGTTGAAGAAGGTAATGCCTGACTGAGAAATTGGGCTTGGATCTGGTACCAAGGCACATTCACCCAAGGCACGCGCACCCGCATTTTCAAAGACAAGGTCTTTCATGACTTGATCGCCCTTCTCAGCAGTGATGTCAACGATTTGTCCATCCTTAAAGGTTACCTTAATACCTTCGATGATATTTCCATTATAGCTAAGCGGTTTTGTAGAAGTCACATAACCATCTGCACGACGGAAGTCTGGCGCTGTGAAGACTTCTTCTGTCGGCATATTTGGCAAGAATCCTTCTCCCTGTGCATTGATAGCACCAGCTGATTCCCAAACATGGTTTTTCGGCAAACCAAGTATCAAATCTGTTCCTGGCGCTGTATAATGAAGGGCTGAAAATTGCTCTTTATTAAGCATGTCGGCCTTGCTCTTGAGGATAGCCGCATGCTCTTCCCAAGCCTTAACAGGATCTTCTTCGTAGACACGGCAGGTTGTGAAGATTTGGTCCCAAAGGAGATCGACTGCCTCTTCGTCGCTCGTAGCATTTGGAAAGACCTTCTTAGCCCACTCAAGTCCAGCAGCAGCGGCTACAGTCCAGCTAACCTTATTGGATTGCGTTGCGATACGCATCGGCTTCATGGCAAGTCCCATAGCTTTGGCAGAAGCCGAAAGCTTGTCAGCGTCCACTCCGTTCAAGGAACCTGGGTCAGAAGAACGAACCCCAAGACGGCTAGCCTTGTTCTCCAAGAGATAGTTCATCTCAGCAATCTTGTATTCTGGCACATTGTCCAAACGTTCCATCGGTGCGTGGAGGAATTTCTCACGGTTGATGACATCATCTGTCCACTGAACGATCACCTCATGTGCACCCAAAGCATAAGCTTCTTTGACGATTAAGTGAGCCAACTCACGTTGCTCCACATCGATAGAAAGAGCCAAAGTGTGACCAGGTTGCACATTAATTCCGTTCGCAACCAATAATTTCGCATATTTTTCTAGATTTTCTTTAAAATTTGGTAAAACCATTTTGTTTTTCCTTTTCTATTGTTATTTTTCTTTCAAAGCAGAAAATAATCCTGCCAAAGCAATAGCACCTGACAAGAGTGCTGTCAATAGAAGAATTGTTTCATCTGCCAGCTCTAACTGATAGTCAAAAACTTTTGAGCTGGTTTGTCTTCCGCAAAGATTCTAAGTTTCATGAGAACCCCCTTAAAATTTATTAAAACAAATCACTATGACTGCCTGTCCTTAACAAGTTTAAAATCAATTCCGACTTGTCTACTTTATAGACCAAAAGCCAATCTGGCTGGACATGGCATTCACGAACTCCTTGAAAATGCTTAGATGCCGTTAATTGATGATCACGATATCTAGCAGGGAGTTCTTTTTCTTGAATCAGAAAATTCAAAACTTCTTCTAATAATTCTGCCTTCAAACCACGCTTAATAGCCAACTTAAAATCTTTTTTAAACTGTTTATGATAACGAATCTTAAGCACGTAAGTCCTCCATCAAATCTGAGACTGATTCAAAAGACTGACTCATATTACGATTTTGGTCTAAATCCGTTAACACTTGGAGCAATTTCCGATTCTCGTCTAGTCTGACATCGAAAGGTAAACCCTGATATTGAATGGCCTGACGAAGGAAAATATTGATAGCTGTTGTCATATCCATTCCCAGATTATTAAACACCTGTTGGGCCTGCTCCTTAACCTCACTATCCAAACGGATGCTCATGCTCGTCTTTGACATACTCTCACCCTCTTTCTATTTATTATTTTAACAAAAAAGAAGGCTAATGTAAATCTATTAGATATACGTTAGCCTCTTTGGATAGATGATTATAGTTGTTCTGATGTCTTATTTTCTATAAAATGATTTACCCTAGTCAAAATCTCTTTTTCCAGTTCTGTTATTTGTTTCGGACCCCAACCATCATCTTTTTTAGAAGTTATCTTTGCCATCATCTGTAATTTTAAACTCTGACGATGGAATATTCCTTCTCTTTCCCATTGTTCTAATTTAGCCTCTGGATAGGAGTTGCCAAACCTAGAGTTCTGCCTATCGGTAATAATACAAAGGTTGCCAAAGGAATGTAAAAACTCAGCAGGTAATTGGCTTTCTCCATCATGTCCATTTGGATTCTGAGGATACCAATGTTCTACGGAGCGACGATATGCAAATTTGAAATCTTCAAACTTAATATCGTAATCTTTCTTCAATTCTTCACGATTTTTCCATAAAACATAATCTACAAAGTTAAAAGCATAAACAGGAATTTCCCTATATGTTTTGATACTTTTATCTTCAGTGAACAATCTTTCCTCAGCATATCTCACTGCCATTTTCTCAAGAAAATTCTTAAACGAACCAGCAAATTCTGCTTGATTTAACTCTTCAATACGGTTAAAGAGAAATTGTAAGATTTCATATAACCAACGACTATCACGATTAGCAGTAAAGGTCACAGCAAACATAGATTGAAGGAGGATAATATTTTTGTTTAAATTGTCAAAAGTATTTTTTTGAAAATTAATTCGAACATATTTCCATCCTCCATTTTCATTTCGTTGATATGTCTCATACTGACCTCGTTTGATTTGCCATTCAGTTTCATTTTCTAATTGGACATTTTTTACGATAAGCGTATCAAATATATGCTTCATAGTCAGAAGTAGTTGCCCAAATTGTTGGACCCATTCTCTATCTCGTCGTTCAATTTCAAAAATTTTCAATAATTTTTTATCATCAAATGTAGTTTCGGCATTTCCTTCCATGATGAAAAAAACTTGAAGTAAAAATGTTGGAAAATCAATTACAGTCGTATAATTTGAAATATCTGCTCCATTATTTACTAATCTACTACTTTCATATTTTGTCTGAGTAATTGCATCTAGTAAACTTCGTTGCTCAATTTTTTTTACTCTTATTTTCTCAAATACACTTTCCAATTTGAAGTTAGTAAATTCTTTACCAAAAATTTTCTCCCCCTCTTCATCAGTATTGTTTGGTCTACTTCGGATTTGAAAAGTTTTTATTACCGGCTTATCAAACTCTGCACAGGCTTCCCAAATTCTCGCAAATTTTTGTGCCATTTCTTGATCTTCACCAAATTTAGACATCATTTGTGCCTTAAGAATCTCATGAGCCTCTAGTTGTTCACCTCGAGAGTTGAAACGTTCGAAATAAAGATTCAAATCTAAATCTTCAGGAAGTATACTCCGAAAAATGATGACCTTCTTAAAAAGATAATCAACGAAAGATTGAGGAGCCAGTTGGCGCTCTTCTAACACTTTTTTCAATGCGTCTTTAGCATGTCTGTAGCCTCTAGTCAACTCATTTTCATCGCCCTCTGAAATTTCTTGCTTGGTAAATAGCTTTTGAATATTCTCATTTGATTTCTTCCGCGCTGGGAAAGTAAGATTGACAGCTTTCAATCTATCAAAACCAAACTCATTCTTCAAAGCTAAGGCAATCAAATTAAGGGCTGTTGTTCGTTGTTGTCCATCTATGATTTTGAAAATGTCATTCTCTTTATTAACGACCAATGTTCCAATATAATAATAATTGTCTCTATTTTCTTGAAAAGCATCTGCTACGTCGTTCAATAACTGCTCAATTTCATCATAAGTCCAGGCAAAATTTCTCTGATAAAGAGGAATGGCATAGGTATCTTCATTTAACAAACGATTAACTGATAAGCTTATATGTGTTTCTACCATTTATCTTTTTCCTCTTCTATAATCTTATCCACAGTATAATTTTCAAATAACTCTCTATCTATCTTGACCATGAAATCATTCGGAGTGACAGCATGAGATAAAAGTTGAAATAGCTTTTGAACCTCTTTTTGTCTAAACCTTCCACCAGAGGCATAGTTCCCAACAGTTGCATCATATATGGCTTTAGACTTAACTCGAGGGTAGTAAGACCAAATAAACAAGGTCTCTACTATCTCCTTTGATAGCTCCTCTTTTCCAAATCTATCTGCGAAAAGCGAGCAAATATTTAGGAATATATTGTGACATTTAAGATAGCGTCCTTTTGAGCTATTGTAAATGTTTAACATACCTTCTGGGTAAGCTACATTTTTTTCTTCCCCTTCAGATTCATCAGAAAATCCTAACTCTGCATTTAAAAAATCTTTATGTTCTTTAATAGTTCTATGAGCAGATTCAATATACTCAAAAAATTTACTTCCATCAATGATTGGCATAGTAATTGGCATAGGGAGATTTTCAATATGACGATACAATTCTAGATATGGAAAGTTCTGATTCAAATCAACGCCTTTAAAATCGTCAATAAAATCCTCTGTAAAACGGAGATAAGATCCATAACGCTTGTTTGTTAATCCTGCCTCTCCTCGCGACCAACGTCTCATACGAAAAAGATGTTTATCAAATAACTCTTTGAGACTTAAATCTTTATCCTCTACAAATTGCTCCCACTTTTCCACAATTCTTTCATCTTCGGAATCTTGTTTGCGAAGATGATAGGCTTTGAGCAAATCATGAGGTTCTAGAGATTTTCCACGATTATTCTGAGAATCAAATAGCTGAAAGGCCTCTGATAATAGTTTCTGTGGCATAGTAATCACAGAGACAGCACAATTCTCTAATAAAAAGTTGCAAATATCTTTTGCCTCATTTTCGCCAACCAATTGAGTCAAATTTTTCCACTCATTATAATTTTCACTCGCATGATAGCAAGATATCTCTCCAAATTCAGCACTCAACAGTTGATTAGCACCCTTATAATTCTCTAAATCATCTAATAAATGAAGAAACAAGGAAATAGAAATTAGCCGTTGCTGTCCATCGACAATATCTAAGTATTTTTCCTTTTCATGCAAGATTTCATGCAAGATAACGGAACCAATCTGATATTCCTTTTTTCCCATAGCATCTCGTAAATCATAAAAAAGATTACGGATATGTTTTCTGTTCCATTTATATGGTCTTTGATAAGAAGGAATCCGCAAATTCTCTTCTTTCAATAGTTCTCCAACCTTTTTAGAAGTAAATTGAATAGTCATTTTATCCTCATCTATATTTATCTATCATTTCTTTAACTGTTTGCTTCATATCCTCTACTAAAATCCGAGGAGACAAAACAGTAACTGCTTCCCCTTGCCCCAGCAACCAGCGTTTAAGCCCCGGTGTGTGCTGACTCTCAAACTTAAAATGAGTCCAGTAGCCATTTTTCCCAACTATTTTTGCATTTGGAAATTGATCCGTCACAATCGTCGGATCGTACAAATACTCGATTTCAATACTGATTTTCTTCCCGATAAAAGCATCTACTCTCTCGTTACGAATGTCGCCATCTCTAAATTTATCTCGATAAGAAATAGAGGGTTTCTCTATATCACTAAGAGACCAGGACTGGATACGGTCTACTCTTAAAGTAATATAAGTAGCATGTTTCAACTGGTAGACAACCAGATAGAAATAATGACTATCATAATAAAGAGAGACTGGCAAAACAGTCTGTCTCTTAGAAGACTCAGAATAAGGTTTTTGATAGATAATGTCTAGAACCTGTTCATACAAAATAGCTTCTGATAAATTCCAAATTTTCTCTATTCTATTTTGTTGATCCGTTAAGGGAGCATAGTTCAGCTTTTCACTTCCAATAATCTGCTCGATTTCTTTCCGATCATCACGGGGAACTAAGACCAGTAAATTATGTAGTAAGCTAGCAATTTCTGGTCTATTCAGTGCTCGATTTTCCAATAAAATCTTTGAAATAACGAGAATATCCTTTTTATTAAAAACTGACTTACTTGCTAAACAATACTTATTCGTTTTACGGTTATAAAGTAAATCTCCACTATAACTGGTGTGACTAGATAAAATATCACGGAGTAGCGAAAAATCTCTCTGTATCGTCTTTTCACTAACCTCAAATTCCTGAGCCAGTTGCTTTTTTCCTAACGGAGTCCCAAACTGTAAACGTAAAAAAATCGTTAGCAGTCTCTCTTGATCATTCATTTCCAGTCCTTCTACATATTATTCAAACAATACTATTTCTAGTACATTATTATCACTTCTATAGTCTAACTAGCACTTTATATTCAAAACGATTAAAGCAAAATAAACTAGCCCTTAGATGATTTCAACTGTACCACTATGCCAGATTCGAAGAACTCAACTACGGATTCAGGCATATTTTTTAAGTCTTCGGGTAAGCAGTCTGAATATACAATGAAGAGTTTGTTTCTTTTCTTACTCTCTTTGAATCGCTGCATCCAGTATTCCTGTACCCTTTGATCAGCCTCTCCCAAAAATTGAACTCCATCCAGAAAAATCAAATCATACTCTGTATACCCCATTTGCAGTTTTATCCATTGACTATGTTTAGAAAAAATCAAATTATCTCTCACTCGATAATATGCAAGTGATGCTATTGGAGTAACAGGTTTTATTTTAGTTAACGTATAATAAAACAAATGCCATCTATCAGTCTCTGAAATACCGCAAATGTAAATACATTGAGAATCTTCTTTTAAGTCTATTTGTGGGAATCCGGTCCAATCATTCCCATCATCTTTCAAGCCTTTTTCAAAATTATAAATTTCCTCTTCAATTGACACATTAGAATTTAAAATTTCTTGATTCACCATATTATACTCTCTTTTCTATTATTTTTAAGAGAATTATAACAAATCAAGTGGACATATTTTGTCCACTTGATCAAAATAAGCAATTTTTTAAAACAAATCATCAAACAAACTCAACTGGTTATCCTCTGGCATATTGCCGAGAATGCCCATTTCATCCATCTTTTCAACCAAGGTTGAGGAAAGTCCGCCACGCTTGCGTAATTCTGTTTTAGAAAGAAATTCTCCCTCTTCACGCGCTCGTACCAACTGCTTAGCAACGTTCTCTCCCAGACCATCCATTGCTACAAATGGCGGAATGAGGGTATCACCATCGATAAGGAACTCTGTCGCCTGACTACGGTAGAGATCGAGTTTCCCAAACTTGAAACCACGCTCCCACATCTCATTAACAATCTCAAGAGTTGTATAGAGGTCAATTTCCACATTAGAAGCTTCATTGTTCTTCCGTTTTTCAGCAATTTCTTCCATTCTGCGCTTGATAGCATCCAAGCCTGCACCCATAGTCTTGATATCAAAAGCCTTAGCGCGGATTGAGAAGTAAGCACAGTAATAATAAATGGGATGGTGAACCTTGAAGTAGGCCACACGCAAGGCCATCATAACGTAGGCTGCCGCATGGGCTTTAGGGAACATATACTTGATTTTCCCACAGGACTCGATATACCACTCTGGCACCTTATTGGCCTTCATGGCTTCGATGTAGCCATTTCGCTCCTCTTCGGAAATCTTCAGCCACAAGCCCTTACGTACCCGTTCCATGATGGTAAAGGCCATCTTAGGCTCTAGACCAGCATGCATGAGATAAACCATGATGTCGTCCCGACAACCGATAACGGTCGACAAATCCGCAATCCCCTGCTTAATCAAATCCTGAGCATTTCCCAACCAAACATCGGTACCGTGGGACAATCCAGACAACTGCAGCAACTCCGCAAAAGTCGTCGGATGCGTCTCATCTACCATCCCACGTACAAAGTTGGTTCCAAACTCTGGAATCCCTAGCATACCCGTTGGCGTTCCGATTTGCTCAGGTGTTACCCCTAGCACATCAGTCCCAGAAAAGAGAGCCATCACGCCTTCGTCATCCATAGGGATTTCATTAGGATCAATCCCAGACAAGTCCTGCAGTTTCCGAATCATGGTCGGATCATCATGTCCCAGTACATCGAGTTTGAGGACGTTCTCATCGATATCGTGGAAGTTAAAGTGAGTCGTTTGCCATTCAGCCGTCACGTCATCCGCTGGATACTGGACAGGCGTAAAATCATAGACATCCATGTAGTTAGGAATAACAACAATTCCCCCCGGGTGTTGTCCCGTCGTCCGCTTGACACCAGCTGCACCTTGAGCGAGGCGTTCCACCTCTGCATCACGATAAAACTTGCCATAATCTCTCTCATAGCCCTTGACAAATCCATAGGCAGTCTTAGCAGCCACCGTACCAACCGTTCCTGCACGGAAGGCATATTCTTCACCAAAGATATCACGCACATCCAAGTGGGCGCTAGGCTGATCTTCCCCCGAGAAGTTCAAGTCAATATCAGGAACCTTGTCCCCATCAAAACCGAGGAAGGTCTCAAACGGAATATCCTGCCCATTTTTGCTGAGTTTATGACCACACTTTGGACAATCCTTATTGGGCATATCAAAACCTGAACCGTAAGAACCATCGGTGATAAATTCGCTGTACTGACACTGGCCACAGACATAGTGAGGAGAGAGAGGATTAACCTCGGTAATCCCAATCATGGCCGCAACGAAACTGGAACCGACAGATCCACGAGAACCAACCAAGTAGCCCCGTTCATTGGAACGTTGTACCAGCATCTGGGAAGCCAGATAAATCACGGCAAATCCATTCCCCAGAATAGAGGTTAGTTCTTTTTCAATCCGCAAATCAACGATATCTGGTAGCGGATTTCCATAAATCTCAAAAGCTTTCTTATAGGTCAGCTCAGCGACTGTTTCTTCAGCTTTATCGATGAAAGGCGTATACAAGTCCCCTTTTACAACCTCAACGGGCTCAAAGGTTTCTGCCAAAGTATTGGGATTTTCAATAACCAGTTTACGAGCCAAATCCTCCCCCAAGAAGGCAAATTCATCCAACATCTCATTTGTCGTTCTAAAATGGGCTTTTGGGAGAGGAGCTGGTTGAGCATGTTCACCATGACCAATCGTTCTGTTAATCATCGCCCCCTGACCCAAACTACGGACGATAATTTCTCGATAAATCTCTTCTTCTGGTTCGATATAATGGACATTTCCCGTAGCCAAAACGGGCTTACCAAGGCGGTCTCCAACCTCTATCAAACTCTTGATAATAGTCTGGAGCTCCTCCATATCCTTAACCTGCTCCTTAGCAATCAAAGGTGCATATATAGCTGGTGGCATGACCTCAATAAAGTCATAATACTTGGCCACCTCAACCGCCGCATCCACACCTTGGGAAACGACTGCATCAAAAACTTCACCTTCAGAGCAAGCTGAACCTAAAATCAAACCTTCCCGATGGTCATCTAGAACCGTTCTCGGAATCCGTGGTACCCCTTCAAAATACTTGGTATTAGACAAAGAAACCAGTTTAAAGATATTTTTCAGCCCCACCTGATTCTTGACATAAATAGTCGCATGCTTGATCCGAGCTTTTTTATAAGAATCTGGACTAATCAAATCAATATTGAGTCTAGCCAGATTGGTCACACCATGTTTTTCTGCTACCTCTTTGATAAAGATGAAAAGCAGACGACCAGTAGCTTCCGCATCGTAGTTGGCCATGTGGTGATGTTCCAAGGCCACACCAAAACGCTTGGTCAAAGGCCCCAAACCATGACGTTTATACTCAGGATAGAGATTTCTAGCAAACTCCAGCGTATCAATAACTGGCTGACTAATCTTTGGAAGACCATGACGCTCATAGTTGGCATTCATAAAGCCAACGTCAAAGGTGGCATTATGGGCAACTAAGACTGTATCCTTACAAAACTCTTGAAATTCTTGCAGAACTTGTTCCATTGGTTTAGCATTTTTGACATGATCATCTGTAATACCAGTCAACTCCGTGGTAAAGGCTGACAAAGGATGCCCAGGATTGATAAATTCATCAAATTCAGCAATGACATTCCCCTTATACATCTTAGAGGCCGCAACCTGAATCAAGTCATTGTAGATGGCTGAAAGTCCCGTCGTTTCCACGTCAAAGACCACGTAGGTCGCTTCCGACAAGTCCAGCTCCACTTCGTTATAGACGATAGGGACACGGTCCTCTACGATATTGGCTTCCATTCCATAGATTAGCTGGATTCCCGCTTTCTTAGCCGCCTTATAGCCGTGTGGGAAGGACTGGACATTCCCGTGGTCGGTAATGGCAACCGCCTTGTGTCCCCACTTAGCAGCTGTCGCAACGATTTCTTCAACCTCTGGTAGAGCATCCATGGTCGACATGTTAGTATGAGCATGAAACTCAACCCGACGCTCACCTTCTGGCATCAAATCCTTCCGATCATAGTGAACAACTTCCTGCACATCCTGCACATTCATAGTCAAATCGCGTGTGAAGTTATTCATCTCCACATTCCCACGCACTCGGAGCCAAGAATTCTTCTTGATGAGGTCAAATTTCTGAGCCTCTTCCTCATTTTTAACCCACTTTTGCATAGAAAAACTTGAAGTGTAATCCGTCATTTTAAAGTTGATCAAAACACGACCTGTTCTAGTCACTTTTTGCTCCACATCAAAAACAACCCCTTCAAAGACCAGACGATTTTCCTCAGTCGTCACTTCGATCATAGGAGTAATCTCAGCCTTATCCAACTTCGGTTTAGCGGCAGCCTTTTTGGCCTGAAAATCAAAGGCTGGCTTCTCTTCTACTGGAGGAGGTGCCAGCTGCTCCAGTTGCTCCATAGCACGGAGAGCTTCCTCATTGGCAGCTTGAACAATCTGCTCATTTTCAGCTTGAAAGGCTTCTTCCTGCTCTTGAGTCAGCACATCATTCTTCTCTACTTGACAGTTAAAAGTAGGAAAACCAAATTTTTCAAGTTGTTTAGCTAAATTAGGAAGATGATTTTTCTTAAAATGTTCCTTATCAATCGCCTCTGAACCTTCAATAAAGAGTTGATTACCTTCAGCACGAACTTGCAAATTTTGATAAAGAGACTTAAAACCTTGACTAGCACATGGACCCTCAGAAAAAGCCTCTCTATAGTAGGACTGCAAGAGTTGATTTGAAAATTCTTGAGACAGAGCCTTGATTTCGAAAATAGCTTTATTGCCTGTCTTAGAAAATTCCTCACTCAAACCCTTCTTTAATTCTAAAAAGATTTCAATCGGTAATATATTAGAAAATACGAAATGAAACTCCCATACCTTACTAATTTTATGAACCACAACTCGCTCAATTTCAGCCTGTAATAAAGCAGGATCCTGTCTCATTTCAGCAGACATCCCCAGTTGATTCATCAAAATTTCAAAACTGTTTGACATTCATTTTCCTCACATTATTCTCCTACTATTTTACCATATTTAGAGGTATTTTCTAAAGACAAAAGGAAGCCACTAAGCGACTTCCTTTAGAGTGAGGACTGATTAGTCTTCACCTTTGTTTTTCTTAATGATTTCTTCTTGTACTGACTTAGGTACATCTTCGTAGTGGTCAAATACCATCATGAATGTACCACGTCCTTGAGATGCAGAACGAAGAACTGTTGCGTAACCGAACATTTCAGCAAGTGGAACGTAAGCACGAACAATTTGGCTGTTACCATGTGCTTCCATACCATCTACACGTCCACGACGAGCAGTTACGTGACCCATAACATCACCAAGGTTTTCTTCTGGAACAGTGATTGTTACAAGCATCATTGGTTCAAGGATAGCTGGTTGTGCTGATTTAGCAGCTTCTTTAAGGGCAAGTGAAGCCGCGATCTTGAAGGCAGTTTCAGATGAGTCGACATCGTGGTATGAACCATCGTAAAGCTTAGCTTTAACGTCAACCATTGGGTAACCTGCAAGAACACCATTAGCCATAGATTCTACCAAACCTTTTTCAACCGCTGGGATAAATTCACGAGGAACCACACCACCGACGATTGCGTTTTCGAATTCGAATCCTTTACCTTCTTCGTTTGGAGTAAATTCAATCCATACATCACCAAATTGACCTTTACCACCAGACTGACGTTTGAAGAATCCACGTGCTTGAGTAGAAGCGCGGAATGTTTCACGGTAAGATACTTGAGGAGCACCCACGTTCGCTTCAACTTTGAACTCACGACGCATACGGTCAACAAGGACGTCAAGGTGAAGCTCACCCATACCTGAGATAACTGTTTCACCAGTTTCAACGTTTGTTTCAACGCGGAATGTTGGATCTTCTTCAGCCAATTTTTGAAGGGCGATACCCATCTTGTCTTGGTCTGCTTTAGATTTTGGCTCAACCATCAATTGGATAACTGGTTCTGGAACGTTGATTGACTCAAGGATGATTTTAGCTTTTTCATCTGTCAAAGAGTCACCAGTTGTAGTATCTTTCAAACCAACGGCAGCAGCGATATCACCTGAGTAAACAGTGTCGATTTCTTGGCGGCTGTTAGCGTGCATCTGAAGGATACGTCCGATACGTTCACGTTTACCTTTAGAAGTGTTCAATACGTATGAACCTGATTGAAGCACACCTGAGTAAACACGGAAGAATGTCAAACGACCTACGAATGGGTCAGTCATAATCTTGAAGGCAAGAGCTGCAAATGGCTCTTCGTCAGATGCTGGACGAGTTTCTTCAGCATCTGTATCTGGGTTGATACCTTTGATCGCTGGGATGTCAAGTGGGCTTGGAAGGTAGTCGATAACCGCATCAAGCATCAATTGAACACCTTTGTTTTTGAAGGCTGAACCACACAATACTGGGAAGAATTCAACGTTGATAGTCGCTTTACGGATACCAGCTTTCAATTCTTCGTTAGTGATTTCTTCACCTTCGAGGTATTTCATCATCAATTCTTCGTCAGTTTCAGCAACTGCTTCAACCAATTTTTCACGGTATTCTTGTGCTTGGTCAAGGTATTCAGCTGGGATGTCTTCTTCAAGGATATCTGTACCAAGGTCATTAGTATAGATTTCAGCTTTCATCTTGATCAAGTCGATGATACCACGGAAGTCATCTTCAGAACCGATTGGCAATTGGATTGGGTGTGCATTTGCTTGAAGACGATCGTGAAGTGTGCTTACAGAGTAAAGGAAGTCAGCACCGATTTTATCCATTTTGTTGGCAAATACGATACGTGGAACTCCGTACTCAGTTGCTTGACGCCAAACTGTTTCAGTTTGAGGCTCAACACCTGATTGTGAGTCAAGAACGGTAACCGCACCATCCAATACACGAAGAGAACGTTGTACTTCGATTGTGAAGTCCACGTGTCCTGGTGTGTCGATGATGTTTACGCGGTGGTTGTTCCATTGAGCTGTTGTCGCAGCAGATGTGATAGTGATACCACGTTCTTGCTCTTGCTCCATCCAGTCCATTTGTGACGCACCTTCGTGAGTTTCACCGATTTTGTGGATTTTACCAGTGTAGTAAAGAATACGCTCAGTAGTTGTTGTTTTACCAGCATCGACGTGAGCCATGATACCGATATTACGAGTTTTTTCAAGTGAAAATTCGCGTGCCATGAGGTTTATTTCTCCTATTTATTTTTGATTTCTATTCTATTATAACACGATTTTAATAAAAACGGATAGGCAGGACCTACCCGTTCTCAATGTTTTCATGCTATTGTTGGTTTCAACTTACATGCTGGTAAGTTGAGTTGTAGCTAAGAGCTGATTGAGCTCAATTGAACTCAGGCTAAAAGCTTGGAAAATAGATAAGCTTTCCTAGAATCGTTGATTCCGCGTCAAGCTTCCTAATTTTCAGTCGCTTTTTTAACGCCCTTAGTATCTTATTCTTACCAACGGAAGTGTGCGAATGCACGGTTAGCTTCAGCCATACGGTGAGTGTCTTCACGTTTCTTAACTGCTGCACCAGTGTTGTTAGCAGCATCCAAGATTTCTTTTGCAAGACGATCTTGCATTGTGTGTTCACCACGAAGACGAGCAATTGTTACCAACCAACGAAGTCCAAGTGTTGTACGACGTTCTGGACGAACTTCAACTGGGACTTGGTAGTTAGAACCACCAACACGACGTGCACGTACTTCAAGTACAGGCATGATGTTTTCCATAGCTGTTTCAAATACTTCAAGTGCATCGTTGCCAGTAGCTTCTTTGATTTGCTCAAAAGCACCGTAAACGATTGAAGCAGCTGTACCACGTTTACCATCAAGCATAACGCGGTTGATAAGACGAGTAACTAGTTGTGAATTGTAAAGCGGATCTGGCAATACGTCACGTTTTGGAGCTCTATTTTTACGACTCATTTCTCTTTATCCCCTTTCCTTATGCTTTTGGACGTTTAGTACCGTATTTAGAACGGCCTTGTTTACGATCGTTAACACCTGCAGTATCAAGTGCACCACGGACGATATGGTAACGTACCCCTGGAAGGTCTTTTACACGTCCACCGCGAAGAAGAACCACGCTGTGCTCTTGCAAGTTGTGTCCGATACCTGGGATGTAGGCAGTAACTTCGATAAGGTTGCTCAAACGTACACGAGCGAATTTACGAAGGGCTGAGTTAGGTTTTTTAGGTGTCATTGTTCCAACACGAGTTGCAACACCACGTTTTTGTGGTGAAGAAACGTTTGTTTGAACTTTTTTATGACTGTTGTAACCAACGTTCAAAGCTGGTGATTTAGATTTTTCTACTTTTGATTTACGCGGTTTGCGAACCAATTGGTTAATTGTAGGCATCTACATTCTCCTGTGTTTTTTTATTTTTGGTGATGATACACTTGGTGACAGCTATCATCTGTGTGTACTTTTGCAACATTTGTCAGCACGTCCCTGTACACTCTTGAGAGACCAAAAGTAAAAAGTACCGTCTATTATTGTAACAAATTTTTCCCTTGCTTGTCAAGATATTTTTCTTTTTTATTGTTATTTTTAGCTCTTTTGTATTGCTCCCAAAAGAAAGAAAAGGAGGAATAAGTCCCTCCTAAAATTAGGTATTGTTTCATTCAATCCCATCAATTTGAGCACATAATGTTCAGAAAAACATTATATCATCACAACCAGCCAGATTCTCTCGCGATATTAGCTGCATCTGTTCGATTAGCAGCATCTAGTTTAGAAAGAATATTGGTGACATAGTTTCGGACAGTTCCGTTTGATAAATAAAGTTGATCTGCAATTTCTTGGTTAGACAAGCCTTGAGCAATTCCCTTTAAAACGGCGATTTCTTGCTCTGTTAACGGGTTAGGATGCGTCATCACCACTTCCATCAATTCAGGCGAATATTCCTTACGTCCTTCGAGAACAGTGTGCAAGGTTTGCATGAGGTCTGCAATGCTTCTTTCTTTTAAGACATAAGCATCCACTCCAGCCTTGACCGCACGTTCAAAATACCCAGGACGCTTGAAGGTCGTTACCACAACCACCTTTGTTTCTAGCTTTTCTGCTCGTACCCATTCCAGCACTTCGAGACCTGTCTTAACAGGCATTTCTACGTCAAGAATAGCGATATCCACAGACTCTTTTTCTAAGAGTTGGATTGCTTCTTGTCCATTCTTGGCTTGTAGGACAAACTCTACATCTGCTTGAAAAGCAAGCAACTGGCACATGGCATCTCGTAACATACTTTGATCTTCTGCAACAAGTAGTTTCATCTTAGTTTCTCTCCTTATAAGGTAGTCGAACCTGCACTTCCGTTGGATGTTTCTGACTGATTACACTTACTTCTCCTGAAAATGGAAGGATACGTTCTCGGACTGTATGGAGCTCATCACCCTTTATAGAAGCGAAACCACAGCCATCATCACTTACTGCTAGAATGAGTTCCTTCTCTGTCCGTTCTAATTTTAAGTAAGCTTTAGACGCATTGGCATGTTTGATGATATTGGTCACTAACTCAAGCAAAATCATGGAAGCCGTTGACTCCAATTCCTGAGTAAGGCTAGCAGTATCTAGTTGGTTATCCGTTTCCACCTCAATTCCAGCAATTTCTAACATCTTTTTCACAGTCTCTAGTTCGGATGTCAAAGTTCTAGACTTAAGATTTTCCACAATCGTTCGAACTTCACGCATTGATTCTTTGCTAATTTGCTGTATTTCTCTTAATTCCTTTTCCACTTGTGGATAAGCCTGCATCTGTAATAACTGTAATACCAAATCTGCCTTGACACTAAGCATAGCAAAGGTGTGTCCCAGACTATCATGCAAATCCTGACCGATACGATTGCGCTCATTTTCTGCTAGCAATAGATTTATCTGGGCATTTTGCTTAGTCTGAGCTTCTTTCAAATCCTCGACAATGCGAATCCGAACCAAGCCAAAAGTCATTAAATCGACAAAGGTAAGAATTCCAAACAGATAGACTAGAAACTCAACTTCGATTTCCTGAAAAATCAAAAGTTGCCCCACAACAAGGAATTGAGCAAGGAGAAAAGTCCGGACATGTAAAGAATTAAAACTACGTACGCCGAAATGATAAATTAAGAGATTAGCAAGGAAAAAGAAGAACCAGATATAATTTACACCAACAAAGGCGGTATAGCCAGCTACATAGGCTAGCATGATAATCCAAAAGAGCCAGGATAAGCGCTGGCTCTTGGTGGTTAAAACGCCTAAGTAAGCCACTACAAATAGAATATCAATCAATAAATGCCAGCTAGGAAGCTCCCCAGTCACTACAGGAACGATGGGAAAAACCATAAAAATCAAACTGGCCCAATACATATAGTCTATGCTTTTCAGTCTTTCAAGCATTAAGCATTCTCCTTATGACCTTGAAGGTAAATGGTCAAACCAAATAAAACTGCTGAAAAAACAAGTAGATAAACTGTGGCTGATAGATTGATGCCACCCTCGTTTAAGAAGGTCTTGAGCAACTCCATCAACTGATAGGTTGGTAGGCACTTACCGATTGCTTGCATCCAGTCTGGAAATAAAGAGATGGGCATCCAGAGTCCGCCTAAAACAGCCAAACCTAGATAAAGAAGATTGCCCACGACAGACATCAGCTGACTAGTTGGTAACAGCGTCAAGGTCAAACCAATCGCTACAAAGGCAATACTTCCTACTATCAGCAAGAGCGCCGCCCCAATCCAATTTCCAAGAGACATATCCACACCTCTTACAAAATGCCCAACTGAGAAAACCACCAAGATTGAAACCAAATAATCAACCATCATACTTGTTATCTTTGATAGATAATATTCTACCATATTTACAGGGCTATGACGTAATGTTTTCTGCCAGTTGTTAATCTTGTCAGTATATAAGACAGCTGGAAATGAAAACATAGCAGTCGACATCATGGAAAAAGCCGTCATGGAGATGAGGTAATCACGCATAAAATTAGCTGGCCCACCTGGTGTGTCCTGATACATGCCTGAAAAGAATAAATAGAAGGCCGTCGGCATCCCTACTGACAATAGATAAGTTACTAATTGTCGTTTGGTCAATAGAAATTCTATCTTGTTTAGTGCGATCAATCGTTTCATCTTAGTCATCTCCCTTTTGTGTTTCTTCAAAGATTGTATCCAGCAAACTGCGATTATTGACTTCAATTTCTTGAATCCTACATCCTGCTCTGACTAACAGTTCCCAGAAAGCATCTGCTTTTCGAGTGACTACTTGCAAAGCATCTTGTTTTTGTGACCAGTTTTCAACCAAGTTAGACTGCTCAATGACTTCCTTGTATGCTAGAGGAAGGATAAAGTGCTTTTCAATTCCCTCACTACGCATAGCTAGAGGCGTCGTATCACGAATCAACTCTCCCTTATTTAAAACCAAAATCCGGTCAGCCGTATGCTCTACCTCTTCAATATAATGAGACGAATAGAGAATCGTGACTCCTTGCTCTTTTAGCTCCTGAATAATTTCCCAAAAACGTTGACGAGTTGATGTATCCATGGCCGAAGTAGGCTCATCTAAAAAGACCAACTTTGGTCGCCCAATTAAGGTTAAGACAAAAGAGAAGAGACGCTTCTGCCCACCTGACAATTTTTCTGCCAACTGTTCTTTTTGTTGCTTGCCAAACTGCAATAGTTGATCAATTTCCTGGTCGCTCAAAGGATTTGGATAAATACTTTGAAAGAAGGCAATCAACTCCTTAACCTTTAATTTCTGTACAATCACATTCTCTTGAGGAAGGTAAGCCCTAGTATAATCTAACTTAGAACTCGTCACTGGTAAACCTTGAATAGATACTTGACCGCTTGTGACCAGTTTATCTCCAAGCAAACAGTCTAAGAGTGTTGTCTTTCCGGCACCATTTGGACCAATTAAGGCAACACATTCACCATCGTTGATTTCAAAAGAGATGTTCCGCAAGATCTCCTTGTCTTTTATTTTCTTACTCAATTTCTCAACTTTAATCACAGTCATGAGATTCTCCTTTCAACCACTCCATTCCTATAGGGAAAACAACGAAAATCATAAATCCAACCCCCAAAGCACCACGAATAAATTGGCAAAGTAAGTTTTGGTCAAACCAACCAGTAAACATTTCCACTAACCATACCAAGAGTGACAGGCCGATAAAGAAATAGATGATCCCTCTTTTCATTCCTCAAACTCCTTTTTCACATCTCTGACCAATTTCAAACCTTCTCTGATAAGCCAAGACATCATTCCAAAGCCAGCAAAAAGCTCCCAAGGAAAATAGTAGAAACCCTCATCCAATCCCGAAAACATGAGATAGGTCATAACTCCTGCTGCCACTAAACTCATTGTGACAATCATTTTATTTCTCATTTCTTCTTCCTCCATTTGATACATCTATTATAATTCTTTGAATATACTGCCACTAGAAGCTTCTGTCATGAGGTAATATGACAAATGTCATAAAAGATTCTGTTCAAAACAAGCAAGATACACTATACAATAAAACACAAGTAGAAAAATCTAAGGCAGCTTCCTCAAAAGAAATATCAAACCCCATTCCACTATAATATAAACTAATACTTATCTAAACTCATAATAGCAGGAATTTTTATAACATTTAAACATATATTATAGGTTCAACAAAAAGTCTTCTATTGCTTTATTAAGAATTAATAAGAGTTATAAAATCTATTAAATTCCAATGTGTATAATTATAGTGGATTGAAATAAGATGTAAACAAACCGACTAGGAAAGTTAAATTAATTTCTAGAAATGTTTTAGCAACCACGGCGTACTATTCCAGCTTCAATCCACTATAACTACAGTATTTATTAAACAGGGTAGGAAATAAAAAAGAGAGAAGCAAACTGATTCTCTCTTAATGTATATAATATCTAGTTAAAATAAAAAAGATACGTTTACGTATCTCTGTAATAAATCGGGAAGACAGGATTCGAACCTGCGACACCTTGGTCCCAAACCAAGTACTCTACCAAGCTGAGCTACTTCCCGA